>CAIVDC010000059.1 GCA_903904605.1 uncultured Sterolibacterium sp.
CGAAGTCTTGCCGGGCTTTCTCTCGAGCACATGGTTTGCGCTGGCCGCGCCGCCGAAGACGCCCCCGGCAATCGTCAACAAGCTGTCCGCGGCGGCGGTCGAGGCCCTGAAGCAGCCGGATGTCGCCAAGCGCCTGGACGAGCTCGGCCTCGATGCGATCGGCAGCACGCCGGCGGAGATGGCCCAGTTCACCCGGCAGGAGACCGAGCGATGGGGCAAGGTGATCCGTATCTCCGGTGTGACGCTGCAGTAATCCGAACGGTCGAAGGCCTTGGCTTCCAGGTCCCTTCACCGCGCTAATGTTTCTATGCCAGAATGAAAAGCTGTTGGCAAAGGAACGCTGCGATGGACACTGGCCACTTGCCGTTGATGACGACCCACGAGGTTTTCAACCAGGCGTCGCCCCTGGCGGACGTCAACCTGTACTCGGGCAATATCGCCCTGCAGGAGGCGCTGACGCGCGAAGGCGCCGGCGACGCGCACGACTGGATGATGGCGCGCGGCGCCGAACTGGGCTCGACCGAGATGATCCGGCAGGCGACGGAGGCGAACCGGTTTCCGCCGACGCTCAAGCTCTTCGACCACGGCGGCCGGCGCTGCGACGAGGTCGAGTTCCATCCGAGTTACCACGAACTGATGGCTTATCTCAAGCGCCACGGCGCGTCGAGCGCTCCCTGGTCCGAACCGAAGCCGGGCGCCCAGGTCAGGCGCGCCGCCTTCTTCATGATGTATGCGGAGACCGAGGACGGCACGCTCTGCCCTACCACCATGACCTATGCCGTGGTGCCCGCCATCGCGCGCGACCGGCCGCTCGCCGAAGAGTGGCTGCCGCGCATCTATTCGCGCGACTACGACGGGCGTTTCCTGCCGGCGCAGCAAAAGCGCGGGGTGACCTTGGGCATGGGCCTCACCGAGAAACAGGGAGGCTCGGACGTGCGCGCCAACACCACGAGGGCCGAGCCGGTCGCCGCCGATGCCGGCGGGCGCGAATTCCGCATCGTCGGCCACAAATGGTTCTTCTCCGCGCCGATGTGCGACGCCTTCCTGATTCTCGCGCAGTCGCCCGGCGGCCTCTCCTGCTTCCTGTTGCCGCGCTTCACGCCCGACGGCAAGGTCAACGCGATCCGCATCCAGCGCCTCAAGGACAAGATGGGCGACCGCTCCAACGCGGGCGCCGAGGTGGAGTTCTGGGGCGCCAGCGCTTGGCTGGTCGGCGAGGAAGGCCGCGGCGTGCCGACCATCCTCGAGATGGGCACCTACTGCCGTCTGGACTGCGCGCTGGGCAGCGCCGGCCTGATCCGCCAGTCGGTCGCACAGGCGCTGCATCACGCCCACCATCGCGCGGCCTTCGGCCAACTGCTGATCAAGCAGCCCCTGATGAGAAACGTCCTGGCGGATCTCGCCGTCGAGTCCGAGGCCGCGACGGCCCTGGCGCTGCGCCTGGCGCGCGCCTTCGACGAGCAGGACGAGCAGGCCCTGGCCTTGCGCCGTCTGCTGACGCCGGCCGTCAAGTACTGGATCTGCAAGCGCGGACCGACGGTCGGCGCGGAGGCGATGGAGGTTCTCGGCGGCAACGGTTTCATCGAGGAGGGCGTGATGGCGCGGGTCTACCGCCAGATGCCGCTCAATTCGATCTGGGAAGGCTCGGGCAATGTCATGTGCCTGGACGTATTGCGCGCCATGGCCAAGAATCCGCGCTGCCTAGAGGCTCTGGCCGCGGAACTGGCGCCGGCACTGGGACGCGACCCACGGCTCGACAAGTTCGCCGCGAAACTCAAGGACGAGCTGATGCGGCCCGAGGGCCTCGAGTCGCGCGCGCGTCTGGTGACCGAGAATATCGCCCTGGCGCTGCAGGGCGCCTTGCTGCTGCGCTTCGCCCCCGAGAGCGTGGCCGGTGCCTTCTGCGCCTCGCGCCTCGCCGGAAACCGGGGGCAGGCCTTCGGCACCCTGGCCGGCGACAGCGACTTCGCCGGCATCCTGGAGCGCGCCTGGCCGCAATGACCTCGATCCGCTTGGAGCTTCAATGAACATCGATCCGGCCTGGTTGGCACCGACCTTCTTCCTAGACTACGAATCGCGCGAGGTGCAGGACTTCGTCCACAAGGCGGTGGGCGATGCGGGAACGCAGAGGGAACGAGCGGTGCGGCTGTATTACGCCGTGCGCGATGGCATCCGCTACGATCCCTACCGCTTCCGCATCGAGCCGGCGTGGTACCAGGCCAGTCACACGGTGCTCGAAGGCGCCGCCTACTGCGTGCCCAAGGCGCTGCTCTATGCCGCCGGACTGCGCCTGCTGGGCATTCCGGCACGCCCGGGTTTTGCCGACGTGCGCAACCATCTGGCGACCGAGCGCCTCCTGCAGATGACCGGCACGGACCTGTTTTCCTGGCACGGCTATGTCGCCCTGCTGCTCGACGGCCGATGGCTGAAGGCGACGCCGGTATTCAACGTCGAAATGTGCGAGCGTTTCCACGTGCTGCCGCTGGAATTCGATGGCACCGCGGACTCGCTGATGCAGCCCTTCGATGCCCGCGCGAGGCGGCACATGGAATACGTCAACTACCACGGGGAGTTCGATGATCTGCCTTACGAGGAACTGTCTGCGGAGATGGTCCGCGCCTATCCGAAACTGATCGCGCTTGCCGCGGGCAGGTCAGCGGAGGATTTCGAACGCGAGGCCATCCGCGAGACGCCCTGAGACCGGTCGAGACTTCAGTCGAAATAGCTCCGGGCCGCTTCGAGATGCGCGGCGAAGTAGCCGTGATTCAGGCTTTCCGCGCGGACCCGGCCGTTCGAGTTCGGCGCATGGACGAAACGCCCGTCGCCGATGTAGATGCCGACGTGAGAAAAGGGTTTGTGACGGGTGTTGAAAAACACCAGATCGCCCGGCAGCAGTTTGCTCAATTCGACCGGACGACCTTTTTTGGCCATGTCGGCGGCGCTGCCGGCCAGCCGGATTCCCGCCGCCTGGCTGAAGACATGGCTCACCATGCCGCTGCAATCGAGTCCGGCTTCGGGGTTCTTGCCGCCATAGCGGTAGCCGGTGTCGATCAGGCCCAGCGCGTAGACCGCGATGTCCCGGCCTCTTTCGTTCGCCGAGGAAACCGTCGGCGCGGGAGGGGACGGAGCCGGGGGCAGAAGCCCGCAGCCCCCGAGCAGCAGGGCGATTGCGGCATAGCGGATCACCTCGGTATTCTCGTCGCGGAAAAGCCCCTGGATCGATGGAGCAGACAGGGAAATACGGTGCAATTGACGGCCGGGCATCCTCGGACGATTGTGCAGGGCGGCGGTTTTATCTTCCTCCCGGGCCTGCGGCGCGCACGCCCATGAAGGCACCACGCAAGCGCTGTACGCCGCGCCAGAACAGCCAGCTCCGCCCGGCCAAGCGCAGCGCGGCGCGCGGCCGCGCCACCAGGAGGGCTACCAGCGCGGCTACCGGCAGTGCCGGGTGGCGGCGCAGCCAGGCTATCCCCGCCTGCACCCGGTCGACCGCGGAAAAAGCCGGCGCCCAAGCGCCTGCCTGATCGGCAAAGGTGCTGCGCAAGTCGGCGCTCTTCAGCCGCAGGCGCTGTTTCTTCAGGGCCAACTCGAGCAATCCCGGGCTCACCGGCTCTCCCCTTCCTCTCGGCGGCCCAGCGCGGCGCGGTCTTCAGCCAATTCCGCCAGGCTGGAGGAGAACAGGCGGGTCCGGGCACGTGCGCAACGCCAGACCATGGACAGTGCCATGCCGCCGCAGACCAGAAATAATGCGGTGAAGCAGCCGAGCACCAGCAGACGATGGCTTTCCCAGAAGAGCACGGTCAGGAATAGCGCCAGGAACACGATTCCGGTGCCCAGCAGCAACAACGCCAAGGCGCCATAGCCGATCAGTCCGAGCAGGCGGAGCTTTTCTTCCTCTAATTCAGTGGCAAGGAGCTCGAGGCGGTTCTCCAGCAGCCCGAGCGCCGTGTTCAACAGGCCTCGTAGCGAGGCGAACAGGCCGCCGCCCATCGTCGGGAGACTCAGCGTCGGCCTATCAGCAGGCCGACGAGAAAGCCGATGCCCGCGGCGACGCCGACCGAAGCCCAGGGATTGTCCTGCACGTAGTCGTCAGCGGCGCGGCCTACCTGCTTTGCCTTGTCGACCAAAGCGGCTTCGGCTTCGGCCAGCTTGGCCTTGGCGGTGTTCAGGTGATCCTGCGCCTTGCTGCGCAATTCGCCCATCTTTTCGCCAGCCTGGCCGGCGGTGGCCCGCAGCATCTCTTCTGCATCGGCCACGACAACGCGGAAATCGGCAATCAATTTTTCTTTAGTGACTTGGCTCAGTTCGCTCATGATTCTCTCCGTGACAAATGAATAAAGCAATAGTGACAGACTAACCACTTTTCATCGCAGAAGCAAGGCTCTGGGCCGGGATTCCGAGCTCCTGGCGATCTTCACTCCGGCTTGCCCGGGTTCGCCGTAAGAGCTGGCGATCCGCGATCGGGAGAGCGTGACTGCTGAAGCCCGGTAACCTGTCGGGGGCCGGCTGAGGCGTCGATCTCACTCAGTTCCGGCATGGCGATAGGGCAAGCTGTCGCGCGACAAAGCTGCCAGCGCTCGGTCGATCCGCACCGCAACTCCCGAGCCCGGCTTGGGCACCTCGGCTATGGAAGTGCAGCCCTGCCCTTGTGCGTCCAGGCACATATTGCACCGCAACAGTGCGGCTAGTGCTCAAGTCCGGCCCCTGCCCCTGGCTCCATAACCTCCGACAAGCCATACAGGAAGCCGGTTTACGGCCGGCAATGGAAAGTTGGCATTGTTGTTGCGTTAGGAAAGGCATGGTCGGGGCAATGGCGTCCCGACCGACGACAAAGGCGTCGCGTTTCCGCAGCAGGGGGAAGCGCGCCGCTTTTTTTTCGGCCCGAGGGAGATGCACCCATGGATAGAGACGAACTCTCAGCCACCAGCCCGCAACGCCAGCCGCCGCTGAAGACGGCATCGATCGTGCAGTCATCGTCATGAACAGGAGCTCCAAATTGGACAAGAAATCCTTCCTCAAGGCCGGACATGCCCCGACGCTGTTCGCCTCCTTCCTCTATTTCGATCTGTCCTTCATGGTCTGGGTCATCCTGGGGCCGCTGGGCGTGCAGATCTCCCAGGATCTCGGCCTGAGTTTCGCCCAGCGCGGCTTGATGGTGGCGACGCCGGTACTCGCCGGCGCGGTGCTGCGCATCGTCATGGGCATCCTGGTCGATCACCTGAAGCCGAAGAGGGCCGGCACCATCGGCCAGATCATCGTGCTGGCGGCGTTGGCCTACGCCTGGCATCACGGCGTCCATTCTTTCCCTGAAACCCTGATCCTGGGAGTCTTCCTCGGCTTTGCCGGCGCCTCGTTCGCCGTGGCGTTGCCGCTGGCTTCGCGCTGGTACCCCCCCGAGCACCAAGGCACGGCGCTGGGCATCGCCGGGGCCGGCAACTCCGGAACCGTGCTGGCCGCCCTGTTCGCCCCAGGTCTCGCCGCCGCCTTCGGCTGGAGCAACGTCCTCGGCCTGGCGCTGATTCCGCTCGGTATCGTCCTCGTCGTCTATTTGCTGCTGGCCAAGGATGCGCCCGAATGCCCGGCTCCCAAGAGTTTGGCCCAGTACTTCAAGGTGCTGCGGGACAAGGATGCCTGGTGGTTCATGTTCTTTTACTCGGTCACCTTTGGCGGCTTCGTTGGCCTGGCGTCCTCCCTGACGATCTACTTCAATGCCCAGTACGGCCTCGACGCCAAAACTGCCGGCTTCTACACTGCCGCCTGCGTTTTCGCCGGCTCGCTGGTGCGACCGATAGGCGGCGCCGTGGCCGACCGCATCGGCGGAATCCGCAGCCTGACCGCCATGTACCTCGTCGCCGCGATCTCCCTGGCCATCGTCAGCATCGGGCTGCCGACCGCCTGGGCCGCCCTGGGCGTCTTCGTGGTGGCCATGCTCTCGCTGGGCATGGGCAACGGCGCGGTCTTTCAACTGGTGCCGCAACGCTTCCGCAGCGAGATCGGCGTCATGACCGGGCTGGTCGGCATGGCCGGCGGCGTTGGCGGCTTCTACCTCGCCTCTTCGCTCGGTTATTCCAAGCAGTTCACGGGAAGCTATCAGGCCGGCCTGCTGATTTTCGCCGCATTGGCTATCGTCGCCCTGATCGGGCTCACATCGGTCAAGATGCGTTGGCGCACCACCTGGGGAGCGGCGTCGATGACCACGGCGCGGATCTGAAATCCGACGCATGAGCGGCGAGACCGACATGAACCTGGTTCCTCTGCGCAAGCCTGCCGCAGCGCCCATCGCAGTGAAGGGCGCTGCGGGGCAGTTGAGCGTCGCCCTAGCTCATTCGACGCTGGCCGGGCGGCGCGGCCGAAACGAAGACTTTGTCGGCGCGACGGCTCCCGAGGGCGCAGAGCTCGCGGTCAAGGGCATGCTCCTGGTGGTCGCCGACGGCGTCGGCGGCCATGCCAACGGCCGCGAAGCGGCGGAGTTCTCGGTGCGCAACCTGCTCGCCGACTATTATTCGACCCCGGATACCTGGGGTGTCGCCAAGTCCCTCGACGCGGTGCTCCAGGCCGCCAACCGCTGGCTGTTGTCCCATGCCCGCAAGGCTCCGGAGAAGGCCGGCATGGCCACCACGCTCACCGCCATGGTGTTGCGCGGTTCGCGCTATTACGTCGGCCACGTCGGCGACACCCGGGCCTATCTGTGGCGCGAGGGTCGGCTGACCCAGTTGACCGAGGACCACACCTGGGACCATCCGGAATTTTCCAACGTCCTGCGTCGCGCCATTGGTCTGGACGACCACCTCGTGGTCGATCGGACCGACGGCGAACTGCAGCCCGGCGATCGCTTCGTCCTGGTCTCTGACGGCGTCTGGGCTACGCTGACCGATGGCGGCATCGGCGAACTGCTGGCTCGCCACCCTGGCGCCGAACGAGCCGCCGACGCGCTGGCCTTCGAGGCCGAACGGCGCGGCTCCACGGACAACTGCACGGCCCTGGTGGCCGATGTCGTCGGCGTGCCGGCCAACAACCTGCGCGACACCCTGGCGTCGGCGCGCAAGCTGCCGCTGCCGCCGCGCCTCAAACCCGGCCAGGAGATCGACGGTTTGCGCGTCCTCGAACTCCTGCACGAGTCGCGGGTCACGCTGCTCTACAAGGTGGTGCGGCGCGAAGCCGACGCCGGCGAGACGCTGGTGCTGAAGACGCTGCGACCCGAAGCCGGAGACGAGGAGGCGATCGCAGCCCTGGTGCACGAGGAATGGCTGGCCCGCCGCGCCGTGGCGCCCTGCTTTCCCCAGGTGATCGGCCACGAGGCGCGCGCCCACCTCTATTACCTGATGGCCTGGCAGGAGGGAGAAACGCTGAAGGCGCGGCTCGTCCGCGGCCACCGCTTCGCCCCCCACGAGGTAGCCCAGATCGGCATCAGGCTGCTCAAGGGCGTGGCCCTCCTGCACCGGCTCGCCGTCGTCCATCGCGACATCAAGCCGGACAACCTGCAACTGGGTTCCCAGGGACAGATCAGCATCCTCGATCTGGGCGTTGCCGCCAGCGACAGCGACGAGTTCCGCGAAATCAACAATCCCGGCACGCCCTCCTACATGGCGCCGGAACTGTTTTCCGGCCAGGCCGCGAACGAGGCCAGCGACCTCTATGCCTGCGGCGTTACCCTCTACGAACTGCTGACGCGCAAGTATCCCTACGGCGAGATCGAACCTTTCCAGAGCCCGAGATTCGGCCAGCCGATGCCGCCGACCCGTCATCGTCCCGATACTCCGGAATGGCTCGAGAGCCTGCTGCTCAAAGCCTGCGCCCGCGAGGCGAAGGAGCGTTTCGAAACCGCCGAGGAATTTCTCCTGGCCCTGGAGCGCGGCGCCCACCGGCCGCTGGCATCGCCGCGGCGGACGCCCCTGGCGGCGCGCAACCCCACCCTGGCGTTGAAGCTCCTGGCCGCCCTATCGCTCTTGGCGAACCTCGTGCTGCTGATGCTGTTGAACTGGAAATGACCCTGAGCAGGAGAGACGAATCATGAAAAAGCAGAAACTGGTGGTAATCGGCAATGGCATGGCGGGTATGCGCACCGTCGAAGAGCTTCTGAAGCTCGCTCCCGACCTCTACGACATCACCGTGTTCGGCGCCGAACCGCACGGCAACTACAACCGCATCCTGCTCTCGCCCGTGCTCTCCGGCGAGATGACGCTGTCCGATATCGTGCTCAACGACTTCGACTGGTATCGCGACAAGGGCATCAGGCTCCACGCCGGCAAGAAGGTCACGAAGATCGACCGCAGGGCGCGCAAGGTCCTCGCCGAGGACGGCACCGAGGAAGAGTACGACCGCGTGCTGCTGGCCACCGGTTCGACCCCGTTCATCCTGCCGGTGCCCGGCTCGGGCCTGCCCGGCGTCATCGCCTACCGGGACATCGCCGACACCGAAATGATGATTGCCGCCTCCGTCAACCACCGGCACGCGGTCGTGATCGGCGCCGGCCTGCTCGGCCTCGAGGCGGCCAACGGGCTGAAGCTGCGCGGCATGGAAGTGACCGTCGTGCATCTGGCCGACTGGATCATGGAGCGCCAGCTCGACAAGACCGCCGCCGACCTGCTGCAGACATCGCTGGAAGCGCGCGGCCTGCGCTTCCTGCTCGGCAAGCAGACCGAGGCGCTGCTGGAGAAGAACGGCCGCGTCGGCGCCCTGCGGACCAAGGACGGCATCGATATTGCCGCCGACCTGGTGGTCATGGCCGCCGGCATCCGCCCGAACACGGAACTCGCCGAATCGGCCCGGCTGCACTGCCATCGCGGCATCGTCGTCAACGACACGATGCAGACTTACGACCCGAAGATCTACGCCGTCGGCGAATGCGTCAATCACCGCGGCACGGTGTATGGCCTGGTGGCGCCCCTGTTCGAGCAGGCCAAGGTCTGCGCCAATCACCTGGCCAACTTCGGCATCGGCCGCTACGGCGGTTCGTCCCTGTCCACCAAGCTGAAGGTCACCGGCATCGACGTCTTCTCCGCTGGCGAGTTCATGGGCGGCAGGGACACCGAGGAAATCGTACTGCATGATCGTTCCGGCGGCGTCTACAAGAAGCTCGTGGTGTCCGGCGAGAAGCTGGTCGGTGCCGTGCTGATCGGCGACACCGCCGACGGCGCCTGGTATTTCCGCCTGATCAAGGACCAGGCGCCGATCGGGGAAATTCGCGACCGCCTGATGTTCGGCGAAGGTTCTCTCGGCGACAGCGGCCACGCCGCCGGTCACAACGCCGCAGCGATGCCGGACAGCGCCGAGGTCTGCGGCTGCAACGGGGTCTGCAAAGGCGCAATCGTCAAGGCGATCCGCGAACAGGGCCTGTTCACCGTCGACGAAGTCAGGAAGCACACCAAGGCTTCCAGTTCCTGCGGTTCCTGCACCGGCCTGGTCGAGCAGATCCTCGCCTCCACCGTCGGCGGCGCCTACAAGCCGGCATCGAGCGCCGACAAGCCGCTCTGTGCCTGTACCGATCACCATCATGCCGAGGTGCGCAGGGCGATCCGCGAGCAGAAGCTGCTGTCGATTCCGATCGTGCAGCAGTATCTCGGCTGGCGCACGCCCAACGGCTGCGCCACCTGTCGTCCCGCGCTCAACTACTATCTGGTCTCGACCTGGCCGCACGAGGCTCAGGACGATCCCCAGTCGCGCTTCATCAACGAGCGGGCCCACGCCAACATCCAGAAGGACGGCACCTATTCGGTGGTGCCGCGGATGTGGGGGGGGCTCACGAATCCGGCCGAACTGCGCCGCATCGCCGACGTCGCGGAGAAATACAAGGTGCCGACCGTCAAGGTCACCGGCGGCCAGCGCATCGATCTCCTGGGCATTAGGAAGGAGGACCTGCCGGCCGTCTGGGCCGATCTGGATATGCCCTCGGGACACGCCTACGGCAAGTCGATCCGCACCGTGAAGACCTGCGTCGGCTCCGAACACTGCCGCTTCGGCACCCAGCAATCGATGAAAATGGGCGTCGCCCTGGAGAAGATGCTGTTCGCCATGTGGTCGCCGCACAAGGTCAAGCTCGCCGTCTCCGGCTGCCCGCGCAATTGCGCCGAGGCCGGGATCAAGGACATCGGCATCATCGGCGTCGATTCCGGCTGGGAGATTCATGTCGCCGGCAACGGCGGCATCAAGACCGAAGTCGCCCACTTCCTGTGCAAGGCCAAGAGCGACGAGGAGGTCAAGGAAATCAGCGGCGCCTTCCTGCAACTCTATCGGGAGGAAGGCTTCTACCTCGAACGGACTGTGCATTACGTGAACCGTGTCGGCCTCGACTACGTCAAGAAACGCATCGTCGACGACGAAACCAGCCGCAAGGAACATTATGAGCGTCTGCTCTATGCCCTGAAGGACGCGCCCGACCCCTGGGCCGAACGGGTCGCCGGCCCGGCCAGGCGCGAGTTCGAAGCATTGACGGCTTAAGGAAGAGATCATGACCGACTGGAAAAACCTTTGCGCGCTGGAAGACATTCCGCGCCTGGGCAGCCGCGTGGTGAAGACTGCCGGCGGCGATCTCGCGGTGTTCCGCACCAGCGACGACCGCGTCTTCGCGTTGAACGACAAATGTCCGCACAAGGGCGGGCCTCTGTCCCAGGGCATCGTCAGCGGCGACCGCGTCACCTGTCCGATGCACGGCTGGCTGATCGAACTGGACAGCGGCAACGCGGTCGCGCCAGACCAGGGCTGCGTCAAGCGCCACGAGGCGCGGGTCGAGGCCGGCCAGGTCTTGCTGCGCATCGCCTGAGACGGGCATGGCCCAGGTCAAATCCACCTGCTGCTATTGCGGCGTCGGCTGCGGCGTCGTCATCGAGCACGACGGCGAACGCATCACCGGGGTCGCCGGCGATCCCGATCATCCCGCCAACTTCGGCCGGCTTTGCAGCAAGGGCGCGACGCTGCACCTGAGCACGCTCGCCACGACCCGGGCCCTGCATCCGGAATTGCGCCGGGAACGCGGTGCGCAGAGAACCCGCATCGGCTGGGACGAAGCGCTGGACCACGCCGCGGAGCGCTTCGCCGCGATCATCCGCGAGCATGGACCGGATTCGGTCGCCTTCTACGTCTCCGGCCAATTGCTGACCGAGGACTACTATGTCTTCAATAAACTGGCGCGGGCGATTGCCGGCACCAACAACATAGACTCGAATTCGCGGCTGTGCATGTCCTCGGCAGTCTCCGCCTACAAGCGCACCCTCGGCAGCGACGCTCCGCCCGCCTGCTACGAGGACATCGCGCTGGCCGGTTGCCTGTTGATCGCCGGGTCGAATACCGCTTACGCCCATCCCATCGTTTACCGGCGGGTGCTCGATGCCAAGGCCGCGAACCCGAAGCTGAAGATCATCGTCATCGACCCGCGGGTCACGGACACGGCCGCCGCCGCCGACCTGCACCTGCAGATCGAGCCGGGCACGGACAGCCTGCTCTATGGCGCGATGCTGCACGTGCTGATCTGGGACGGCCTGATCGACGGCCGCTTCATCCGCGCGCATACCGCCGGCTTCGAATCGGCACGCGACGCCGTGCGCGAGCTTACGCCGGCCGCGGTCGCCCAGGTCTGCGGCGTGAAGGCGGAAGACATCGTCACGGCGGCGCGCTGGTTCGGCGAAGCCGCTGCCGCCCTGTCGCTGTGGTGCCAGGGACTGAACCAGTCCCACCATGGTTCCGACAACGGCGCAGCGTTGATCCATCTGCACCTGGCCTGCGGCCAGATCGGCCGTCCCGGCGCCGGGCCGTTTTCGCTGACCGGCCAGCCTAACGCGATGGGCGGGCGCGAAGTCGGTGCCATGGCCAACCTCCTGAACGGCCACCGCGATCCGTCGGTCCCCGCCCACCGCGCCGAAATGGCCGCGCTGTGGGGCATCCCCTCCTTGCCCGAGACGCCCGGCGCCACGGCCGTCGACATCTTCGAAAGCTTGCGCGACGGAGGCATCAAAGCCGTCTGGATCGCCTGCACCAATCCGGCCCAATCGCTGCCCGACCAGGCCCGGGTGCGCGAGGCGCTGGCGCGCGCCGAGTTCGTCGTACTCCAGGAGGCCTACGGCGATACCGAAACGGCGCCCTATGCCGACCTGCTGCTGCCCGCCGCCACCTGGGGAGAGAAGGAAGGCTCGGTGACCAATTCCGAGCGGCGCATCTCGCGCGTCCGCGCCGCGCTTGCTCCCCCCGGGGAGGCCCGCGCCGACTGGCGCATCGCCCGCGATTTCGCGCTGCGCCTGGGGAACCGTCTTGGTTGCGACCCTGCGCAGCGGCTGTTCGCCTTTGCTTCCAGCGAGGACGTGTTCCGGGAGCATGTCGCGACTACCGTCGGTCGCGACCTCGACATCGGCGGCCTGAGTTATGCCCTGCTCGACGACCGGGGTCCGCAGCAGTGGCCGCTGCCGCCCGGCAATTCAATCGGACGCAAACGGCTTTACGAGGACCGTCTGTTTGCCACTCCGGACGGCCGCGCTCGTTTCGTGGCCGTCAGCCTCGCCACCACGGCCGAGAAGACCGATGCGCGACACCCCTTGCACCTCAACACCGGGCGCCTGCGCGACCAGTGGCACGGCATGAGTCGCACCGGCAAGCTGGCGCAGTTGATGAACCATGCCGAGTTCCCCGCTGCGTCGCTGAATCCGGCCGACCTCGATCGGCGCGACCTCAAGGATGGCGAGCTGGTGGCGCTGAAGAGCCGCCGCGGCCGGATCGTGCTGCCGGTGGCCGCCGATCCCGGCGTGAAGCCCGGCCACGTCTTCGTGCCGATGCACTGGGGTCGTCGTCGTCTGTGCCATGCCGGAGTCAACGAGTTGATCGCGCCGGCGATCGATCCGTATTCCAAGCAGCCGGAACTGAAACATGCCGCCGTCGTCCTGGAGCGAGCCGAGCTCCCCTGGCGGGGCTTGATCCTGAGCCAGAGCAGCGGCGCCGGGGCCGGCGAAGCGGCCCTGGCCATGGACGCCGCCCTGGCTCCCTTTCTCGCGCAGCTCGACTATGCCAGCCTGACCCTGGCCGGCCGCGAGGCGCCGCTTTTGACCCTGCACCTGGCGGCCCGGACGGCCCCGGAGCGGCCGCTGCTCGACGCGATCGCGGCGGCGGCCGGGTTGGCCGAGGCCTCGTTCCGCTACGATGACGCGCGGCGCGATATTCACAAGCGGGCGCTGATCGAGGGCGAGCGTCTCACCGGTATCGCCCTGTTCGGCGAGACCGCCGCCGCCGGCTGGCTGCGCGCCGCGATGCTCGCCGAGCAGCCCGCTGGACCTTTGCGAGCCTGGCTGTTCGCGCCGGTGTCGACCGTTCCTGTGGCGCGGCCGGCCCGTGGCCGCATCGTCTGCAGTTGCAAGGACGTTTCCACAGACCAGATCGCCGCCGCCATCGCCGCGGGTGCCCATACCCTGGACCAGGTGCAGGGCCGCCTGACTTGCGGCACGGGTTGCGGTGCCTGCATTCCTGAAATAGACCGCATGCTCGGTGCGACGACGGTTCGCGCCTAGGAACCCCGGGTGGGGGATGCCGCGATCCATCCAGGTCGGCCAACGGTTGGAAAAGAACACTGCCTGCGGCTAGAATGGCGCTCAGCCCCCCCCGGCTGATCTTGCCAGGCCCTCAGCCAGCTGCCAACAAACTCCGGAGAATGCTATGAAAGGCGAAAAGAAAATCGTCGATATCCTCAACGGCCTGCTGGCCGGCGAGTTAACGGCTACCGACCAATATCTGATCCACGGCGAAATGTATGCCGACATGGGCTTTGCACGACTGGCCGAGAAGGCGCTGCACGAATCCGACCACGAACGGCAGCATGCGCGGGCGCTGATCCAGCGCATCCTCTTTCTCGAAGGCAGGCCCAACCTGGCAAAGCGCGAGGCCCTCAAAGTCGGCAAGAATGTGCCGGATATGCTCAAGTCGGACCTCGCCGTCGAATACCGGGTTGTGGGCGATCTCAAGAAAGCCATGGCCGCCTGCGAGACGGCCATGGATTACGTCACGCGCGACATGCTCGGCGTCCAGCTCGAAGACACCGAAATGGACCACGCCTACTTTCTGGAAAAACAGATTCGCCTGATCGAACTGGTCGGCCTACAGAACTACCAACAAAGCCAAATGGGTTCCGGCACCCCGGCTTGAGGAACGAACATGATAGGCGAAAAGAAAGTCATCGAAGCCCTGAACAGGGTGCTGAAAAACGAGCTGACGGCAATCAACCAGTACTTCCTGCAGGCGCGCATGTTCCGTAAATGCGGCCTGGAGAAGCTCAACGACTACCAGTACAAGCAGTCCATCCGGGTCATGAAGGAAGCGGATACGCTGATCGAGCGCGTGCTTTTCCTCGAAGGGCAGCCCAACCCGCTCGACGCCGGCAGGCTCCAGGTCGGAGAGGATGTCGTCGGGCGCCTCGCCGACGACCTCAGGTACGAGCGCGAAATCCAGCGCCCGCTGCTGATCGAAAGCATCGCCTTGTGCGAGGAATTGCAGGACTATGTCAGCCGCGACCTGCTCGAAGACTTGCTGGAGCGCTGCGAGGAGAACATCGACTGGCTGGAAACGCAGCAACGGCTGATCCGGGACGTGACGCTGCCGAACTACCTGCAGGCCCAGATGGAACCGGGTGAGGGCTGAGGCCTGCAGATCGTCCCGGCGGCGGCAGGCGGTTTCAAGAGAGTTCGCGCGGCTGACCGGTCGCCTCTATCACCGACATCCAGAGATCGCCATCGACATCGACCCGGCGGCTCCTGCGGATGGCCAGGGCCATCGGGACATGCACGAAGCGGCTATGCCAGCGTCCGATCAGCATCGCCGTGTTTCCGGCCATCGCCGCATGCACGGCGTTGCGCGCCATGTTCCAGCAATAGACACTGTCGGACGGGCATGCCGGGACGCTGCGGATCGCGTAACTCGGGTCGATGTACTTCACGGTCGCTTCCCGGCCGCGCTCCCGGAAGCGGGCAATGATGCGGTCGCGCAGAAAGATGCCGACGTCCTTCAGTCTGGCGTTGCCGCTCTTGTCGCGCTCCTCGCCGAGGACCGGGTCGACGATCTGTTCCTGCGCCGCGCCCTCGGCGACGACGATCACGGCGTGCCCCTTGCGCTCGAGCACCTGCTCGACATAGGCGAAGACGCCCGTGTCGCCCTCGAGCGTGACCGGCACTTCCGGAATCAGCACGAGATCGGCCTCGGTCGAGGCCAGGGCGGCCTGGCAGGCCAGAAAGCCGGAATGGCGACCCATCAATTTGACCAGCCCGATGCCGTTGCGTGCCGACATCGCCTCGAAGCGCGCGCTCCGGATCACGTCGACCGCTGCCGAATAGGCGCTGACGAAGCCGAAGCTGCGATCGATGAAGGGCACGTCGTTGTCGATGGTCTTGGGTACGCCGACCACGCCTATCCTCAGGCCGCGCCGCCTGACTTCCTGGCAAACCCGCATCGCCCCGTTCATGCTGCCGTCGCCGCCGATCACGAAGAGGATGCCGATGCCATTGACTTCGAGGTTGTCGACCAGTTCCGAGGGTTCCTGCGAACCGCGCGAACTTCCCAGCACCGTGCCGCCCTCGTGGTGGATGTGCGCGACCGATTCGGGCGTCAACATCATCGGCAGATGGCCGTAACGCGCGATCAGTCCCTCGTAGCCGAAGCGGAATCCGAAGATTTGCCGGACCCCGTAACCGGCCCACAGCTCCAGCACGATGCCGCGCACCACGTTGTTGAGGCCGGGCGCCAGACCGCCGCAGGTAACGATGCCGCAGCGCAGGGTGCGCGGGTCGAAGAAGATCTTGTCGCGCGGTCCGGCCAGTTCGAATGCCGGCTGCGCGCCGGGATTCGCGGCCACTGCCCCCGAGTTGGACAGCGCGTCGTCGAGCAGCACCTTGTCGGCAGCGCCGACGAAATGCATGTTGCGCTCGCCCAGGTGGCCGGCAACTGGCGACGGCAGCAGGCAGCGCCCGACGATCTCGATGGCGAGATCGTCGGGCGTGAGCCGGGCCGTGCCTTCATCGCGATGATCATCCTGGGTCATGGCGTTGGGGAAATTCGCCGATACGAACTGCTCAACGCTAAGCAGCTTCCATGCCTCGCGCCCATGGTGGGCGGCTGCGCCTGGCCGGCCTGTGCGCCGCGAGGTCCGTATCGACGGGAGCGGTGTGCCGAAACCGGAAAAGTGCCCAAATCGGGTGCAAGGATCCGGCCGACGCCCTGTCCTGGTTCATCCGGGCTGCAGGGGTGGAGACGCCGGAATGCCCGGCAGCTGACAGGTCGCATCAGATCAGTCGCTTGTGCATGGCGGCACCTTAATTGCTTGAGGTAGGATACGGCATTCGCCGTAGAAGGATGAGCCCGTGCCCATGAGCACCACACCAGTAGCAGCTGCGATGCACAGAAGCGACATCGAGGACGATCGCACCGGCCTGCGCAAGAAGGCGCTGAGGCAGGCCTTCCTCGATAATCTCTATTACGTCCAGGGCAAGTTTCCCGCGCTCGCCACCAAGCACGACTACTACATGGCGCTGGCATTCACGGTCCGCGACCGCCTGCTGCAGCGCTGGATCAGTACGGCCGCCGCCTACACGCGAGAGGGCTCGCGCACCGTCGCCTATTTCTCCGCCGAATTCCTGCTCGGTCCTCATCTGGGCAACAATCTGATCAACCTGGGCATCGAGGAACCGGTGCGCGAGGCGATTCGTGAACTGGGCCTGAGCTACGAGGAGCTGATTGCGCTGGAGGAGGAGCCCGGACTGGGCAACGGCGGCTTGGGCCGGCTCGCCGCCTGCTACCTGGATTCCATGGCGACGCAGGAGATCCCGTCGCTGGGTTACGGGATTCGCTACGAGTTCGGCATTTTCTCCCAGCAGATCGTAGACGGCTGGCAGGTGGAGCAGACCGACAAGTGGCTGCGCTGGGGCAACCCGTGGGAAATAGTGCGTCCGGAATGGGCCGTGGATGTGAAGCTTTGGGGGCACACCGAACGCTTCACCGACGAACACGGCCGGCTCCGCTCGCGCTGGGTGGCCGGCCGCAAGGTAATGGGCATTCCCTACGACACGCCCATCCTCGGCTACCGCAACAATACCGCCAACACCTTGCGGCTTTGGCGCGCGGAGGCGCCGGAATCATTCGATCTGGGATTCTTCAACCGCGGCGACTATTACGGTGCGGTACAGCAAAAGGTTGTTTCGGAAAACATCAGCAAGGTGCTCTACCCGAACGACGAGGGAGTCGCAGGAAAGGAACTGCGTCTCGAGCAGCAGTTCTTCTTCGTGTCCTGTTCGCTGCAGGACATGCTGCGCATCATGCGGGTCCAGAATATTCCGCTCGAGCGCTTCCATGAGAAGTTCGCCGTGCAGCTGAACGACACGCACCCGGCAATCGCCATCGCGGAACTGATGCGCCTGCTGACGGATGAGAAAGGTCTGGAATGGGACAGTGCCTGGTCGGTCACCCGGCGGTGCTTCAGCTACACCAATCACACTCTTCTGCCCGAAGCGCTGGAGCGCTGGCCATATTCCCTGATCTCGAGAATTCTGCCCAGGCATATGGAGATCATTCTCGAGATCAATGCCCGCTTCCTGGACGAGGTCCGCATGCGCTTCACCGGCGACGGCGAACGCCTGGCGCGCATGTCCCTGATCGACGAATCCGGAGAGCGCTTCGTGCGCATGGCCCACTTGGCGAGCGTCGGCAGCCATGCTATCAACGGCGTGGCCAGGCTGCACAGCGAACTGCTGAAGCAGGACGTCCTGGCGGATTTTCACGCGCTCTGGCCGGACAAGGTATGCAACGTCACCAATGGCGTCACCCCAAGGCGCTGGATCGCCCTGGCCAACCCCAGATTGAAGCGGCTCATCTGCCAGGCCATCGGAGATGACTGGATCAGGGACCTGGCACAATTGCGGCGCATCGAGCCTTACTGCCAGGACGCCGTTTTCCGTCGCGACTGGCGATTCATAAAGCGCGCCGTCAAGGAGGATTTCGCCAGCTACGTCCGGCGGGCAACGGGTATCGCCATCGATCCGGAGTCGATGTTCGACGTCCAGGTGAAGCGCATCCACGAGTACAAGCGCCAGCATCTCAACGTCCTGCACATCGTTGCCCTGTACCACCGGATCAAGTCGGATCCCGACATCCAAATGCCGCCGCGCACCTTCATCTTCGGCGGCAAGGCCGCCCCCGGCTACCGCTTCGCCAAACTGATGATCAAGCTGATCACCGCCGTCGGCGAGGTGGTCAACAGGGATCCGGCGGTGGGCGAGCGCATGAAGGTGGTGTTCCTGCCCAACTTCAACGTCACCAGCGGCCAGCGCATCTATCCGGCCGCGGATCTTTCGGAGCAGATCTCCACGGCCGGCAAGGAGGCATCGGGCACCGGCAACATGAAGTTCTCCATGAATGGCGCCCTGACCATCGGCACGCTCGACGGCGCCAATGTGGAGATCCGCGAGGAAGTCGGGGCGGAAAATTTCTTCCTGTTCGGTTTGAACGCCGAGGAGGTCCAGGCCACGTGGAGCAATGCTTACGATCCGATGGCCATCTACCGCGGCAACGATGAGCTGCGGGCGGTCATCGACCTGATCCGGGACGGCCATTTTTCCCACGGCGACTGCAATCTGTTCCGTCCCATCGTCGACTCGCTGCTGCATGGGGACCCCTATCGTCTGCTGGCGGACTTCGAGTCCTATCTCGATTGCCAGGCCGAGGTCGGCGCGGCCTACAGCGACAAGGAACGCTGGACCCGGATGTCCATCCTGAATGTCGCGCGCATGGGGAAATTTTCTTCCGACCGGAGCATCCGCGAATACTGCCGGGATATCTGGAAAGTGGAGCCCGTGAAGATCGCGCTACTCAACCAGGACCAGGCCAACGGGGATCTTCTGCAGTAGTCGAAAGCTGTAGTATCGGCCGGATTCGCCTGAGAGAAAAACCATGACAGACTTCGCCGCCAAGGACCAACCGCTCCGTGAGGATATCCGCCTGCTCGGCCGTCTGCTCGGCGACACGGTCAACGATCAGGAGGGCGAGGAAGTGTTCGCCATGGTGGAGCAAGTCCGTCACCTGGCCATTCGCCATCACCGCGACGACGATCTCGCCGCGCGTCAGGAAATGGAAACGTTCCTGCACCGGCTGCCGGCCAAGTACACCAGCCAGATCGTCCGCGCCTTCAGCTATTTCTCGCATCTGGCCAATATCGCCGAGGACCAGCATCACATCCGCCGCTCGCGCGCCCATGCGCGCAGCGGATCGCCGCTGCGCGAGGGCAGCCTTGCCCATTCATTGAGCCGGGCCAGGGATTTCGGCATCTCCGCCTTAGAGCTGCAGCGATTCTTCGCTTCCGCGCAGGTAAGCCCGGTGCTCACCGCCCATCCCACGGAAGTCCAGCGCAAGAGCATCCTCGATTGCCAATGGAAGATCGCCTGTCTCCTGAGCGAGCGGGATCGCGCCGATCTGACGCCCGCGGAATGCGACGAGATCGACGAGTCGCTGCGCCGGGCGGTCCTGCGCCTGTGGCAGACGCGGATGCTGCGCTGGACGAAGCTGTCGGTCATGGACGAAGTGGCGAATGCCCTTTCGTTCTACGACACGACCTTTCTGCGCGAGCTGCCGCGTCTCTATGATGCGATGGAGGACCATCTGGCCAGCGATATCCCGGACTGGCGGGGAGAGGAGCTGCCGCCCTTCCTGCGGCCCGGCTCCTGGATCGGCGGCGACCGGGACGGCAACCCCTTCGTCACGGCAGAGGTGCTGGAAGCGGCGATGCGCGCGCAAAGCCGCAAGTCTATCGGCCACCTGCTCGAAGAGCTTCATCTGCTCGGCGCCGAACTATCGACCACCACGTCGTTGATTGCCGTGCCGCAGGCACTGACGGATCTCGCCGCCCGTTCGCCCGACGAGAATCCGCATCGTGCCGACGAACCCTACCGGCGGGCGATCGCCGGTTTCTATGCCCGCCTCGCCGCCACCGCGCAACTGCTTGACGGCCTCGAGGCGGCGCGCCATGCCGTCGCTCCCGCCGAGCCCTACCGGAATGCGCAGGAGCTGGCGGCCGATCTCGACGTGCTTCATGTCTCGCTTAACAGCCACAAGGCCGGTCTGCTCGCGCGCGGCAGGTTGCGCCGGCTGCGCCGCGCCGTCTCCCTGTTCGGCTTCCATCTCGCGCCGCTCGATCTGCGCCAGAATTCGGAGGTACATGCCCGCACGGTTGCGGAGTTGCTGGCGGTGGCAAGGCCGGGTACCGACTACACCTTGCTCGACGAGGAGGCCCGGATCGCCCTGCTGCTCGGCGAGCTCTCCACGCCGCGCCCCCTGGCGGCGCCGGGCATGGACTATTCCGACGAAACCCAGAGCGAGCTGGATATCTTCAAATGCGCCCGTTCGGTCCACGAGCGATTCGGCCGCGGGGCGATCGAAAATGTGGTCATTTCCAAGACCGACGGCGTCTCCGACATCCTGGAGGTCGCCGTACTGCTCAAGGAAGTCGGCCTGCTGCGGCCGCTCAGGCACGCGCTCGATGTGAACATCGTGCCGCTCTTCGAGACCATCGAAGACCTGGCCAATGCCGGCAAGATCATGGATCGCCTTCTCGGCCTGGGCTTCTACAATCAACTTCTCGCCAGCCGCGGCGCCATGCAGGAAGTCATGCTCGGTTATTCCGACAGCAACAAGGATGGCGGATTCCTGGCCTCGGGCTGGGCGCTCTATCGCGCCGAGATCGCGCTGACCCAGGTCTTCGCCCGGCACGGCATCACCTTGCGCCTGTTTCATGGCCGCGGCGGTTCGGTCGGCCGCGGCGGCGGGCCAAGCTACCAGGCCATCCTGGCCCAGCCGCAGGGAGCGGTGCAGGGACAGATCCGCATCACCGAGCAGGGCGAAGTCATCGCCCACAAGTACGCCAATCCCGAGCTGGGCCGGCGCAATCTGGAAGTTCTTGCCGCCGCGACGCTCGAGGCGACCTTGCTGCCGCAGGAGCATGACGCACCGCGCAACGAATTCATCGCAGCAATGGAGGAACTGGCCCGGCACGCCTATCAGTCATACCGGACCATGGTGTACGAGACGCCGGGATTCGAACGCTATTTCTGGGAATCCACGGTGATCTCGGAAATCGCCGCGCTCAATATCGGCAGCCGGCCTTCGTCGCGCAAGAAATCGACCGCGATCGAGGACCTGCGTGCGATCCCCTGGGTATTCTCCTGGTCGCAATGCCGCCTGATGCTGCCGGGCTGGTTCGGCTTCGGCAGCGCGATCGAACAGTGGCGGAACGAGCGCGGCGAGGAGGGCATGAACCTGCTGCGCGAGATGAATGCCGAATGGGGATTTTTCCGCACCCTGCTCTCGAACATCGACATGGTCCTGGGCAAGAGCGACATCGCCATAGCCGAGCACTATTCGCTCCTGGTCAAGGACGATGCATTGCGCGAAACCATCTTCCCGAGACTCAAGGCCGAGTGGCAGCGCTCGGTCACGGGCCTGATGAGCATTACCGGACAAGCCGAACTGCTCGACGGCAACCCGCTGCTGAAGCGCTCGATACGCAACCGCTTTCCCTACATCGATCCGCTCAATTATCTGCAGGTCGAGCTGCTGCGCCGCCATCGCGCGGGCGAGACCGACGAACGGGTCCAGCGCGGCATCCATCTCACCATCAACGGCATTGCTGCCGGTTTGCGCAACAGCGGGTGAATCCGTAGCGAGCGGGCGGCGCACCGGGAAGATCGCCGCCCGGGAGCTGTGACTGCGGTCTGGACAACAAGAGGTCGTGCACATGACCCGGGAGCCTGTCGAAGAATCACCAAGGCTTCGGCCAGTCGTAATCGATGGTCAGCGGTGCGTGGTCGCTGAATCGCTGTTCCTTGTAGACGGCCGCCTTGCTGGCTCGTCGCCCTATGCCCTCGGTGGCGATCTGGTAGTCGATCCGCCATCCGACGTTCTTGGCCCATGCCTGGCCGCGGTTCGACCACCAGGTGTAGGCGTCGCCGGTGGCCTCCGGGTAGAGGCGGCGATAGACGTCGATCCAGCCCTGTTCTTCGAATACCCGCGTGAGCCATGCCCTTTCCTCGGGCAGGAAACCCGAGTTCTTCTGATTGGCTCGCCAGTTCTTGAGATCGATCGCCTGGTGGGCGATATTCCAGTCGCCGCACAGCACGACTTCCCGGCCGCTCCGGCGCAATGAATCGAGTCTGGGCCAGAACAGTTCCATGAAGCGGAACTTGGCCTGTTGACGCTCTTCGGAGGAAGATCCCGACGGCAGATAGAGCGAGATCACCGAGAGATCGCCGAAATCGGCCTGCAGATAGCGACCCTCGCTATCGATCTCGGCGATGCCCAGGCCCTCGACGATGCGATCGGGCGGGTGCCGGGCATAGAGACCGACGCCGCTGTAGCCCTTCTTTTCGGCGCAGTGGAACCAGCCCTCGAAGCCGCGGGGCCGGCTCATTTCAGCCGAAAGGTCGGCCCGCTGGGCTTTCAGTTCCTGCAGGCAGACGATGTCGGCGTCCTGCTCGTGCAGCCAGGGGTAGACGCCCTTTGCGGCGGCCGAACGGATGCCGTTGAGATTCAGCGAAATGATGCGTAGCATGTGGGCTTTTCTGGGCAGGGGAAATGGCAGTGGATTTTAGCCGGGATTTCATCGCATTTTCCTGCGAACGAAGCGCGTTGCGCTTCGGTGAGTTCAAGACCAAGGCGGGCAGGCTGTCGCCCTATTTCTTCAATGCCGGTTCCTTCAATGACGGCGCCGCGCTGGCCAGGCTGTGCGACTTCTATGCCCGCGCCATCCTCGCCTCCGGAATTTCCTTCGACGCCTTGTTCGGTCCGGCCTACAAGGGCATTCCGCTGGTCGCCGGCACCGCCATGGCGCTGGCCCAGCAGGGCCGCAACCTGCCTTTCTGCTTCAACCGCAAGGAAACCAAGGACCACGGCGAAGGAGGACTGCTGATCGGTGCGCCGCTCTCGGGGCGCGTCCTGATCATCGACGACGTCATCTCCGCCGGCACCTCGGTGCGCGAGTCGGTCGAACTCATCAGGGCGCAAGGCGCCGTACCGGCCGGCGTCGTCATCGCGCTGGACCGCATGGAACGGGGAAGCGGGGACCTTTCGGCGGTGCAGGAAGTCGAAAGCGGCTACGACATCCCGGTCGTCAGTGTCGCCAATCTCGATGACCTGATCGCTTATCTGGAAGGCAATCCGGACCTCGAGCGCAGCCTGCTGGCGGTGTCGGCCTACCGCAGCCGATACGGAGTCCGGAAGCACTGACATGCGCGCCGGCCCGATCCTGTTCCTGTTGCTCGTCGGCTCGGCCTTGCCCGCTTCGGCTGGGAAAACCTTCTGTTGCCTTGAAGAAAACGGCAGCCAGGCCTGCGGCGACCAGCTGCCGCCGCAATGCTACGGCCGTGCCTACCGCGAGGTGAGCGAAAGCGGCATGACGCTGCGCCAGGTCGAAGCGCCGCTGACCGCGGAACAGAGGGCATTGCGCGAGGCGCAGGCAAGGCGCAAGAAGGAGGAAGAGCGGGCAGCCCTGGAGGAGCGGCGCAAGAACCAGGCACTGCTCGACACGTACGACAGCGAAAAGGACATAGACGTGATGCGCGACCGGGTGCTCTCTGATCTCGACGCCGCCCGCAAGGAAGCGCTGGAACGCTACCAGAAGGCGGTCAAACGCAAGCAGCACCTGGACAACGAGGCCGAGTTCTACAAGAAGAAGCCGATGCCCCAGGAACTGTCCAGCGAGATCAAGGACAACGACCTGGAGTTGTCGTCACAGCAGGCGGCGGTGGCCGCAAGGCTGAAGGAAATGGATGCCGTCCGCGCCAAGTTTGCGGAAGAAAGGAAGCGCTATCTGGAACTGGTGAAGAGCAAGGGCGGCGCCAGGACGGGTGCGCAGCAGGCCGGGCCCTAGTCCGGCGGCCGGAGGACGTCCCGGTCGGACAGTTTCCGGCGCAACAGCTCATTGACCTGCTGGGGATTGGCCTTGCCCCGGGTCGCCTTCATCAGTTGGCCGACCAGGGCATTGAAGGCTTTCTCCTTGCCGGCGCGAAATTCCTCGACCGATTTCGGATTGGCCGCCAGCACCCCGTCGATCAGGGCCTCGAGCGCGCCGCCGTCGCTGATCTGCTTCAGGCCCCGGTCCGAGATGACGGCATCGACATCCTTGTCTTCGCCGCTCCAGAGGGCGTCGAACACTTCCTTGCCGATCTTGTTGGAGATCGTGGCGTCGGCAATGCGTCTGACCAGCGCCGCGAGTTGCAGGGGCGGAATCGGCGCGGCCGAGATCTCCCTTCCCTCCTTGTTGAGTCGGGCCGCCAGCTCGCCCATCAGCCAGTTGGCGCAGAGCTTGGCGTTCTCCCTGCCCGCGGCGGCGACGCAATCCGCAAAATAGACGCAGATCTCGCGTCCGGCCGTGAGCGCCGCGGCATCGTAGGCGGAAAGGCGGTATTCGCTTTCGAAACGCGCTTTCATCTCCGCCGGAAGTTCCGGCAGGTCGGCTTTCACCCTGGCGATCCAGTCCGGGGAAATTTCCAGCGGAAGCAGGTCCGGATCCGGGAAATAGCGATAGTCCTGCGCGTCTTCCTTGCTGCGCATGGCCCGGGTCTCGCCGGTGGCGGGATCGAACAGCACAGTGGCCTGCTCGATGCGGCCGCCGTCCTCGAGCGTCGCGATCTGCCACTGCACCTCGTAGTCGATCGCCTGCTGCATGAAGCGGAAGGAATTCAGGTTCTTGATCTCGCGCCGGGTGCCGAGTACCTCCGAACCTCGGGGGCGGACCGAGACGTTGGCGTCGCAGCGGAAGGAGCCTTCCTGCATGTTGCCGTCGCAGATGCCGATCCAGCGCACCAGGGCATGCAATGCCTTGGCATAGGCCACGGCCTCGGCGGCGGAGCGCATGTCCGGCTCGGTGACGATTTCCAACAGCGGCGTGCCCGCGCGGTTGAGGTCGATCCCCGATTTGCCATGAAAATCTTCGTGCAGGGATTTGCCGGCGTCTTCTTCCAGGTGTGCGCGGGTGAGCGCGACGGTCTTCTCGTAGCTCTGCCCGGCCTGGCCGACGACGATCGCCAGCGAGCCGCCGGCGATCACGGGCGTCTCGTACTGGCTGATCTGATAGCCCTTGGGCAGATCGGGATAAAAATAATTTTTCCGGGCGAAAATCGAGCGCGCTGCGATCTTTCCGCCCACCGCCAGGCCGAGCCGGATGGCGCACTCGACCGCGGCGCGGTTCAATACCGGCAATACCCCGGGCAGGGCGATATCGACGGCGTTGGCCTGAGTATTGGGCGCCGCGCCGAAGGCGGTGCTGCTGCCGGAAAATATCTTCGAATTCGTCCGGAGCTGGGCATGGGTTTCCAGGCCGATGACAATTTCCCACTCCATCATGCTTCCTCCGGCATGCGCTTGTGCCAGTCGGTGGCCAGCTGGTAGCGATGCGCAACGCCGAGCATGCGCGCCTCGTCGAAGTAGTTGCCGATCAGTTGCAGGCCCACCGGCAGCTTCCCGCCTTCGCCGCCGAAACCGCAGGGGATGGACATTCCCGGCAGGCCGGCGAGATTGACCGCGATGGTGTAGATATCGGAAAGGTACATCTCGACCGGGTCGTCGCTCTTGGCGCCGAGCGCAAAGGCGGTGCTGGGCGTGGTCGGGCCCATGATGATGTCGCAGTGCCGGAAGGCCTGGACGAAATCGTTGGCGATCAGCCGGCGGATTTTCTGCGCCTGCAGGTAATAAGCGTCGTAGTAGCCATGGGAGAGCACATAGGTGCCGATGAGGATGCGGCGCTTGACCTCGGCACCGAATCCCTGGGCGCGCGTCTTGCAGTACATGTCGGCCAGGTCGGTGTACTCCGGGGCGCGGTAGCCGTAGCGCACGCCGTCGAAGCGCGAGAGGTTGGAACTGGCTTCGGCCGGCGCGATGACGTAGTAGGCCGGTACCGACAGGCCCGAGCTGGGCAGGCTGACTTCGACCGTCACCGCGCCCTGCCTGCGGTATTCCGCCAGCGCCTCGTCCACCGCCTCACGCACGTCGGCGGCCATGCCGGCGGCGAAAAACTCCCTGGGCAGGCCTATCTTCAGTCCGGCCAAGGGCTTTTCCAGGTCGCGGCGGTAATCCTCGGCAGGACGATCCAGCGAGGTCGAGTCGCGCGGGTCGAAGCCGGACATGGCGGAGAGCAGCAGCGCGCAATCCTCGGCCGATTTGGCCATCGGCCCGCCCTGGTCGAGCGAGGAGGCGAAGGCGATCATGCCGTAGCGCGAAACCACGCCATAGGTGGGTTTGACGCCGGTCAGGCCGCACAGCGCCGCCGGCTGGCGGATCGAGCCGCCGGTATCGGTGCCGGTGGCGGCGGGGGTCAGACGCGCCGCGACGGCCGCTGCCGAGCCGCCCGAGGAGCCGCCGGGCACCCGGGTGTTGTCCCAGGGGTTCTTCACCGGACCGTAGAACGAGGTCTCGTTGGAGGAGCCCATGGCGAACTCGTCCATGTTGGTCTTGCCCAACGTAACCAAGCCCGCCGCCTTCATGAGCTGAACCACGTGGGCATCGTAGGGGCTGGCGAAGTTGGCGAGCATCTTGGAGCCGCAGGTCGTCAGCCAGCCTTCGCTGCAGAATATGTCCTTGTGTGCCAGCGGGATACCCGTGAGCGGGCCTGCCAGGCCGGCGCCAAGGCGCCGGTCGGCATCCCGGGCCATGGCCAGGGTCTTTTCCCGATCGACGGTGATGAAGGCATTGAGCGTCGGATTGAGGGCCTCGATGCGCTCGATCAACAGCGTCGCCAGCTCGACGCTGGAGATGCGCTTTTCCGCCAGCGCCGCGCCGAGCTCCTTCAGCGAGGAGTTGATCATTCCATCACCCTGGGCACCAGATAAAGACCGGCCTCGACCTCGGGAGCGACGGCCTGGTAGGCCTCGCGCCGGTCGCTCTCGGTCACGGCATCCTCGCGCAGGCGCTGGGCGAGCTCGAAGGCGTGCGCCATCGGCTCGATGCCGCGGGTGTCCGCTGCCTGCAATTGCTCGATCAGGGCGAACACGTCGTTCAGCCGGTCGCGGGTCTCGCCGCCGTCCGCGGCGGAAATTTCGATGCGGGCAAGGCGCGCGAGGCGCTCTATCTGGTCAAGGTTCAGGGGCATGCCGGGACTCGGGAAGCTGTGTTGTAAAGCCCGATAGGTTATCATAACGCGACGTTTTTCCTTCGCGGCCGGATTCGATCCTCGCTGCGGGCAATCTTGATCGGAAATATTCGATGTTCAATTTTCTCCGTTCCTATTTTTCAAACGATCTGGCCATCGATCTTGGTACGGCCAATACCCTGATTTACGTGCGCGGCAAGGGCATCGTCCTGAACGAACCGTCGGTCGTGGCGATCCGCACCGAAGGCGGTCCCAACGCCAAGAAGACCATCCAGGCGGTCGGCATGGCGGCCAAGCAGATGCTCGGCAAGACGCCGGGCAACATCACCGCCATCAGGCCGATGAAGGACGGGGTCATCGCCGACTTCACCGTCACCGAACAGATGTTGAAGCAATTCATCAAGCGCGTCCATGACTCGCGCCTGTTGCAGCCCAGCCCGCGCATCATCATCTGCGTGCCCTGCGGTTCCACCCAGGTGGAGCGTCGCGCCATCAGGGAATCGGCCCTGGGCGCGGGCGCCAGTCAGGTATACCTGATCGAGGAGCCGATGGCGGCGGCGATCGGCGCCGGCATGCCGGTTTCGGACGCGACCGGTTCCATGGTCGTGGATATCGGCGGCGGCACCACCGAGGTGGGCGTGATCTCGCTGGGCGGCATGGTCTATTCCGGTTCGGTGCGCGTCGGCGGCGACAAGTTCGACGAGGCGATCATCAATTACATCCGCCGCAACTACGGCATGCTGATCGGAGAAGCCACGGCCGAGACCATCAAGAAGGGCATCGGCTCCGCGTTCCCGGGCTCCGAAGTCAGGGAGATGGAAGTCAAGGGCCGCAATCTGGCCGAAGGCATCCCGCGCAGTTTCACCATATCCTCCAACGAGATTCTCGAGGCGCTGACCGACCCGCTGAACCAGATCGTCAGCGCGGTGAAGTCGGCGCTGGAGCAGACCCCGCCGGAACTCGGCGCCGATATCGCCGAGAAGGGCATGGTGCTGACCGGCGGCGGCGCACTGCTGCGCGACATCGACCGGCTGCTGATGGAGGAGACCGGATTGCCCGTGATCGTCGCCGAGGATCCGCTCACCTGCGTCGTCCGCGGCTCGGGTCTGGCCTTGGAAAAGATGGATAAATTGGGCAGTATTTTCGCGAACGAATAGGCTATGCCCCGAGTAGGGTGGCAACTGGCGCAGCGGACGCTGCTCCGCTTGCAAGTTCATCCATTGACGCAGAACGCTTCGGAGCTGGCGAAATCCCTTGATGTCCGTCGTCGGCCAACAGCCGCCACCGTTTTTTAAACGCGGCCCGGCGCCCCTTACGCGGCTGGCATTCTTCCTTGCCCTGTCGCTGCTCCTCCTCGTGCTCGATCTGCGTTACCACACCCTGGAGTGGTCGCGCCAGGCGGTCGCCTTCGTCGCTTATCCCTTGCAGCGCATCGCCTACCTCCCGGTGGCCACCGCCGATAACGCAGCCCAGTATTTCTCCAGTCTGGCGGCCCTGCAGAAAGAAAACACGGTCTTGCTGCGCCGGCAGCTCGACACCGCCAACCAATTGCTGCGCCAGGAGCACCTGGAATTGGAAAACCAGCGTCTGCGCGCGCTGCTCGACATGAAGCAGCGCCAGACCGTGCCCGGCCGGGTGGCGCAAATCCTCTATTCGGCGCGCGATCCCTTCGCCCGCCGCATAATCCTGGACAACGGCTCGCAACAGGGCATCGTCGCCGGTCAGGTCGTGGTCGATGAACTCGGCGTCATCGGACAGGTGACGCGCGTCTTTCCGATGCTCTCCGAGGTGACCCTGATCACCGACAAGGATCAGGCGGTGCCGGTCCAGATCTTGAGAAACGGTCTGCGCACCGTGATATTCGGCGCCGGTGCCGGCGGTCTCGAACTACACTTTCTCGCCGCCAACGCCGACATCCAGGTCGGCGACGTGCTGGTCACCTCCGGCCTGGACGGTGTCTATCTCGCCGGTCTGCCGGTGGCCAAGGTGGTGCGGATAGACCGCGATACCCCCTACACTTTCGCCCGCATCCTGTGCCAGCCGATCGCGGGTGTCGAAGACCACGACCAGGTGCTGGTGCTGGGGCAGGGCGAAGCGTTGCCGCCTCAGCCGCCCGAGCCGCAGAAAACGGAAAAGCCCGCCAAGGGCAGGAAGGGCAGGAGATAGTGGAGCCGACCCATTCATCCAATCGCATCCTGATGCCGGTCAAGGCCTGGTTCATCTTCCTGACCTTCTTCGCGGCACTGTTCCTCGACATGATTCCTTTCGGCCGGCTGACCGGCCTGCCGGACTTTGTCGCGCTGACCCTGGCCTTCTGGTGCGTGCGCGAGCCGTTCAAGGTCGGCATGGGAGCGGCCTTCCTGCTCGGCATCGTGATGGATGTCGTCTCCGCCAGCGTCATGGGCCAGCATTCACTCGCCTATGTGCTGCTCGGCTTCGCGGCCAGCGGTCTGTCGCGCCGCATCCTCTGGTTTCCGCTTTCCCATCAGGCGTTGCACATCCTGCCGCTGCTGCTGGGGGCGCAACTGGTGATGTTGGCCGTGCGCATGATCGGCGGCGCCGAATTTCCCGGCATGCTCTACTTCCTTTCCAGCTTCACCGGCAGCCTGCTGTGGTATCCGCTTACCTACCTGCTGCTGATGCCGCAGTACCAGCCGATGGAAAAAGATGTCAATCGGCCGATCTGATACGGCCTTCCTGCCGCCGCCGCAGCCTCCGTTGAGCCCCTTCGCCCGGCGCGGCGCTTCGGTCGGCCATTCAGGACGCGCCTCTCGCCCGCGCTGAACAGATGGAGTTCAAAGACTCGGAAGATGAATTGCACCAGTTCCGCAGGCGCCTGACCGGTGCCGGCGGCTTCGTGCTGTTCGCCTTCGCCGTCCTGTTTGCGCGCTTCATCTGGTTGCAGGTGGTCCAGCACTCTTACTACCAGACGCGCGCCGAGGATAACCGCATCTCGCTGGTGCCGGTTCTACCCAACCGCGGCCTGATCATCGACCGCAACGGCATCGTGCTGGCGCACAACTATTCGGCCTATACCCTGGAGATTACGCCGAGCAAGGTCGCCGATCTGGAGAAGACCATCGATGAACTGGAGAAGGTCATCGAGATCCAGCCCAAGGACCGGAAGCGGTTCAAAAGATTGCTGGAGGAGAGCAGGAACTTCGAGTCGCTGCCGATCAGGAACAGGCTCAGCGATGAGGAAGTGGCGAAATTCATCGCCCGGCGCTACCGTTTTCCGGGAGTGGACGTCAAGGCGCGGCTGTTCCGCCAATATCCTTTCAACGAATCGGCTTCGCACCTGCTGGGCTACATCGGCCGCATCACCGACCGCGATCTCGCCACGATCTCGGACAAGGACATGGACGACAATTACCGCGGCACCGAGCATTTCGGCAAGTCCGGGCTGGAACAGAAGTACGAGTTCGACCTGCACGGCCAGACCGGCTTCGAACAGGTCGAGGTGGACTCCAGCGGACGCGCCGTGCGGGTGCTCTCGCGCATCCCGCCGGTGGCCGGCAACAATCTGACGCTGACCATCGACGCCAAGTTGCAGCAGGTGGCCGAACAGGCCTTCGGCGACCGGCGCGGCGCGCTGGTCGCGATCGATCCGGCCACGGGCGGGATACTCGCCCTGGTGTCGATGCCGGGTTTCGATCCCAACCTGTTCGTCGATGGCATCGATTCACAGAGTTGGGACGCGCTCAACAACTCGCCCGACAAGCCCATGGTCAACCGCGCCCTGAACGGCACCTATCCTCCGGGCTCGACCTTCAAGCCCTACATGGCGCTGGCCGCCCTGGAAATCGGCAAGCGCACGCCGCAACAGACCATCTTTGACCCCGGCTACTACAACTTCGGCGGCCATGTCTTTCACGACGACAAGAAAGGGGGGCATGGCATCGTCAACATGTACAAGTCGATCGTCGAATCCTGCGACACCTACTACTATATGCTGGCCAATGACCTGGGGATCGACAATATCTCCGGCTTCATGCGCCGGTTCGGCTTCGGCCAACGCACCGGGGTCGATATCGAAGGCGAATCGGAAGGCGTGCTGCCGTCGCAGGAGTGGAAACGGAAGCGTTTCAAGCGTCCGGATCAGCAGCGGTGGTATGCCGGCGAAACCATATCGATCGGCATCGGCCAGGGCTACAATGCCTACACGCCGATTCAGCTTGCCCAGGCGGTGGCGACCCTCGCCAACAACGGCGTGATGTACCGCCCGCACATCGTCAAGTTCATCACCGACACCAAGACCGGCGCCGCCATTCCGATCGAACAGAAGCCGTTGCGGACGATTCCACTGAAGCCCGAGAACATCGAGATCATCAAGCAGGCCATGGTCGGCGTGAACAAGGAAGGCACAGGCGCGCGCGCCTTCGCCGGGGCCGAGTACGTTTCCGCGGGCAAGACCGGTACGGCCCAGGTGTTCAGCCTCAAGGGCGAGAAATACACCGAGGGCCACATCAAGGAAAGGATGCGCGACCACGCCTTGTTCATCGCTTTCGCCCCGGCCGACCGGCCCAGGATCGCCCTGGCGGTGCTGGTGGAGAACGGCGGCTTCGGCGCCCAGGCGGCCGCGCCGATCGCGCGCCAGGTGCTCGATTACTATCTCCTCGGCAAGCTGCCCAAGGCACCGGCACCGGCCGACGAGACAGCGCCGGAGGAGGATTGATGCGAACGCCGCAGGGCATTCCACGGACGGCTGTGCACAGCCGTCCGGCTACGGCGGCGCGGAGCAGTGCTCCGCGAATTCCCGCCTCCGCCCCCAAGGCGGAAGCAGAGTACGACATGGAGTCCCGCAGGGACGAACATCGGTCACCCCTGTCCCCGGGAAAGGGGTTGGGGGATAGGCGCTGATGCTGCGCAACCTCTGGCAACGGCTGATCGCCCCGATCGACCCTCCCCTGATGGCCATGGCTGCGCTGCTGCTCGGCTATGCCCTTCTGGTGCTGGCTTCGGCATCGCCGGAGCGGCTCGGCTCCCAGGCCCTCAACATGGTCGTGGCGCTGGTCGTGATGCGCCTCGTGGCGCAGGTGCCGCCGCAGAAAATGATGCGCTTCGCCCTGCCGGTGTTCGTCGTCGGGGTGCTGCTCCTGATTGCCGTGGCCTTGTTCGGCGACATTTCCAAGGGCGCGCGGCGCTGGCTGAATATCGGCTTCATGCGTATCCAGCCCTCCGAGATCATGAAAATTGCCATGCCGCTGATGCTCGCCTGGTATTTCCAGCGGCACGAAGCCACCTTGCGCCTGCGCGAGTATGCGGTCGCGACACTGCTCCTGCTCTTGCCGGTCGGCCTGATCGCCAAGCAGCCCGACCTGGGTACGGCAATCCTGGTCTTTGCCGCCGGCTGCTACGTCATTTTCCTGGCCGGCCTGTCGTGGAAGGTCATCGCCGGGCTGTTCGTTGCCGCCTGCGCCTCAGCGCCGCTGGCCTGGGCGGTGCTGCGCGATTACCAGAAAAGCCGCATCCTGACCCTGCTCGACCCCGAAGCCGACCCGCTCGGCAAGGGCTTCCATATCATCCAGTCGACCATCGCCATCGGCTCGGGCGGCATCTTCGGCAAAGGCTGGGGGCAGGGTACCCAGGCGCAACTGGAGTTTATCCCGGAGCGCCATACCGACTTCATCTTCGCCGTGCTGTCGGAGGAACTCGGCCTGCTCGGCATCACCGTGCTCATGGTGCTCTACCTGTTCCTGATCGGCCGCGGCCTGATGATCGCGGCCAACGCGCCGACGCTGTTTACCCGTCTTCTGGCCGGCAGCATCACGCTGATCTTCTTCACCTACGCCTTCGTCAACATGGGCATGGTCAGCGGCATCCTGCCCGTGGTCGGCGTGCCGCTGCCCTTCATCAGTTACGGCGGAACGGCGCTGGTGACGCTGTTCATCGGCATCGGAATTCTGATGAGCATCCACCGGCACCGGATGCTGGTGCAGAACTGATGCGCTGGCTATCGGCCCTGCTGCTGCTCCTTCTGGCCGCCTGCGCCAGCACGCCGCGCCTGCCGGCGCCGGAGCGGACCGAGGCGCCGGCCGCCGGCGTCGTTTCCGCTCAGCCCGGCGCGCAGCGCGGCGGCGGCTACTACAAGGACGACGGGCCCGGCGAGAGACCTCCGGACAATATCGACGCCATTCCCGACGCCCAGCCCAAGATCGAGCCGCTGAACCGCTTCGCCAACAAGCCGTACTCGGTGTTCGGCCGCGACTACGTGCCGATGACCGGGCTTGCGCATTACCGGGCGCGCGGCATGGCGAGCTGGTACGGGCGCAAGTTCAACGGTCAGAAAACATCGATCGGCGAGCCCTACGACATGTACGGCATGAGTGCGGCCCACCCGACGCTGCCGATCCCGAGTTACGCCCGCGTCACCAATCCGGCCAACGGCAGGTCGGTGGTGGTGCGGGTCAACGACCGCGGCCCATTCCACGCCGACCGCTTGATCGACCTCTCGTATACCGCAGCGGCGAAGCTCGGCATCGTCGGCAGCGGCAGCGCCCTGGTCGACGTGGAGAGCGTATTTCCGGGGGAGACCCGGACCAAGCCGGCGGCCGATCCGAATCCGATAGAGGTGCTGGCAGGGTCAGGCCCGTCCGGCGAGCCGGTCCGGATTCCGGAAAGCCACGACGTCCGAGGCTATTTTCTGCAGTTGGGCGCCTTCAGCAATCGCGCCAATGCCGAAAACCTGAAGTCCCGCCTCGGCAGCGAACTGGAAGAGCTCGGCGGCAAGCTCGACGTCAGCTTTCTGCGCGGCACTTACCGCGTGAACCTGGGACCGTGGCCGGACCCGGCCGAGGCCAGGCGCATCGCCGAACGTTTGCGCGTCGCGTTCGAGCTCGACTCGATGGTGGTCGTGCGCTAGAACGCCGCTGCTATAATTTGCCACTGTCCGCCCGCTCCTCCCCCGCCCATGCGCCTCCTGTTCTTCCTGCTGCTGTTCTCGTTACAGGCGCTTGCGCAGCCGGCTCCGCTCGCGCCCGACATCGCCGCGCACGCCTGGCTGCTGCTCGACTACGGTTCGAACCAGATTCTGGTCAGCTCGAACGCCGACCAGCGGATTGAGCCGGCCTCGCTGACCAAGTTGATGACGGCATATCTCGCCTTCTCGGCCTTGAAACAGGGCAGGATCCAGGCGAACCAGGTCGTGCCGGTCTCCGAGCGTGCCTGGAAGGCGCAGGGTTCGCGGATGTTCATCGACCCCAAGAAGAAGGTGACGGTGGACGAATTGCTGCGCGGCATGATCGTGCAGTCGGGCAACGACGCGTGCATCGCGCTGGCGGAGCTCATTGCGGGCTCCGAGCCGGCCTTTGTCGAGATGATGAACCGCGAGGCGCAGCGACTGGGCCTCAAGAGCACGCACTTCGCCAATTCGACGGGGCTGCCCGATCCGCAGCACTATTCAACGGCGAGCGACCTGGCGCTGATGACCGCCGCGCTGATCCGCGACTTTCCCGAAGACTACCCGCTGTTTTCCCTCAAGGAATTCAGCTACAACCGCATCACCCAGCCCAACCGCAACCGCCTGCTGTGGCTGGACCCCCATGTCGATGGCGTCAAGACCGGACATACCGATAGCGCCGGCTTCTGCCTGATCGCTTCGGCCAAGCGCGGCGCGCGCCGGTTGGTGTCGGTGCTGCTGGGCAGCAATACGGACAGGGCGCGGGCCCAGGAGTCGCAGAAGCTGCTCAATTTCGGCTTTCAAACCTACGATGCGGTCAGGCTCTACGACGCCAGGCAAGCCATCTCGCAACTGCGCGTCTACAAGGGCGGCCAGAGCACCATCAAGGCGGGCTTTCTCAGCGACTTCACGCTGTCGGTGCCGCAAGGTCAGGCCGGACAACTCAAGGTCCAGCTGGTCAGCCTGCAGCCGCTCGTGGCGCCGGTCGCCCTGGGCAGCCGCGTCGGCACATTGAAACTCACGCTGGGCGACAGGCCCTTCGGCGAATTCCCCGTGGTCGCGCTCGAAACGGTGCCGATCGCCGGAATCTTCGGTCGCGCCTGGGATACGCTCAGGCTCTGGTTTGAATGAGTTCCTTCCGCCCGCCATGATCTACCTCAACGGCGAATTCATGCTCCTCTCCGAGGCGAAGGTTTCGGTGATGGACCGCGGCTTTCTCTTCGGCGATGGCGTCTATGAGGTGATCCCGGTCTACTCGAGGAGGCCTTTCCGCCTTGCCGAACATCTCCGGCGCCTGGGCGCCAGCCTGGCCGGAATACGCCTTGCCAACCCGCACGGCGAAGCGGAATGGACCGCGCTGATCGAGAGGCTCGTGGACCAGGCGGAGTCGAGCGACCAGCAGGTCTATCTGCAGGTCACGCGAGGAGCCGACGGCAAGCGCAACCATGCCTTCCCGAGGGTCATCCGGCCGACCGTCTTCGCCATGAGCGAGCCGCTCCTGCCGCCGCCTCCGGAGCAGCGAACGCAGGGCATCGCCGCCGTTTCCGCCGCCGACAACCGCTGGCTGCGTTGCGACCTCAAGGCGGTTTCGCTCCTGGCCAACTGTCTGCTGCGCCAAGGGGCGGTCGAAGCGGGCTGTGCCGAGACCGTGCTGTTCCGCGACGGCTTTCTCACCGAGGGCGCCGCCTCCAACATTTTCGTGGTGCAGGACGGGCTGCTGCTGGCACCCCAGAAAAATCATCTGATGCTGCCCGGCATTACCTATGACGTGATCCTGGAACTGGCGGCGGGACACGGACTCGAGTACCGGGTGCGCGATGTGCTGGAGCAGGAAGTGCGCAGAGCCTCCGAACTCTGGATGACCTCTTCGACCAAGGAGGTCCTGCCGATTGTCAGCCTCGACCAGCGCCCGATCGGCGATGGCAAGCCCGGTCCGGTGTTCGAAGAAATGTACGGCTGGTACCAGGAATTCAAACAATCCGTGATGCACCGTGGCTGATCCGGACCAAGAATCGCTGCTCGAATTTCCCTGCGACTTCCCGATCAAGATCATGGGCCGGCGCGTCGATGGCTACGCCCAGGCGGTGCTGGAAATCGTCCAGCGCCACGCACCCGACTTCGATGGCGCCACGGTCGAGATGCGCACCTCGAAGCAGGGCGCTTATCTCAGCCTGACCTGCACCATCCACGCCACCGCGCGCGCCCAGCTCGATGACCTGTACCGGGAGCTCTCCGCGCATCCCCTGGTCAAGGTCGTGCTGTGAGTGTCGTCGATGGTCTGATCGTCAGGCGGCTGGGGCGCGTCGCCTACGAACCCGCCTGGCAGGCGATGCAGCGCTTCACCGCGGCGCGCGATAGGCAGACGCCCGACGAGCTCTGGCTGCTCGAGCACCCGCCGGTATTCACGCTCGGCCTGGCCGGCAAGGCCGAGCACCTGCTGACCGATATCGGCGTGCCGCTCGTCAAGACCGACCGGGGCGGCCAGATCACCTACCACGGGCCCGGCCAGCCGATCATCTACCTGCTGCTCGATCTTGAGCGGCGCCACCTCAAGGTGCGGCAACTGGTGACCCATCTCGAACAGGCCAGCATTGCGGCCCTCGGGCTGCTCGGCGTCAAGGGCGAACTGCTGGCCGGCGCACCGGGCGTCTATGTCGCGGGTGCCAAGATCGCCGCACTAGGCCTGCGCATAAAGGGTGGTTGCAGCTATCACGGTCTTTCCCTCAATGTCGCCATGGATCTGGCGCCCTTCGCGGCGATCAATCCCTGCGGCTACGAAGGTATGCCGGTCACCCAGTTGCGCGATCTCGGCGTCCAGATCGACCCGGCAGGCGCGGGCGAGCTGCTTCTTCAACAGCTCCAGAATATTCTCGGGAACTCCCATGGCTGAAGCCGGCATCAAGCAGAAAGGCGAGGCGAAGACCGCCCGCATTCCGATCAAGATCGTGCCGGCGGAAACACTGAAAAAGCCGGCGTGGATCCGCGTCAAGGCCGGCTCGGATGCGACCCGTTACAACGAGGTCAAGGGCATCCTGCGCGAGCAGAAGCTCCACACCGTCTGCGAGGAGGCCTCCTGTCCGAACATCGGCGAGTGCTTCGGCAAGGGCACCGCCACCTTCATGATCCTGGGCGACCTGTGCACCCGACGCTGTCCGTTCTGCGACGTCGGCCACGGCAAGCCGCTCGCGCCCGCTGCGGATGAACCTGAGCAACTCGCCCGGACCATCGCCGCCTTGAGGCTCAAGTACGTGGTCATCACCAGCGTCGATCGCGACGATCTCAAGGATGGCGGCGCCCGGCATTTCGCCGACTGCATCGGCAGCGTGCGCGCGTCTTCGCCGCAGACCGTGATCGAAGTGCTGGTGCCGGATTTCCGCGGTCGTCTCGACATTGCCCTGGACATTCTGAGTGCGACGCCGCCGGACGTGATGAACCACAACCTGGAGACCGTGCCGCGTCTCTACAAGCAGGTGCGGCCCGGCGCCGACTACGCGCATTCTCTGTCGCTCCTCAAGGGCTTCAAGGACAGGAACCCGGGCATCCCGACCAAGTCGGGGCTGATGGTCGGGGTCGGCGAGCGCGACGACGAGATTCTCGAGGTGATGCGCGAACTGCGCGCAAGCGGCGTGAACATGTTGACCATCGGCCAGTATCTGGCGCCCTCGGGTCACCACCTGCCGGTGCTGCGCTATGTTCACCCCGATGTCTTCGCCATGTTCGAGCGCGAAGCGATGGCGATGGGTTTTTCCAACGCCGCCTGCGGTCCGATGGTCAGATCGAGTTACCACGCGGACCAGCAGGCCCACGCCGCCGGTGTCTGATGCGGGGGAATTCCGGAGCTCTGTTCGAGCCTGCCGTTATTTGTAGATACCGGCGCCAATCCAGCCGTCGTACCCGGGTATCTTCACTGCATAGATAGACTTCTGCCCGATCTTCTTGGTGATCGGATTGCTGAACATATAATCGGTCCAGCCCTGGCCTTTGGTGCGGACCAGCTCGTTTATATCCTTACTAAAGAACTTGCCGTTGGCGTCCTGGGCTTCCAGCTGGTTCTTGCCGACCATGCCCTTGTTCACCCCATGGGCGATCATCGTGCCGTCAAAGTTCTTGATCACCAGGTAGATGTCCTTGTTCAACCATTTGCCGTCCTTGGCCGTGATTTCCGCCGCTGCCTTTTCGACGCCGACCTCCTTGATAAGGGCCAATCCCTTCTCCACCATAGCTTTTGCCTCGGCGGCCGTGCCGTGTTCCTGGGCAAAGGCCCCCGCCGTCAAGAGCGTCTGGGCAAGTGCCACCACGATCAGCAACAGTATCTTCTTCATGAGCCATCTCCAGTTTTTGCGGTGCGCCCCGCGCCGCTGTCTATTAATGCGGGAGTAATATATCCTAAGTCTGGTCGCAGAACGTCGGCGACGGGAATCATGTGGCACCTTGGCGCTGATTGTCAAGGCGGTGGTTGGCTTCGGTCCGGGGCAATCGGATAAGCCGACGGTGACCAGGCGCCGGCGTGCCAATGCCACTGAGACGTTGCTCTGCCCCGATCCTTCGTCGCTTCCATCCCGGTCGCAAATCCGACAATCTTCTGAGGCGCCATGGCGGGCCATTGATTTGACTGGGTTTTTATCCGGCACCGAATTTGCTAGTCATGGGTTCACCATGCTAGACAAACAGCGAACCCGGATAGTCATCAACGACACCACCCTGCGCGACGGCGAGCAGTCGGCCGGTGTGGCCTTCTGCCTCGACGAAAAGTTGGCGATCGCGCGCAGGCTCGACGCGCTCGGCGTGCCGGAACTGGAGATCGGCATCCCGGCAATGGGCGAGACCGAGTGCGAGGGAATCCGGGCCGTGGCGGCGCTCGGATTGAATGCCCGCCTGATGGTCTGGAGCCGGTTGAACCGCGACGACATCCTGCAGGCCGATGGTCTCGGGGCGCAGCTGATCGACATCTCGGTCCCGGCCTCGGATCAGCATCTGCGCTCCAAGCTGCGCAAGGATAGGCAGTGGCTGCTCGCCGCGATCGGCGACCATGTTCGCTTTGCCCGGGATCTCGGCTTCGACGTCGGCGTCGGCGCGGAGGACGCATCGCGCGGCGCTCCGGACCTGCTCGCCGCGATCGCCGAAGCAGCCCAGGACGCGGGCGCGCGGCGGATCCGTTTCGCCGATACCCTGGGCATACTCGACCCCTTCAGCACCTACGAGCGCATAGTCTCCTTGCGCTCGTCCTGCGATCTCGAAATCGAGATGCATGCCCATGACGACCTGGGCATGGCCACCGCCAATACGCTGGCGGCCGCCAGGGCCGGCGCCACCCACCTGAACACCACCGTCAACGGTTTGGGCGAGCGTTCCGGCAACGCGCCGCTGGAGGAAGTGGTGCTGGCGCTGCATGTTTGTCACGGTGTCGACACCGGGATCGATCTGAAAGGCTTTCCGGCGCTTTCGCAGTGCGTCGCACTCGCCTCGGGACGTCCCCTGCCCTGGCAGAAGAGCATCGTCGGCGAGGGGGCCTTTACTCACGAGGCCGGCATTCATGTCGATGGACTGCTGAAAGATCCGGCCAACTATCAAGCCTTCGACCCCGGCCTGGTGGGGCGCGGCCACCGGGTCGTGCTGGGCAAGCATTCGGGCGCCCGGGCGGTGCAGCGCGTGATGGCCGAACTGGGCCACTTCCTGTCGGAGCCAGCCGCCCACGAACTACTGCGGCGGGTACGCGCATTCGTCACCGCTGCCAAGCATTCGCCCACGGATGCCGACCTGCTTGCCCTGTTCGGGGCCTGCCCATGAGGTGCGGCGAACCGGCCGATGAACCCCGAGAGCGCATTGACTGAACCTGGAGAAGAGATCATGGCGAGCAACGCAGACAGCTTTGAAGACGATATTGCCGAGCTCGGCTCCGCCGAGGAGTTCCTCGACTACTTCGGCGTTGCTTTCGATGTCCGTGTGGTCGAGGTCAACCGCCTGCATATCCTGCAGCGCTACCACGACTACCTGGCAAAGCAGGAAGCCGGCAAGGCGCCGGCGTACGCCGCCTACCGATCCTGGCTGGCGCGCGCCTACGAGGATTTCGTCGGCTCCAGCGCCCAGCAGGAGAAGGTCTTCGCGGTATTTCGCAAGGCGGACGGCTCGTCCTTCGTGCCGCTGTCCGCGCTGACGGGCTGAGCTCATGTTGCCGCGCTGGGACTACGGCGATGCCGTGCGCGTGACGCGCAACGTGCGCAACGACGGCACCTTCCCCGGTGTCGGCACCGGCGACCTGCTCGTGCGTCGGGGGCGCATCGGCCATGTGCGCAACATCGGTTCCTTCCTGCAGGACCAGATCATCTACTCCGTGCATTTTCTCGAGGAGGGACGCCTGGTCGGCTGCCGCGAAGAAGAATTGATGTCGATCGACGAGACATGGATCGAGAGCCGCTTCGAGGTGCGCCAGAAGGTGTTCGCCGCCCGGGCGCTGTCGGTTCGCCGCGAGATACGGGTGCCGCTCGGCAGTCCGGGCGAGATCCTGAATCTCCAGCGCTCGGAGACGCAAGGCATCGTCTATCACAGCCACTTCGACTGTCTGCCGGGCCATCCGCTTTGGGTTCCCGAGGCAGCGTTAAGAGCGAGGGAGGGCGGCGATGACTGAGCCCAACGGCGTCTATCTGTCGCTCAAGCTGGCGGTGAAGCTGTTCGGCAGGCCACTCGAGGCACTGGGGCCCGAAGAGCTGAGGCGCGTCGGCACGGTCGCGGCAAGGCAGCTCGAAATCGAGACGCTGATCATGACGACGCCGCAGGCGGCTCAGGTGATCCTGCCGCAGAGTTCGATCGATGCCAGCCTGATGGAGATTCGCGGCCGTTACGGATCCGACGAGGACTATCATGCCGACCTAGATCGCGTCGGCCTCGACGCAAGATCGCTGCGGCAGGCCATCGAGCGTGGCCTCGTGGTCGAGGCGGTGCTGGAAAAAGTGGCGGCGGATTCGGCGCAGGTCAGCGAAACCGAGGTCGAGATCTTCTGGTTCATGAACAAGGAACGTTTCCGCTGTGCCGAAACTCGCGTGTTGCGCCATATCCTCGTCACCATCAACGACGATCTGGCCGGCAACGAGCGTCGGTCGGCCCGGGACAAGATCGACGCCATCCGCGCCCGGCTGCTCAAGGATCCGCTGCGCTTCGAGGAGCAGGCGCTGAAACACTCGGAATGCCCTACGGCGATGAACGGAGGCCTGCTCGGCAATGTGCCGCGCGCCAAGCTCTACCCCGAACTCGAAGCGGTTGCTTTTGCCTTGGCCGAAAACTCGCTGTCGGCCGCTGTCGAGTCCGAACTGGGCTACCACCTGATTTACTGCGAAGGCATCCATCCCGAGCGGCTGTTGAAGTTCGGCGAAGCCAAGAAGACCATTCGCGGCATCCTCGAAAAACAAAGAAGGATCCTGTGCCAGAAGTCGTGGATCAAGTCATTGCGAGTCGCCGCACCGCCTGAAGGCGGGACCGGAGATGATCCGCCTCAACAGTCGGCGGCGCCTGGCCGTGCCGCTTAGAAAGACGATCCGGGCGTTTTCAGGAACTCGACTTCTTCCTCGCTCGAGCGGCGCCCGAGCAGTGCGTTACGGTGAGGATATCGGCCGAACCGGTCGATGATCGCCTTGTGCCTGTACTCGAAGCCGAGGTTCGATTCCAAGCCGGGCTCGGCGAACAGGCCGACGGCAAGTTGGTGGATGACGGGCGACTCGCTATGCATGAAGGGCATGTAGAGAAACGCCCTCATCCTCGGTTCCAGGGCCGCCGCGGCGCCGGCCGCGATTGCCTCCTGCGCCAGTGCCAGGGCAAGGGCGTCGGTCGCAAAAGCGCTTGCCGTGCCTCGAAACATGTTGCGGGAAAACTGATCCAGAACGATGATTTCCGCCAGCCGGCCGGGAGGGGCCGCGCGCCAGGAAAAAAGTTCGCATCTGGACGCCTGCGCATGAAGCGCAGCAAAGTCTGCCAGTATCCGGCCATCCAAGCTGTCGTCCTGGCGCCACCACTGGCCCGGTTCGGTTTCGAAAAACCAGAAGTCGATGATCGTTCGATAGTCCATCTTAATCCTCACAACACATAACGCAGGACGGCCACATAGTGAGCGGCGCTGCCGGCGAGCACGAACAGGTGCCAGACGCCGTGCGCATGGGTGAGCCGGGTGTCGAGCGCAAAGAAGACGATGCCGACCGTGTAAAGCAGCCCGCCTGCCGCCAGCCAGGCGAAACCGGCCGGCCCGAGCGCTCGCAGCAAGGGGACCATGGCCACCAGGGCCAGCCAACCCATCACGACATAGATCACGACGGATAAGACCCGGGATTCGCTGCCCGGTTTCAGTTCCTGCAGACTGCCCAGCGCCGCAAGCCCCCATACCCCGCCCAGCAGCGACCAGCCCCATGGACCGCGCAGGGTGACCAGGCAGAATGGGGTATAGCTGCCGGCGATGAGCAGATAGATGCTATGGTGATCGAGCTTACGGAGAACGTCCTTGGCCCGGCCACGCACGCTGTGGTAGAGGGTCGAACTGCTGTAGAGCAGGACCAGCGTCGTGCCGTAGATGGAGACGCTCACCACCTTCCACGGGTCGCCGCCGAGTGCTGCCAGCGCGATCATGAAGACGGTGCCGGCGAGCGCGAGAAGCGCTCCGGCGAGATGGCTCAAAGCATTGAACTTCTCCCCATAGTACATGCGCTTGGCCGTGTTCCTTTCGACAGCTCTGTCCAGTCATGACGAGACGCCCCGTCGGCCTTGAGCTTACTCCGATTCTTCCCGGGCCGATCGTCCCGCGCGGCAAAGCGGCGGCCTACTCGTCGTCCTCGCCACCGACGCCATCCCGGCGCGGCACGGTCTGCGCATCGCAGGTGATGGGCCGGTAGATTTCCACCCGGTCGCCGGGCCTGAGGAGAGCATCGAGCTTGACCAGGCGACCGAAAATTCCCACCTTCTGGACGGTCAGATCGATGCCTGGAAACATCCTCAGCACGCCCGACTTCTCGATTGCCGACTGGACCGTGGTGTCGTCGGGCATCTCGATGGTCAGCCAGATCTGGTTGGCGGGTTCCGAATAGGCAACGGCGATCTGCATGGGGCGTCTCCAGCTTACTTGATCGGTTCGAGCGCGACGCCCTTGCGGTTGCGTCCATAGACGCGCGGCTTGATGTAGCTGTCGATGATCGGCGTCAGCGAGTTCATCAGCAGCACGGCGAAGGCTACCCCTTCCGGATAGCCGCTCCAGGTGCGGATCACATAGGTCAGAATGCCGCAGCCGGCGCCGAAAATCAGCCGTCCCGCCGGCGTGTTGGGTGAGGTGACATAGTCGGTGGCAATGAAGAACGCCCCCAACATGACCCCTCCGGAAAACAGATGGCTGCCGGCGTCCAGGTAGCGGCCCGGCGCGACGAAATGAAGCAGGGCCGCAGGCACGGCGACACCCGCGAGCATGGCCACAGGGGTTTGCCAGGCGATCACGCGCAGAAACATCATCAGGATGCCGCCGGCTGCGATCAGCCAGGCGGCGGTCTCGCCGAGGCTGCCGGTGCGGGTGCCGGTCAGGCTGTCGGCGGGTGCGTGGGCCGCCGTGAGCAGATGCAGCAAGTCGATGCCGCGCGACAACTCGGTCTTGACATGACCGAGCAGGGTGGCGCTGGCGATGTCGTCGAACGCCGGGGACAGGGCGCCCAGGGTGATGTGCAGGCCTTCGATCATGCCCGGCGCGGCAGCCGCGCTGATCGGCAGCGGCGAGACCCAGGCGGTCATCTGCACCGGAAAGGAGATCAGCAGGGCGACCCGGGCCGCCATCGCCGGGTTGAACAGATTCTGGCCGAGTCCGCCGAAGACATGTTTGCCGATGACCGTCGCGAACAGGCCGCCGAAGACGCCAATCCACCAGGGAGCCCATGGCGGCAATGTCAGCGCCAGGAGCCAGCCGGTCAAGGCGGCCGAGCCGTCGAACAGGGCCGGCAGCGCCTCGCGTCCGCCCAGGCGCAGACAGAGGGCTTCGCCGAACACCGCGGCGCTCAGGGTGACGATCCAGAGGTAGATGGCCGGCCAGCCGAAGAGCCAGAAGCCGCAAAGGGTGGCAGGCAGGAGGGCGACCATGACAATCGTCATGACACGGCCGACGCTGTTGGCGGTCGTCGTGTGCGGCGCGGCGACGGGCAGGGTCGTGGGAGTCATGCCGCTTCTCCCTGGGCCTGTTCAGCGGCGGCTCTGGCCTTGGCCGCCTTGCGCTCGGCCTGGCGGCGGGCCGCCGCTTCGGCCTTTTCACGACCTTCGCGTTCGAGCCGGACCAGCCGCGCCTCGGCCAGGCGCTTGGCCGCGTCCGTCCGCAGCCTCGCCCGCTCGCGCGCCGCGAGTTCGCCCTTGGCGTGGCTGAAGTACTGGACCAGGGGAATGTGCGAGGGGCAGGCATAGGCGCAGCAGCCGCAGGCGATGCAGTCGGTCAGGCTGAAATCGACGGCGCCGTCGAGATCCCCGCTGCGGATGTGGGCCGCCATCTCCAGGGGAAGGAGACCCATGGGGCAGGCCATGGTGCAGCTGCCGCAACGGATGCACGGTCCGGCCTTCCGTGCCGCGGCTTCCCGGGCGTCGAAGGCGATGACGCCACTGGCGCCCTTGACCAGGGGAATCCTGCCATGGACCAGCAGCGCGCCCATCATCGGTCCGCCCAGGATCAGCCGGGACGGCGCCTCCTTCAGGCCGCAGAATGCCAGCAGTTCGTCGACGAGCGTGCCTAGCGGCGCGAAGATGTTGCCGGGCCTCGCCACGGCTCCGCCGTTGACGGTGACTATGCGCTCCACGAGAGGCTGGCCGAGGCGGATCGCCTTATGCGCGGCAGCGCAGGTGGAGACGTTATGCACCAGCACACCGACCTCGGCCGCCCGGGCATCGGCAGGCACTTCCTTGCCGGTCAGGGCCTGGATCAGCTGCTTGTCCGAGCCCATGGGATAACGGGAAGGAACGGGCCGGATCTTGACTTCGGGGTAAGGTTCGGCGGCCCGGCGCATGGCCGCGATGGCCTCGGGCTTGTTGTTTTCGATGCCGACAAGGGCCTCGCGGGCGCCGATCGCGTGCATGACGATGCGGGCGCCGTCGACGACCTGGTCCGCGAAGTCGCGCATGATCCGGTCATCGGACGACAGATAAGGTTCGCACTCGCCGCCGTTGACGATCAGCGTGCCGACCGCCAGGCGCTTGCCCAGCGAGAACTTGAGGGCAGAGGGAAAGGTGGCGCCGCCCAGGCCGACGACGCCGGCCGCGGCCGTGAGTCGTGTGATCTCCTCGGGCCTCAGGGCGAAAGGATCGGCGACCGGATCGGTGTCGATCCAGCGATCCGCGAAATCGGAATCGATGGTGATGGCGCCGAAGCCCAGCCCCGAGGCATGGGGCGCGGTGATCTCACCGATGCCGGCCACCGTGCCCGATACCGGGGAATGGATCGGCGCCGAGATATTGCCCTGCGCCTCGGCTAGCAGTTGTCCCTTCCGCACCTGCTGTCCGACCAGCACGATCGGCCGGGCCGCACCGCCGACATGCTGGGAAAGAGGCATGTAAACGCGGGCCGGCGGTGTCAGTACGCGCAAGGCGGCGTCCGCGGCCGGACGCTTGTGATCGTTGGGGTGAACGCCCCAGCGCGGTTCCTTGAAGATGCGATCTAAGAGTCCCATGGCGTTTCTCAGGCAGCCGCCGGCATTGGCCAAATCCAGTGCTGCAGGGTGATCGGCAGCGGCACCAGCGACATGGCCTCGGTGGGGCAACGGTCGATGCAGGCGCCGCAGCCTGTGCAGGCTTCCCGTATCACGTTATGGATCTGCTTGGCCGCACCGATGATGGCGTCGGTCGAGCAGACCTTGCTGCAACGGCAGCAGCCGGTGCATATCTCTTCGGCCACCACGGCCAGCCTCGGCCCGTCGTCGGCCACCAACGACAGATCGACCTTGACGCCCAGCTTGGCCGCGAGGACTTCGGCCACCGCCTTGCCGCCCGGCGGACAAAGGGTCACCTGGGCCTCGCCCCGGGCGAGCGCCGCCGCTGCCTGGGCACAGCCGACATATCCGCACTGACCGCACTGGGAGCCCGGCAGCAGATTCTGCAGTTCGGCCTCGATGGGGTTTTCCTCGACGGCGAGATAGCGTGCCGCAGTGCCCAGCAGACCGCCCAGGGCCAGGCCCATGGTCGTGAGAGTTCCGATTGCGCTCAACATGGCGATTCTCCCTGTTTCCTCAAACGGTACTGATGCCCGAAAAGCCCATGAAAGCCATTGCCAGGAGGCCGGCGACGATGAAGGCGATCGGCGGACCGGCGAACAGACGCGGCACCTGCGCCAGCACCAGGCGCTCCCGCAGTCCGGCGAAGATCACCATCACCAGGCTATAGCCGACCGAGGAGGCGAAAGCGAACAGGGTGGAGCCGATCAGGCTCATATTGCCTTCGACGAGCAGCAGGGCAACACCGAGCACGGCGCAGTTGGTCGTGATCAGCGGCAGGTAGATGCCGAGCATCTGGAACAGCGTCGGCGAGACCTTGCGGATGATCATTTCGGTGAACTGGACCGCGCTGGCGATGACCAGGATGAAGGTCACGGTGCGCAGGAAGTCGAGCCCGTAGGCTTCGAGCACATAGCGCTGGACGGCCCAGTCGGCGATGGACGAGACGGTGATCACGAAAGTCGTCGCCATGCCCATGCCGGCCGCCGTGTCGATGCGCGTGGTCACGCCCATGAACGAACACAGGCCGAGGAAGCGGGCCAGGATGACGTTGTTCACCAGGGCCGCGCCGATCATCATCAAGACCGTCTCTTTCATGGCGGCTCCCCCTAGCCGACGCTGTGCGCGCCGGCCATCTGGATCTCCTTGCCGGCGGAGAGGTCGAGCAGGCGCTTGCCTACCACCAGGAAGCCCGTCGCAAAAAAACCGCCCGGCGGCAGGATCATCATCAGAACGCCCATGTCCGCAGGCAGAAAGCGCAGTTCCATCGGCTTGAACGCCGGACCGAGGAGCAGGGAAGCGTCGGCAAACAGGGTGCCGGAACCGATAATCTCGCGCACGGCGCCGATGATGGTCAGGGCGATGGTGAAGCCCAGTCCCATGAACAGGCCGTCGGCGAGCGACGGCAGGGCCTTCGACTTGGCGGCGAAGGCTTCCAGCCTGGCCAGCGGCAGGCAGTTGGAAACGATCAGGGGAATGAACAGGCCGAGTACCTTGTACAACTCGTGCATCCAGGCATTCATGGCCAGATCGACCAGCGTCACCATGGCGGCGACGATGAGAATATAAACCGGGATCCGCACTTCCTGGGTGATTCGATTGCGGAACACGGCGACCAGGAAGCTCGACGCGGCCATCACCGCGGCCGTGGCCAGCCCCATGCCGAAGCCGTTGGTGGCACTGGTGGTCATCGCCATCGTCGGGCACATTCCCAGAAGCATGCTGAAGACGCCGTTGTTGTCCCAGAGTCCGTCCTTGATGATCGTCTTGTAGTCGCTGGCCATGTCATTTCACCGCCATCAGGGCTGTCTTGTTCGCGGCGAAGAATTCCAGGCCGCTCTTGATCTCCCTGTTGCCGGCGTCCTTGAGCACGACGCTGTCTTCGACCGGATCGTTGTCGTGGATGGTCGCGGGGATCACCTGGCTCAGGGAGTTTTGTCTATCCTCCAGGGCACGGGCGGCCATGTCCTTGCTCGTCAGTCTATCGGTGACGGCAAGGACCAAGCCGAAGCCAAGGCAGAAGCAGCCCAGGATCAAGCCGTGCATGAGATTCCTCGGCTTCATCGCGACCGATAGCGGAAGTAAGGGATGGCGTGGAAGATGCGCATGATTTTGCGTTGGGAGTGTCTGCGGGAGTCTCAGCACTTTCTATGCCAATGAGCGAAAGGATTCCCCAAGATAGGGCGGTCTTGCGCAAGTCCGCACCAGCAGTGGAGTTCTTCCGCCTGTGCCCTTGATCGGCGAAGCAGCCTGAACCCTTCTGTTTCTGTCGCAAGTCCTACAAAGCGGCGGAGACGGAGGACAAGTGGCGTCGCCAAATCGACGCAGGCACGGATCCTGCTGATATCTCCGTCATGAGCTTGGCACGGGGATCGAAGGAAATGACCAAGAAACAGCGCCAGACCGTCGTTGAAGCAGCGCAGCGGATTGTCGAAGGGCTTCCGTCGGGTATTGACGCGGGGGTGTTTCAGCACACCGTGAATCAGGCCGACGTGGCGATCTCCATTACCGACGCGCAGGGCGACATTCTCTACGTCAATCCCGCTTTCACGCGCGTCACCGGCTATGCCGCCGACGAGGCGATCGGTCGGAACGAGTCGATGCTTTCCCACAAGACCACGCCGCCGGAGGTGTATCAGTCGATGTGGCAGAAGATTTCGCGCGGAGAGGCCTGGAGCGGGCGCCTGATCAACCGCCGCTCGGACGGCAGCCAGTACCTCGCCGAGTTGAATATTTCGCCGGTGGTGAATGTCGCGGGCGAAGTGGTCAATTTCCTCGGCATGCATCGCGACGTCACCGCGCTGCATCGTCTCGAGAGCCAGGTGGAGTACCAGAAGGCGTTGATCGAGTCGGTGGTCGATGCCGCCCCCGTGGTAATCGCCTTGCTCGATGTCGATGATCGCGTGGTGCTCGACAACCACGAATACAAGAAGCTGCAGGCCGATCTGGGCATGGTCGAACCGGCGATGCTGCTGATGACCTCGATACGCGCCGGTCTGGAAGCCGTGGCAGTGAATGGGCGGCGCAGTTCCGGCTACGCCTTTCTCGGTCGGGAGGTGCGCCTCGATCCGGACGGAGGCAAGCCGCCCCGCTGGTTTTCCTGTTCCGGCAGCTGCGTGCGCGAGGACGACGACGCAACGGACGCTTTTTTCGCCGGCACCAGCCGCGATTATCTGTTGCTGGTGGCGATGGAGATCACCAGCCTGCGGGCACAGCAGGAGAAGGTGCGCGTTGCCGACCTCCAGGCGGCGATGGCCGAAGAGGATCGCGCTTCGGCGCTGCGCGAGAGCCTGTCCGCGGCGACCTTTCGCCTCGAAGGGCCGCTCAACATGATGGCCTCGGTGGTCGGCATGCTGTCCCGGCGCAGCGGCGAATCCGATCCGATGGTGCTGGCGCTCTCCGACGCCATCTCTGTCGGCCAGAACGCCTTGACCGAATTGCGCGCCATGATTCCCGCCGAAACGCGCGAGTCCGCCGGCTCGATCAATGTCAACGAGATTCTGCGCGATTCTCTCGATCTGGCCACGGGTCGTCTCTTGGCCGCCGGCATCACCGTCACCTGGAAGCCGCAGGCGATGCTGCCGACGCTGAACGGCTACCCGAACAAGTTGCGTTCCATGTTCAAGGCGCTGATCGACAATGCCATCGAGGCGATGAGCGCGCGCGGCTGGCGCGAACGTGAGTTGCTGATGATCAGCCGGGCGAGGCAGGAGAATATCGAGGTGCTGATCGAGGACAGCGGCCCGGGTGTGCCGCCCGAGCAGCAACTCAAGGTGTTCGAGCCCTTCTACACGACCAAGCATCGCCATCTGGGCACGGGCCTCGCGGCCGCCCAGCAGGTGGCGGCGGATCACGGCGGAACGATAGAGATCGATCCGCACCAGGCCACGGGTTGCCTGGTGCGGGTGATGCTGCCGGTGAAGCATCGCTCATGAACGATCCGGGCTCGCCCAAGCTGTTGCGCACCCATTACGAGACGCTGTTCCGCGTTTCGCAGACTTTGTCGCGCTCGCTGGATTTTCACCAGACGCTGCGCGAGGTGCTGCGCACGCTGGAGATCACCGGCCACTTGAGTTGCGGCATGGTCAGCGTGATCGATCCGGATGCCGGCGATCTGGCGGTGCATGCCGTCTATGGCCTGGACAGCGAAGCGTATGGACCGGTGCGCTACCAGGCGGGCGAAGGCCTGGTCGGCCTGGTTCTCGAAGGCGGCGGCACGATGGCCATCGCCCGGCTTGCCGACGAGCCGCGCTTTCTCAACCGGCTCGGACTGTACGACAAGGAACTGCCTTTCATTGCCGTGCCGATCCATGTCGGCGGGACGCTCCAGGGCGTGCTGGCCGTGCAGCCCGACGATCCGGACGACGGCCTGCTGCCGGAGCGGGTGCGTTTCGTCGAGATGGTGGCCAATCTGATCGGCCAGAGCGTGCGCCTGTCGCTCGAGGTCGAGCTTGAACACAAGTCGCTGGCCGAGGAGCGCGACACGCTGCGCCGCACCGTGCGCCAGCGCCACGGCTTCGACAATATGGTCGGGCATTCGGCGGCGATGCGGCGCATCTTCGAGCAGATCCGCATGGTCTCGAAATGGCCGACCACGGTGCTGATCCGCGGCGAGACAGGCACCGGCAAGGAACTGATCGCCAACGCCATCCACTACAACTCGCCGCGCGCGCGAGGGCCTTACGTGCGCTTGAACTGCGCGTCGCTGCCGGAGAACCTGCTCGAGTCCGAACTCTTCGGTCATGAGAAGGGCGCCTTCACCGGCGCCGTGAGCATGCGCAAGGGACGCTTCGAGATGGCCGACGGCGGCACCCTGTTTCTCGACGAAATCGGCGAGATCTCGCCGGCATTTCAGGCCAAGCTGCTGCGCGTACTTCAGGAAGGCGAACTGGAGCGCGTCGGTGCCGGCCGCACCTTGAAGGTCGATGTGCGGCTGATCGCGGCGACCCATCGCAACCTCGAACAGGCTGTCGAGTCCGGCGACTTCCGCGAAGATCTCTACTATCGTCTCAACGTCATGCCCATCCTGCCGCCGCCGCTGCGCGAGCGCATGGAGGACCTGCCGGAGATCGCCCGCCATCTGCTCGAACGACTGAGCGGTATCCAGAGCCGGGCGCTGACCCTGACCGCTGCCGCGCAGCAGCGTCTGGCGCAGCACAACTGGCCGGGCAATATTCGCGAACTGGAGAACTGTCTGGAGCGCGCCGCCGTGATGTCGGCGAGCGGCGCCATCGACGCCGACCTGATCCGCGTCGAACGTGCCGGGTCCGGCCGCATCGTTCCCGGCGGCGTGGCGCAGGAGCGCCGCGAAATGGCGCCCGCCGCGCCGCCGGCCATGGAGCCGGGCCAACTGTTCGACGACGAGATGGCAGGCGTCGAACCGGGTACCGAGCTGAGCGAGCGCGAGCGGGTCATCGCCGCGCTGGAGAAGGCCGGCTGGGTTCAGGCGCGTGCCGCGCGCCTGCTCGGCATGACGCCACGACAGATCGCCTACCGCATCCAGACGCTCAACATCGCGGTCAAACAGCTCTGAACGAGCGCTTGTCGCCAAGCCTGCAATGTCGCGTTTGCGACACGGGGTCAAAAATCAGTACTTTATTTAGATTCAGGTGCTTGGCCTGACATCTCGACATGGCATGAGGGTTGCTGAATCAGGGGTGATCGCCACTCCAATGGATTCCTGCCATGGATCTCCCCGTCATCGATTCATCGCCAACCGCATCGGGCGGTTGTGCGGCCGGTAGCTGCGGCGCCAAAAGCGGCCAGATGGATGGCCTGACGGATGCGATCCGCGCCAGGGTGGCGGACCATCCCTGCTATTCGGAGGACGCGCACCATTATTTTGCGCGCATGCACGTCGCCGTGGCACCGGCCTGCAACATCCAGTGCCACTACTGCAACCGCAAGTACGACTGCGCCAACGAGTCGCGCCCCGGCGTCGTGTCCGAATTGCTGAGCCCCGACCAGGCGGTCAGGAAGACACTGGCCGTGGCGGCGGCGATTCCGCAGATGAGCGTACTGGGCATTGCCGGACCCGGGGACCCCCTGGCCAATCCCGAACGGACCTTCGAGACGTTCCGCCAGCTTGCCCTGAAGGCGCCGGACATCAAGCTTTGCCTGTCTACCAACGGCCTGATGCTGCCGGCTCACATCGATGAACTGGCGAAGCACAACATCGATCACGTCACCATCACCATCAATTGCGTCGACGCCGATGTCGGCGCGCAAATCTACCCGTGGATCTTCTGGCAGAACAAGCGCATCCATGGCCGCGAAGCCGCCGCCATCCTGATCTGGCAGCAGCAGAAGGGGCTCGAGATGCTGGTCGCGCGCGGCATCCTGGTCAAGGTCAATTCGGTGCTCATCCCCGGGGTCAATGACCGGCACCTCAGGGAGGTGTCGAAGACCGTCAAGGCCAAGGGCGCTTTCCTGCACAACGTCATGCCGTTGATTGCCGAGCCCGGGCACGGCACGTTCTACGGCGTGATGGGTCAGAGGAGTCCCACGCCCGCGGAACTCAAGGCTTTGCAGGACGACTGCGCAGGCGACATGAACATGATGCGCCATTGCCGCCAGTGCCGCGCCGATGCCGTGGGCCTGCTCGGCGAGGATCGCGGCGCAGAGTTCAGTCTGGACAAGATCGAGGCCATGGAGATCGACTATGAAGCCGCGATGGCGGTGCGCGCCGAGTTGCGCGCGCAGGTCTCGGCGGACCTGGCGGCCAAACGTGCCAAGGAGGAGGCCCAGCGCGCTGCCGTCGTACCTCAGCTCATCGAGTTCCAGCCGCGGGCGGAAAAGCCGGCCGGCCGGCCGGTGCTGATGGCGGTAGCGGCGAAGGGCGGCGTCGTCGCCAGCCACTTCGGTCACTCCAGGGAGTTCCTGGTGTACGAAGCCTCGTCGACCGGCGCCAGGCTGGTCGGCCATCGCAAGGCAGATGCCTATTGCTCGGGAGAGGAAAACTGCATTGACGGCGATTCGCTGCTCGGCAGAACCATCAAGGCGCTCGAGGACTGCGAAGTCGTGCTCTGCGCCAGAATCGGCATCGAGCCCTGGGGCCGGCTGGCAGCGGCCGGCATCCAGCCCAACGGCGAACACGCCATGGAGCCGATCGAAGAGGCCGCAATGGCGGTGTGGCACGAGATGCTTGCAGCCGGCAAGCTGGCCCCCGAGAAAACCGAAGCCAAACGCGCCTGAGCACGCCGCTGAGCAGGCAACCGAGGAGAACCGTCATGGCCCTGGAAATCATCGAAAGCTGCGTCAATTGCTGGGCCTGCCTGCCGCTGTGCCCGAATCAGGCCATCATCCAGGCCGAGCCGCATTTCCTGATCGATGCCGGCAAGTGCACCGAGTGCATCGGCGAATTCCGCGATGCCCAATGCGTCAGCATCTGCCCGATAGAAGGCGCCATTCTCGATGAACTTGGCGAAGCCCTGAACCCGCCCGGCTCGCTGACCGGCATCCCGCCAGGCCGCTGGGCTGCGGTGCGAGCCGAGATCGCGGCGCGCTGAAGTCATATGGCCATGCCCAAGATTGCCCGCGCCGAGGGCGCCGTGGCCATCGGCGCGGGCGTTCATTGGATCGGCGCCTTCGATCCCGATCTGCGCAGCTTCGACATCATCCTGCGCACCGCCAACGGCACCAGCTACAACGCCTACGCCGTGCGCGGCAGCGCCGGCGTGGCGGTGATCGATACGGTCAAGGCCAACTTTGCCCAGAGCTTCTTTTCCCGCCTGGAATCGGTGGCCGGCTACGACGAGATCACCGCCATCGTGCAGAACCACCTCGAACCGGATCACTCGGGCGCGCTTCCGGAACTGCTGCGCCGCGCGCCGGCCGCGACTCTGTATGTCTCGCACCAGGCGCGGACGATGCTCAGGGGCCTGATCGACACGAGCGCCTTCGAGCAGCGCATCGTTTCGGTAGGTACCGGCGACACGGTGACGCTGGGCGACCGCGAGCTGTTGTTCCTCAACACCCCCTACCTGCACTGGCCGGATACGCAATGCACCTGGCTGGCGACGGCGGGCATGCTGTTTTCAGGCGACTTTTTCGGCTGCCACTATTGCGACGGACGATTGTTCAACGATGCCGTCGGCGACTTCCGATCCTCCTTCGAGTATTACTATGCCAATATCATGCGGCCGTTTCGCACCCATGTGCGCCAGGCGCTCGATCTCATAGAACCGCTGCCGCTGCAAACCATCGCGCCGGGTCACGGCCCGATCCTGCGCCAGGATCCGCGGGACTATGTGCGCCGTTATCGCGCATTGTCGGCGCCAGCGCTGCACGCTGCCGATTCCAGGACGCTGCTGGTGTTCTACCTCTCGGCCTACGGGGCCACGCGGCGCATGGCCGAAGCGGTGGCGGCAGGGGCGGAATCAGTCGGCGCCGAAGCCGGTGAAGTTCGCGTGTCCCTCCATGACCTCGAGGGCGGCGACATCCCTTCCTTCGTCGATCTGATCGAGGAAGCCGATGGCCTCGTATTCGGCAGCCCGACCATCAACGGCGATGCGGTAAAGCCGGTGTGGGATCTGCTCTCGTCGCTGGCCACCGTCGATATCCGCGGCAAGATCGGCGCCGCGTTCGGCTCCTACGGCTGGAGCGGGGAGGCAGTCGCGATGATCGAGGACCGGCTGCGCGGTCTCAAGTTGCGTGTGCCTGTGCCCGGCGTCAAGGCGCGGCTGGTCCCGACCGATGAGGATTTCGCCGCCTGTCGGGAACTCGGCCGTCAGGCAGCGCTTCACCTCCTGGGGCGCGCCCTGCCGCGCGTCCTCGATATGGCCAGCCTCGCTTGATTCAATCCACGGAGAAAGCTCATGCCCAAAGCTAGCGTCACTTTCCAGGACGTAGGCGTCACCGTCACGGTGCCGGCCGGAACCCGGCTCATCGAAGTTTCGGAAAAGGTCGGCGCCGGCATCACCTACGGCTGCCGCGAAGGCGAGTGCTGCACCTGCCTCACCCGGATCGTTTCCGGCCACGAACATCTGGCAGCTCCTTCCGTGCTGGAAGACCAGGTACTGAAGAACAACCTGGCGCCGCGCCATCATCGCCTCGCCTGCCAGGCGCAGATCCTGGGCGGCACCATCGTGGTCAGACCCGCGTAACCGAACCTCCTTCCATCCACCCACACGGAGCCCATCATGGCCAACATCACTTTTTCCAGTCCCCTGCACAAGGACAAGACCGTCTATGCCGTCGCCGGCAGTCACACCCAGACCATCCTGCAACTGGCCAAGGACAACCATATCCCGATCGACTTTTCCTGCGGTGACGGCGAATGCGGTACCTGCCTGGTCAAGGTCAGCAGCGTCGACCCCAGCAGCCACAACAAATACGGCCACATGGGCGGGCCGCTCAACAACCGCGAAGTTGCCGTGCTGAAGGAATTGGGCAAGCTCAAACAGGCGCAGATCGACCAGATGTTTGTCGATGATCTGCCGCCCACCGAATGGCGGCTGGCTTGCCAGTATGTGGTGCGCGACGAGGATATTCTGGTCGAATATCCGAGCCGGTGAGCGAACCAGCGGCTTCCGTGTCTGCCGCCATCATGGCGCGGGCGGAGGGCGCTTATCTCGGCGTGGCGCTCGGTGACGCGCTCGGCGCCACGGTCGAGTTCATGACGCCGCGCGAAATCGCCCATGAATACGGCGTTCATCGCGAGCTAAAAGGCGGCGGCTGGCTGCGTCTCAAGCCTGGCCGGGTGACCGACGATACCACTATGAGCCTCGCCCTGGGCGAGGCGATCATCAAAGACCAGGGAGAAGTGCGGCCGCTCTCCTGTGCCCGAGCCTTCGATGCCTGGATGCGCGCCAAGCCGGTCGATATCGGCAACACCGTGCGCCGCAATCTGATCGCCTTCCGCCGCAGCGGCGATCCCGAGGCGGCGTCGTCAGAACACGACGCCGGCAACGGCGCCGCGATGCGCGTGCTGCCCGTGGCCTTGGCGACCTTCGGTCGGCCGGAAGACGCGGTCCGCGCCTGCGTCCGCGCTCAGGCCCATGTCACCCACCATAACGCGATGTCGGATGCGGCCTGCGAATTCCTGGCGCTGGCGGTGCAGGATTTCCTCCGCGGCAAGTCACTGCGCGAGGTGTTCCTGCAGCGCATCCAGCCTCTGGTGAAGGCCTATCCGGCTTTCGAATTTCGCCACAGGCCGCGGCGCGAAAATCCCAGCGGCTGGATAGTGGAGACGATACAGGCGGTGCTGCAGGCGGTGGTTGACGTCGGCGGTTTCGAGAACTGCCTGGTCGACGTGGTCAATCGCGGCGGCGACTCCGATACCACCGGCGCCATCGCCGGCATGCTGTGCGGCGCGCTGTACGGCGTCGAGGCGCTGCCGCCCCGCTGGCTGAAGACGCTCGACCCGGCGGTGCGCGAGGCTTGCATCGGCCAGGCGCGGGGGCTGCTCGGGGCTTCGGTGTCAGCGTGAGACGGCCTGTCACCGTCCGGGATGGTTCCGTGCGAATCAGGCGGCGCCCTGGATCAGTGCTTCAAAATGCCGACCGCCATCGCGATAGGCGCGGCACTGCTCGATATATTCCTGGGTGCTTTTCGGCATGGGTACCCGGGCCCGGGTGATATCGCTGATCAAGGCCGAACCCCGCCGGATCATCTGTCGGCCCCGTTCGATCTCATGGAGCAGCTCCGGCCTGGCGTTCTCCGGCCGCTTCGGTCGGAAGGCCTGGATCCGCTCGATCGAGACGACGAATTCAGCCCAGACGTCGAACGTATCGGCATCGGTGGCCAGGGTCTCCGTCTTGGTCTTGGCACACGCGCCCAATTCGCTGACCAAGGGGACGACATCCGCAAAAGGCGACAATTCGCCGATCATCGAAGCCATCGTCGCACAAATCTTGTCGATGTCCCGCATCGTCTGGGCGATCTTGATGTAACGGCTCTCGAAGAAATCGCCGATGGGAAAGGAGAAGGCCTTGAACGGTTCACCCCACAGTTCGTCGATGCCTTCCTCACCGCTGCGGTGCATGACCATCTTGCCCAGGGCCAAGGATTCCTGCAGGCAGCGACCGCACTCGCGCATCAACTGGTTGTCCGGCTGGATTTCGACGCCGAGCCCCTGGACCTCCACAAGCTTTGTGAAGATGGCGGTTGCCCGGTTGAACAGCGCACCGGCCAGCATCGCCCCCTTGACGCGGCGTTTCGCCGGATCCGGCTCGCTGGCGTAGGCCGACCGGGCCTCGTCCAGCCGCACCCCGGGGATATTCAGGCCATACTCGGTATGGTTGAATAGCCGGCGCGTCAAAGCCTCGATCAGCAGTTTCTTGGTTTGCAGGGTCTCTGCGGGCACCGCATAGGCCTTGATCCAGTAGCCGTAGTAGTAAACCCGAAGTCGCCCATCGATGACGCGCTTTTCCCCCAGCGGGATTACGTTGGAAGCGGAACTATCCATGAGATCTCCTTGCCGGTCGCAACAGGCTTCAGCCTGGTCCAGTCAATCATACGCAATAATCGATGCGGCCTGCTGTCTCAGCTTGCCGGCCCCCGGCACTGTACTCCTGCAGCAGATCGCCGAGCGTCGCTTCTATGATCTCGATGCCCAGACGTCGGCAAAAGCGCCTTTCCTTGTCGCTCGGTGCCGCGATCAGCGCCCAGCCGGCCGGCTCGCTCGCGGCATCGTAGATCAGGTCGGAGAGCACCATGCGCTCCGAGTCGCGATTGAGCCGCATGCCCAGGAGCAGGTAGCGCTTGGCGCGCCGATGCGCCTTGACGAAGTGCGGCACGGCGAAGCCCACCATCAGTTCGGTGATGTAATCGACATAATCGGCGTCCGAGGCGATATAGCTCGACTCGGGCTTGGCCGAGCCCATCGGCTTGAACAGGATGGGCAAACCCGGCTCGGCCTGCGCCGGGTCGATCCTGGCATAGCTGTCGCCGTCGAAGGCGTAGAGTCTGAAGCGGTAGTCGCCGCCGCCGATGCGTGCGCAGCCGAGGATCAAGAGGTGCGCTGTTCCTGCATAGCTGTCCAGCAGTTGCGTGTCACGATTGATGTCGATCACGTAAGGCGGCGCCAGCACGGCCAACCACTCATGCAGAGCCGAGCGGCTCCAATCGGCGGCGCCGTAGGTGGCATCGAGAAAGCGGCTGACGGCGCCGCGGCCCCGCTTCAGTTCGACATTCATCGCCGCGCGCGGGAACTCGTACATCAACTTGGGCGCCATCGGCTGGCCGTTATTCATGGCCAGGATCAACTGGTCGCTGGTGGCGGGAATGGCGCGGCCGTCCTGCAGCGAGCGGACATCTTCGAGTGCGCCGGGGCCGAGATAGGGAACGATGCTCGCGTCGGCGAGGCCGCTTCGCCATCGGGCGAGAATGTCGGGTGAGATCATGGCGTGAGGCTCCGGATGGGATGCACTTCTGCTCGCAAGAAGCGCGCCCGGCCTGCCGGGCCGACCTGTGTCGGGTTTGCGACAGGCCACCGGCTACAGCGTCGTCAGCCGCACCCGATACAGCCCGCCGATCACCACATGTTCATCCTCGCCCTTCAGCATGCCGGGCAGCAGGTCGCTGAAGAAGGCCAGTTTCGGCAGCGGCACGTCGACGCTGAGTATGCTGTCGCCAAACTCCCCGGCCCGCTCGCGCGAACGGGAAAACGAGCTGATGTTGTTGAGCAGCACGACCTTTTCCCCTCCGCCGCTCCGGCTGTCGTCGTCGGCGACGATCTCGTGATCGCAGAGGTGATTCACGCCGCGATACAAGCGCAGGTGGCTGCGCAGCGGAAATTGCCGGGCAAGTTCGTACTGGCTGTAGGCATAGAGCAGGTCGATCTGCGCCTCGAGCGCATTGGTGCCGTAGAGTCCCTGAGCGCGCATCTCCATATAGCGCTGCCAGGCGGCGCTGCCCGGCTCGCGCAGCGAATCGCCGTGATGACGCGGCATCAGGCCGAAGCGCGACTCCACCCAGCCCTTCAGCACCGCGGCCTCGCGTCCGTCGGGATCGAAGGCCCAGCCGCGAAGGACGCGCAGATAGCTGGCCTTGGCCCGCGATTTCGGTTGCTGCGCGGTGAGCCCCGCTTGCTCCGGTTGGGCCAGATGGAAATGTGACGCCATGTAGCCGCCGAAACGCAGCGCTCGTTCCGGCGCCTCATCGATGTCGTTCAACAGATCGAACAAGGGACGGTGCAGCGCGCCGACGCCGTCGATCGACAGCGCGGCCGGCGAACGCTGGAAAGTCAGGCTGCCGAGGATCGCTGCCGGCAGATTGCAGCGATTGATCGGCAGCCGGGCGTGCCGGGACAAAGACGGGACGGAAGCGTCTTCCTTGTCGCGGGCACGACAATTATTCGCGTCGATGTCAGACCCGGCCGCCTCGCCAGCTTTTTCGGACAGTGCGGAAAGGCTTGTCACGTCATGGTTTCACAAGATATTCGAAGCCCTGGCACGTTCCGTGCACCAGTCCTGTCGGGAGCGCGGGAATCCCCCCTGGCTCGCAAGATTTCACCGCATTCAACAAGGAGCAGATCATGGCAAAACTCCGTCAGGCCGCCATTTACGGCAAGGGTGGCATCGGCAAGTCTACCACCACGCAGAACCTCGTGGCGGCACTGGCCGAGTCCGGCAAGAAGGTGATGATCGTCGGCTGCGACCCCAAGGCTGACTCGACCCGTCTGATCCTGCACGCCAAGGCGCAGAACTCGGTCATGGAACTGGCGGCGGAAGCCGGCAGCGTCGAGGACCTCGAACTCGAGGACGTGCTGTCCGTCGGTTACGGCGGCATCAAGTGCGTCGAGTCCGGCGGTCCGGAACCGGGCGTCGGCTGCGCCGGACGCGGCGTCATCACCGCCATCAACTTCCTTGAGGAAGAGGGCGCCTATACCGACGACCTCGACTTCGTCTTCTACGATGTGCTCGGCGACGTGGTCTGCGGCGGCTTCGCCATGCCCATCCGCGAGAACAAGGCGCAGGAAATCTACATCGTCTGCTCCGGCGAAATGATGGCGATGTACGCCGCCAACAACATCGCCAAGGGCATCGTCAAGTACGCCAACTCGGGCAGCGTGCGGCTCGCGGGACTGATCTGCAACAGCCGCAACACCGACCGCGAGGACGAACTGATCATGGCCCTCGCGGACAAGCTCGGCAGCCAGATGATCCACTTCATTCCCCGCGACAACGCCGTGCAGCACGCCGAGATCCGCCGCATGACCGTGATCGAGTTCGATCCCACGCACAAGCAGGCCGACGAGTATCGCGCCCTGGCGAACAAGATCGTCGACAACAAGAAGTTCGTGATTCCGACGCCGATCACCATGGACGAACTGGAAGCGCTGCTGATGGAGTTCGGCATCATGGAAGTGGAGAACGCCGCCATCATCGGCAAGACCGCGGCCGAACTGGCCGCCGATGCGCTCGCCGCCTGACCAGGAGAACGAAAATGTCTGCATTGACCCGTGAAGAAACCGAAGTACTGATCCAGGAAGTGCTCGAGGTCTATCCCGAAAAGCCGAAGAAGGACCGCGCCAAGCACCACATGATCAACGACAAGGAACTTGAGTCGTCGAAGTAGTGCATCACCTCCAACCGCAAGTCGCTGCCCGGCGTCATGACCATGCGCGGCTGCGCCTACGCCGGCTCCAAGGGCGTGGTCTGGGGCCCGATCAAGGACGTCATCTCGATCTCGCACGGTCCCATCGGCTGCGGCCAGTATTCGCGCGCCGGACGGCGCAACTACTATGTCGGCACCAGCGGTGTCGATTCCTTCTGCGAAATGAACTTCACCTCGGACTTCCAGGAGAAGGACATCGTCTTCGGCGGCGACAAGAAACTGGCCAAGCTGATCAATGAAATCGAAGGGCTCTTCCCGCTCAACAAGGGCATCTCGATCCAGTCGGAATGTCCGGTCGGCCTGATCGGCGACGACATCGAAGCGGTGGCCAAGAAGGCCGCCAAGGAACTCAACAAGCCGGTGGTGCCGGTGCGCTGCGAGGGCTTCCGCGGCGTCTCGCAGTCGCTCGGCCACCACATCGCCAACGACTCGGTGCGCGACTGGATCATCTCCAACCGCGACGGCCAGCCGTTCGAAAAGACCCCCTATGACGTGGCCATCCTCGGCGACTACAACGTCGGCGGCGACGCCTGGGCCTCGCGTGTCCTGCTCGAGGAGATGGGCCTGCGCGTGGTTGCCCAGTGGTCCGGCGACGGCACCCTGGCCGAGATGGAGAACACCCCCAACGTCAAGCTCAACCTGCTCCATTGCTACCGCTCCATGAACTACATCAGCCGGCACATGGAAGAGAAGTACGGCATCCCCTGGTACGAATACA
>CAIVDC010000060.1 GCA_903904605.1 uncultured Sterolibacterium sp.
GCAAGATACCGAAGACGGCCTTTCGGAGTTTCCGCACGTGGTGCTGAACCAGGCGCGGGTGCATGACTTCTACCTGGACGTCATGCGCAATTCACCCAGCCGGCTGGAGCCGTATTACGCGCGCAAGCTAGTGGACGTGAGGGTGGACCGTGATGCACAGGACTACCCCGTGACGGTGCGCCTGGAACGCACGGATGAAGCGCACGCGGGCGAGGTGGAGACGGCGCGGGCGCGTTACGTGGTGGGCTGCGACGGCGCACGCAGCGTGGTGCGCCAGTCCATCGGCCGAGAGCTGGTGGGTGACGCGGCTCAGCAGGCCTGGGGCGTAATGGACGTTCTGGCCGTGACCGACTTTCCGGATATTCGCCACAAGGTGGCCATCCAGTCCAACAACGGCGGCAACCTGCTGATTATCCCGCGCGAAGGCGGCTATCTGGTTCGACTCTATGTGGAGATGGACAAGTTGGGCGAAGACGAGCGCGTGGCCGAGCGCAAGATCACGGTGGACCAGATCATCACCGCGGCGCAGCGTATCTTTTTTCCCTACACGCTTGACGTGAAAGAGGTGCCTTGGTGGTCCGTGTACGAGATCGGTCAGCGCATTTGCGACAAGTACGACGACGTTCCCGCGCAGGAGCTTGACACGCGCCTGCCGCGCGTGTTCATCGCCGGCGATGCCTGCCACACGCACAGTCCCAAGGCGGGCCAGGGCATGAACTTCTCCATGCAGGACACCTTCAATCTGGGCTGGAAAATGGCCGCCGTGCTGCGCGGGCAGTGTGCGCCCCGGCTGCTGCACAGCTATTCGGCCGAGCGTCAGGTCATGGGGCAGATCCTGATCGACTTCGACCGCCAGTGGGCCAAGATGATCAGCGACAAGCCGGCCGAAGGCGCGGGCACCCAGGGAGATGCCGACGGCGTGGACCCCAAGGCTTTCCAGAAGTATTTCGAGCAGCACCTGCGCTTCACGGCCGGCATGGGGACCCAATACCGTCCCTCGGCGATATGCGGCGAGGCTACGCACCAAGCATTGGCCGCTGGTTTTGAGGTCGGCACGCGGTTCCACTCCGCACCGGTGCTGCGCGTTGCCGATGCCAAAGTGGTGCAGCTGGGCCACGCGGGCAAGGCCGACGGCCGCTGGCGTCTTTACGCCTTTGCGGGCCGAAACGACCATGTGGATATTCAGACGGGCGTGCGTGCGATGTGCCGGTTCCTGCAGGAATCGCCGGACTCGCCGGTACGCCAGTACACGCGCCAAGGCCAGGACCCGGATGCCGTGTTCGACCTGCGTGCCATCTTCCAGCAAAGCCACCGCGAGCTGGCCATCGAGTCCATGCCTGCGCTGCTGCTGCCGAAGAAGGGAATCTATGGCCTCCACGACTACGAAAAGGTGTTCTGCCCGGATCTGAAGAACGGTCCCGACATCTTCGACCTTCGCGCTGTGAACCGCGACAAGGGCGCGCTGGTCATCGTGCGGCCGGACCAGTACATCGCTCACGTGCTGCCGCTGGACGCGCACCGAGACTTGGCAGCCTTTTTTGCGGGCTTCATGCTGCCGAATCCCTGACAGCGCAATGCCGGCAGCGTCAGCGCTCCCAGAGCGCGCTCTGCCATAAAGCGCCAGGATCGAACCGCATTGCCCGGCGTTCAGCTCAGAGGCTGGCTGACCGTTTCTTGCAAAGGCGAATTCCTGCTGTGCTCATTGCATTACGCTCGTTCCATCTACCTGGAAAGCGGATTGAATCTCCGGGTCGAATGGTCCGATCTTCAACGTGGCCAACGTCGAATAGGTGCCCTTTGCCGTCACCGACGCTGTAAGGATCGGAGGAGAGGTTCCAGTTTCCGTTGCGGACATCCGTTTTAGTCGATGGTGGGCCTGCGCCTAGCTCTGGGACTCTGCGAGTTCCACCCGATTGCGGCCGCCCTTCTTGGCAGCATGCAACGCGGTATCGGCACGGCCTACCGTCTGATCCGAAAGTTCGACGCCATCATATTGACTGACGCCAATGCTGATGCTCACAGCGATAGGCTGACCCGCCACCTCGAAGGGCGTCTCGGCAATCCTCCCGCGCACGTTTTCGGCGATGCGTTGCGCTTCGGGGTGGTCGCAGCCGCTCAACACCAACAGGAATTCCTCACCGCCCCAGCGCACCGCGATGTCCGATTCGCGCAGCCCGCCGCGCAGCAAAGCAGCGACGTCCCTGAGAACCCGGTCGCCGACAAGATGGCCATAGCGGTCGTTGATTTCCTTGAAATGATCGATATCGACAAGCAGCATTGAGATCGGCTGCGGTGTGCGGCGATATTCGGCCAGCAGCTTGTCTATGAGGATAGTGAAGGCGTGGCGATTGAGCAGGCCCGTGAGCTTGTCGGTCGAGGCCATTTCCTCGATGCGATGCTGGTAGCGGGACAATACGAGATGCGTCAGGAGCAGTACGACCAGTGTCACCACCAGGCTGATGGCCAGGTTCACATACAGCGTTTGGCGGATTCCGGCGAGAGCGATCTCTTCGTTCTGTTCTACGAACAGATACCACTTGAGTTCCGGAAGATAATTCACGTTGAGTATGTGATTGTCGCCGTCTGCCATGAATTGGTAAGAACCGGCTTTGTCCCGGAGAATCCGCTCGACGAGCGGCCCCAACCCGGCGGCGTTGCGCAGATTGGGAACGCGGCCGGTCTGGTTCCCGAAGAGGACAACCTGCCCCCGGGCGTCGACAAAATAGATCGTGCGCTGAAAGCGCCGCTGATATTCGGTGATCAGATGGCGCACGGCATCCACCGTAAGCCCTATACCCGTGGCGCCGATGTACTTGCCGGAGAAATCGAAGACGCGGTAGTTAATGAAAATGGTTAGCGCATCGGCGTTGGCGAGATCCGGGTCGACGTTGATCTCATAGTCGGACTTCATGTTGCGCACGCGGTAGTACCAGGCGTCACGCTCTTCGCTCGGCGATACGTGCTTGAGCACCCCGTCGCCGGTGTAGTAGATGGCGCTCTTGTCGGAGACGAAAAAGCTGCTGAAAGCGCCATAGCGTTCCTTCATCTCGTGCAGATACCGCGCCATTTCGGGGACGTTGCTCTCACCCTTCAGCACCCAGTCGCGCAAAAATGTGTCGTGGGCCATGGTAGAGGAAATCAAGACGGGCCGTACCAGATCCTTCTGAATTTCGGAATAGATGTTGCTCGCGGTAAGGGGGAGATCCTGGCCGACGATAGCGGCACGGATTGCCTGTTTCGAAACGAAATAGCCCACCATAGTCGTGCCGAAAAAACCGGTCGAGAGCAGCAAGCTCAGCAGCAGGAGCAGCCCGCGGCGGTCGAAGATACGGAATCTAGTCATGGTCGGAGTATTCTATTGCCAAGCTAAAACCCTCGTCATTGCCTGATTGCAGCTGAGCGACTGCAAGCTCTACCGGTCCAATGCGATGACGACTCATGCCTTTGCCGTCATCCAGAAATATCAACCCTCTTTGCGAACCGGTCGAATTCATTAATAGGCAGCGGCCGGCTGAAAAAATAGCCCTGGTAGGCATGGCAGCCCGAACTGGCCAGAAAGTCCCTCTGCTCCGCCGTTTCCACACCCTCGGCGATGACGCCGAGGCCGAGGCTCTGGGCAAGCGCCACGATGGTTTTGGCAATCGCAGCATCGCTGGGATCTGTAAGCACATCGCGGACAAAGGAACGGTCAATCTTCAATTGATCCAGCGGCAGACGCTTGAGATAAGACAGTGAGGAATATCCAGTGCCGAAATCGTCCAGCGAGAACCCCACCCCCTCGGCCTTCAGCGCAAACATCGTTTCAATAACCTTCTCCAGGTTGGATACCAAGAGGCTTTCGGTCAGTTCCAGCTTCAGTCGCTGCGGTGGTGCGCTGGTGCGTCTGACTATGGCCAGGACATCGTCGACGAAGCCTGAGTCGCGGAATTGGCGTGCGCTGACGTTGACGGCAACCGTAAGATGGGCCATCTGCGGTTGATTGGCCCACGCGGCCAATTGGATGCAGGCGGCTTCCAGAACCCAATTCCCTAGTGGCAGGATCAAGCCAGTCTCTTCCGCCAGGGAAATGAAATCGACCGGCAACATCATGCCTCGTCGTGGGTGCTGCCAGCGCACCAGGGCTTCCGCCCCGGTCACGCGGCCATCCCCTTCCACCTGAGCCTGATAATGCAGGAGGAACTGCTTCCCATCGATTCCACGACGGAAATCATCCTCCAGCACGGCGCGTTCCTTAACCGCTGATTCCATGAGCGGATCAAAGAAATGCCAAGCATTTCGCCCCGCCTCCTTCGATCTGTACATGGCGAGATCGGCCTGCTTCATCAAATCATCGATACTAGTAAGGTCGCCTTTGAACAAGGTGACGCCAATGCTGGCTGTACTGCGGTGAGCAACTTCGTTGAGTTGGTAGGGTTGGTTGAGCGAGGCGAGAATCTTGTCGGCCACCGCTTCAGTTCCTGAGGCGGCATCTCCTTCGCCCAGACTTAACCCGGCCAGCACTATCACGAATTCATCACCGCCCAACCGCGCGACGGTGTCCCCTTCCCGAACGCACATCGTCAGGCGCTGTGCGACCTGCTTGAGCAGCACGTCGCCTTTGTCGTGGCCGAGGGTGTCGTTAAGGGTCTTGAAATTATCGAGATCGATGAACAGGAGAGCGCCATAACTGCCGGTCCGCGAACTGACGGCGATGGTCTGCTTCAGGCGATCCAGGAACAGCGTGCGGTTGGGCAGGCCAGTGAGTTGGTCAACGAAGGCAAGATCCATAATCGTTTCTTCGGCCTTCTTACGTTCCGTGATGTCGAACTGGGTGCCGACGTAGTGGGTGACGACACCTTCATTATTCTTAACGGCGGAGATAGTGAGCCATTTTGGACGCACCTCGCCACTCTTGTGCCGATCCCAGATTTCCCCTGCCCACATGCCCCTGTGGTTGATGGTCTCCCACATCTTGCGGTAAAAGGCCTCATCGTGACGGTCCGACTTGAGAAGGCGCGGCGTCCGGCCGATGGATTCATCAAGTGTATAGCCGGTGTCTTCGGTGTAGGCCCGATTAACGGTCAGGATCAAGCCGTTGCTATCGGTGACAAGAATTCCTACCTGGGCCTCGAAGGCGCTGGCGGCGATACGCAATTGCTCCTCGGCTTGCCGGCGGGTATGCAGTTCGCGTGACATGCCGGCAAAAGAGTCCTGCAGTGTGTCCGCCATGCGATTGAATGAGGCGGCGAGCTCGCCCATTTCGTCGCGCGATTTGACCGCGAGACGGGAACCATAGTCACCCCCCTGAAAACGGTGAATTCCTTCGATCATGACGGTAATGCGTCGCGTCAGAACGCCGGCAATCTTGATGGCGATGAGGATGACGATCAGCATCATTATTGTCGTGGACATCAGCAGTTGCCAGGTCGTATGGGCAAGGGTGGCATCGATGGCCTTGACCAGCGACGAGCGCCCCTCCTTGAATTCCAGGTCTTTCTGATCAATGACGCTGCCGATATGCACCTTGGACTTCGTTGCCGCTTGGTGGAAAGCGTCTACGTTGGCACCGATGGTGACAAAACCGAAGCCACGCGGGCTCCTTCCGTATTGACCGGTGTAGTAGGGGATCGTAGCGGCAGTAGTGAGTTTCCATAGGCCGGCGAAAAAAATGACGAAAGAACCTGACCCACCTTTTTCGGTCAATTGGTCCCAGCCCTTGCACTGGGGCGAGAAGTTGAGATAGCGGCAGTCGAGTCCCACGGTGCCCGCCTTGATGAGTTCGCCCGCGGGTTTCTTCTTCAGCGATTGGTCTAGGAACGCCGGTGTCTTGGCGAGGAATTCCTGGGACGATTGCCCCGAGGCTTTCCACGCCTCGTATAGTGACCGGTCCATCCACGGCGTTTCCGGCAGCCCGGTCCTGGCGTTGTAGCCCGGAATGAAATAGTCTCGTGGGTGAGAGATAGCACGGCCCTTGTCGTCCCACATAAACGCGTAGTTGCCAACTATGGCGTCAGCGATCGGCGTGTAACGCTCAGCAGTTGGGACAATTCTGTCGGTGAATTGTCGGATGTGGTCGTGGTCGAGGGCCAAAGTGACATAGCCGACGCGGACACCGTCCTTTTCGATCGGTGTGGCCCAGCGCACAATGCCGCGGAAACGCCGACCAAGCGGATTCTCCGTGCCGGCGTAGGCCGATTGGGCAGGGGCGAAGGCAATGCCAGCCTTCTGGGCCGTTTCTGGAAGGTATGGACCAATAACGCGACTGCCCACGTAGGTTCCGATCACTTCGGACACGTAGATTTCGCCTCGTTTTAGCTGCTGTAGATCGCGCCAGTAGGTTTCAGCCTTGGCGAACGTCTGCCTGCGATCGCGGACGTCGACGAGCCCTGGCGCCGAGAGCGTACCCGTCGTCACCTTTACCCGCTCACGGCCGTCCAAGCCGACGAAAGTCATTTCGACATAAAGCGGGCGCATTTCCTTGCGGCCCAGATATTCCGGCGGCCGTGCGCTGAAGTCTTTGGTATTGTCCGCCAGCGCTGCTTTCGGATCGGCCGCGAGCTTTAGGTCGACGCCCTCTGGTTCCGCCGGCTCCCAGCGCTTACCATCGGCGGCGAGTTTCCATGGTCCATGCGCAAACAGCTCGCGCTGTCGGTTCGCTAGGAAGGCGCGGTAAGCTGCCTGTTCGGGCTCAACGTGGGCAGCTTGTCGAATATCCTGATCGCGATCACAGAGGAAACTGGCAACAGCGCGCGCAGTGTCTGTGGTAACCCGCTCTAGGCTCTCTCGCGAGCGGTCGTCCAGCGCACGAGTGGCGTCTCCGATTACAGTGTCGCCCACCGAACCTATTGTGGCGAGCATTTGGTCAGCCATGCCCGTTGAGCGTTGAGTAACGCTTGTGCCGAGCTTCTCCATCGCTATCCAGGCCAACAGAGCTAGCAATATGAGCGGCACCACCTTGATCAGCACAAATATCCCGATCAGTTTGGCACGGATGCCGACGAATTGCCTGCGGAGCGCGCTAAAACCTTTCAACGTTTACCTCTGGATTCGTGAAGTCTCGCCATATTGAAATCCTTGGGCCGAGGGTATCTTGCATTGCGTTAACATCGCCGGGTTGGATTGCATCGCCCTTGCCTCAGTAGGCGCTTTCAATCGGTTTCGGCTACTTCGCTTCGAACTCTACCTCAGAAAGGCCATCTGAAAGCGGCCGGACCGCATGGGTCAGACGAACTGCCAGATTTCCCACAACGAGGTCTCCCCTAATCGCGGCCACCGCGTTACCAGATTCCCTCGCTGATATTGTTTGACAAAGCCCGCGATCTTCGCTGGCACGGGTGACGTGCAACGAGAGCTTCGCCCACGCAGAGAGATAGTCGCAAATACGGTACATCTTGTTAATCCGTGATTCGCGCAACTAATTGCGGTAACTACGTAGTCTCAGGTCACTCAGGGTCATAGACTTCGCTGAGCACCTACGTCAGAAGGAAGACTGCACCATATTCCCATAGTCAATGCAGAACAGCGATTGCTGGGTCTGGTGAAGCAGTCGGATCGTGTTGCGGCGTTTTATGCGGGGACGGTCGCCAGTGGCCATCTGAACGATTGCGTGGTCGGGCGACCGGTATTGCGCGAAGATGCGATAGACAGGTTCTGGCCTAATCGCCAGGCACACGAAACGAGCCCTGGCGC
>CAIVDC010000061.1 GCA_903904605.1 uncultured Sterolibacterium sp.
GACGAAGATCAGGTTGTCGAGGTTCTCGCGGCCCGCCAGGCCGATGGCGCCCAGGGATTCGGGCTCGTCCATCTCGCCGTCGCCCATGAAGGCCCATACCTTGCGGCCCTCTGTCTTGACGATGCTGCGGTCGTCGAGATACTTCATGAAGCGGGCCTGGTAGATGGCCTGCAGCGGGCCCAGACCCATCGAGACCGTCGGAAACTGCCAGAAGTCCGGCATCAGCCAAGGGTGCGGGTAGGAGGACAAGCCCTTGCCGTCCACTTCGCGACGGAAGTTGTCCATCTGCTCCCGGCCCAGGCGTCCGAGCATGAACGCCCGCGCATAGACGCCGGTCGCGGAATGGCCCTGGATGAACACCAGATCGCCGCCGTGCTCCTTCGAGGGCGAGCGCCAGAAGTGGTTGAAGCCGATGTCGTAGAGCGTCGCAGCGGAAGCGAAGCTGGCGATGTGGCCGCCCAGTCCGGAGTCGTTCCTGTTGGCTCGCAGGACCATGGCCAGTGCGTTCCAGCGGACATAGGAACGGATCCGGTGCTCCACCTCGTAATTGCCCGGACGGGGCGCCTGCCTGCCGAGCGGGATGGTGTTGATGTAGGCGGTGCTGGCCTTGTAGGGCAGGTTGATGCCTTCGCGGCGCGCCCGCTTGACCAGTCTTTCGATCAGGAAATGGGCGCGCTCGGGACCTTCCCGATCGATCACCCCTTTCAGGGCTTCCAGCCATTCCTGGGTTTCCTGTGCATCCGGATCTTCGGCGGGTGGGCTGTTGGGGATATCGGACATGGTCATCTCCTCTTTTGTATGTCGCCTGCTCTTCGGCGAGCAATTCCCGGACACTTTAATACGAAGTGCCAAGCAGCATCCGGCGCATGTTCAAGTTACGTTCCGCATTATAAAAGACGGAATCACATGGTGCAATAAGAGGGGAGCAGGTCCCGTGCCGGAGGGCCGCAGGCGGCGACTTGACGCATATCAATCCCATTGCCCGGCCAAGGCAATACTCTGTAAGATCTTTCCTTTTTTTGAAGGTTGCTCAAATGGCAGCAAGCCAATACGCACCGGCACCATCCCATTCCCGTCTGCTTCTCTCGGGCAATGAGGCTATCGCCCGCGCCGTCTGGGAATCCGGCGTCAGGGTGGCATCGGCCTATCCCGGCACGCCGGCCACCGAGATGCTCGAGAACCTCGCCCATTATCCTGATCTCTATACCGAGTGGTCGGTCAATGAAAAGGTGGCGCTGGAGGTTGCCATCGGCGCCTCGATGGCCGGTTCTCGCTCCTTTTGCGCGATGAAGCATGTCGGCCTGAATGTCGCGGCGGACCCGCTGATGACGCTCACCCTGACCGGCGCAGCCGGCGGCATGGTGATCGCGGTGGCCGACGACGTCGGCCTGTCGTCCTCGCAGAACGAGCAGGACTCCCGGTTCTGGGGCCGCTTTGCCCACCTGCCCTTGTTCGAGCCGGCCGATTCGCAGGAAGCCTACGACTTGACGGTCGCGGCCTATGCCATGTCGGAAAAATTCCAGGTGCCGGTGATCCTGCGCCTGACCACGCGCATCTGCCATGTCAAGGCGATGGTCTCGGTCGGCGAGCGGGTGGCCCACGATTCAGCCGGCTTCGTCAAGAACCCGCGTCGCTGGGTGATGGTGCCGGGCCACGCCAAGGCGCGCATTCCGCTGATGTTCGAGCGCGAGGAGCAACTGCGCCGGGAGGCGGAGGACTCGCCGCTCAATTTCATGGTTGCCGGCACTGATCGCCGCGTCGGCTTTGTCGCCTCGGGCCCGGCCTGGATGCATGTGCAGGAAGCCTTCCCGAATGCGCCGGCGCTCAAGCTGGGCTTCTCCTGCCCGGCCCCGATCGAGAAGATCCGGGCCTTTGCCGCCACGGTCGAGCAGCTCGTGGTGGTCGAGGAAACAGAGCCGCTGCTGGAGATGGAGTTGAAGGCCGCCGGAATTGCCTGCCATGGCAAGGACCTGTTGCCCAGGATCGGCGAACTGGCCCCGGAAATCATCAAGCCCGCCGTTGCCAGGATGCTCGGCGAGACCCCCGCGGCGCCGGCGATCCTGCCCACCCAGGTGTTTCCCCGGCCGCCGACGATGTGCGTCGCCTGTCCGCACCTCGGTGTGTATTACACGCTGGCGCAACTCAAGAACATCACCATCGCCGGCGATATCGGCTGCTATACCCTCGGCGCCGGCCATCCCTGGAACGCACTGGATGCGACGATCTCGATGGGCGCCTCGATGGGCATGGCGCTCGGTCTCGACAAAGGCCGCGCGGACAGCGACCGCGACAAGAAGATCCTCGCCGTGATCGGCGACTCGACGTTTCTGCACATGGGCATGCAGGGCCTGCTCGACATCACCTATAACCGTGGCAACGTCACCGTGCTGATTCTCGACAACCGCACGGTCGGCATGACCGGCGGCCAGGACAGTCCGGCCACCGGCCGCGACATCCACGGCGACGTCGCGCCGCGGGTCGATTTCGTCAAGATCTGCGAGGCGCTCGGCGTCAAGCCGGAGCGCATCCGCAAGGTCGATCCCTATCAACTCCCGGTGCTGTTTAAGGCCTTGCGCGAAGAGACCAGGATCGCCGAACCTTCGGTGATCATCACCGATCGTCCCTGCGTGCTGATCGACGCGTTCGAGCGGCAGAAGCCCTATACCGTCATCGCCGACAAGTGCACCGGCTGCGGCAATTGCGTCGACATCGGCTGCCCGGCGATCCATGTGAAGCGTCGAGAGAAGGTGATCAAGGCTTCGGGCAAGGAAGTCGAACTCCAGTTCGTCGACATCGAAACCGCCGCCTGCACCGGTTGCGGCCTCTGCGTCCAGCCGTGCGCGCCGGAGGCCATCGTCGCAGCGCCGCCGGTGCAGTCGGTGCGGTCGATCAACTTCAAGAAGATACCGTGATGAACCTTCAGTCAGTGACCAATATCCTCGTGGTCGGCATCGGCGGCCAGGGCGTCATGACCGCCACCGAGATCCTCGCCGAAGCGGCGATCTCGCTCGGCCACGACGTCAAGAAAACCGAAGTCGCCGGCATGGCCCAGCGCGGCGGCGTCGTCTCCTCGCATCTGCGTTTCGGCAGGAAAGTGCTTTCGCCGCAGATCGCTCCGGGCGAGGCGGATCTCATCGTCGGCTTCGAGTCCGCAGAGGCCTTGCGCTGGATCCATTACCTCCGGCCGGGCGGCCTGGTGCTGATGAATACGGCGCGGCTGGTACCGCCGGTGGTCAGCGGCGGTCTCTACGAATACCCGGCGGATCCAGTCGGTACGATCAGCGCCCTGGGCATCGAAGTCCATGCCTTCGACGCTATGGCCATCGCGCTGGAACTGGGCGACGTGCGTCTGGGCAACAGCGTGATGCTCGGGGCGATGGCCGACCGTCTGCCTTTTGCCGCCGACGTCCTGCGCGATTCCATCCTGGGGCGCTTCAGGCTGAAGAAGCCCGAGATGGTGGATGTCAACGCGCGAGCGTTTGCCGCCGGCCGTGCCGCCGTCGCCCGCTCGGCGGAGGTGAACCGCGAGGTGAACGTTTGAGCGCACAGCTCCTCGACGGCAACGCGCTCTCGGTCATCATCCGCAACGGACTGGCGGAACGCGCGGCGTTGCTCGCAGCGCGCGGCGTCACGCCTTGCCTGGCGGTGATCCTGGTAGGCGTCGATCCGGCATCGAACGTCTATGTCAGGAACAAGGTCAATGCCTGCGAGAAAGCCGGCATGCGTTCCCTGAAGGATGTCTATCCGGCGGATGTCGATCCGGCCGTGGTCTTCGGCAGGATCGCAGAACTTAACGCGGACCCCGGCGTGCACGGCATCCTGGTGCAGCTGCCTCTTCCGAAGCAGTTCGACAGCGAGATGGTGCTCGAAGCGATCTCGCCGGAGAAGGACATAGACGGCTTCCACGCCGAAAACGTCGGCGCCCTGATGCAGGGCCGGCCCCGTTTCATTCCGTGCACCCCTTACGGGGTCATGGAGATGCTGAAGAGCCGCCACGTGAGCCTGAAAGGCGCCGAAGCGGTGATCGTCGGGCGCAGCAACATCGTCGGCAAACCCATGGCCATGCTCCTGCTCGCTGCCGGCTGCACCGTCACCATCTGCCACTCGCAGACGCGGGACCTCGGCTTTCACACCCGGCGCGCCGACATCCTGGTGGCGGCGGTCGGGCGGCCGAAGATGATCACCGGCGCCATGATCAAGTCCGGCGCCACGGTGATCGACGTCGGCATCAACCGGCTGCCCGATGGTAAGCTTTGCGGCGACGTGGACTTCGAGTCCGCACGCGAGGTGGCCGGCATCATCACTCCGGTTCCCGGCGGTGTCGGACCCATGACCATTACCATGCTGCTGGCCAATACCATCGAGGCCGCGGAGCGCATATAGGGAAGATAGGAAATGAATCAAGGTGAAGTGAAGCAGGCCGCCGACCATCCCCTGGTCGGAATCATCATGGGCTCGGATTCCGACTGGCCCGTGCTGCGCGCGGCAGCGTCGACCCTTAAGGATTTCGGCGTTGCCTACGAGGCGCGGGTGCTCTCGGCGCACCGCAGCCCGGATGCCGCTCTGGACTACGCCGAAGCGGCGGCGGGCAGGGGCATCAGGGTGCTGATCGGCGCCGCCGGAGGCGCCGCCCATCTGGCCGGCGTCCTGGCCGCCAAGAGCGAGTTGCCGGTACTCGGCGTGCCGATGCCTTCGAAACATCTGCAGGGGCTCGATTCCCTGCTCTCGATGGTGCAGATGCCCGGCGGCATTCCCGTCGCGACCTTCGCCATCGGCGAGGCCGGCGCGACCAATGCCGCGTTGTTCGCGATCGCCATGCTGGCCTTGAATGACTCCGTCCTGGCGCAGAAACTGTCTCTTTTCCGCCTGCGCCAGACCGAAAAAGTCCTGGCCAAGACCCTGCCCGACCTGCCTTGAGGGTAGCCCAGGACACCGAACTCGCCCTGGCACTGGACCTGCTGCGTGCGGGCGAACTGGTCGCCTTCCCCACCGAGACGGTCTATGGCCTGGGCGCCGACGCCTCGAACCCCTCGGCGGTGGCGAAGATCTTCGCCGCCAAGGGCCGGCCCGCCGATCATCCGCTGATCGTTCATCTGGCCGGCGCCGACAGCCTCGACGACTGGTCGCGGGAGGTGCCGGACGAGGCGCGGCGGCTCGCCGCCGCCTTCTGGCCGGGCCCGCTGACCTTGATCCTGAAACGCTCGGCCAGGGTCCCCGATGCCGTCACCGGAGGCCAGGACACCGTCGGCCTGCGCGTGCCCGACCACCCGTTGGCATTGGCGCTGCTCTCGGCTTTCGAGGGAGGCATTGCGGCACCTTCGGCCAATCGCTTCGGCCGCATCAGCCCGACCACCGCCGCCCATGTGCGCGCCGAACTGGGCGCCGCTGTTTCGCTGGTGCTGGACGGAGGGCCCTGTGCCGTAGGCATCGAATCCACGATTGTCGACTTGAGCCGAGGTGCGGCTCGGGTCCTGCGCCCCGGTGCGATCGGCGCCGCCGACATCGCCGGCGTGCTCGGCACGGGGACGGCTCAAGGCTCGGCGTGCTTTCAGCCGGCGCAGCCGCCCCGCGTCTCCGGCGCGATGGCGGCGCACTACGCGCCGTCTTCGCCGCTGCGGCTGGTCGCCGCCGTCGACCTCGCCGCGGCCGTGCGCGCCGCCCTGGCCGAGGGCCGGGATGTCGCCGTGATCGCGCGTACGCTGCGAGCCTTCGCCGCGGCGGGACTCAGGTGGCACGCTGCGCCGCTTGACGCGGCGGGCTATGCCCGCGAGCTGTATGCGACGCTGCGCCTGCTGGACGCGGCCGGCGCGGACCTGATCCTGGTCGAGGCGCCGCCGCCGGAGGCCGCCTGGCAGGCCGTTGCCGACCGTCTGCAACGCGCCGCTTGCGGCTCCGGCGAAAATGATGAAACATGAACTGTTTTCTCAAGCTTCTCGTCCTGCAGTCGTTACACTGTCAGGATCTTTGGCGAGGAGATCGGAAGTGGCGCTGCTGGGAGTGATCAAGGGCAAGCGATTGGGTCGGACCTGCGGCAATGCCGGTGCCGACCGGATCGAATTCGCCGTGCAAATGGCCATCGACCAGGGCTTCGTGGTCGGCTGCCGGGTCCGAATAGGGAAAGTGTCCGGCATCGTGGTTGGCTACAACATCGCCAGCTTCGGTCAGTTTCTCGGCGCCGCCTATCCCTTGCTCGTCTATACCCCGCTCGGGATCTCAAAATGCGGCCTTGCGGAGGTCAGCCTGGATTGAGTCGTTGCAGCTTGCTGCTGCTTCGGCCGGTATTTGCTATACTGCGCGCTCGTTTTCGGGGAAGTAGCTCAGCTGGGAGAGCGCTGCGTTCGCAATGCAGAGGTCGGGAGTTCGATCCTCCTCTTCTCCACCAGGAACATGTCCAAAGCAGTCCAAAGAAGGCCGGTAAGCCCAGTAAAATCAAGGCTTCCGGCCTTTTTCATGTCCAAAGCCGTCCAATCCGGACCATTGCAATCCCGCGCGGTTGATGGTAACTTTTCTGGCAACTACCACCAGATAGAAGTGAGTTACCAACAATGCCGCTTACCGATACAGAGATCA
>CAIVDC010000062.1 GCA_903904605.1 uncultured Sterolibacterium sp.
GACGTGGCGCGCAACATCGACGAGATCGCACGCATGGTCGAGGAAAACAGCAGCGCCATCAAGCAGACATCGAATGCCGCGAAGCAGCTCGAGCAACTGGCCAATAATCTGCAGGTCGCGGTGAGCAGGTTCCAGGCCTAGGGCCCGGAGTCACGGCAACCTGTCTGCCGATAGGCCGCGGCGGCTTGACGACCCGTCGCGGCTTCCGTGTCAAGGACGTAGCCTCGAGGATCCGGGCAGCCTGCAGTGGTCTCCGGCCGATCGACATCTCGCCGGCCATCGCCGGGCGCAAGTCCTTCCGCGCGGTCATCCCGGCCCGCACCGGACCGATGATCGGGCGGCCGCCTTTGCCAGTTCCCTGGAGAGGCCTCGACGCATTCCGGGGAGTCGCGCTCACGCGCCCTCTCTAGCCATGGTAGCCGGAGGAAGCCCGTTTCCATCCGTTGGCGTGGAGCATTTCTGGTATTCCTACAGGGAATTGTTCCATGATAAATTGCCAATCGACAGGCGGGCCGGATGCGCACATATTCAAGAGCAAACCAACCGATGGAAGCAGCCATCTGAATTAGAGGGGAGACCGATCTTGGAAGTGATCAAGGCAAATGAAGGAACCGTGTATGAAGCCCCGAATCATTTCAACGTGTGGGGTATCCGGAAGTTCGGCGTGTCCGAAGGGGCGAAGGCTGTCAATGTATCCATCTCCGAGTTTCTCCCCAACGGCGGCGCTTCGATGTCGGCTTCGGACAAGGAGCGCGTCTATTATGTCTTGCGGGGCTCGATCACCGTCAAGAGCGATCAGGGGAATGCCTATACGCTTGATGAGAACGACATGATCCACATTGCCCCGGGGGAAAAACGAGACCTGGTGGTCAATGGCACTTGTGCGGCGAGAATCCTGGTCGTCGTGGTCAATTGCTAGAGCACCACGGTCCGGTCATGGATCTTGATGACGTCAAGAAAATAGCGCTGTTCGGGGCCGGAACCATGGGGCCCGGTTTGGCGCAGGTCTTCGCCGCAGCGGGTTACGTAGTAGGGCTGTGCGATTTGAGGAAAGAAGCGCTCGACACCGCCTTGACCGTCATCCGGAGCAATCTCGGCACTTTCGTCGAAAGGAAGTTGCTGTCTCCCGAAGCCGCAGACCGGGCCCTGGGCAATATCATGCCGACCCAATCGGTCGATGAGGCCGGCCAAGATGCCGACGTGGTCGTCGAAGCCATCGTCGAGAAGAAGGATGCCAAGCGGGAACTGTACGAGCGCCTGAATCGCATATGCCCGGATCGGGCGGTCTTCATGAGCAACACTTCCTATCTCAACATCTTCGAGGTCATGAGTCCGGAGCGCCAACCGAATACGGTGATTGCGCACTGGTTCGCGCCACCCCACATCGTCCCCCTCGTCGAGGTAGTCCGGGGACCGGAAACCCGTCAGGCAACGGTCGATTTCGTCGTGGCATTGCTGAAGAAGGTAGACCGGATTCCGGCCGTCATGGAGAAGTTCGTTCCAGGCTTTTGTATCAATCGCTTGTTGCGGATTCTCGGCAGGGAGGTGTTCTTTCTTCTGGACAACGGCTATATCTCCCCGGAGGAACTGGATGTTGCCGTCAAGGCGAGCATCATCCCGCGGGCAATGGTGCTGGGCCTGGTGCAGCGCTATGACTTTACCGGCCTCGATCTCAGCGCAGGGAATCTGGAAAATGCGGAGTATCTGGAGCCGCCCATCGACAATGCCCCGAGAAGCCTGGTAGAGCGGGTGGCTAACGGCGATCTGGGAGTCAAGACCGGTAAGGGCTTCTTTGACTATGGCGGAAGAAAGCTGGAAGAAATACTGAAGGAAAGAGATGTCGCGCTGTTGGATGTGTTCGCCAATTCAAAACATCTTATTTACAAAAAAATATAGACCTCCGGGAAATGCCTTTGAACGGGCATCGACCGAATTATCTTTCGCGGGAATCATGGTTCCTGAATTTGGAGACGGGCGTATATGTCCAACAGTTTTTCTTTGGCCGGCAAGAATGCGATGGTTATTGGCGGGGCCGGAGGCATCGGTCAGGCAATCGCGCAGGGTCTGGCGGAAGCCGGCGCGAGAGTCGCCATCGCGAGCAGAAATGTCCGGTCTCTGCAAAGAGCGGTGAAGGAAATAGATGAATCCGCAGGACAGCGTATTGCCTATTACGTGGTTGATGCCGCCGACGAGGAGAGTATCAAGTCCCTGGTGGCGGAATCCGTAAAGGATCTCGGCAGGGTTGATATTCTCGTCAACGCGCAGGGAATAAACCAGAAGTTCAATGCGGAAGACTTTCCCATGGATGTCTTCAGGCAGATGTTCGAGATCAACGTCGCTGGTGTGATGATGTGCTGCAAGCATTTTGGCAAGCACATGATCGGCAACGGCTACGGCAAGATCCTCAATGTGTCTTCGGTGCGTGGCAGGATCGCCACCCAGGGCGCCGGAAACGCCGGCTATTGCGGCACAAAAGGCGCCGTGGACATGATCACGCGCCAATTGGCTTCCGAGTTCGGCAAATACAACATAACGGTAAATGCCATCGGTCCGACGATAACGGAAACGCCCATGATGACCGGCATCTTGAACAGCCGGGGCCCCAACGCCAGGAAAGAGTTCGCGGACAAACATCCCATGAAGCGCATGGGCTTGCCCTCCGACTGCGTCGGTCCGGCCGTCTTTCTGTGTTCAGATGCCTCGTGCTTCGTGACGGGCAACATCGTCTATCCGGATGGCGGACTCACCGCCATCGGTTAGCCCATCCACACAAAGCCTAGAAGGAGCGTCGAGATGACATTCGTAGCCGACCCCTATTCCAGCCTGCAATTCCTGGAACTGAGCCATGTCTGGGGTCATGGCGTACCGTCATACCCGGGGCAGGCCGACGTGAAGATGCACCGGGCCGTCAAGCACGCCGAGCACGGCGTGCTGGCCTGGAAATGCAATACGGTATTGCACACCGGCACCCACATCAATGCACCGATCAACATGATTCAGCGGGGAACAGACCTTGCCGGAATTCCGGCAGAGCGTTTCTTCGGCAACGGCGTTGTCCTGGACATCCCCAAAGGCAGCTATGAAGTGATTACGGCCCGGGATCTCGAGGCCGCCGCGCCGGGGGTTAGGCAGGGGGATATCGTGGTTATCGTCACCGGATGGCACCGTCGCTATTCCGATTCGCTGGAATATTTCGGCGAGTCGCCGGGGCTCGGCAAGGACGCCGCTGAATGGCTGGTGAATAAGGATTGCAGGATGGTCGCTGTCGACACGCAGCAGATCGATCATCCCTTGGCGACATCGCTCGGGCCGCACCGCGGTGGCCCGACCATGAAGCGCCTTGCGGACGAGTACCGGGAAGCCACGGGGCTCGATCCGAAGAAGGAGCACGGCGAGTGGAATATTGCCCATAAGACGCTGTTGGGGGCGGGCATACCGACGATCGAACAGGTGGGCGGCGATGTCGATCTGCTATTGGGCAGGCGCGCCACCTTCGTGGCAACCCCATGGAAACTGAGGAACGGCGATGCCTGCCCGGTCCGGTTCGTCGCCATGATAGATCCCACGGGGAACTGCCGCATCGACTCCGGGAACGAATAATCAAGAGAAAAGGGGCGCGAATCAAAATGAACCTCAAAGTATATGACTTGAGCCACTCCTTCCATCAGTTCATGCCGGAATGGCCGTCCTCGCCCGGCGTGAATCTTACGGTCAACAAGTTCCACGCCAAGGATGGCAGCTATGAAGTCAACTGGGAGGGCATCATGCATCGCGGCACCCACATGGATGCGCCCTTGCATGTGACGGAGAACCAGCCCGATATTTCCGCCTATCCTCTCTGGAGGCTTTTCGGCACCGGCGTTGCCATCGCTGTTGCCAAAGGGAAATGGGGCGTCATCACGCCCAAGGACCTGGAACAGGCCAGCCCGCAAATACGGGAAGGCGACATTGTCATGATCAACACCGGATTCCACCACAAGTGGGCGGATACGGACGAGTATTTCGCCTATGGCTGCGGCATCAACGGTGCCGGCGCCGACTGGCTGGTGGAAAAAAAAGTGAAGATGGTCGGCTATGGCTGCCAAGCCAACGACCATCCTCTCGCGACCAAACTGGTCGACCATGGACTGGGGCCGGCGCAGCCTCATTTGATAGAAGAATGGAAGAAGGAATACGGCCGCGATCCGAAAGTTGATTTTCCCAACTGGGAAGATGCCCACAAGAATCTGATGGTCAAAGGCGGCATTCCGGGAATCGAAAACATCGGCGGCGATCTGGACGAGGTGACGGGAAAGCGCTGCTTCTTCATGGCCTTTCCCTGGCGCTGGAAGGGCGGCGACGGCTGCGGTGTCCGGGTCCTGGCCATCGTCGATCCCGAGCAGAAATTCCGATTTGAAACGGGCAGGTAGGCCGCGGATCCGTCAAGGAAGCAAAATGACTATGGCGAAGAAACTGATTGTCACGGCAGCGCCCGTCGGCGCTGGAACAACTCGGGCGCAAACCCCGCACGTCCCGCTGACGCCGGATGAAATCGCAGCCGACGTTGTCGCGTGCGCGAAGGCCGGCGCAGCGATCGCCCATCTCCATGTCCGTGACGAGAACGGAAAAAATACCATGGCGACGGAAAAGTTCGTCGAGGTGGTCGGCAAGGTGCGTAAAGCGATCGCCGACGCGGGCGTCGATGTCGTGTTGAATCTTACGACCTCGGGCAGCGCTTTTTCTGAAGAGCTCCGCGTGGCACACCTCCCGGCACTGATGCCCGAAATGTGCTCCTACGACCCGGGCTCGATGAACTGGGCAAACAGTTATGTTTTTCTAAATACGCCGGCATTCCTGGAAAAGCTCGGCACGAAGTGCAAGGAACTGAACATCAAGCCGGAGATTGAAATCTTCGATGCCGGGATGATCGGCAATGTCGAGTACTACCGAACCAAAGGCTTTCTCCAGGAGCCGCTCCACTGCCAACTGGTGCTGGACGTTCCGGGCGGAATGCCCGGCAACCTGGAATCCATTGCCTATCTGCTGCCCAAACTGCCGCGCGGTTCCACCTGGTCCATCACGGGGATAGGCAAGAGCCATGTGCCGATGATGCTCGCGGGACTTGCCGCCGGATGCGATGGACTGCGCGTGGGACTCGAGGACAATATATTCCTGGCGAAAGGCGTCCTGGCGAGCAATGCCCAGCTTGTCGCCCGGGCGGTCGAGTTTGGCACCATGGCCGGCAGGGAAATCGCGACGGCAGAGGAAGCGCGCCAGATCCTCGGCCTGAAGAAACATCGTTGAGCCAAGGCGCCAACCCGCAGAACGTTATGGGACCAATGTCCGATGCTTTCTGCCCAGGCCATGCCCGGCCGGCGGAACCGGCCGGATGCAGGGACGGGATATCAGACCAGGAAACTCACCACTATGTCCGTTATTGACATTCACACCCACATGATGAGCGATTCGTGGCTCGGACTGCTCAAGCAGCACGCTGCGCCGCATTATTCGATCGCTCCGATCAAAGGCGGTTATGACGCGATCCACGAGCAGGGCGCGCCCTTTCTTACGCTTACGCCCGGAATGTTCGATTACGACGTTCGCTTCAAGGCCATGGACCAGGCCGGCGTCGATCTTGCCGTTATTTCCTTGACTTGTCCCAGCGTCTTCTGGGGATCGGCGGAAGTCAGCGCCAACGCCGCGCGGGTGATCAATGACGATATGCGCAGTGCAGAGATCGCTCATCCGGACCGGATTCGTTTCCTCGCGACGCTGCCATGGCAACATCCCGGTCTCGCGCTCGAGGAATTGGCCAGGGCTTGCGATGCCGGTGCGGTCGGTGTCATGGCTCTCGCCAACGTTCGCGGCATGCATCTGACGGATCCCTACCTCGCGCCGATCTGGAAGGCGATCGACGAGCGCGGACTGCCTGTTCTGGTTCACCCGACGAACCCGCCCGGCTATGGCGAAATGGATCTGATGAAATACAACCTCATCGCCACCGTCGGATTCGTCTACGACACGACGCTGGCAATCACGCGCATGGTGATGGACGGGTTTCTCGACCGGTATCCCAACCTCAAGATCATTGCGGCTCACGGCGGGGGAACGATCCCCTACGTCAACGCACGCATCGACAAGTTTCACGAACTGATGGCCACTTCCCGGGAAAGGATTTCGGCGACGCCGGGCAGCTATTTCCAGCGCCTTTACTACGATGCCGTGGTCTATCAGGATAATGCGCTGCGGGCGTGCATCGATCTGGCCGGACCCGAACATGTCCTGTACGGCTCGGATTACCCGCACGTGACCGGCGACATGCCCGGCTGTCTGGCGCGCGTGCATTCGCTGCCCGTCGACCAGCGCAAGGCGATCCTCGGTGAAAACGCGCGCCGGCTTTTCGGCATCTAGCGTTTTTCGGGGGACAGCCGATCTTCGACGCAACCACCAGGGAGGAATGATGAAGCCATTACGTTTGTGCGCAGTGTTCTTGTCGCTTGTCGTGTCGGGCATCGGCGGCGTCCATGCGCGCGATGAGGCGAGCAAGTATCCTGACAAGCCCGTCCGAATGGTGATCGGCATGCCGCCAGGCGGCGGCAACGACGTCATTGTGCGTTTGATCGGGCAAAAACTCTCGGAGGCATGGGGGCAACCGGTCATCGTGGAAAACAGGCCGGGCGCCGATGGCATCATCTCGGCCAATCTGGTTGCGAAGAGCCCTGCCGACGGCTACACTCTGCTGGTTGGTCCGAGCGGCGTCATGGTCATGAATCCGGCCACCTATGACAAGCTTCCTTACGACCCGCAAAAGGATTTCGTTCCGGTCACCATCATGGCGGCCTATCCGCTGGTGCTCACCGTGAATTCGGCCCTGCCGGTCAAATCGGTAAGGGAATTGATCGCGCTGGCGAAGTTGAAACCCGATCAACTGACCTACAGTTCGGGCGCCACTGCGTTCCAAATGGCGACCGAGCTGTTCAAAAACCGGACCGGTACCGATTTCCGGCACATTCCCTACAAGGGCTTGATACAATCGATCAATGCGCTACTGGCGGGCAACGTGACCATCTCCCTGGTCGATACCCTGCCGGTCCAGCCGTTCCTGAAAGCGGGAAAGCTGCGTGCGCTTGCCGTGACCTCGGCCACGCGCCTGGATTTTCTGCCGGATGTCCCGACCATGGCCGAAGCCGGTATCCCCGACCTGGAAATCAGGCTGTGGAGCGGGATCTTTGCCCCGGCGGGAACGCCGCCGGCGATCGTCAAGCAGCTGTCCTCCGATATCGTCAAAATCATTCAGCAACCGGCAGTAAAGCTGATGTTCGATCGGCTCGGCGTCGTCCCGGTCGGCGCCAGCCCCGAGCAGACCGCCGCCACGCTGCATTCCGAAATCCAGACCTGGACAGCGATTGCCAAGAGCGCCCACATCAAGGTCGAGCAGTGAGGTTCAACGATGTTTGAGCGCTTAAGCGGCAAATCTGGTCCGGAGCGCGCTCAGCATCATTCCGACCAGCGGCGACGGCTGGGGCGCGCGGCGATACACCGCGCCGACCCTGAACCGCCAGAACGATTCCGGCAAATTTATCCGGCGCAGCCCTATCTGGTGGCATCGATCCAGTACCTGTGCCGAAAAGCTTGCCAGGAAGGCGCCGGTTTCGAGCAGAGAGAGCAGCATCTCGAGCGAGTTCGCCTCCACGGACAAGCCGGGGGACTGCGCGCCATGCGTGGCGAAGTATTTCTCCATGCGATCGAGCGCAGCGTAGTCGTTCGCGAACCCGACAAAAGGATAGTCGAGCAGCGCTTCGGTTGTCACGGCCTGAAGCCGCGCAAGGGGATGGCTTTCGTGGGCAACGATGACGTGCTCGCTGTCGAACAGGTGCTCCTTGGCCAGTTCCGGATGGTCGGGAAAGTCCAATGCGGCGCACACGAGGTCGAGCTCGCCTTTGAGCAACTGCGGCAGAAGCGTATCCAGGACGCCGGAAGTTACCTTGATGCGAACTTTCGACTGGTGCTTGACCAGATCGGCAATCACCTCGGGCATTGCAAAGACCGACCACAGAGGCCCTATTCCGACCGTGATGGAACCGAAGCCGCCCTCGCGCAGCAGCTGCAACTCGGTTCTGGCGCTGAGCGATTCGAGATGAATAAGCCGGGCCCGGCGGCCCAGCGTGATGCCATAGGTTGTCGGCACCATTCCCGAAGGCGTGCGCTGGAACAGCGGTACGCCCAGTTCATCCTCGAGCCGGCGCAAGCTCTTGGACAAGGCCGGCTGCGTGACGCACAACTCCTCCGCCGCCGTGGTTAACTTGCGATGTTCCAGCACCGCCAGAAAACATCGCAGCAGGTTGGAATCGAGCATTTCTCTCACGGTGCGGTTTCCTTCCCGGGCTTGCTTCACGCTAGGCGGCGCGCTTTCAGCCGTCCAGGCATCGTTGCGCGGCTTGATCGCTTGACAAACAATCGACGCTTGTAGAAGATGAACGCGCTCAATATTTGACGATCTTCCCGAGGCATTCTAGACGTTTCGGAGATAAACGAGCGTTGCCCGCAGCGATGGGTAACGCAGCTTACCCAAGGAGACTCCATGTTTAACCGCATCCTCGCCGGGCTGGCCGTCCTGATCCTCGGTTGCGCCGCAGTCCCGCCCGCGTCGGCTCAGGGCTATCCGAACAAGCCGGTCTATATCATCATCGGCCAGGCTGCCGGCGGCGGCATGGACACCCTGGCGCGGCTGGTCGGCCAGAAACTTTCGGCGAATCTGGGTCAGCCGGTGGTGATTGAAAACAAGCCCGGTGCCGGCGGCATCCTCGCGGCGAACTTCGTCGCCAAGGCGGCCGCCGACGGCTACACCCTGCTGTTCTGCCCGACGGGCACCATGACGATCAACCCCATTCTCTATACCAAGCTGACTTATTCGCCGTTGCGCGACTTCGCGCCGGTCTCCAAGGTAGCCACCTTTCCGCTGGTCCTGGTGGTCAACCCGTCGCTGCCGGTTCAGAGCGTTCGCGACCTGGTCGCCTACATGAATGCCCATCCCGACAAGGCCAACTATGCGGGCTCGGGCTCCGCCTTCCAGTTCGCCTCCGAGTTATTCAAGATCAAGACCAAGACCAAAGCGGAATACATTCAGTACAAGGGCACCAACGAGGCCATCATGGCAGTCCTCTCGGGCGACGTGCTGCTGGCCCTGGTCGACACCGGTCCGGCCGCCGCCTTGCTCGCCAGCGGCAAGCTGCACGGGCTGGCGGTCACAGCCCAAAGCAGGCTGCCCTCGATGCCGAATGTCCCGACCATGGCCGAGGCTGGCTTCCCCGACCTGGAGTTCCAGTTCTGGGGCGGCCTGCTCGCTCCGGCGGGAACCCCGCAGGCCGTCGTCAAGAAACTCGAGGGAGAGATCCAGCGCATCGTCGCGCTGCCCGAGGTGCGTGATCGCATGACCGCCATCAACGTCACTCCCGCGGGATCGACATCCGACGAATTCGCGAAGTTGATCGCCGCGGATATCGCGCGCTGGAGAACAGTGGCCAAGGCGAGCAACATCAAAGCCCTGGATTGATCGGTCGAATGGGCAGGTCGGTGTCGGCGATGGCCTGAGGACTCGCCCGCTTTCCTTGCCGGGTTCGGCCCGGCGGGAGATTTCGGGCGGAGCGTGTTGCGGAAAATCCTGGAGGAGACAGAAGATGAAGTTCATGCGCTGGTTTGCCGGTTTGACGCTTTCGTCCGTGTTGCTCTCGGGCCACGCCCAGGAAGTGACGCTGAAGGTGTCGCACTTTCTGCCGCCCAGTTCCAATATCCAGAAGAACGTCCTCGAGCCCTGGTGCGCGAAGCTCGCCAAGAATTCTGCCGGCCGCCTCAAGTGCCAGATCTATCCGGCGATGCAACTGGGCGGTACGCCCGGGCAACTGGTTGACCAGGTGAGGAACGGGGTGGCCGACATCGTGTGGACTTCGCCTGCCTTCTCGACCGGACGGTTCCCGGTGATCGAGACCCTGGAACTGCCTTTCGTCATGCCGGCCGGCGGGCTCGCCGCGAGCCGCGCCATGTGGGAGTTTTACCAGAGTCACGGGCAGAAGGAATTCGAAGCGTACAAGGTGCTGGCCATCCACTCGGGCGGCAGTATCGTCATGGATACGGCCAACAAGCCCTTGCTGACCCTGGCCGATTTTTCCGGCGAGAAGCTCAGGAGCGGCTCGCGCATGGCGTCGCGCATGCTGATCGCCCTGGGCGGCACGCCGGTCAACATGCCGCCGCCCCAAATCACCGATGCGGTTGCCAAGGGCGTGGTCGACGGCGCCATGGCCGCCTGGGAACTGGTGCCCTCGGTCAAGCTCGACGAAGTGGCCAAGTTCCATACCGAGTCGCCCGCGGGCGAACCCGGCTTCAGCTCCCAGGTGATGACCCTGCTCATGAACCGGCAGAAATACGAGGGGCTGCCGGCCGACCTCAAGGCCGTGATCGATCGCGACAGCGGGCTGGTCCTGGTGGACGCCGCCGGCGCCGCCTTCGATCGGGCCACCGAAGCGGCGCGCAATAAGGCCCTGTCGGCCGGAAACAAGGTGATCGTGATCAAGCCGGCCGACTACGCAGCGATGCGCCAGGCGGCGGCCGTGGTCGAGCAGGATTGGATCAGGGAGTCCGCCCCCAAGGGACTGGACGGGGCCGCGCTGGCCAAGGCCGCAAGGGCCATAACCTCACGACAGGACAAATAGGAGCCCCGGGGCCATGAGCGGGCTCGACGAAGCCAATCGACTTGCCGGAATAAGCCAGACGGAAGAGGCGGACGCCGGCCCGCTCAGCCGGGTCCTGAAAGCTGCCGCCGAAGCTTTCGCGATGGCAGGCGGACTGGTCTTTGTCGCCCTGATCGCCATGTCCATCGTATCCATCGTCGGGCGCAAACTTTTCGCCGCGCCGATCCAGGGCGACGTCGAACTCATGCAGATGGGCACGGCCTTCGGCGCGGCGGCTTTCCTGCCCTACTGCGAGATTCACGACCAGCATATCAAGGTCGACGCCTTCACCGGCTGGCTGCCGCCGGCGGCGCGCGCAAGCCTCGATACCGTGGCCCACCTCGTGCTCACGACGATGGCCGCGCTGCTCACCTGGCGCACCGCCCTGCAGACGCTCGATCTGATTGCCGCAGGTGAAATTTCGACGCTGCTCTCCGTGCCTATTTGGATTCCCGTCGCGCTGCTCGTCCCGAGTTTTGCGCTGCTGGCGCTCTGCGGCGGCTTCCGCGCCGCTCGGGCGATGGCCGCGATCAAGAGGCAGGACGCTTGAGCGGCCTGGCCATCGGCTTGTTCATTTTCGCCGGGCTGATGCTGACGCTCGTGCTGCGCCTGCATGTCGGTCCGGCCATGTTCGTCGCGGGCGCCGCCGCCTTCCTGGTGATGAACGGGGGCGATGTCAGCGCGCTGCTGTTCACACTCAACAACCTCGGCTACGCGCGCCTGTCAAACTATGATTTGGCCGTCGTTCCGCTCTTTATCCTGATGGGCCAGTTTGCCACGCACGGCGGCTTGTCCCAGTCGCTGTTCCGCTGCGCCGCGGCCTTCATCGGTCATTGGCGCGGCGGCCTGGCGATGGCCGCCGCTGGCGCCTGCGCCGGCTTCGGTGCGATCTGCGGCTCCTCGCTCGCCACCGCCGCGACCATGGGCCAGGTGGCGCTGCCGGAATTGCGCCGCCACGGCTACTCGGGTCGGCTTGCCACCGGTACGCTCGCCGCCGCCGGCACGCTGGGCATCCTCATCCCGCCTTCGGTGCCGCTGGTAATCTACGCCGTGCTCACGCAGGAGTCGATCGGCAAGCTTTTTGTGGCGGCCGTGATTCCGGGACTCATCGCCACTATCGGCTACATGCTGGTCATCCGTCTGGTCGTCACGCTCAACCCCCAGGCCGGACCGGCGGGGGAGCGAGTGGGCGCCCGCGAGCGGCTGGCCGCGCTGCTGGCGGTGACGCCGGTGCTGGTGGTGTTCCTGGTGGTGATCGTGGGCATCTACGACGGCTGGGCCAATCCCACGGAAGCGGCATCGATCGGCGCGGCGGCCTGCGGCGTGCTGGCCGTGACCGGCGGCGGTTTGCGCTGGGCGGGGCTGAAGAAGAGCATCCTGGGCACGGCCCAGGCGACGGCGATGATCTTCATGGTGTTGCTGGGGGCCGATCTGCTCAACTCGGGGCTGGCCATCACCCAGATGCCGGCGGAGTTGGCCGTCTGGGTCTCGGGCAGCGGCTTGTCATCGCTGCTGGTGCTATTCGCGATCCTGGTCGTCTACGTCCTGCTCGGCTGCGTGATGGATTCGCTGGCGATGATTCTGCTCACCGTCCCGATCTTTTACCCGGTCGTGATGGGGCTGGATTTCTTCGGCCTGCCGCTGGCCGACAAGTCGGTCTGGTTCGGCATTCTGGCGTTGATGGTGGTGGAGATCGGACTGGTGCATCCGCCCCTGGGCATGAACCTGTTCATCATCCAGAAGCTGGCGAAGGACGTGCCCTACCTGGAGACGGCGAAGGGCGTGCTGCCCTTCCTCGCCTCCGACCTGGTTCGAATAGTGCTGCTGGTCTTCGTCCCCTCCCTGTCGCTGTGGCTGGTGCGTGCTCTGGCCCATTGAGGAGTCGCGAGGGAGCGGAGATTCCGGCTCAGCCGGCCGCTTGCCTCAGGCCTTCGTCAGACCCACATCGCCCGCATTCTCGCCGCCAGATCCACCGCCGCCAGCCGCGATTCCGGACCGCCCTGCGCCTGGGCTTCCGGCGCCGGCCAGGACACTTGTTCGAAATGACGCGACAGGGCATTCGGGATGAAGCGTGTGCGGTTCGCGTAGACGTGGCGGTCGCCCAGGCCCGACTGCTGGGCGACATAGAAGCGCTGCGGCACCATGAGGTCGAGACAGTCCTTCGCCCGGGTCATCGCCACGTAGAGCAGCCGCCGCTCCTCCTCGATCTGCGCCGGCGAGCCGGTCGCCATGTCGGAAGGGATGCAGCCGTCGACCGCGTTGAGCAGGGTCACCGCGGTCCATTCCTGGCCTTTGGCGGAATGGATGGTGGACAGGATCAGATAGTCCTCGTCCAGCAGCGGCGCGCCCGCTTCACGGCTGGTCGCCTCGGGCGGATCGAGCGTCAGTTCGGTGAGAAAACGTTCCCGGTTCGGATACGTGGCGGCGATTCGCGCCAGCTGCTCGATGTCGGCCTGCCTTGCCGCCGCGTCCTCATAGAGCCGTTCCAGCTGTGCCTGGTACCAGAGGCAGGCCTGCTCGATGACCGCCGGCCAGGCTGAGTCGTCCCGCCTCAGCGACTCGATCAGCGCCGCAAACCCGAGCCACGCCGTCCGCGCGCCTTCCGGCAACGGCAGGCCGGTGGGCAGCGCGCAGCCCGGGTTCAGGCTTGCGAGCTGGTCCAGCACCCCGCCGGCGGTCTTCGGTCCGATGCCGGCGAGCAGCTGGATCGCCCGGAAGCCGGACACCCGGTCCTTCAGGTTCTGCGCCCAGCGCAGCACGGCGAGCAGATCCTTGACGTGGGCCGCCTCGAGAAACTTCAGGCCGCCGTACTTCACGAACGGGATGTTGCGCCGCGTGAGCTCCAGTTCCAGCCGTACGCTGTGCTGCGCCGTCCGGAAGAGCACGGCCTGCGCCTTCAGCTTCACGCCCTCCTCGCGCCGCGCCAGCACCTGCTCGACGATATAGCCCGCCTGATCGGCATCGTCGCGCACCGAAACGAGCCTGGGCAGCTGCGAGGCGCCGCGTTCCGACCACAGGTCCTTGGTGAAGCGCTCGGCGGCCAGCGCGATCACGGCGTTGGCGGCTTCGAGGATCGGCTGCGTCGAGCGGTAGTTGCGATCGAGCGTGACCTGCCGCGCGGGCGGATCGAAGTGCAGCGGAAAATCGAGGATGTTGCGCACTGTCGCGCCGCGGAACGAGTAGATCGACTGGGCGTCGTCGCCGACCACGGTGAGGCCGCTACCCTGCGGCTTCATCGCCAGCAGGATCGCTGCCTGCAGGCGGTTGGTGTCCTGGTACTCATCGACCAGCACGTGGCTGAAGCGCCCGTCCAGTTCCCGGGCCAGTGCGCTTTCCGTCACCATCTGCGCCCAGTAGAGCAGCAGGTCGTCGTAGTCGAGCACCTGCTGGGCCTGCTTGGCTTCCACATAGCCGAGGAACAGCCGCTTCAGATCCGCTTCCCATTCCGCGCACCACGGGTAGCTTGCGGCGAGCACTTCGCTCAAGACCGCCTGGGTGTTCACCGCCGTCGAGTAGATGGCGAGACAGGTCGATTTCATCGGGAAGCGTTTGGCCTTGGCAGAGAAGCCGAGTTCGTGGCGCACGAGGCTCATCAGGTCGCCGGAGTCTTCCCGGTCGTGGATGGTGAAGCCCGGAGCCAGTCCGATCCGGCCGGCGAACTCGCGCAGCAATCGCGCCCCGATGCTGTGAAAAGTGCCCGACCAGGCGAGCGGCGAGCCGCCCGCTTGCGGATGATGCCGGGCGATAATGCGCTCGACCCGCCGAATCATCTCGCCGGCCGCCCGCCGCGAGAATGTGAGCAGCAGCATCCTGCCGGGATCGGCACCCTGGGCGATGAGATGCGCGACCCGGTGCGCCAGGGTATCGGTCTTGCCCGAACCCGCGCCGGCGATCACCAGCAACGGCCGGTCCCGGTCGGCATCGCCGGCGCAGCCGAACACGACGGCCTGGCGCTGCGCCTCGTTCAGTCGCGCCAGATAAGCCGCCGGGGCTTGTTCTTTCGATCCGTCGCGCATGGGCATCCGTGTTTCCTCAAGGACTGTCATCAGCTTACCTTCCCCGGCGCCGGCGACGGCCTTTCCGGCGTGCCATCGGCAGCCGGCTCGATCAGGCCGGGATCCTCGTTGTCCGCACGGTTCACGACAAGGTTCGCCGGAATATCGGTGCCGGGGGAGATGCCGTAGCGCGGAGCGAAGTCCACATGCTCATCCAGTCCGAAGCGGGTGACGAGTTCTGCAGGAGGTGGCTTAAGGGCGAATCGAACGCACATGGCAAAAGTGTAGCGCTTCCAGGGATATTCTCCGCTGGCAGAATAACGCATCGCTACCGCTGCCGCTTTGCAGCTGCGGTCCCGGCCGGTCGCGTCTGACCACGAACCGGTCAAGAATCAGCGCCGGCGCACCTTCCGAGCCCCAGCTTTGGTAACATGAATGGCGGCCGGGGTACGCCTGTTCAGATGGTCCCGTAGTTCCGGCCGAGCGCGAAGCCGTGCCACCGGAATCGACTTCTCCGCCGAGCGGCGGCAGAGGAGGCTCCGGATCAGCGGATGCTTTGCGGAAATCAACCGCCGATTCGCCTTTCCAACACGGGGCTATGCAATGAACTGGATTCACAAGCTGTTGCGCAAGCCTGCGGCACAGCCCAAAGCGGCACTCGTGCCGCCGCGCCTGGTAACGCCGCCTGTCGACGACAGCGGGAATTTGCGTCGCGGGCTGATTGCCGCCGCCAACGACGAAGAAAGGGAGCGTGCCGCGGTCGCTCTGGGACGTGCGCTGGCAAGGCTGTCGCAAGCGCCACGCGCCGAGGATCCGTCCGGTGTTTGGCTTGCGGCGGTCTGCGAAGTGCCGGACAAGGCGCTGGCGCTGGCATGGAGCGCAGGACTGGAGGGCGACGCCTGCTTGGCTGAAGTGGCCGTTCATGGACGCTTTTCCGAAGTCCGCCTCGCCGCAATACAGCGCGTTCAGGCCGCGGCAGTGCTGGAGCGCGTCGCCCAGCTCACTCGGGAAAAGGACAAGCGGGTTTACCGCAATTGTGCCGACCGTCTGAAGCAAGGTCGCCAGGCAGAGGAGGATGCCCGGAAGGCGGTGGAACTGGCGGCTGCGCTGCGCGGCCTGTTGCAGGTCGAGCCCCTGCATCTCTCGCACCTGCTCGAGCTGGAGAAGCAATGCCGCTCGCTAGGCCAGGAGGCACCGGCGATCGCCGAGTGCAAGGCACTGCTGGACCAGGCGCACGCCCGGCTGCAGCAGGAGTCGATGGCGCGGCGCGACCTGCAGGCCCGCGTAGTGGATGCCCAAGGGCTGCTCCAGGAATGCTCGAATATCGAATCGACGGAGGCAGCGCAACGCCAGGACTGGCGCAGCCGCCTCGAGGCTTTGGCTGCCGCGGCGGGCGGAATGCCCGGCTGGCTCTTCAGTCAGCCTCCTGCGAAAACACTTGACGGCTTTCTGCGCGAAATCGAAGGCCGCCTGGCGCAGCTGGACGCCGAGGGAGCGCGTGTCCTGGCCTGCGAGGAGTTCCTGGCCAGGCTTGCCGAGTGCCCGCCAACCGATCCGGAATCCGTCATGACGGCTTCCGCCGCCTGGGTTGCGCTGACAAAACCCGAGCACCGGAAGGTTCGACAGGATTTCGATTTGCGTTGGCATGCGCTCCGCTCCCCGGCCGACTCCACTTCCGTGCCGGAGCACCGGCTGCCAGCGCCCGCCAGGATCGACCTCGATGCGGTGCGCAGGCTCCTGGAACAGTTCGAGCAGGATGTCGACCAGGGCCGCCTTGCCGAAGCCGAGAAGGTGGCGAAGACACTTGCCGCAGCGATGGCCGGCAACCGGCTCGACGGCAATATGGATTCCAGCTTGCAGCGAGCCAACGCGCAGCTGGGCAAGCTCCGCAGCTGGGCCGAATGGGGCACGGGGCAAGCGCGGGACAGCCTGGTCGCCGCCGCAGAACAATTGGTGAAGGGCGAGACTAGCGTGGACGATCTTGCCCAAGGCGTGCGAGAACTGCGCGAGAAATGGAAGCAACTCAACAGCCATGGGGGGGCGACGGCGAAGGATCAATGGCAACGCTTCGATGCGGCACTGAAGACGGCCTATCTGCCGGTGGCGGCCCACCGTGCAGCAGAAGCCGCGCGCCAGGCCGAGGCGCGCGAGTTCAAACTGGCCCTGTGCGCCGAGTGGGAGTCCTATTGCGCGGCCATTGTCTGGGAGCGCGCAGACTTCAAGCTTCTTGAGGACGACCGTCAGGAAATGTTGCGTCGTTGGCGCGCGGCGGCGCAGGCGGGCTTTCGCGACGAACGTATGTTGCGCAAGCGCTTCGACAAGCTGCAGGGCAGCATCGAGCAGCGGCTGGACAGCCTGCGCGCCGCCGAGGTCGAACGTCGCGAGCAGCTTATCGTCGATGCCGAGGCACTGCGTGAAGTGTCCGATCTTGGCCGCGCGATCACGGAAGTCAAGGCGCTGCAGAGCCGCTGGGGCGGCGAGGCAAGCCCGCTGCGTCTCGCACGGCGCGACGAGCAGAAGCTGTGGCAGCGTTTCCGCGCCGCATGCGACGAAGTGTTCGCGCGACGGGAGGCCCAGCGCGCACAACAGCTGGCCCAGCGCGAGGAGGGAAAGCTGGCCATTCGAAGCCTGCTCGACGCTTTCGAGGCGAGCTTGGCGGTCGCGGACGCCGACTCGATCAAGCGCGCCCTGAACCAGTTCCGGGCCGACTGGAAAGCCGCCAAGGCGAATGCCCGCGAATGGGCGGAAGGCCAGGAGGCGCGCGCGCGCGAGCTGCAGCAGCAGGCGCAGCAACGCATCGAACGGCTGCGGCACGAAAAGCACTGCACCCGGTTCGAACTTCTGGAGAGGAAGGCAGCGATTGCCGAAGGCCTCGAGGCCGCCGCAGCGGCAAAGGTGCCCCCGGACCTTGCTGGGGCCAAGGCGGCCTGGGACGCGCTGCCCCGCCTGCCTGGGAAGAGTGAAAGCATGCTCGCGGAACGATTAGCCCGAGCGCCTGGCGTCAAGGCGCCGGATCTGGCCTCGGGCCGGGAAGTCCGCGAAGCGCTGCTGCTCGACCTGGAAATCGCTCTGGGCTTGCCTACCCCGGAAACCTGCATCGAGGCACGGCGCAGGCGGCAATTGGAACACTTGCAGTCGCGCTTCGGGGCCGATTCGACGAACTCTCCCGAAGCCGAATCTCTGCTGCTTCGCTGGTACGCCACCACCGCAACGCCCGACGCCTCGCTTGACAGGAGGATGGCGGCGGTGAAGCACAGGCTGCTGGAGCAGGCCGACAGCAACATGAAATGATAAGCCGGAGGCGACGCTGAGATGAGCGCAATGAGCGCAGGGACAAGACTTCCGGGAACGCCCGAACCCATGCATTTCTGGAACGGTTTCGGCGGGCTAAGGATCGCCGGGGACTCATGGGGCGATCCCGCCGGCCCTCTCGTGCTGCTTCAACACGGCGGCGGGCAGACCCGGCATGCCTGGAAGGGGACCGGTGAGCTGCTCGGCGCCGCAGGGTATTGCGTCGTCGCCTTCGATGCCAGAGGCCACGGCGATTCGGCGTGGGCTCCCGACGGGGTTTATGACCAGGACATCATGGTCCAGGATCTCAAATGCGTGGTCGCCGCGCTCGGCCACCGCCGCCCCGTTCTGGTCGGCGCTTCCATGGGCGGCGGCACCAGTCTGGTGGCGATCGGCGAGGATCATGTCGACGCGACTGCGCTGGTTCTGGTCGATATCGCCCCCCGCATCGAGAAGGAAGGGGTCGGCAATATTCAAGCCTTCATGAGCCAGAAGCCGGAGGGTTTCGCTTCCCTGGAAGAGGTGGCCGAAACGATCGGCAAGTACCAGCCCCATCGCAAGCGGCCGAGGAACTTGGACGGTCTGGCCAAGAATGTCCGTCTCGGTGCGGACGGCAAATACCGATGGCACTGGGATCCGCAGTTTCGCACCGGCAGATTCGATCTCGAGCAAAGGCAGCAACGCCTCGAAGCCTGCGCGCTCAGCTTGTCCTTGCCGACGCTGCTGGTCCGGGGCGGGCTCTCCGACCTGCTCAGCGAAGACGGCGCGCAGGCTTTCCTCAAGCTGTGCCCGCAAAGCGAGTATGTCAACGTCGCCAACGCAGCGCACATGGTGGCCGGGGACCGCAATGATGTTTTCGGCAACGCGGTCATTGAATTCCTTTCCCGGGTAGTGCCCGTGGGCGGCGAGCCGGTTCAGAAATCCCATGAACCCCATCCCCGCCATGTCGGCCCGGCAGACGCCATCAGCGATGTTCCTTGATCCCGTCGGTCCCGATGAAACGAACTGCCGCTTCTGCGGGCGCATAGGAAATCCCGATCATCGGGTCGTCGGTGAATTTGCTCTGAACAACCGGGCCCCGTTTGATATCCCGCTCCCGGAACATCGCGCTGCTCCGGGGCAGCAATCACCGAGCCCCGTAGCCCGCCTTTGCGCTTCCCGCCTATGCCCCGGTTTTTTCTGATACCCATGATCGTCGCCTGCGCCTTGTTCATGGAGAACATGGATTCGACGATAATCACGACCTCCCTGCCGGCGATAGCAGGGGATCTCGGCGTAAATCCGCTCGCGCTCAATCTTGCACTGACGGCCTACCTCGTCAGCCTGGCGGTGTTCATCCCGATCAGCGGCTGGGTCGCGGACCGCTACGGCGCGCGCAGCGTGTTCGCCACGGCCATTGTCGTTTTCGTCGCCGGATCGCTGCTCTGCGCCGTGTCGAGCACGCTGGCGGCCTTCGTCGCCGCACGCTTCCTGCAGGGGCTGGGCGGGGCCATGATGGTCCCGGTCGGCCGTCTCGTGTTGCTCAGGACCGTGCCGAAAAGTGAACTGCTTGCCGCGCTCAACTATCTCACCATCCCGGCGCTCCTGGGACCGGTGATCGGTCCGCCCCTGGGCGGCTTCATCACCTTGAATTTCCACTGGCGCGGGATCTTCCTGATCAACCTGCCGATCGGCGCGCTCGGTCTCCTTCTGGTGCTCCGCCATATCCCGAATATTCGCGAACCCGAAGTCCACGGTCTCGACTTTGCGGGGTTTCTGCTCTCGGGCATCGGCCTATCGGGTCTCGTGCTGGGGCTGTCCACACTCGGCCGCCACCTCGTGTCGGCCGAAGTCACTTCGGCCTGTGTCCTGACCGGCGTGCTGGCATTGACGGCCTACTGCTGGCGTGCCGTGCGCATCGAGCACCCGCTGATCGACCTGAAGCTCCTGAAGCTCGCCACGTTCAATACCGGGGTCGTCGGCGGCAGCCTGTTTCGAATCGGTCTGGGCGCGACCCCGTTCCTGTTGCCGCTCATGCTGCAGCTCGGTTTTGGCCTCAACCCGTTCCAGTCGGGGCTCCTGACCTGCGCGACGGCGCTGGGCGCAATGTTCATGAAGACGCTGACGATCCGGATTCTGCGGCGTTACGGGTTTCGCACCGTGCTGACGGTGAACGCTGTCCTGGCCTCCTGCTTGTCGGCGGGATACGGGCTATTCACCGCGGCCACGCCCCATTTCGTCATCGTCTCCGTGCTGCTTCTCAGCGGCTGCCTTCGTTCGCTCCAATTCACCGGCCTCAACGCCGTCTCCTTCGCCGATATCGGCAGGAGCATGATGAGCCAGGCAAGCACCCTGTCGAGCATGGCGCAACGGCTTTCCCAAAGCATGGGGATCGTGGTCGGCGCGTTCGTGCTGCAAACGACCAGCAACCTGCAGGGGCATGCCGCCGTCGAGGCATCCGACTTCTGGCCTGCCTTCGTGATCATAGCCGCGATATCGGTCGGATCGGCGTTATTCCACATCCGTCTTCCCGCCGACGCCGGTGCCGAAGTCTCGGGACATGGGCGTGGCGCCGGCTAGCAGGCGTTGAGGTCCGTTGCGCGGATCACCAAGTCCGCTGATAGCCGACGTAGGACGAAGCCTTGTTGGTCATGTTGATGTTCGTCAAGCCCTGGCCGGCGGAAAACAGCACATGGTTGTGCTCGTCGAGATTGTAGTAGCCGCCGAGATTGAAGCCCGTGCTGGAGCCTCCGCCGGAGACTTGCTCGGTGCTGTGATAGATTTCCGCACCCAGGGTCAGGTGCGCGGAAATATCCTTCTGCAGTTGCCAACCGGAGAACCAGTGGTTCTTAGCGTTGGTGCCGCGGCTGATCCAATAGCCGCCGCCGCCATAACTTTGCCAGTCCCCCCATTTCTTCTGCAGCCATAAGGGCAGGAAAACCTGGGTCGATCCGTTTCCCAGGCCCTTGTCTGCATCCCCGGTGGCGGCGAGGAAAATCGGGAATATCCCCGCCATCGGCAGGTTCCCGGTCTCCTGCAGAAGCCGGAATTTTGCCCCCAGCTCGATGTCGCCGGGCCCGCCGTGGCGCGAACCTTCCGTGGGACGGTGGAACGCATAGGGAACAATGATATGCAGTTGGAGGTCGGGCGTGGCACCGTAGTTGTATTCGAGGTGCGGCAGGGTTCCATCCCGGCCGTCCGCGGTTTTGCTTTGCTCGGCCGCTATGTAGAACTCGTGATGCCGATAGTCGACCGGCTCGGGATCGTCGGTGAGAAACGGCGGGCCGGCCAGGGCCGGTCGCGAGAAGATCAGCAGGGAAAATGCCGCAAGGCATGCGCCGAAGTTTTGAGTGCGGGTGTCCATGTCCATATCCTCCGTCGATGATGGCTTGCTTGGCGGACAGGCAGGTCCGCGTTATGAGAAACTCCGTCCTTGGCGATACACGCCGGCGCCCGACCAAGGAGATGTCATGAAGAACAAGTCTGCCCTTCAAGCCGAACGGGTCACGCGGTCCCGAACCGTCGAGCAGTGGGTCGTCGGCCAACCGACTTCCGATGGCGCCGGCGTCAAGCTGACGCGCGTATTGACGCAGTCCTTGCAGCGCCGGCTCGATCCTTTCCTGATGCTCGATGCCTTCGCCAGCGACAAGCCGGAAGACTATATCGCCGGGTTTCCCGACCATCCGCATCGCGGTTTCGAAACCGTCACCTACATGATCGCAGGCCGCATGCTGCATCGCGACAGCGCCGGCCATCAGGGCCTGCTCGGTAACGGCGGGGTGCAGTGGATGACGGCAGGCAGCGGCGTGATCCATTCCGAGATTCCGCAACAGGAAGAAGGCGTGATGGAGGGCTTTCAGTTGTGGCTGAACCTGCCTGGCCGGGACAAGATGTGCGCTCCCTGGTACCGGGATTTCGCCGCGGCCGACCTGCCGGGCTTCGTCACCGAGGCCGGCGTAGGAGTGACCGTGATCGCCGGGGCGAGTCATGGCCAGACCGGCGCCGTCACGCGCGAGGCCACCGCGCCGCTGTACCTGGATCTCCGCCTGCCGGCCCGGGCGCGTTTCGTCCAGTCGCTGCCGGTGACCCACAACGCCTTCCTCTATGTCTACCGAGGCGCAGTCAAGGTCGCCGGACAGGCCGTGCCCGCGCCAAGGATGGCGATTCTGGCCAATGATCTTCAGGCCGACGGCGTCGAGCTTGAAGCCGCGGACGAGGCCAGGGTTCTGCTGATCGCCGGCCAGCCCCTGAACGAGCCGATCGCGCAATACGGGCCGTTCGTGATGAACACCGCGCAGGAAATCACCCAGGCGGTCGACGACTACCGGGCCGGCCGCCTGGGCATGGCAGGTGCGGCGTGACCGCCGCCGGCGCCGGAGACTGAGCGGGAAACCTTCGCCCTTCATCGTCGGGACCGGCCCAAGGTCAATACTGCTTGGCTTTGTAGCGATGGCTGGCAACCATCCGGGTCGAGGCGATCAAGCTGCTCAGGCCCAGCACCAGCTGGGTCAGTTGATCGTCGGGCAGCATCCAGATCTGTCCCGGCGGCGCCTCGGTCCCGGTTGCCGCGGCAATGACCGGCGCAGCCCACGCAGCTTCGGGCGTCACGTCAAGCAGGATGGTGCCCTCGGCGGTGCCCATGAAGACCTGGCCGCCATGCCTCAGGGAAAAGCAAACACCGTGGCCGGTCGCCCCGGTCGATTTTATGCAGCGCTGCAATTCCGTGTCGTACCCGGAGATCCAGGCCTCCACGTCCTGAGCCGTCTTCAGATCGCTCCATGGCTGTTCGCAAGACGCGTCCGGATCGCCGTCTGTCGTCAAGGGTGGCAGGGTGCCCCGCGCTTCGTCGCTCGTCATGGACCGAGTCTACACCGCCGAGCAGCGATTCATGCGTTCGACCCGGACAGCCGCGAAGAGCCCGGCGGCGTGACGCGGCCAGGTGCCGCAGGATCGGATGTCGTCGTCGCTAAGCGACCGGGGCCTCGTTGGGATGGAGTTGCCCGGTGGAGAACAGGAAATTGTTTCGCCCCCGATTCTTGGCTTGATACATGGCGACGTCGGCATGTTTCAGCAATTCGGGAACCGTGACGCCGTCCCGCGGATATTGGCTGATGCCGATCGATGCAGTCACGGCCACGACGTGACCGTCGAGCTGGCAGGGACGGCCGATGGAGGCAAGGATCTTGCCGGCAGTATGGCGGATGTCGCCGTCGTCGTCGAACTCCTCCAGGAGCAGGACGAACTCGTCGCCGCCATGGCGCGAGACTGTGTCGATCGAACGCAGGCAGGCCTGGATCCGCCGGGTCACTTCCTTCAGGAGCAAGTCGCCGACGTGATGACCGAGCGTGTCATTGATCGGCTTGAACCGGTCGAGATCGAGAAACATCAAAGCGAATTTCGACTTGTTCCTTTCGGCTCGCCCCAGCGCCTGATGCATGCGGTCTTCGAGCAGAGTCCGGTTGGGCAATCCGGTCAGGAAATCGTGATGCGCCAGATGTTCCATCCTATCCCTGACCCGACTTTGTTCGGTGACATCGGTCATCAAGCCGATGTGGAAGGTCGCGTCTTCGCCTGTCTTCACCATGCTGACGCGGGCACGAACGAGATATTCCCCGCCGACTTTCCGCCTGTTCCAGATCTCGCCCTGCCAGTGGCCGAGGTCGCTCAGCGTGCTCCACATGCCGGCAAAGAAACTGCCCGGGTGCCGGTCCGAGGTGAACAGTTTCGGATTCTTGCCGACCATTTCGTCCACGCGGTAACCGGTCAAGTCTGCCAGTGCCTTGTTCGCGGAAATGATGCGGTTGTCCGCGCCCGTGACCATGATCCCTTCGGAGATGTTCTCGAAGACGCTGGCGGACAGTTTCAGCTGGTCCTCCGCCTCCTGATGGCGCGTGATGTCCTGGAGCACCTCGACGACGCCGATCACCCGATCGCCCTCGAACAGGGGTCTTGCCTCGAAGGTGAGGTAACGCCGCTTGCCGCCGAGCTTGTCGAACCAGCCTTCGGCCATGTGACCGTCGTTGGCGAATTCCGTCTTATCGTGCTGGCTGTAGAAGTTCGATGCTTCGGACAATAGGTTGTCCAGGACCAGGTCGGCCAGGCAGGGGCGGGGCTTGTCGTAGAAAGGCTGCCAATGATTGCGCGTGCCCAGGACATCCTGGCTGGCGACGCCGGTCAGCAACTCGCAGGCTGCGTTCCAGGCGACCACGAAGTGGTCGGTGTCGATGATGAATGCAGGTGTGCTCAGGGCATTCAATATGCCGCTCGAGGTCATCTTTCGCCTCCAGGACCGGACGTTTACGCCGCAAGGTGGTATATCTCCTTTGCAATATACACTTGCGCCAGAAAAACTGGAACGGACGGAGGTCAGCCGCAACTGCGCGACGCGGGCGCAGCGCAGAAGAGAGGGATGCCGCGGCGCGGGCGCGGCGCCTGCCCCGGACCCGCCGACAGCGTTCCCGGGGGGCGGACGCCTCAGTGATCGCGACCGCGATCGTCGCCGGGACGGTCGCCATGCCCGTCCCGGCGATTACGATGCTGCTCCTGGTAGCGCGGCATGTATTCGTGCTGGTACCAGCTGTCCCTGACGAAGTAGACCCGTTCGCCGCAGGCGTTGTATCGACGGCAGTACTTCTTCCAGTGCTTCGCCTGTTCCGGCGGCACCCGCAGGTAGATCGGCGGACGGCCGGGCGCCAGCCGCCCGATCACCACGGGCTGAGGGTAGATGAGTTGCGGCTGGGGATAACCGCCGATATCGATCTGCCCATAGAAGCCGGGGTCGCCGATGCTGATCGATACGCCGACGTCGGCCGCGAGCAGCGGCGTGGCGAGGCCGGCGGTGGTCGCTGCAACCGCCGCTGCGAGCAAGTAGCGCTTCATCTAGAGTTCCCTGTCTTCTGTTGATCCCGAGCAGGGAGTTTAGCGCATCGGCGGTGGCGGCGGCGAGCCGGGCGGCGGTGCCGAGATGTAGCCCTGGGGCGGCGGCGGTGGCGGGTAGAATTCCACGGCCGGGCCCGGACTCTGCCATCTGCGCGACGGGCTGCCGGTCACCGGCACCTGTTCGCCCTTGGCGTACATGCACTGAACATAAGCATTGTCGTAGTGCCGTTGCGTACCGTAGGCGGAGCTCCGTGCAGCGCCGGTACCGGCCACGCTGCCCATCAGGAGCCCGGTGCCGGCACCGACGCCGGCTCCTTCATGGCCGCCGATGGCCGCGCCGGCGAGGGCGCCGACCAGGGTGCCGACCGCGGCGCTTTCCACGCCGGCATTGGCGGCGGCCTGGTTGGCACCGTTGCCGCCGATCTGCATCTGCGCATATTGTCGGCACTCGCTGTCGTCGCTGCGAAACTGCTCGAAGTTCTTGTTGGCGCCAGGCAGGGCCATCACGCTGGGACCGGTCGGTACCGAGGCGCAACCGGCTAGGAGCGCCAGGGGTGCTATGAATAGTTTCGCCGCTTTCATTTTCGCTAGTCCCGTTTCGTCAATGTTGTGAGCAAAGTCTAGAATTGAGTTGCTGCAGAAGTGTTGCCGCTGTGCCCAAAATTGTAAGCAAGCTTGAGCCGCCGACCGGCCGGACGCCGGCACGATATACTGGCTTACAATTCCGGCATTGCAGGACACAATCGGCCGCAGACTCGTATCTGCATCAGGTGGCGATCCTGCTGGGGCTGGGCGCCCTTTCCTCTGTCCAGCCGAGCAACCTCAATGTCGCGAGCGCCAATGCCGGCATCGCCGGCCAATAAGGCATCGTGCTGGCGATGCTCTCGGAAATGATGAAGGACCAGCCCGTCCTCTATCCCGATCTTGCCACCTTGCTCAGCACCGTTTCCGGCAGTATTGTCGGCGGCGCGCCGAACAGCGCGGTCAAGGCAGAAATGCAGCTGGCCCTGGTCAACTTCGGCAACAATCCGCGCAGTCAATACGTGCCCGGCGCCCTGATCGCGGCCGGCGGCCCGCTCTATACGAACCTGTCGCCTGGGAATGCCGTCGGGCCCCTGACGTCTGCCGCAAACTACCGTTCCGGATTGAGCATCGTAGCCAATATCACCAATACCAGCCAGAATTACGGTCTGGCGATTACGGCGACTATAGCTTCGCCGTCTGCGCAGTGGACGCGCTCGCGGCTTCGTCCTGTTCCCAGGTGACGACGAACATCGCCTCGGCATCGGCCGATCCTCCGGTTGCCGCAGTTCCTACGGTAGGAATGTGAGGCCTGCCGGCCGGAGGCGGACTAAAGGTGCTGCCGCCGAGCGCTAACCGAAGATCGCCTCGCCGGATTCGACCACGGCTGCACCGCCTTCGGTGACGATCCGGGCCAGTGCGGCGGTCTGGGGCGCGAGCTGGGCGAAGTAGAAACGGGCCAGGCCGAGGATGCCCGAAAGGTAGTCGGAATTCCCCCGGGCGGCGACGAGCGCGGCGCGGCCCATCTGCCAGCTGCCGCAGACGGTGCCGAGCAGATGCAGGAAAGGCACGGCGCCGGCCAGCACCTCGGCCTGCCGTTCGCGGCCCGCCGCCAACAGCCAGGCCAGCGTGGCTTCCAGGGTTGCGAGATCGTCGGCCAGCGAGGCGCCGAGTGCCGCGAGTTCGGCGCTGTCACGGAGTTCGTCGGCCACGCCGCGCATCTCGGCGATCAGGCGCTGCAGCGTTTCCCCGCCTTCACGCAGAATCTTGCGGCCGATCAGGTCGTTGGCCTGGATGCCCGTGGTGCCCTCGTAGATAGTGATGATGCGGGCGTCGCGCAGGTGCTGGCTGACGCCGGTTTCCTCGACGAATCCCATGCCGCCGTGGATCTGGACCGCCATGTCGCAGACCTCGTTGCCCAGTTCGGTGCTCCAGGCTTTCACCACCGGCATCAGCAGATCGATGAAGCGGCGATGCTTGTCCGCGACGGCCGGGTCCGGGTGATGGCGCGCGCTGTCGAACCAGCCCGCCGCGACATAGGCCAGCATGCGCGGGGCCATGACCTTGGCGCGCATGGTGAGGAGCATGCGCCTGACGTCGGCATGGCAAATGATCGGCACGCCGCTCTTGCCGGTGACCGCATCGCGTCCCTGGACCCGTTCGCGGGCGTAGGCCAGCGACTTCTGGTAGGCCGTCTCGCCCAGGGCAATGCCCTGCAGGCCGACGCCGAAACGCGCCTCGTTCATCATCACGAACATTACTTCGAGGCCCCGGTTGGCTTCCCCGACCAGATAGCCGACGGCGCCGCCGGCTTCGCCATAGCTCAGGGTGCAGGTCGGGCTGCCGCGGATGCCCAGCTTGTGCTCGATGGCGATGCAGCGGACATCGTTCCGGGCCCCCAGGCTGCCATCGGCGTTCACCAGGAACTTGGGTACGAGAAACAGGGAGATGCCCTTCACGCCCGGCGGCGCGTCCGGCAGGCGGGCGAGCACGAGATGAACGATATTCCTCGCCAGTTCGTGCTCGCCGTAGGAGATGAAGATTTTCTGGCCGAACAGGCGGTGGCTGCCGTCTTTCTGCGGCTTTGCGCGGGTGCGGATGGTCGACAGATCGGAGCCGGATTGCGCCTCGGTGAGATTCATGGTGCCGGCCCACTCGCCGCTCACCAGTTTCGCCAGGTAGATTGCCTTGAGCTCGCCGCTGGCCGCATGCATCAGGGCTTCGGCCTGGCCGACGTTGAGTTGCGGCAGCATGGCAAAGGCCATGTTGGCGGAGGCCCACATTTCCGCCACCGCCGCCGATACGATCTTCGGCATGCCCTGTCCACCGTGTTCGACGGGCAGCGACAGGCCCACCCAGCCGCCTTCGGCAAACTGTCGGTAGGCGTCGGCCCAGCCCGCCGGCGCGATCACCCGGCCGTCTTCGAGCCGGCAGCCCTGGCGGTCGCCCGCCGGGTTCAGGGGTGCGAGCACGCCGGCGGCGAACCTGCCGGCCTCCTGGTGAATGGCGGCGACCAGGTCCGGGCTCGCCTCCTCGCAGCCGGGCAGGCCGGCGATCTCGTCCAGCCCGGCCAGGTGCTCCAGGATGAAGCCGATGTCGGCCAGCGGGGCCTGGTAGGCGCTCAACTCAGTCGCCCGATTCAGCCGCCCACGCGCAGCACCAGGGCCATGCCCGAGTCGCCGGCGGCGCAGCCGCCGAACAGGCCGACGCCGCCGCCCTTCAAGACCAGTTCCTCGATCAGTTCCATCACGCTGCGCAGGCCGGTCGGGCCTTGCGGGTGGCCCCAGATCAGCGAGCAGCCGTAGTTGTTCATCTTCTCCAGGGGGAAGCCGGTCTCGCGCGCGAAAGCGATGTCATTCACGGCGAAGGGATTGTGCGTCTTCACCGCATCGACGTCCCTGATCGACAGGCCGGCGTTCTTCAGGGCCACCATGGAGGCCGGCGCCACGGCCATCGGCATGTGGCCTTTTTCCACCCGCGCCTGGCCGAAGCCGAGCAGCTCGATGACGATGGCCGGGTCGAGCGAGACCTCGCGGGCGAAGTCGCGCGTGGTCACGATCATGCCGGCGTTGCCGTCGGCCGGGTGCGTCTGCGCGCCGAAGGTGACGGTGCCGCCGGGCTTTACCGGCTTCAGCCTGGCCAGTCCCTCGGCGCTGGTCGGGAAGATCCCTTCATCGCCGGACAAGACGCCGGTCTGCTTGCGGAAGCCCGCGTCGGTGATCGGCACGTCGATCATGTAGCGCCGCTGGAAGGCCCGGTCGTCGGCCAGGGCGTCCTGGTACTGGGCGTAGCGCGCCAGCTTGAGTTCGTGCTGTTCGGCGGTGCCGACGGAGAATTTCGCGGCGACGTTCTCGGCCGTGTCGAGCATGGCGTTTTTCGCGTAGGGATCGTGCGCGAAATTGTCCAGCACCCAGCGCTCGGTGTGGCCGGACCCGCCCGGAGCGGTGCCGTCGGGGTAATACACGATGGCGCCGTTGGAGCAGCGGTCGGGGGTGAGCAGCAAGGCGCACTTGGCCTCGCCGCCGGCCACTTCGGCGGCCGCCATCTGCAGCACCCGGGCGCTGGTGGCGCAGGCCTGCTGCACCGACGGCCCCGGGACGCGGTCCAGGCCCATCATGCCGGTGACGTAGGGCAGGCCGTAGAAGCTGCCCAGTTGCGGGTTGGTGTGGCCGAGGAGCCCTAAGTCGATCTGCTCCAGCGGAAAATGCCGGGCGGCAAGTGCCTGCGTGGCGCTATTCGCGACCAGCTTCAGGCTGTTCAGGTGGGCGATCGAGCCCTGCCATTTGGCGAAGGGCGTGGACCAGTACTGGCCATAGGGGATGAAGGCGTGTGCCATGTCGTTCTCCGGAAATCAGCGGGATTGTTCGGCCTGATACTGGGCGAAGCTGGAGCCTGCGAGGGCCAGCTTCTTCAGCAGGGGGGCGGGTTGCCAGTACTGCGGGTCTAGGGTCTTCTGGAACTCCATGATCTTGTCGTAGATCACCTTCAGGCCCACGGTGTCGGCGTAGAACATCGGTCCGCCGCGGTAGCGCGGGAAGCCGTAGCCGGCGGTATAGACGACGTCGATGTCTGACGCGCGCAGCGCGATGCCTTCTTCGAGCAGCAGCGCGCCTTCGTTGATCATCGCGTAGAGGCAGCGCTCGGTGATCTCCCGGGCGTCCGGCTTGCGCTGCGCTACGCCCAGACGCTGGGCTTCGGCGGCGAACATGGCGATGGCTTCGGGATTCGGCGTGCGCTTGCCTTCGGGATAAAGGTAGTAACCCTGGCCGGTCTTCTGGCCCAGCCAGCCGCGCTCGGTGAGCAGGGCCGTCGGCCGGTAGAAGGTCGGATCCTTGGGCAGCAAGTGCTTGCGCGCCTCGCGCGTCAGGTGGCCGATGTCTATGCCGGCCATGTCATAGACGGCGAGGATGCCCATGGCCATGCCCCACTTCTCCAGGGCGCCGTCGACTTCGGCCGGGGTCGCCCCTTCCATGACGCAGCGTTCTGCCTCCCGCCCGTAGGGATCCATCATGCGGTTGCCGATGAAACCGTAGCAGACCTTGGCGACGACGCCGGTCTTCTTGATCCGCTTGGCGATTTCCAGGGCCGTGACCACGACATCGGGCGCGGTCTTCTTGGCTTCGACGATCTCCAGGAGCTGCATGACGTTGGCCGGGCTGAAGAAATGCAGGCCGATCACGTCCTGCGGCCGATGGGTGACGGCGGCGATCTCGTCGATGTCCAGGGTCGAGGTGTTGGTGCCGAGGATCGCGCCGGGCTTGGCGACCGTATCGAGCTTGGCGAAGATTTCCTTCTTCAGGGCGAGGTTCTCGAACACGGCCTCGATGATCACGTCGGCCGTTCCCAGGTCGGCATAGTCGAGGCTGGTCGTGATCAGGGCCAGGCGTTCGGCCATCTGTTCCGGCTTCAAGCTGCCCCGCGACACCGAGCGCTCGTAGTTCTTGCGGATGGTGGCCAGGCCGCGATCGAGATTCGCCTGC
>CAIVDC010000063.1 GCA_903904605.1 uncultured Sterolibacterium sp.
CACCGGGCGCGGCCCGCTCGCGCGGCCCTCGCCCTTCCTGCTTTGCTGTAATCGCGGGGATCAGTGCTCGCCGAGCACCGAGACGGTGATGGTCGCAATCACGTCGGAGTGCAAAGCGACATCGATCTGGCTATCGCCGATCTGCTTCAACGGACCGTCGGGCAAGCGGATGTCGCTCTTCTCGATCTCGAAACCCTGCGTCATCAACGCCTCGGCGATGTCGCCGCCGGTCACGGAGCCGAACAAGCGGCCGTCGACACCGGACTTACGGGTGATCTGCAGCATCAGGCCCTGCAGCTTGACGGCCTTCTCCTGCGCCGCGGCGAGTTGCGCTGCCTGGACCTTCTCCAATTCAGCGCGCTTCGCTTCGAACAAGGCTAGGTTCTCTGGCGTGACGCGGCGCGCCTTGCCCTGGGGCAGCAGAAAATTGCGCGCATAGCCGTCCTTGACCTTGACCACGTCGCCCAAACCACCGAGGTTGACGACTTTTTCCATGAGTATCACTTGCATGCTCGTTCCTCCGGTCAGTCGTGCAGGTCGGTGAAGGGCAAGAGCGCCAGGAAGCGGGCGCGCTTGATTGCAGTTCCCAGCTGACGCTGGTAGCCGGCCTTGGTGCCGGTGATGCGCGCCGGCATGATTTTCGCGTTTTCGGTGATGAAGTCCTTCAGGATATCGACGTCCTTGTAGTCGATCTCCGCGATCTTTTCCGCGGTGAAGCGGCAGAACTTGCGCCGCTTGAACATGTTGCGGCCCTTGTCGTCCTTGCGCTTGACTGTACTCTTTGCTTTCGGTCTAAATGCCATGATTCATTCCTTCCAGAAACTCTATCGCATTCACATGCAGGACCGGGGTCCTGCTCTTAAGGCTTTTCGCTGAGAGAAAGCCAGTGAGCCTGAGTGCATCGCCTGGCCTGGCAGCTGCCAGCAACTGGGCCGTCTGCCCCATCGCCAGGCAAGCCATTTCGCACTCCACCTGACGTTTGACGCCGGCCTCGATCTGCTCCGAGGCGTGGGCAACCCGGAAATTCAGCGCCGGAATGCCCGCCGGGGTGTAACGCAGCGCTGACAGTTCCACTAGGCTGGCACCGAGCACGATCAGGTTGTCAGACAGCCGCAGCCTCCGGCGTCGCTTCAACTTCCGGCACCGCAGGAGCAGCGGCAGCAGTCGGGGCAGCGGGGGTCAGGGATCTCGACTTTTCCTCTTTCATCATCGGCGAAGGCGCGGTCACGGCGTGCTTCATCTTGATCGTCAGATGGCGCAACACGGCATCATTGAACTTGAAGGCATGCTCGAGTTCGACCAGTGTTTCGCCGTCGCACTCGATGTTCATCAGCACGTAATGGGCCTTGTGCACTTTCTGAATCGGGTAGGCCATCTGGCGGCGCCCCCAGTCTTCGAGGCGGTGGATATTGCCGTTGCGCGTGGAAACGAGTGTCTTGTAGCGCTCGACCATGGCAGGTACCTGCTCGCTCTGGTCAGGGTGAACGATGAATACGATTTCGTAGTGTCGCATGCAATCTCCTTATGGTTAAAAGCCCCCCCGCATGCGCGACGGGTGGAGCAAGGTTGAGAAGAGGGCGGATTGTACAGAAATCCGGGATATATATCAACGTATTGCCGCGGGTAATCGCGACTCATTTCATTCACCATGCCCGGCGGCTTGAGGTGATAATGGCGCCTATCGCTGCCTTCAACCTCCACTTTCGTTCGTACGATGATGATTGAACGCCCTTTTGCCGACCTCGACTCGTGGGTGGCGTACTTCTCGCAGGCCGAACTGCCGGTGCTCAGACACACCGTGCTCGAACTCGAAAAGATGCGCGCGAATGCGGTGAATGCGGACGGCCGCCTATTGTCCGCAGTGATTCTTCAGGATCCGCTGATGACGCTGCGGGTACTAGCCTTTCTGGAGCAGCATCGCGGCAAGAGCCAGAACGCCGATATCACCACCATCGGCCGGGCGCTGATGATGATCGGGGTTGATCCATTCTTCAGCGCATTCGAGAACCTGCCGCTGGTCGAAGAGCAGCTCAAGGATCACCCGAAAGCGCTGCTCGGCCTGCTCAAGGTCATCAGTCGCACCCGCAAGGCCGCCCATTGGGCACGGGACTGGGCGATTTCCCGCCATGATCTCAACGCCGAAGAGATCACCGTCGCCACGCTGCTCTACGATCTCGCCGAGATCATGATGTGGTGTTTCGCACCGTCGCTGGCGCTGAAAGTGATCGCCTTGCTGGCAGAGGACCCGGCACGGCGCAGTTCGGACGCCCAAAAGGAGGTCTATGGGCTTCGCCTGGGCGAATTGAAGCACGGCTTGATTCACGCATGGCGCCTGCCGCAATTATTGGCGGATCTGGTCGATGACAAACATGCGGAACAGCCGCGAGTCCTCAATGTCCTGCTAGCCGTTAACCTGGCTAGGCATTCCGCCAAGGGCTGGGACAACGCAGCGTTGCCGGACGATTTTCGTGCCATCGAGAGCCTGCTCCATATCCAACACGATGCGCTGCTGGCGAAGCTCGAAATCGATCTCCCGACCTCACCGCCGGGCTCGCCGCACTAGCCGCAGTAACGCAGGTTGAGAAAGTCGAGCAGCAAGCCCGGCTGCAGGTAGCCTATGAAGGCGGCGGCGAGCGACAACAATGCCGCGGCCCACAGCCACACGCGCGTTCGCATCGACAAACGATCATCGCCAGGCTGTCTGCGCCGAGCGATATCGACTCTCGAGAAGAGGCTCAAGCGGCGCGGCCCTCCAACTCTTCCCAGCGGGCGAGCGCCGCCTTCAATTCTGCGTCGAGGGTCTTCATCTGATCTTGCAGGCGCTTCGATTCCTCGGGCGACTCGCGATAAAGGGCGGCATCGGACAGACGTGCGGTCACGCCCGCCTGTTCCGTTTCGAGAATGCTGATGCGGTTCGGCAAGGCAGCCAGTTCCTGGGCTTCGCGATAGCTGAGCTTGACGCGTTCGGCCTTGCGCGGCGACGGCTTCACCGCAGCACCCTCGCCCCCTGCGCCCGCTGCCGCAACGGACTTCTGCGGCGACCGCCGCTTGGCCAGCAGCCAGTCTTCATAGCCGCCGGCATATTCGCGCCAGAGGCCGTCGCCTTCGGCGACGATGCTCTGGGTCACCACATTGTCCAGGAAGCGCCGGTCATGGCTGACCAGGAACAGGGTGCCGGTATAGTCCTGCAGCAGGGTCTCCAGGAGTTCGAGGGTTTCGATATCGAGGTCGTTGGTCGGCTCGTCGAGCACCAGCACATTGGCCGGCTTGGCGAACAGCCTGGCCAGCAGCAGGCGGTTGCGCTCGCCGCCGGAGAGCGACTTTACCGGCGATCGTGCGCGCTCCGGCGCGAACAGGAAATCGCCGAGATAACTGATGACATGTTTTCTCTGACCGGCGATCTCGACGAATTCTGAGCCCGGGCTGATGACGTCGATGAGTGCCGCCTCCTCGTCCAGGGCGGTGCGAAACTGATCGAAATAGGCCACTTCCAGCTTGGTGCCCAGTCGTGCGCTGCCGCTGTCCGGGGCAATTTCGCCGAGGATCAGTTTGATCAGGGTGGTCTTGCCCGCGCCGTTGGGACCGATCAGCCCGATCTTGTCGCCGCGCAGGATGCGGCAACTGAAATCACGCACCACCGCGCGCTCGCCATAGGATTTCGACACGCCTTCCAGCTCTGCCACCAGTTTGCCCGATTGCTCGCCACGGGCCACGCGCAGGTCGACGCTGCCCAGCCGTTCTCGCCTGGCCGCACGATCCAGGCGCAAGGACTCGAGACGACGCACGCGGCCCTCGTTGCGAGTGCGCCGCGCCTCGATACCCTTCCTGATCCAGACCTCCTCCTGCGCCAAGAACTTGTCGAACTTGGCGGCGGCCTGTGCCTCGGCCGAGAGTTCCGCCGCCTTGCGTTCCTGGTAGGCCTCGAACGAGCCCGGATAGCTGGCCAGCCGCCCGCGATCGAGTTCGATGATGCGTGTCGCCACCGTATCGAGAAAGCTGCGGTCGTGGGTGATGAGCAGCACGCCGCCGCGGAATTCCCGAATCAACTGCTCCAGCCAGAGAATGCCATCCAGATCGAGGTGGTTGGTCGGCTCATCGAGCAGGAGGAGATCCGGTTCGGCGGTCAGAGCCTGGCCCAGGGCAACGCGCTTGATCCCGCCGCCGGAGAGTTCGCTTATCCTGGCGTCGCCGTCCAGGCCAAGCCGGCTGATGGCCTGCTCGACGCGGGAGAACAGACTCCAGCCATCGCCGTGGTCGAGCTGCTCCTGCAGGACCTGCAAGGTTTCCAGGGCTGCCGGCGAAGCATCGTGCGCCACGGCATGCGCCGCCTCATGGTAGTCCAGCAGCAACTGGCTGGCGCCGCCCAAGCCGGCGGCTAGTGTCTCGTAGACGCTCGCCGCCGGCTCGAAGCTGGGCTCCTGCGCCACATAAGCCAGGCGCAGGCCGGACTGGCGCCAGACGACGCCTTCATCGAGCGTGGCCAGTCCCGCCAGTGCCCGCATCAGGGAGGACTTGCCGCTGCCGTTCCGGCCGATCAAGGCGATCTTCTCGCCGCTATCGATCTGCAGGGCGGCACCGTCAAGCAGCGCGACGTGGCCGAAGGCGAGATGAGCATTTTCCAGCGTCAGCAACATACTATTATCCGGTGAACCGTTTCAGGTCGGCGATGGTTTCGGCCGAGTGGCGCGAAGATTCGACCTTGATATCGTGGCCAAGGTCGGCGGAGAACAGTGGCGAGATTATACTGCAGCGGCTAGAATACGCGCCGCAAGCCTCCCCGTAGTTCAATGGATAGAACATATGCCTCCTAAGCGTAAAATGTGGGTTCGATTCCCGCCGGGGGGACCAGATCAAGGCCAGCCGGAGCCTGCACCGCTTTAGCGGCCGGATCTGCCCTCTTTCATCTGCTTCAACTCCTGTTCCAGGGCGATGCCCGCGCTGTCGAGATCCAGTAGCGGGCGCTCCCGACAATAGTTGTCGAGCCACAAAAAGATCGACTCATCGTCGGTCCCCTTGAGAAAATCCTGAGAGGAGAGGCTCGCGCGCCCGGAGACATAGCCGAGAAACCAGCTCTTGGTAATCAGGATCGGCACCTTGTTCAGGTCATCCCGGCCTTCCGCCTGGTGTCTTTCCTCCATCCATTTGCGGCAGGAGCGCGAGCCTCTTGACTCGGCCGCCGCCGAGAAGGCGCTGGCTGCCAGAAGGGAACAGCCGAGCAAAAGGATCATGAACATTTTCATTTGTTGATGCCTTTTTTCAGCAGGAGTTCGGACATGAAAGCGGTGCCGCCGGAAGCGATATCCTTGAGCGGATTCGCGCGGCAGTAGTTGTCCATCCAGGAGAAGATCGCGGTGTTTTCGCTGCCCGGAAGGAAGTTCTTGCCGGCACCGACGGCCAGACCGGAAAGATAGCCGACGAGCCAGGAGGTATTGCTCAAGGCGAGCGTATCCGATTCCTTGCGGTGGGCTATCCATTCGCCGCAGGAAGGAGCGCCCCGTGCTTCCGCGAGTTCCGCCGGCGCCGCAGCGACGAAATGACCCGATAGCAGCAAACAGCAGCCGACCAATAGCGTGATCCGTGATTTCATCTTGAAGTCTCCATAGCCATTCCGAAAGCACGGACTTTACCCTGCCTCCGGCCCACTGAGGCGGGGTCAGCGAAATAATTCCAGGTCATGTTAAGCTTGTGGCCATTCGTTGAAAAATCATCATGTCCGAACACCCGATCGAAATCAGCGAACAAGCCGGCGTGCGCAGCCTGCATTTCGGGTCGGACTGGGTGCAGGGAGCGATGCGCATCCGCCGCCCCTTTTCCCTCGAACTGGCCTACACGCGCGAGATGATGGCCTGCCTGCTGCTGCGCCCCGATGCCGGCTGGCCGAGACGCGCGCTCCTGATCGGCCTTGGCGCTGGCTCGCTGGCCAAGTTCATCCACCGCCATCTGCCGCACACGAAAACCACCGTCGTCGAGATCGACCCGCGCATCGCACCGATGGCCCAGCAGCATTTCCGGCTGCCCGTCGACCCTCAGCGCATGAAGATCGTCATCGCGGACGGCGCCGACTACGTCGAGGGGGCCAGAGGTCATTTCGACCTGATCCTGGTCGATGGCTTCGGTCCCGATGCCCGGCCCCGGTGCCTGGATAGTGCCGAGTTCTATGGCGCTGCCCGCGCCCTGCTTTCGCCGACAGGTCTCTTCGTGTGCAACTTGCTGGGCCGCAGTCGCGGCTTCGCCGCCAGCAGCAGGCGTATCGATCAGGCCTTCGATGGACGCAGCACGGTCTTTCCCTCGTGCGACAGCGGCAATGCGATCGCCTTCGCCGTCGCCGGAGAGCCCATCGATGTCAGCCTGGAAGAAATGAGACTGCACGCGATGGAAGTGAAGCGCAACACCGGACTCGACCTCCGTTCCACCGTCAGCCGCCTGCAAATGGCCCAGCCGCTGCCGGGAGGAAGACTGCTGCTGTAGGCCGGCTCACTTGATCCGCGTGAGATGCGAGCGGCCGGGAGGAAGCGGCGCCTGCGACCGATCATCGGCGACCGGCGCGGCGGCGGGTTCGCCGGCTGCCGCCTGCTCCGCAGGAACGACATCGAAAGCCATGCCCTGGCCGTTCTCGCGGGCAAAGATCGCGGCGATGTTCGCGACGGGAATCGACAATGCCTGGGCCACACCGGAAAAGCGTGCGGAGAATGTAATGAAGTCGTTGCCCATCGCCAGCTGGTGCGTCGCTTCCGGGCCGAGATTCAGCACGATCTGGCCTTCCTTGACGTACTCGCGAGGCACCCGCGTATTGCTATCGACCACCACGGTCAGATAAGGCGTATATCCCTGGTCCACGCACCACTCGTGTATGGCACGGATAAGATAAGGCTTGGTCGACGCGAGTTTGAGCATGGGTTCCTGTTCGCAAGCGCGGAGGATTAGCGGCGCATGACCTTTTCGGAAGGAGTCAGGGCATCGATGAAGCCCTGCCTGCTGAATATCCTCTCGGCATACTTCATCAGCGGGGCCGCAGGCTTGCCGAGTTCTATGCCGTAATGGTCAAGGCGCCACAACAGCGGCGCGATGGCGACATCGAGCATCGAGAACTCGTCGCCCATCATGTGTTTCTGCTTGGTGAATATCGGTGCGAGTTCGGTCAGCCGGTCTCGAACATGCCCGCGCGATTTCTCCGCCGACTTTTGGTTCTTCTCGAGTGCGTCGATGTGGCTGAAGAGCTCATGCTCCATCGTAAACAGCAGTTGCCGCGCGCGCGCGCGCATGATCGGATCCGGCGGCATCAATTGCGGATGCGGAAAGCGCTCGTCGATGTATTCGTTGATGATGTTCGACTCGTAGAGCACGAGATCACGATCCACCAGCACCGGCACGCGGTTGTACGGATTGATGACCGCCATGTCCTCAGGCTTGTTGAAGAGATCGACGTCAATTACCTGAAAGTCCATTTGCTTCTCGTACAGGACTATGCGGCAGCGTTGGCTGAACGGGCACGTGGTGCCCGAGTACAGGTTCATCATGGTACTCGTACCCCAGGAATAATCAGCATCGCGCACTACTCGGCGGACCGATGGTGCGCTTGAATCGCGGTGATGCCCCATATGCAACATTGTGTGATGCGATGGTGGTTAGTGGACGTCTTTCCAAAATTCGCGTTTCAGCGCATAGGTCAAGACGAAGAAAGCCGCCAGAAAGAGCAGGACATAGACGCCCAACTGCTTCCGGGTCTGGGCCGACGGCTCGCCCATATACTGCAGGTAGGCGACGAGGTCGCCTACCGCCGCATCATATTCCGCAGGCGTCATCTTGCCGGGCTTGGCCAGCTTGAGCTTGTGATCCGCGCCCATGACCTGCTCGCCCTGCAACTGCCAGAGCGCATGGGGCATGGCGACATTGGCGAAGACCAGGTTGTTCCAGCCGCTCGGGCGGGAATCGTCACGATAGAAGCCGCGCAGATAAGTATAAAGCCAGTCGGCGCCGGAACCGGCTTCCGAGGCGCGCGCCCGGGCTTCCAGGGAGAGATCCGGCGGCGGCACGCCGAACCATTGCTTGGCCTCGTCCCGACGCATCGCGATGGTCATCAGCTCGCCGACCTTGTCGGCGGTAAACATCAGGTTATCCTTGATCTGCTGGTCAGTGAGCCCGATCCCTTGCAACCGGTTGTAGCGCATCGCCGACGCTGAATGACAATTGAGGCAGTAATTGACGAACAACTTGGCGCCGTTTTGCAGGGCGGCCTGGTCGGTAAGCTTGTCCGGAGCGTGATCCAGATGGAGCTCCCCCTCGCTGGCGCAGGCGATCAAGGGCGCGAAGAGCAACGCCAACAGCAGTTTCTTCATCATCCGGTCACCCTTTCCGGTTCGGGCCTGCACTTGTCCAGCTTGCTGTAGACCGGCATCAGGAGGAAGAAGGCGAAGTAGATCACCGCGCAGGCCTGCGACAGCATCAGCCGAGCCGGCGTCGGCGGCTGCATCCCCAGATAGCCCAGGATGAGGAACACCGTCACGAACAGCCCCAGCGCCGTCTTGAAAATCGGCCCCTTGTAGCGGATCGACTTGACCGGGCTCCTGTCGAGCCAAGGCAGGAAGAAGAATATGACCACCGCCGCGCCCATGCCCAGCACGCCCCAGAACTTTGCCTCGAGGCCGAACAGCGGATAGGTGATCGAACGCAGCACCGAGTAATAAGGCGTGAAATACCAGACCGGGGCGATATGCGGCGGCGTCTGCAGCGGGTTGGCCTGTATGAAGTTGTTCGACTCCAGAAAGTAGCCGCCGCCCTCGGGCATGAAGAAGATCACCGCCGAGAACACTATCAGGAACACCACGACACCGACGATGTCCTTCACCGTGTAGTAGGGATGGAACGGAATACCGTCGAGCGGAATTCCCTTGTTGTCTTTGTGCTTCTTGATCTCGATGCCGTCAGGATTGTTCGAGCCGACCTCGTGCAGCGCGATCACATGCGCCACCACCAGGCCGAGCAAAACCAGCGGGATGGCGATGACGTGGAAGGCGAAGAAACGGTTCAGCGTTGCGTCGCCGACCACGAAGTCGCCGCGCAGCCAGAGGGAAAGGTCGGGGCCTATGAAAGGAATCGCCGAGAACATGTTCACGATCACCTGGGCCCCCCAGAAGGACATCTGGCCCCAGGGCAGCAGATAGCCGAAGAAGGCCTCGGCCATCAGGCAGAGAAAGATCAGCATGCCGAAAATCCAGACCAGCTCGCGAGGCTTGCGGTGGGAACCGTAGAGCAGGCCGCGAAACATATGCAGATAGACCACGATGAAGAAAGCCGAGGCGCCGGTCGAATGCATGTAGCGTATCAGCCAGCCCCAGGGGACGTCGCGCATGATGTACTCGACGCTGGCGAAAGCCACCGGCACTCCGGAGCTGTTGAGCGAGGCATCGGGCTTGTATTGCATCGTCAGGAAGATGCCGGTGACGATCTGATTGACCAGAACCAGAAGCGCCAGCGAGCCGAAGAAGTACCAGAAATTGAAATTCTTCGGTGCGTAGTATTCGGCGAGATGGGCCTTCCAGCTCGAGGTCAGGGGAAAGCGCTCATCGACCCAGTCGACCAAGCCTTGCATCTTTGCGGCCATTACCTACGCCCCCTTCTTGTCTTCGCCGATGACAATTTTGTTATCGCTCAGGTACATGTACGGCGGCACCACCAGGTTCAGCGGCGCCGGCTTGTCCTTGTATACCCGGCCGGCCAGGTCGAAGGTCGAACCATGGCAGGGGCACAGGAAACCGCCCGGCCAGTTCGGCCCGACACCCGACGCCGCGCCGGTCTCGAATTTCTCCGACGGCGAACAACCCAGATGGGTGCAGATGCCCACGGCGACGAAGAATTCCGGCTTGATCGAGCGGGTCTCGTTCTTGCAGTATGCAGGCTGCTGCAGCTTGTCCGAGTGGGGATCGCTGACCAGCGGGTCGGTCACCTTGAGCGACGCGATCATCTCCGGCGTCCGGTTGATGACCCACACCGGCTGGCCCCGCCAAGCCACCGTCAGCATCTCTCCGAGCGCCAGCTTGCTGAGGTCGACTTCCACCGGTGCGCCGGCCGCCTTGGCCCGCTCCGAGGGCATCATGCTGGCCACGAACGGCGCGGCCGTCACGACCCCCGCGACTCCGCCGACGGCCGCGGTGGCGACGATCAGGCGACGACGACCGCAGTCCACTTTTTGCTCACTAGCCATATTCCCGTCCCTGAATGTCGCAAATGCTACCCCTCAACCGGCGCGATTATACCGGAAACCTTCACGGGATTAACAGCCGGGAGCTTGCCGACTCATGGACCCGAGTCCCGCGCCACCGCACCGTCAGCACAAAGCCGGTCGATTTCCGCCCGCGCATAGCCCAAATCGGTGAGCACCGCTTCGGTATGCTCGCCCAGGCGCGGGCCGAGCCATTCGGTGCGGCCCGGCGTGGCCGACAGCTTGGGCACGGTGCCGGGCATCCGGAATGCCCGGCCATCCGGAAGATGCGCCGTTTCGAGCATGGCGCGCGCGAGGAACTGCGGATCGCGGAACATCTCCTCGACGGAATAGATCGCGCTGGCCGGCACCCGCTCCCCGGACAGGACCTTCAGCACCTGCTCCGCTGAATGCTCGCCGACCCAGGCGCCGATCACGCCATACAGCTCATCGGCGCGCAGGTCCCTGCCGGCGTTGCTCGCGAGTTCCGGGTCGCCAGCCAGATCGTCGCGACCGACGATCCGCATCAAGCGCTTGAAGATGGCGTCGCCGTTGGCGGCTATGATCAGGTGCTTGCCGTCCCGGGTGGTATGGGTCGAGGAAGGGGTGATGCCCGGCATGACGTTGCCGGTGCGCTCGCGCACGAAACCGAAAACGTCGAACTCCGGCACAAGGCTCTCCATCATGGCGAAGACCGCCTCGTAGAGCGCGACATCGACCACCTGCCCCTTGCCGCCGTTGACCTCCCGGTGTCTCAATGCCATCAGCGCGCCGATCGCCGCCCACAATGCGGCGATCGAATCGCCGATGGAAATGCCGGTGCGAACCGGGGGCCGGTCCGGGAAACCGGTGACATAACGCAGGCCGCCCATCGCCTCGCCGACCGCGCCAAAACCGGCCTGGTCCTTGCAGGGGCCGGTCTGCCCGAAGCCGGACAGACGCGCCATGACCAGACCGGGGTTTTCTGCGGAAAGCGCGTCCCAGCCCAGGCCTAGCTTTTCCAGCACGCCGGGCCGGAAATTCTCGACCACGATGTCGGCCTCGCGCGCGAGCTTTCTGACGATCGCCACCCCTTCCGGATGCTTGAGATTGACCGCCACCGAGCGCTTGTTGCGGCCCTGCAGATACCACCAGAGCGAGGTGCCCTGATAGAGCTTGCGCCAGCTGCGCAGCGGATCGCCTTCCCCGGGCGCCTCGATCTTGATCACTTCGGCGCCGAACTCGGCGAGGATGCGGGCGCAGAATGGCCCGGCAATCAGGGTGCCGAGCTCGATGACTTTGACGCCGTCCAGAGGTCTTGGCATGAGGCTTCGGGCTTCAGCGCTTCGGATCGCCCGCCTTTTCGAGGAACGAGGTTTCCAGGCAAGGAAACCTCGGAACATGAAGCATCTAGGCCTGGAACCTGCTCACCGCGACCTGCAGATTATTGGCCAGTTGCTCGAGCTGCTTCGCGGCATTCGATGTCTGCTTGATGGCGCTGCTGTTTTCCTCGACCATGCGTGCGATCTCGTCGATGTTGCGCGCCACGTC
>CAIVDC010000064.1 GCA_903904605.1 uncultured Sterolibacterium sp.
CCCGCCTGGCCATGCCGCCTGACAACTCGGACGGCATCAAAGCGTGGGCGCCGCGCAGGCCGACGGCATTCAACTTCATCAGCACCAGGTCGTTGATCAACTCTTCCGGGAGATCGGTGTGCTCGCGCATCTGGAAAGCGACGTTGTCAAACACTGAAATATCGGTGAATAACGCGCCAAACTGGAACAGCATGCCCATGCGCCGGCGCAGTTCGTAAAGTCCCTCGCTCGACAATTGATGCACGACCTTGCCGCCCACCCGCACCTCTCCTCTGGTCGGCTTGATCTGGCCACCGATCAAGCGCAGCGTCGTGGTCTTGCCGCAGCCGCTGCTGCCCATGATCGCCACTACCTTGCCGCGCGGAATCTCCATATTGATGCCGGTGAGCACCGGGCGGCTATCGTAGGCGAAACTGAGATTGCTGATCTTGACCAGACTATCGCTGGAGGGGCTCGGCACTAAGGGATTCCCGTAAATTTGGAGCCTCGGCATTCTACCAGACAATCCTGGCCGACCCGCGAGCGCTGGCTCGCAACGCAGTTGATGGCGAACGCGGGCGCCCCCAACAGCTCCCGCTGCGTTATGATAACGGCAAGGACCGGATCGTGCCAAACACCCGATTACTGCACATTTACGGGAAACCAGACAGTCCGACATGTATCTCGACCATTTCGGCCTGAGCGAAGCACCGTTTCGCAACAGACCGCACGACGGGTTCTTCTTCGCCGGTGCCAGGCGCGGCGCCACCCTTGACGCCCTGCTCTATGCCCTCGCCACTCGCCAGGGCATCGTCAAGCTTATCGGCGAGGCCGGCAGCGGCAAAACCACGCTCTGCCGGATGATAATGGAGCGGCTGCCAGCCCCTGGATCGATTATCCATCTGGCCGATCCGGCGCTATCGCGGGAGGAGACACTCCGGTCCATCGCGGACAAACAGGCACCCGGCGGCGACGGTAACAGCGGGAACCGGCCATCGGTGGTGCTGATCGACGAGGCGCACGCCGTGACGTCCGAGACGCTGGAGGGAATCTGGCGGCTAGCGAAGCAGGAGGCGAGCGGCCACGAGCCGCTGCAGTTGGCCCTGTTCGGGCAGCCCGAACTGAACGACCACCTCGCACGACCCGAGAGGCGGCAGTTCATGGAAGGCACCAGCCACACTTTCATCCTCGAGCCACTGATGATCGGGGAAGTCGCCGACTACCTCGACTTGGGATTGCGCTGCGCCGGCTACCGCGGCCCGCCCGCCTTCAGCGCTTCCGCCATCAAGGCACTTGCCGAGGCATCGCACGGCGTCATCGGGCGCATCAACACGCTGGCCGACCAGGCCCTGGTCGCGGCCTGTTCCCGGAATGCGCACCGGGTCACGCGGCGAGACGTCTTCGCCGCCATTCGCGAATCCGGGGTCGCCCCGGGAAAACGGTCGCACGCCGGGGTGCGCCGCACGGTCACCGGCTTTTCCGCGGCTGCCGCTGTTCTCGCCTCGACCCTTGTCGCTCTCTCGGCGAAATCGGGCAGCGAAATCACTGCGCCGCCCGCCCCGGCCGAAGGCAGCGCCAAGGGTGCGCCAGCGCGGTCGTTGTCCACTCTGCCGGCACCCCAGTCGCAGGACGCAGCGCCGAGACGCGAACCCGGCGCGGAACCGGCCATGCCCGCGAAGCTCGGTGCGCAGACGCGCGCGCGCATCGAGGCGACGCGCCAGTGGCTGGCAAATGTCGGCGACGACCGCTGGTTCCTGCAACTTCTCGCAAGCGACGCCAGGAATGCCCAGGGCATCGAGGACTTCGTTTCCGAGGCGATTCACCAGTAC
>CAIVDC010000065.1:0-30000 GCA_903904605.1 uncultured Sterolibacterium sp.
CGATGATCTCGCCCAGCTTGGAGATGCCCTCGCCGTACATGATGTCGAACTCGACCTCGCGGAACGGCGGGGCGACCTTGTTCTTGACCACCTTGACGCGGACGTTGTTGCCGATGATCTCGTCGCGCTGCTTCACCGAGCCGATGCGGCGGATGTCGAGCCGGACCGAGGCGTAGAACTTCAGCGCATTGCCGCCGGTGGTGGTTTCCGGGCTGCCGAACATCACGCCGATCTTCATGCGGATCTGGTTGATGAAGATGACCAGGGTGTTGGTGCGCTTGATGTTGCCGGCGAGCTTGCGCAGCGCCTGGCTCATCAGCCGCGCCTGCAGGCCGGGCAGCTGGTCGCCCATCTCGCCCTCGATCTCGGCCCGGGGCACCAGCGCCGCCACCGAGTCGATGACGATGATATCGACGCCGCCGGAGCGCACCAGCATGTCGGCGATTTCCAGGCCTTGTTCGCCGGTGTCCGGCTGGGAGATCAGCATGTCGCCGACATTGACGCCGAGTTTGCCGGCATAGACCGGGTCGAGCGCGTTCTCTGCGTCGATGTAGGCCGCCACGCCGCCGGCCTTCTGCACTTCGGCCACGACATGCAGGCACAGCGTGGTCTTGCCCGAGGATTCCGGGCCGTAGATTTCGACCACCCGGCCGCGCGGCAGGCCGCCGGTGCCCAGGGCGATGTCCAGGCCCAGCGAGCCGGTGGAGACGACCTGGAGGTCGTTCTCGATCTGCGCCGCGCCCATTTTCATGATCGATCCCTTGCCGAACTGCTTCTCGATCTGGGCCAGGGCTGCCTGCAGAGCCTTGCTCTTGTTGTCGTCCATAATTATTTCCTTTGCGAATTGTCTAGATTATGGCACAGTTTTTGCGGGACCTTCCAGCCTGGACAACAGCCCGGACAGGGCGTGGATCAGCGCCGATCGCCTGATCGCCTCTCGGTCTCCGGGGAACAGCCGCGTTTCGCTGCTGACTTCTTCCGCTTTCCTGCACCAGGAGAAGCATACGGTACCCACTGGCTTACTGGATGAGCCACCCCCCGGCCCGGCGATGCCGGTGATCGCCAGGGCGATCTGGGCATGGGAGCGCGCCAGCGCGCCGGCGGCCATGGCCCGGGCGGTCTCCTCGCTGACTGCGCCGTGGGCGGAGAGCGTCGTTGCCGGAACATCGAGCATTTCCCGTTTTGCGTCGTCCGAATAGGTGACGAAACCGCGCTCGAACCAGTTTGAACTGCCGGCGGTGGCCGTGATCACGGCCGCCGCCCAGCCGCCGGTGCAGGATTCGGCGCAGGCGAGCCGGGCACCTTGCCGGCTCAGGGCGGCTCCGACCGATTCCGAGAGCAGGCGCAGTTCTGCGTCCATGGTCAGGTCAGCAATATGCGCATCAGGGCCAGCGCGAAGAGCGCATAGCCGGCGGCGACCGCGTCGTCCAGCATGACCCCGAAGCCGTTCTTCATCGACTGATCGATGAAGCGCGCCGGCTGCGGTTTGACGATGTCGAAAAAGCGGAACAGCAGGAAGGCCGCCGATTGCCACCGCCAGTCTGCGGGCGTCAGGAAGAGCACGAACCAGAAAGGCACGATCTCGTCCCAGACCATGGCGCCGTGGTCGGCCACGCCCAGATCGCGGCCGGTCTTGTCGCAGGCGTAAATGCCGACGAGGAAGGCGGCAAGCAGGAAGGCGGCGAAGCCCGCGTCGTCGAACCGGGGCCGGAGCAGCGGATAGACGAGCCAAGCGAACAGCGTACCAAAGGTCCCCGAGGCCAGGGGCGACAAGCCGCTGCCCATGCCGCAACTGATGAAATGGGCGGGATGCGAAAAGAGGAAGCGCCAGGGCGGCTGCGTGCTTTTCTTGGTCTTCATGGCGCTTCGGCGAAATGATCGAAGCCCCGGTGCCCGACGGAGACGGGGCGTTGCTCGGCATCCAGGACGGTCAGGCTTTCTCCGCCGGCAGCCCCGATGCTGCCGATACAGCTGAGCGCCAGGCCGAGTTCGGCCTGGAGCGATGCGATCCGGGCATGGCGGCGAGGCGGCGCGGTAAATACCAGTTCATAGTCGTCCCCGCCGCCCAGCTGGCAGTCCCGGGCCAGGTCCCGGTCGGGGCAGGCGGCGAGGGCCGCATCCGGCAGGCGGTCGAGACGGACCGTGGCCGTGACCGCGGAGCGCTCGAGGATGTGGCCGAGGTCGGCGAGCAGGCCGTCGGAGACGTCGATGGCGGCGCTCGCCACATCGCGCAGCGCGATGCCGAGATCGACGCGAGGTTGCGGCCGGGCCAGCGCCGCGAGGCAATGGGTGAGCGCTGGCTCACTGAGCGTGCACCGCCCCTTCAGGTGAGCCAGTCCCAGGGCGGCCAGCCCCGGGGCGCCGGAGACCCAGATCTCGTCGCCCGGGCGGGCCCCTCCGCGCAGCAGTGCCCGGCCTTGCGGCACTTCGCCGAAAATGGTCGGGCAGAGGTTCAAGGGGCCGCGCGTGGTGTCGCCGCCGATCAGTTCGACCCCGAAGGTATCGGCGCAGTCGAACAGGCCGCGGGCAAAGGCGGAAATCCATGCTTCAAAGGCCGCCGTCGCTTCGGGCAGGGCCAGGGCAAGCACCGCCCAGCACGGCCGTGCGCCCATCGCCGCCATGTCCGAGACATTGACCGCCAGCGTCTTCCAGCCCAGGGCTTCGGGCTCCGTGTCAGGCAGGAAGTGGGTGCCCGCCACCAGCATGTCGGTGGAAACCACCAGTTCCATGCCGGGCGCGATGCGGACGATCGCGCCGTCGTCGCCAACGCCCAGCACCGTGCGCGGTGCCGGGCGGGTGAAGTAGCGGGCGATCAACTCGAATTCGGAAGGCACAAGCCGCAAGCCTGTTATCTTTTCGCTTCGTCGGGACGCAAGCCGGCCGCCAGTTTGTCGAGGACCCCATTGACGAACTTGTGGCCATCGGTACCGCCGAAGCTCTTGGCCAGTTCGATGGCCTCGTTCAAGACGACGCGGTAAGGGGTTTCGGGGAAGTGCTTGAACTCGCACGCCCCGAGCAGCAGGATGCCGCGTTCTATCGGCGAGATCTCCGGCCACGGGCGGTCGATATGCGGAGTGAGGACTTCCTGCAGCTCGGCCATGTCGGTGAGCGTCCGGTGCAGCAGGGCCTGGTAGAGTTGCCCATCGGCCTTGTCGAAGCCGACGACGCCGGCCGCCTGGTTCTTGATCTCGAACTCGCCCTGGCCGCCCACCAGCGACTGGTAGATTCCCTGGAGCACGAACTCCCGCGCCCGGTGACGCGGGTTGGCGCGCCTTCCTCGGGTGCCTGCGGCAGGCGCAGCGCTCACCGGAAGGCCTTCAGCAGATTGACCATCTCGACCGCGGCCTGGGCGGCCTCGCGGCCCTTCTGCGCCATGCGCGAGAGCGCCTGGTCGTCGTCCTCGGTGGTCAGCACGGCGTTGGCGACCGGCACCCCGGTCTTCTGTTGCACCTCGGAAATGCCGCGGGCGGATTCGTTCGAGACGATCTCGAAATGGTAGGTCTCGCCGCGGATCACGCAGCCCAGGGCCACCAGCCCGTCGAAGCGGCCGCTGCCGGCCATGCCCAGCAGGGCCATGGGTATCTCCAGCGCGCCGGGCACGGTCGCGATCGCCATGTCCGCCGGGGCCACGCCGAGCTGCTTCAATTCATCGGCGCAGGCCGACAGCAGGCCTTCGCCGACATCGGCATTGAAGCGGCTCATGACCATGCCGATGCGCAGTCCATGGCCGGCGAGCTTGGGTTCCAGTTCGAAAATGTCGTCATAGCGTGGCATGGCCGTTCCTCAGATCTTGGTGCCGTCGGGCGCCAGGTAACCGCATACTTCCAGGCCGAAGCCGGTCATGCTCGGCATCTTGCGCGGGGTGGCCATCAGGCGCATCTTGCCCACACCCAGGCTGCGCAGGATCTGCGCGCCGATGCCGTAGATGCGCGGGTCCCACTTCGCCGCGGGTCTTGCGGCGGGGGGCTGGTCCTGGAACGACGCGAGCAGGTCGTGACCGGACTCGACGCGGCGCAACAGGACGATGACGCCGGTGCCGGCGGCAGCGATCGTCCGCATCGCCTGGTCGACGCTGAAGGTGTGGCGCGGACTGTCGCTGTCGAGGAAGTCGAGCACCGAGATCGGCTCGTGCACCCGCACCAGGGTTTCCACCTCCGGGCGGATGCTGCCGACCGAGAGGGCCAGATGCACCTCCCCGGAGGTCTTGTCCTCGAAGGCGGAGAAACGGAAGTTGCCGTGGCGGCTGCTGATCTCCTTTTCGGCCACCTGCTCGACCAGGGTTTCGTTTTCGCTGCGGTAGTGGATCAGGTCGGCAATGGTGCCGATCTTGAGACCGTGCTCGCGCGCGAACTCGAGCAGGTCCGGCAATCGGGCCATGGTCCCGTCGTCCTTGAGAATCTCGCAGATCACCGAGGCCGGCTCGGCGCCCGCCAACTGCGCCAGGTCGCAGCCTGCTTCGGTGTGTCCGGCGCGCACCAGCACGCCGCCGTTCTGGGCCATCAGCGGGAAGATATGGCCGGGCTGGATGATGTCGGCAGGTTTGGCGTGCTTGGCCGCCGCCGCCTGGACGGTGCGGGCGCGGTCGTGCGCCGAGATGCCGGTGGTGACGCCCTCGGCGGCCTCGATCGAGAGGGTGAAGGCGGTGCCATGCGGGCTGCGGTTGTCTCTCACCATCAGCGGCAGATTGAGCTGGCGGCAGCGTGCTTCGGACAGGGTCAGGCAGATCAGGCCGCGACCGTGCTTGGCCATGAAGTTGATGGCTTCGGGCGTGACGTGTTCGGCGGCGATGACGAGGTCGCCTTCGTTCTCGCGGTCCTCCTCGTCGACGAGTATGACCATGCGGCCGGCGCGGATGTCGGCGATGATGTCCTGGATGGGGCTGACGCTCATGGGTGGAGGCATTGAGGAAAAGGGACCGTCATTGTAATCCTTCCGGACTATCCTCTTGCGGCACCGTTTTCGGCTGTCAGCATCCTTTCCACATAGCGCGCGATGAGATCGACTTCGAGATTGACCCGGCTGCCGGCCTTGAGATCCTTCAGCGTGGTCATCTCCAGGGTGTGCCGGATCAGGTTGATGGAAAAGTCGGTGCCGTGCACGTCGTTGGTGGTGAGACTGACCCCGTTCACCGTGACCGAACCTTTGCGGGCGACGTATTTCGCCAGTTCCTGCGGCGCGCGGATCACCAGTTCAAACGATTCGCCCACCGGGACGAACTTCAGCACTTCGCCGACGCCGTCGACATGGCCGCTGACCAGGTGGCCGCCGAGGCGGTCGGAAAGGCGCAGCGCCTTCTCCAGGTTCACGTCGTTGGTGCCGTCGAGGCCCACGGTGCAGTCCAGCGTTTCGCGCGAGACATCGACGCTGAAGTTGTTGCCGTCCAGGGCCACGACGGTGAGGCAGACGCCGTTGCAGGCGATCGAGTCGCCCAGGGCGACGTCTGAAAGATCTAGCGTGCCGGCCTCGATGGTCAGGGAGAGTCCCTGTTCGAGCGGCAGGATGCGGGAAACTTTGCCGGTGGCGGCGATGATGCCTGAGAACATGCGCGATAGCCCGGTGGAGGAGAAGCCTCCATTGTAAGGGATCAGTGGGCCAGGACGCGATCGAGGAGGGCCGCGTAAGGTCCTGCCTCCATGAAGCCGACTACGCGCAGATCCGGGATTTCCCGTCCGCGGGCGTCGAAGAAGATGATCCCGGGCGGACCGAAAAGGCTGAAGCGTTTCAGCAGCGCCCGGTCTTCCTCGTCGTTGGCGGTGACGTCGGCGCGCAACAGCAGCATCCCGCCCATGCGCGAAGCGACGGCGGGGTCGGTGAAAGTATACCGTTCCATCTCCTTGCAGGAGACGCACCAGTCGGCGTAAAAGTCGAGCAGCACCGGGCGAGTTGCGGTCTTGAGGCGCTGATCCAGTTCGGCCGACGATTTCACCCGCTCGAACCTCGGCCCTTGCGTCTCGGCCGCCGCCGCGCCCCCGGGGCGCAGGAAGCCGAGCGGCTGCAAGGGATCGCGGCCGCCACTCAAGGCGCCGGCGAGAAGCGCTGCGCCGACCAGCAGGACGACGACGCCCAGGCCCTTGCCGAACTTCAGCCAGCCGTTGGCATGGGGCGGCAGCGGGTCGAGCGCGGAGAGATAGATCGCGGAGAAGATGAGGAGCGCCGCCCAGGCCGACATCTGCGCCACTGCCGGGATCACCGGCGACACCAGCCAGATCGCCAGGCCCAGGAGCAGCACGCCGAAGAACTGTTTGATCGCTTCCATCCAGGGCCCCGGCTTGGGCAGCAGGTGACGCGCCGAAGTGGCGACGACGACCAGCGGCAGGCCCATGCCCAGCGCCATGACGAACAGTGCGCCGCCGCCGAGCAGGGCGTCGCCGGTCCTGGCGATATAGAGCAGGGCGCCGGCCAGGGGCGCTGCGACGCAAGGGCCGACGATGATCGCCGAGAGCGCCCCCATCAGGACAACGCCGTGCAGGCTGCCGCCTTGCTGGCGGTTGGCCTCGTCGGAGAGCTTGCTTTGCAGAAAGCTCGGCAACTGCAAATCGTAGAAGCCGAACATCGACAGCGACAGGGCGACGAAGACCGCGGCGAAGCTCGAGAGCACCCAGACGTTCTGCAGGGCCGAGGACAGCAAGGTGCCGGACAGGCCGGCGGCAACGCCGAGTAGGGCATAGGTGATCGCCATGCCGAGCACGTAGGCGAGAGACAGGACAAATGCGCGCCCCTTGCTGATGGCGTGGCCGTGGCCGACGATGATGCCCGAGATGATCGGGATCATTGGGAACATGCAGGGCGTGAAGGCGATCGCCACGCCCGAGCCCAGGAAGAACAGCAGCAGGGTCCACACGCTGGCATTCTTGAGCAGTTGGCTGATCCGGGAACTCTCGTCGCCGCCAGGCTGACTCCCGGTGGTCGCGGCAGGCGGCGCGAACGACATCTGCGGCCCGTCCGCCGAAACCAGTTGCACCGTCGCCTTCTGCTCCATCGGCGGATAGCAGACGCCGAGATCGGCGCAGCCCTGCGAGGTGGCCTTGAGCGTGACCGATGTCGTGCCGGCAGGCGCCTCGAAGGGCAGGAGCACATGCACTTCCTTGCGGTAGGTCTCGACCTTGCCGAAGAACTCGTCGTCCTTCACCTTGCCCGGCGGAAATTGCGCCGTGCCGAGCTTGGCCAGCCCGGGCCCGAGGGCGAACTTGAATTTATCCCGGTAAAGGTAATAGCCGTCGGCGATCTGCCAGCTCGCTTCCAGAGTCTTCGCGTCCACGGCGCGGGCGGAGAATCGGTAGGCCTGATCGGGCTGCAGCGGCTCGCCGGCGGCGTCGGCGAGCGCCGGGGAGAAGGCGATGAGCAGCAGCAGGAGCAATTTCAGCATGAGAGCGTGGTCGCGGTGGTTTCGGCCGTCACCCAGGCGAGGTAGCCGGGCAGGCCAAGCTCGATTGGGACAGCGATGATCTCGGGAAGTTCGTAGGGGTGATGGCGCAGGATCGCTTCTTCGAGTTCAGCGTAGCGGGTTCTCGAAGTCTTGATGAGCAGCGGCACCTCGGTCGCGTCGCTGATCCTGCCATCCCAGCGAAAGATTGAACGGGCCGGTGCCAGGATGTTCACGCAGGCTGCCAGGCGCTCCTCGACCAGCAGGACGGCCAGGGCGTGCGCGCTGGCGGCGTCGGGCAGGTTGGTCAGGACGAGCAGGCTGGACATGGCCGGGGATTTTACTCTCCTTCTCCTTGCCCGAGCCTCATTCCCAGGGTATGCGCTGGTTTTCCGCCGATATTCCGCACTGGCTACGGCGCTCCGTTTCCTTATAGTGGGGGCCAAGTCCCCCATCAGTGGAGCCGGAGTCTATGCAGGATCCGAAGCAGGTTGCGGAAGCCAGGCTGGCGGCCGAGCGTTTGGCCGAACAGCAGGCCCTGGCCAGGCGGTCCGTCGAGGTGCAGGCGGCAGATGAGGCCGAGGCGCGCGAGCGCGTCGAGGTCGAGGCGCTCGCGGCCGCCCGACGCCGTGCCAAGGCGGATCTCGAGGCTTCCGCCGCGATCCGTCGGCGCGCGGAGACGGACGCCCGGTTGCGTCAGCTTGCCGCTGACCAGGCCGCGGAAGAAGTCGAGGCGGAACGCCTGGTCCGGGATCGTATCGCGGCCGAAGGCTGGGTCGTGGAGCAACATCGCCTCCGGCTTCAGGCCGAGACCGAGGCCAAGGCCCTGGCGGACATTCGCGCCAAGGCCGATCAGTCGCTGGCGGCCCGCCTGGAAGCCCGGATCGAGGCCGAGCGGCAGGTCGAATCGGCCGCCGCGGCGAGAGTCTCCGCGGAAAACGACGCCATCCGGGAGGACAAGCGCCGTGCGGCGGCCGAGGCCGAATTGCACCGTCTGGTCGAGGCCAAGACTGGCTTCGAGCGCGGTGCCGAGGCGGCAGCCCGAGAGCGTCAGGCGGCGGCGAAAGCCTTGCGCGAGGAGACCGAGGCGCGCCGCGACGCAGAACGGCAGCTAAGGCCGGCGACCCTGGCGCGCTGGCGTGCCGAGTGGGCAGCCTTGTGTCTCGGCCTGCGCTTCAAGCCCCTGGCCACGGCGCTGCTGGCGGGCCTGCTGCTCGGCCTGGCGCTGCGCGGCGGTGGCGGCGTCGATTTGGCGGCCCCGTCCCTGGTGGTGATGAGCCAGAAGGTCAAGGAAATGATTCTGCCGGATCGCTTTCCTCCGCTGTCCTTGCGCCTCGACGACGACCTCGAGGCATTTTCCCGCCGCGCCCCGAGAAATTAATTCAATAAGCGGCGCCTGGTCAGCACCAGCGCCAGCCAGAAGGCGGCGCCGGCGGTGGCGACCAGCGCCGCCACATGCGTCAGGGCGTTGCCCGGTATTTCCCCGAGCAGGAGCGGCCGGACCAGGCGCACGGCATGGGACAGCGGCAAGGCGCCGGCAATGCTCTGCAGGGCGGGCGGCAGTTGCTCGAGCGGGAAGAAGACGCCGCAGGCGAGCATCATGGGCGTGACGAACAGGGTGAAGTAGTACATGAAGAAATCGTAGGACGGCGCCAGCGCGGTGACAATCAGGCCCAGCGCGGAGAAGGTCAGGCCGGTGAGAAAGATCACCGGAATGGCCCAGAGCGCCAGCGGCGACGATACGAAACCGAGCGCCGTGACGACCACCAGGATCGCCAGCCCCGAAAGCGCCGCCTTCGCCGTCGCCCAGAACCATTCGCCGGCGAGCACGTCGTCCAGCGCCACCGGTGCGTTGAGGATGGCCTCCCAGGTCTTCTGCACGTGCATGCGCGAGAAGGCCGAGTAAAGCGCCTCGAAGGAGGCGGCGTTCATGGTGCTGGCGCACACCGTGCCGGAGGCGAGGAAGGCGATGTAGGAGACGCCGCCGACGCGGGGCAGGAGGCCGCCCAGGCCATAGCCGAAGCCGAAGAGGTAAATCATCGGGTCGGCCAGATTGCCCAGCACCGAGGGAATGGCCATCTTGCGCCAGACCAGGAAATTGCGTCGCCACACGGCGATGGCGCGCCAGCTCAAGCGGGGCGGGGAAAGATCCATCAGTCGCGCAGCTCCCTGCCGGTGAGCTTCAGGAAGACATCCTCGAGGTTGGCCGGCCGGTGCAGCGCGCGCAGTCCGGAGTGAAGGGCCAGACGGGCCATGAGCGGGGTGACGTCCTTGTCCTCGACGTAACAGAAGGCGGTTTCGCCGGAGAGCTCCAGGCGGCGCACGCAATCCTTCCCTTCGCCCGCCGCCCAGCCGGGTGCGTCCTCGCCATAGACCTCGATCACCTGCGGCTCGATCTGGGCGGCGATCAGTTCCCGCGGCGCGCCCTCGGCGACGATCCGGCCTTCATCGAGGATGGCCAGGCGGTGACAGAGCCGCTCCGCCTCGTCCATGAAATGGGTGGTGAGGAGAATGGTCTTGCCGGCGGAAAGCAGGTGCTTCAGGCGCTCCCAGATCAGGTGGCGGGCCTGCGGGTCGAGCCCCGTGGTCGGCTCGTCGAGCACCAGAAGATCGGGATCATTGACCAGGGCGCGGGCCAGGGTCAGGCGCCGTTTCATGCCGCCGGAAAGGCTGGCGAGGCGGGCCTTCTCCTTGCCGGCGAGGCCGGCGAAATCGAGCAGGTCGGGAATGCGCCGGCGCGTCTCGATATCCTGGAAGCCGAAATAGCGGCCGAACACCAGCAGGTTTTCCGCGACCGTGAAGTCCGGGTCGAGGTTGTCGAACTGCGGCACCACCCCGACCTTCATCCGCGCCTGCCTGGCATGTTCCGGCACCGCTTCGCCGACCATCCGGATCTCGCCGGCCTCGGCCGAGGTGAGTCCCAGGCAGCAGCGCAGGATCGTGGTCTTGCCGGCGCCGTTGGGGCCGAGCAGGCCGTAACATTCGCCGCGTGCCAGGGCGAAGCTGACGCCTTTCACGACCTCGCGCCCGCCATAGGACTTGCGCAAGCCGGCGACGGTCAGGACGCCGGGGCCGCGTCCGGGCATCGTCACCTGGTCCGCGGCACAAGCGCCCTGGCTGGCCGCCGGGACAACCGCGGGGCCTAGCGGCGCCATGCCGAATGAATGATGTTGCGGATGATGTGCAGCTTGCGATGGAAGAAATGATCGGCGCCGGGGATGATGACCACGGGCAGTTCCAGGGGCTCCGCCCAGGCCAGCACATTGGCCAGCGGCACCGTCTCGTCTCGGTCGCCGTGAATCACGACGGTGTCGGGCGGGACGGCCTCGGTGGCGTAGCTGCGCCCCCCTTCGATGAAGCCGGCGGCGGTGCCTATCAGCACCAGACGCTCCGCCGGATCGCCTGCCTCGGCCAGGGCCTTGGCCACCCGCGTGACCACATGGGCGCCGAAGGAGAAGCCGGCCAGGGCCAGCGGCAGCGTGCCGGACGAAGTCGCGAAGCGCTTGCGGGCATAGGCCTGGACGCGGAGCAGGTCTTCGCTTTCGGCCAGGCCATGGTCGTGCACGCCGGCACTGCCGCCCACGCCGCGAAAGTTCGGCCGCAACGTGACATAGTCGAGTTCGCGGAAGGCGCGGGCGATCGTCGTGACCACCTTGTTGTCGGCCGTGCCGCCGAACAGGGGATGCGGATGGGCGATCAGCGCGATGCCGCGGAGGGGCTCTGCAGTTCCGGCAGCATCGACGAAGACCTCTATGGCTCCGGCCGCTCCTTCGAGCAGCACCTGCTCGTGCTTGCTCATATCTTCAGCCGGTCGACCACTTCTCCGCGGAGCAGATGCCGGTCGATGATCTCGTCGATATCCTCGCGGTCGATATAGGTGTACCAGACCGCTTCGGGGTAGATCACCAGCACTGGCCCCAGCTCGCAACGGTCGAGGCAGCCGGCGCTGTTGATCCTGACTTTGCCGCTGCCCGCGATGCCCAGCGCCTTGACGCGCTCCTTGGCGTAGTTGCGCAATTCGCCGGCGCCGAGCGCATTGCAGCAGGCCTCGCCAGGGCCGCGCTGGTTGCAACAGAAGAAGACATGGTGCTTGAAGTGGCTCATTCCCGGCTTTCTGGAAATGGCCGATTATAAGCGCCCGGGAACCGGGTATTTCAGCGCGTTCTTGGCGATCTTGGCGTGCGCCGCCTGGATCAGGTCGACGCCCAGCACGTCTGCCAGCTCGACCAGATAGATCAGCACGTCGGCGACCTCGTCCTGCACTGCCGCCGCCTTGTCGGGCGGCAGGGCCGCGCTCTCCTCCGGGGTGGCCCATTGAAAATGCTCGACCAGCTCGGCCGCCTCGACGATCAGCGCCATGGCCAGGTTCTTCGGCGTGTGATAGACGCGCCAGCCGCGAACTGCGCCGAACTCGCGCAGTTCGTCCCGCAGCGCCATGAGGTCATTGTCGGAAGTCATGATTCACCTTGGTTTCCCGCCGCAGCATCAGCCAGGGCAGTGCGAGGAAAGGCCAGAGCGCCGAAGTGAGCCGGGTCAGGCCGTTGAAATTGAGGAAGTGCCCCTGCCGCCAGACCTGCAGTATGGCGGAGAAGTAGGGATTCTCGGGCGCAAGATTGACCAGGACGGTGGCCAGCATCAGGGCCATGGCCGCCAGCGTCTGTCGCGCCAGTCCCGGCAGAAACGACGCGGCCAGCCAGAGCAGGCCGCCGGCCGTCAGCCCGGCGACGTTACCCGGGGTGAGCCAGGACCAGGCCGATATCGAGTCCATCAGCACCATCAGCGAGAAGCTTTTCACGATCAGCGCCGCGACCAGCAGCAGCGCGCCGAGCGCCCGTCTGGAGGTGCGCAGCAGGCAGCCGGCCAGGAGGCCGACCGCCAGCGTGTTGCTGGCCACCACGCCGGCCTCCACCCAGGGGAAGCCGTGCGCCTTGTAGGCGAGCGGCAAGGGCATGCCCAGCGGGACGAGCAGGTTGCGCAGATCGCCGTTGCCGAACATGAGGATCGCGGGATTGAGCTGGGTCAGGAGCCAGAGGGCCAGCAGCACCAGTCCCGCGTCGGGCATCGCGCCTTCGCCGACCAGGCGCGTGCGCAGCGCATGCAGCCGGCCGCCGTCGAGCAGCGTCGTGCCCCAGCGTGCGCCGGCTATGGCGCCGAGCAAACCGCCCAGGCTGTTGCTGCCAAAATCAAGATTGGACGGCACGCGGCTGGGCAGGAAATTCTGCAGCGTTTCCAGGGACAGGCTGAGGCAGGCGCAGAGCGCCGCCGCCATCAGCGCTGCGAGGAAGCGGCCGTGTCTGGGCTGCAGCGTTGGCACCCAGATGAAACCGAGCGGCAGGTAGGCGAGGGCGTTGGTGACCAGATCGAATACCGTCCAGTAGCGCGGCCAGGCGGCGAACAGGAAGGCCGACGCCGGGGCTCCGGAATCGCGCCAGCCGGAGAAGGGATGCAGGCTGGCGTAGATCACCAGCAGCGTGTAGGCTGCGGCGAGGTAGAGCGGCAGGGTGGGATGCGGCGTTCGCTGCAAGCCGATCTACAGCCGGTTCAGGTTCGGCTCAGGGTCGGCTCAAGCGCGGCTCAAGGCGCCGGGGAGCAGCCGGCGCCAGTCCATGCTCGGCAGTTCGAGTCCGTCGAGGGTGTTCTTGGCCAGCAACCCCAGCTCGGTGTCGCCTTCCATCAGCAGGCGGCGGTTGAAGAACAGCGAATCGGCATCCTCCTCCCGCGTCACCAGGGCGAGAAAGTCGCGCAGCCGGGCGCTGATCGTGAGGTCCGCAAGGCGCGTGTCGACGCTCGGATGGAAGCCGCGCTGATCCAGGGTGAAGCGCAGGGTCAGGCCGGCATCGGTGACGCGGATGGCGAAGCGTTTGCCGATCAGCGGCGCCAGCGGTTCGCGCGGCAGCCAGCGGCCGAGGGCGAGGTTGAGGGCCAGGGTCAGCGCCAGGACCGGCGGCAATTGCGGCAGGCGGCGGCCGATCCGACCGGCGATCGCCGGCAGGGTGAAGTCCGGCAAATGCGTGGGCAGTTTCACGGCATGCTCTCCTCTGACGACATCAACTGCTCCAGTCCGGGACGGCCGTGCCAGAAACCGTTGCAGGGTTCGCCGGGCAGGTAGCCGCGTGCCCGCTCCCAGGCGCTGGGCGGCGTCAGCGCAGCGTCGGCGCAGTTGCGGAACAGTTCGATCAGTGCGGCGGTATGCTCGGCCTGCGGGCTCAAGCGAGCCAGATCGACACCGGTGCCGAGGAGCGCACGCATCTCCAGCAGCAGATTATAGACTTTCGCCGATTGTGTCTGGGTGCCGTTCAAGTTCAGGAAGGACTCGGCTTCGCGCGTGGCCAGTGGCAGGCCGTCGGGGAAGTCGAGGCAGCGGAACTCGCAGGCGTCCTTTTGCAGGTTGAAGCGGCGCGCGGTGAAGCAGCGCGCCGAGTAGGCGAGCGGCAGGCGACCGAGCGCGAACACCTCGGTCTCCATGCCCTCGGGCCTGGATTGCAGCAGGGTTGCGAGCATCTTGCCGCTCGACTCCGGCGGCATCACCCAGCGTGTGGCGCCCTGTTCGCCCAGGAAGCGCAAGGTCTCGCCGTTGAACACGTTCAAGGTCGGTCCGGCGACGAAAGGCAGGCGCCTTTCCCTGAGCAGGCGCACGGCGCCCATGTCGTTGGCTTCGACGAGGAAGCGGCCGTCGTCTATCTGGCGACGCAAGGTCTTCAAATCCGATTCGGATTCGATCAGGGTCTGCGACGACAGCACCGCCTCCTTGCCGGCATCGCGCACCAGGGCGGCGATTTCGAGCCAGTCGTCGAGACGCAGTTCGTGGCGGCGCGAGCATACCGTCTCGCCCAGATAGACGCTGTCCACCGGCTGCCTGGCCATTTCGGCATAGAAGTCGAACACCCGCTGACGCGGCCAGTAATAGAGCAGAGGACCGAGAGAGAGTTTCATCGGTCACCTCCTGCCACGGGAAGGGGGCCGGGGGGCAGGCCGTTCATTTCCAGGGCCGGTAGTAGGCACCGAGGGTGTGCGACTGGCCCTCCGAAACCTTGTTCAGTTGCGCCATCCAGGAGGGCTTCGTGTTGAAGCGCGCGGGGTCGCGGCGGCAGGCGTCGATCGCTTCGCGCCATACCTGGGTCACTTGGGCGACGTAGGCCGGACTCCTCTGGCGGCCCTCGATCTTGATCGCGGCCACGCCCATGGCCATCATCTGCGGCAGCAGTTCCAGGGTGTTCAGACTGGTCGGCTCCTCGATGGCGTAATAGGTCTCGTCGGAGACCTCGAAGCGGCCCTTGCACAGGGTCGGGTAGCCGGCCCGCTCATTGTCGGCATAGCGGTCGATGAGGATGCCGTTCAAGCGCGTTTCCATGCCCTGCGGGGTTTGCTCCCAACGCACGCTTTTGCCCGGCGAGCAGGCGCCGTTGCAATTGGGCGAAATGCCGGTGGCGTAGGCCGAGAGCGAGCAGCGGCCCTCGACCATGACGCACAGGCCGCCGAAGCCGAATACCTCGATCTCGACCTCGGTCTTGCCGATCACCTGTTCGACCTGGGCCAGCGACAGCACGCGCGGCAGCACGGCACGGCGGATGCCGAAGCGTTCGCGATAGAAGTTGATGGCCTCGTAACTGGTGGCCGAACCCTGCACGGAAAGGTGCAGCCGCAAGCCAGGGTGGTTCTTCTGCGCGTAACCCATGAGACCGGGGTCGGCCAGGATGACGGCGTCGACGCCGGCCTTCGCGGCCCTGTCCACCGCAGCCGTCCAGCGCGTCCAGTTGTCGGCCTGGGGATAGGTGTTGAGCGCCAGCAGCACCTTCCGGCCGCGGTCGTGGGCGTAGCGGATGCCCGCCGCGAGCGCGGCATCGTCGAAGTTGAGACCGTTGAAATTGCGCGCGTTGGTGTCGTCGCGGAAACCGAGGTACACGCAGTCGGCACCATGGTCGACGGCAGTCTTCAACGCTGGCAGACTGCCGGCCGGGCAGACCAGTTCGAATGAGGCGGAAGGCGAGCTGGGAAGCATCATGCAGGCGCCGAAAAAACGTTGATTATAGTCTGTGCACCTTCAGCCTGCTTGACTTGGGTCAAGCGGCCCGGCGCCACTTTCGGCGCCGGCCGGCGGAGCCTGCGCCAGTCCGTCGAGGGCGGCGATCAGCGGAGTTTCTGCCTCGGGCAGGCGTTGCAGGGCAACGGCTTCGCTCATCCTGCGCAGGGCAGCGACCGCCTGCCCGAGAATCGCCTGTCCTGCACTGCCGGGCCGCTCCGCAAGGCCGGCCGTGCGCGCCAGGGCGCGCCCGAGGGCCAGGGCCAGGTCCCTGACCGGCCATTGCCCGATGGTGTCGGAGATGGCGCCAAGGCTGTCGGCGGCGATCGTCGCCGCGGCCGTCGGCGGGGTGTTCGCGCCGGATTGCAGTTCCCTTTCCAGTGTGTCCAAGTGGCCGCGTGCCTCGGCGAAGTACAGGTCGTAGATCGTCCGGGTCAGGATGATCCCCCCGGCCGGGCCGGCGCGTTCCGCGGGGGCGGGGCGCGGCCCGACGACGCCGATGCGGTGGTGGATGTCGCGCATCAGCGCTTCTGCGATCAGGGCCGAGCCCGCCTGAAGATTGCGAATCTGCGCGTCGATGCGCGCGCAAAGGCGCACGAGCTGGCTATCGGCGGCGACGCCGCCGGTAGCCAGCTCCTCCAGCAGGGCCAGGGTGCTGCGCCAGAGGGCGCCGCTGTTGCCCGGCCCCTGGCTTGAGCCGATCGACTCGAGGGCGGCGACCGCGACCTTCATTCCGGCTATTCCGGCCGGATCGTCGTCCAGCCATCTGAGCAGGCCCTTCTGGAACTCATGACGGCTCTTGCGCAAGCGCTCTCGGACTTCTGCGGGAGTCGGTGCCGCGGGATGATCCACGGTCGTCAGATCGACACGATCTCGAAGTCCTCCTTGCGCGCCCCGCACTCGGGGCAGGTCCAGTTGGGCGGTACGTCCTCCCAGCGGGTGCCCGGGGCGATGCCCTCGTCGGGGATGCCGGCGGCCTCGTCGTAGATGAAGCCGCAGATCAGGCACATGTAGGTCTTGTAATCGGGTGCAGTCATAAAGGAGGAGGGAATTCGGTTAGAATGCAGCGCATCTTAGCGCAGTCCGTAGTGCAGTCTTGCGATCCTGATTTTACCTCCGAAGGCCCATCGAGATAGCTCGCCCCGCACCCGTTCCCATGCCATCAGTTTCAGCAGAGTTCCTGCCGCCTATCGTGCTGGCCTTCGCCGCTTCCGACCCGACCGGCGGGGCGGGCATCCAGGCCGATATCATGACCCTGTCGAGCATGGGCTGCCATCCGCTCACGGTGATCACCGCGATTACGGTGCAGGACACCGCAGGCGTCGAGGATGTCCTGCCGATCGATGCCGACTGGATCGCCGACCAGGCGCGCGCCGTGCTCGAGGATGTGCCCGTGGCGGCGTTCAAGCTCGGCATGCTGGCCAGCGTCGAGGCGATCGCCGCCATCGCCGAGATCATCGCCGATTACCCCGATATTCCGCTGGTCTTCGACCCGGTGCTGGCCTCCGGCCGCGGCGATCAATTCGCCAACGAGGACATGGTCGATGCGATGCTGGAGCTCCTGCTGCCGCAAACCACCATCCTCACCCCCAACAGCCTCGAGGCCCGCCGCCTGGCGCTCGAGGAGGAGAGCGACGCCGACCCGCCCGACCTGGCCGAGTGCGCGCGCCGGATCATCAATGCCGGCTGCGAGTTCGTACTCATCACCGGCACGCACGAGAACAGCGAGCAGGTCGTCAACACCCTTTACGGCGAGCGCGGCGCGGTCCGCAGCGACAAGTGGCAGCGCCTGCCCGGCAGCTATCATGGCTCGGGCTGCACCCTGGCTTCGGCGATCGCCGCCAACCTCGCGCACGGCCTGGATCTCGCCGAGGCGGTCAGGGATGCCCAGGATTACACCTGGCAGGCGCTCGCAGCGGGTTTCCGTCCCGGCATGGGGCAGTACCTTCCCGACCGTTTCTTCTGGGCGCGCGAAATTGCGCAGGACAATGGCCTCTGATCTTCGCGGCCTTTATGCCGTCACGCCGGACGACCCTCTCCTGCCGCGCCTGTCGGCCCTGGTCGGTTCGGCCCTGGCCGGCGGCGTGCGCCTGGTCCAGTACCGCAACAAGCGCGCCTCGCCGGCGCTGCGGCGTGCCCAGGCGGCGGAACTGCTGCGCCTGTGCCGCGGCCACGGCGCCCGCCTGATCGTCAACGACGACCTCGCCCTGGCGCTGGAACTGGGCGCCGACGGCGTCCATCTCGGCGCCGACGACGGCGACGTGGGCAAGGCGCGTGCCGCGCTCGGACCGGAACGCCTCCTGGGCGTCTCCTGCTATGCCGATCTTGGCGCCGCTGCGGCCGCGGCGGCGGCCGGTGCCGATTACCTGGCTTTCGGCAGCGTCTTCGCCTCCGCCACCAAGCCGCTGGCTCCGCGCGCCTCGCTCGATCTCCTGGGCGAGGCGAAGCGCAGCTTCGCCCTGCCCGTAGCCGCCATCGGCGGCATCACGCTGGACAACGCCGGCGAGGCCATTGCCGCCGGCGCGGACATGCTCGCCGTGATCACCGATCTGTTCGACGCCATGGACATCGCGGCGCGGGCGAACGCCTATGAAAAACTTTTCTGAGAGCATGCCCCATGACCCCCAACGAAGCCCTCTTTGAACGCGCGCGGAAGATCATTCCGGGCGGCGTCAATTCACCGGTTCGCGCCTTCGGCTCGGTCGGCGGAACGCCGCGATTCATTGCCGCCGGCGCCGGCGCCCATATCTGGGATGCCGAAGGTGCGCGCTACCTCGATTATGTCGGCTCCTGGGGGCCGCTGATCCTCGGGCATGCGCATCCCGCGGTGGTCCGCGCGGTGCAGGAGGCGGCGGCGAAGGGTCTGTCGTTCGGCGCACCGACCGAGGGCGAGGTCGAACTGGCCGAGCTTCTGGTGAAGCTCGTGCCGAGCATGGACATGGTGCGTCTGGTCTCCTCCGGTACCGAGGCGACCATGAGCGCGATCCGCCTGGCCCGCGGCTTCACCGGCCGCGATGCGATCGTCAAGTTCGAGGGTTGCTACCACGGCCATGCCGACAGCCTGCTGGTGAAAGCCGGCTCGGGCGCGCTGACCTTCGGCAATCCCTCCTCCGGCGGCGTTCCCGCGGATGTCGCCAGGCATACCCTGGTCCTCGCCTACAACAGCGTCGACCAACTGGAGGATGCCTTCCGGAGCCACGGCGACAAGATCGCCACGGTGATCGTCGAGCCGGTTGCCGGCAACATGAACCTGATCGCTCCCGCACCGGAGTTTCTCAAGACCCTGCGCGAACTGTGCAGCCGGCACGGCGCGGTGCTGATCTTCGACGAGGTGATGACCGGGTTCCGGGTCGGCCTGACGAGCGCCCAGGGCCGCTACGGCATCACGCCCGACCTGTCCACCTTCGGCAAGGTGATCGGCGGCGGCATGCCGCTGGGCGCCTTCGGCGGACGTCGCGAGATCATGGAGAAGATCGCCCCCCTGGGGCCGGTCTACCAGGCCGGCACGCTTTCCGGCAACCCGCTCTCGGTGGCGGCCGGTTTGGCCACCCTGCGGCTCGTCCTGCAGCCGGGCTTCTACGCGGCGCTCGAGGCCAAGACACTGCGTCTCACCGAAGGACTCGCCGCCGCGGCGGCGAGTCAGGGTCTCGCCCTTTCGGCGCAGGCGGTGGGGGGCATGTTCGGCGTCTATTTCCGTGCGCTGCCGCCGACCAGTTACGCCGAAGTCATGGAATGCGACAAGGCCGCCTTCAACCGCTTCTTCCATGCCATGCTGGCAGCCGGCCACTATCTGGCTCCCTCGGCATACGAGGCCGGCTTCGTCTCGGCGGCACACACCGAGGCCGACATAGATGCCACGGTGGCTGCCGCCGGCGCGATATTCGCGGGCGGCAGATGACGGTAGCGTAGAATGCCGGCATCGTCTTGGAGCAAGATCATGCCGGAAGTCAAACCGCTCGAAGCGTCGGCGCTTTGCCGGCGCTGCAAGCCCGAGTCCCTCTCCTTCGAGACCACGGACGATCTCGCCGACACGAGAAACGGCCTGGGCCAGGAGCGTGCCTTCGAAGCGGCGCGCTTCGCCATCACCATGGCGCATCATGGCTATAACCTGTTCGTGCTCGGCGAGCCGGGCAGCGGCCGCCACGCCTCGATACGGCAGCTGCTCCACGAACGGGCGGCCGCAGCGGCAAGGCCCAGCGACTGGTGCTATATCAACAACTTCGCCGAGGCCAACAAGCCGCGCGTGCTGAAGCTGCCGGCCGGCCGCGGCCTGGAGTTGCGGCGCGACATGCAGAAGTTCGTCGGCGAACTGGCGCAGGCGATCTCCGCCGCCTTCGAGAGCGACGAATACCGCTCGCGCATCGAGGCGATCCAGGAAGAGTTCAAGAAGCGCGAAGAGGACAATCTGCAGGCCCTGGGCCAGGAGGCGATGACGCAGGGGCTGGCGCTCCTGCGCACGCCCCATGGCTTTGTTTTCGCGCCGGTCAAGGGCGAGGAGACGATGAGCCCGGCCGAATTCGATCAGCTCGCCGAAGAAGAGAAGAAGCGCATCGGCAAGCTGATCGAGACCCTGGGCGAGAAGCTGGAGAAGCTGCTGCACCAGTTTCCGCGCTGGCGGCGCGAGATGCAGGGGCGCATCAAGCAGGTCAGCCGCGACACCATGAGTCTTGCCGCCGGGCACATGGTCGAGGAGTTGAAGGAGCGCTACGCCGACCTGTCCGACGTCCTGGCTTTTCTCGACCGCGTGCTCGCCGACGTGGTCGAAACCGGCGAGGAATTGCGCGAATCGCAGAAATCGGAAGGCGAAACCGAGACCGTGTTCATGAGCGGCAGCCTGTCGCTGCAACGCTACCAGGTGAACCTGCTGGTCAATCACGGCGCCACCGAGGCGGCGCCGGTCGTCACCGAGGACAATCCGAGCCATCCGAACCTCGTCGGGCGGGTGGACAGCATTGCCCACCTCGGCACGCTGGTGACCAACTTCACGCTGATCAAGGCGGGGGCGCTGCATCAGGCCAATGGCGGCTATCTGATGCTCGACGTGCTCAAGGTGCTCACCCAGCCCTATGCCTGGGAGGGCCTGAAGCGGGCGCTGCGGGGAGGCCAGATCCGCATCGAGTCGCTGGGGCAGATGATCGGCTGGGCCAACACGCTGCCTCTGGAACCCGAGCCGATTCCGCTCGACGTGAAAGTGGTGCTGTTCGGCGAGCGTTACCACTATTACCTGCTGGCTGAACTCGACCCGGACTTCGAGGAACTGTTCAAGATCGCCGCCGACTTTTCCGACGAAGTCGCGCGCACCGAGGATAACGTCCAGCATTATGCGCAGCTCGTCGCAGCGCTGGCGCGCGCCGACAAGCTCAAGCCCTTCGGACGCGCCGCGGTGGCGCGCCTGATCGAGCAGGGTGCGCGCATCGCCGGCGATGCCGAGAAGATGACCCTGCGTTCGCGGAAGATCGCCAACCTGATGCGCGAGGCTGATCATTGCGCGGCGCTCGGGCAGCGCCAGATCGTGAATGCAGATGACGTCGAGCAGGCGATAGCGGCCGAGCTCCGCCGCGCCGAACGCATTCCCGTCCAGCTGCGCGACGAGACGGTCCGCGGCACCTTGCTGATCAGCACCAGCGGCGCTCACGTCGGCCAGGTGAATGGCCTGGCGGTATTCGAGCTCTCCGACCTCGCCTTCGCCCATCCGGTGCGCATCTCGGCCACGGCGAGACTGGGCGAGGGCGACGTCATCGACATCGAACGCGAGGCGGAGCTGGGCGGCGCGATCCACTCCAAGGGCGTGATGATCCTGACATCCTTCCTGGCGGCGCGCTATGCGCGCACCCTGCCGCTCTCCCTCGCCGCGAGCATCGTCTTCGAGCAGTCCTACGGAACGGTCGAGGGCGATTCCGCCTCGCTCGCCGAGCTCTGCGCGCTGCTCTCGGCGCTCTCCGGCCTGCCGATCAAACAATCCCTGGCGGTGACCGGATCGGTCAACCAGTACGGCCTGGTGCAGGCGATCGGCGCGGTGAATGAGAAGATCGAAGGCTTCTTCGACCTCTGCGCGCAGCGGGGCCTGACCGGCGAGCAGGGCGTGGTGATCCCGGATTCCAACGTCAAGCACCTGATGCTGCGTCGCGACGTGGTCGAGGCCGCGGAGCAGGGCAAGTTCCATATCTATGCGGTGCATGACGTGGACGAGGCGATTGCACTCCTGACCGGCGTGCCGGCCGGGGCAGCGAACGAACAGGGGCTCGTGCCGGAAGGCAGCGTCAATTACCTCGTGGCGGCGGAGCTCGCGCAGCTGTCGCTGCTGCGCCAGGACTATGCCAGCAGCGGCCGCAAGCGGCGCAAGAAACGCGGCGAAGACTGAGCGTGAACGGAGGGCGGATGGCGCAGCCCGCTTCGGCGGCAGCGCTGGCGGCGCAGGCCGCGCTGATCTCGGCGCTGCGTGATCCGGCGCGCTATCCGCAGCCGTCCGGCGCGGTGCTGCATATCGAGACCCATATCTCCCATTTGCTGCTGGCCGGCGATTACGCCTACAAGATCAAGAAGCCGGTTGCCCTGGGCTTCCTCGATTTCACGACCCTGGCAGCGCGGCGTTTCTACTGCGAAGAGGAGTTGCGGCTGAACCGGCGGCTCGCGCCGGAACTCTATCTCGAGGTGGTCGCCATCGGCGGTTCATCCGCTGCGCCGGTACTCGGGACGACCGCCACGGCCATCGAATACGCGGTGAAGATGCGGCGCTTCGCGCAGGAGGCGCTCTACGACCGGCTGGCGGAGAAGGGCGAACTGGAGAGCCGCCACATCGATGCCCTGGCCGCCGTCATCGCCGACTTTCACGGCGCCGCGGCCCGCGCCACCGAGGCGGATCCCTATGGCAGCGCAGCGGCCGTGGCGGAGCCGATGCGGCAGAATTTCGAGCAGCTGCGTCCCCTTCTGGCGAAGGACGGCGAGCGCGGCATGCTAGAGGCGATCGAGAGCTGGAGTCTGCGCAGGCACGCCGATCTCGTTCCGGTGTTCGAGGCGCGCCGTGCCCGCGGCTTCGTGCGCGAATGCCACGGCGACCTGCATCTGGGCAATGTCGCCTGGGTCGACGGCGCGGCGCTGCCCTTCGACTGCATCGAGTTCAATGCCAACCTGCGCTGGATCGACGTCATGAGCGAGGTCGCCTTCCTGGTCATGGATCTCTCCATGCGCGGCCGCGACGATTTCGCCAACCGCTTCCTCGACGGCTACCTCGAGCGAACCGGCGACTACGCGGGGCTTGCCGTACTCGACGACTACCTCGTCTATCGGGCCATGGTGCGCGCCAAGATCGCGGCAATCCGCGCCGGCCAGCCCGAGGCCGGCGAAGACGGGCGGCGCGAGGCGCAAGCGGATTGCGCCGGCCACCTCGCCCTGGCGCTGCGCTTCACCGAACCCCGCCGGAGGGCGCTGGTGATCATGCATGGCCTGTCGGGATCGGGCAAGACTTTCGTCTCGCAGCGATTGGTGGCGCAAGGCGGCATGATGCGCCTGCGTTCCGACGTCGAGCGCAAGCGCCTGCAGGGCCTGGCGGCTGGGGCCAAGAGCGGCTCCGGAATTTTCGAAGGGCTGTACCGGGAGGAGGCGACGCGCTCGACCTATGCGGAACTGGAGCGCCTGGCCCGCCTGGTCCTGGCTGCGGGCTGGCCCGTGGTGGTCGATGCGGCTTGCCTGCGCCGCTGGCAGCGGGAGGTGTTCCGCAAGCTGGCGGCCGAACTCTGCCTGCCTTTCCTCATCGTCGACTGCCGGGCGAGCGAGACGGTGCTGCAGGAGCGGGTGAAGCGGCGCAGCGCGGCGGGACGGGATGCGTCCGAAGCCGACCTGGCGGTGCTGGCGCGGCAAATCGACAGCGCGGAACCTCTGGAATCCGAGGGGCCGGTCGTCTGCCGGGAGAGCGACGAAGACAGCATCGGACGCATACTCGACGCGCTCCGGGAGAGCGCTGCTTAGGCCAATCCCTTTTCCAGCAATTCCGCCACCAGGTCCTGCAGCGGCTGATGCTCTGCCGCTGCCCGTTCGTGCAGGCGGGCGATCAGCGCCGACGGCAGCTTCGTGGCGAAGGGCGTCAAGCCCAGCGCCTGGTCGAGTCGGCGCCGTTCGCGCTTGTCCACGGCGGCCGTGGCCTGCTCGCCGCTTTGCCGGTTCGCGGCATTGGCGAGTTTCATTTTTCCTTGCGCCTTGATCAATTTTGATTTTTCCAAATCCGATTTCTTTTGCGCCATCGGGGCTGTCCTTTAACGTGAAATACTTTGCCAAACGCGCTGTGTCATTTCCGAGCGCCGCGAGCGGATGGTAGCCTCCCCGCGAGGGGAGGCCGGGAGGGGCGGGCCCGAATGGGGCCTTTCGCAGCCGGCGGCATTACGAAGCTCATCAATTTCATCATCCCATCATGCGGGCCGGTCCATCGGAGGGAGTCATGTGCGTCAGTTACGGTAGCTCGGAATACTGCATGCGGCCGAGGATCAGCTGGGTGTGCGCATTGACGAAATCGGAGTAGGGATTCTTCTCGTAGCGGCGCGGCGCCGGCAGCATCACCGCCAGGCGCGCCGCCTGTTCGGCCGAGAGCTGCGCTGCGGAGACGCCGTAATAACGCCGCGCCGCCGCCTCCGCGCCGAACACGCCTTCGCCCCATTCGACGACATTGAGGTAGACCTCCAGAATGCGGCGCTTGTCCCAGACCGCTTCGAGCATCATCGTGATCACGGCCTCCTGCGCCTTGCGCCAGGGCGTCTTGGAGGGCGAGAGGAAGAGATTCTTGGCGAGCTGCTGGCTGATGGTCGAGCCGCCGGCCACCACCTTGCCTTTCCTCTGGTTCTTCTCCAGCGCCTTCTGGATGCCTTCCCAGTCGAAGCCCTCGTGGTCGACGAACTTGTCGTCCTCGGCCGCGACCACGGCACGCTTGAGATGCACCGAGATTTTCCCGTAGGGCATCCATTGGTGCTTCAGCTCCGCCTTGGGTTTCTTCTCGCGCAGTTCCGCCAGGCGGATTTCCATGAAGTGGGTCATGTCCGGATTGGTGAATTTCCACAACACCACCCAGCCGAGATACCAGCCCTGCCAGAGCAGGCCGATCAGGAGCAAGGCCAGCAGCACCCGCCTGGGCCAAGTCCTCATGGCGGGGCCGATTCGCGGCGCAGTTCGGCGAGCACCGGCGCCGTGTCCGGGCGCAGGCCGCGCCACAGGAGGAAGGATTCCGCCGCCTGTTCCACCAGCATGCCCAGTCCGTCCGTCACCTGCGCTGCGCCGCCTTCCCGCGCCTGGCGCAGGAACGGCGTCGGGCGGCCATAGACCATGTCGTAGGCCAGGCTGCCCGGGCCGAACACGCATCGGGGCAAGGCCAGCGAAGCGCCGCTCAGGCTCGCGGAAGTGGCGTTGATGACCAGGTCGAAACCGTGTCCGGAGAGATCGGCGAAGCCGCAGCCGGAAACCTTTTCGGCCCGGGATGAGAACTCCGCGGCGAGTTGCCGGGCCTTGTCCTCGGTGCGGTTGGCGATCACCAGCGCAGCCGGACTCTCTTCCAGCAGCGGCAGGACGACGCCGCGCGCGGCGCCGCCGGCGCCGGCGAGCAGCACGCGCTTGCCCCGGATCGAAAGGCCGAGATTGAACTTCAGGTCGCGCACCAGTCCCGCGCCATCGGTGTTGTCGCCGAAGATCCCGCCTTCGCCGAAGGCCAGGGTGTTCACCGCGCGCGCCCCGAGGGCCCGAGGGGAATGGCGCTCGGCCAGGCGGAAGGCCTGCTCCTTGAAGGGGATGGTGACATTCATGCCGCGTCCGCCGGCCGCGATGAATTCGGCAAGCGCCCGTGCGAAGCCGTCGGGCGGGGCGAGGATGGCCTCATAGACCATGGCCTGGCCGGTCTGGCGCGCGAACAGGGCGTGGATGCGCGGCGACTTGCTATGGCCGACCGGGTTGCCGATGACGGCATAGCGGTCGCTCATTTCGTCTGCAATTCGTCCGAACGGGTGAAGTTCCAGACCCGGGCGAAGCTCAGAATGTCGGTCTGGCGCTTCAATTCGGCGGGAAACTCGCCGTAGGGCGCGGCCATGCGCACGATGCGCAGGGCCGCGTCGTCCAGGATCTTGTGCCCCGAGGAGCGCCGGATCTCGGCGCGCTGCAGTTCGCCGTCGCTCTTGATCTCGATATCGATGGTCAGGCTGCCGTACAGCTTGCCCTTGGCCGCCTGGGGATAATTGAGATTGCCGATCCGTTCGACCTTCTGCCGCCAGTCCTCGATGTACTGGGCGGGCAGGTATTCCTCGGTGCTCGCGCCGATGGGCATGACGCGCGGGCGCTTGTTGTAGTTGTCGATGTTGCGCGAGATCTGGGCTTCGAGACGGGCGATGGCCAGGGCGCTGCTGGCCAGGTCGACGCCGGACGCCGGCGCCGGTGGGGCCGGCTGCGGCGCGGGATTGACCGTCTTGCTGAGACTGGCCCGGGTCAGCATCTGCTGCTGGCGTTTTTCCATGGTGCTGACGCGGCGCTTCGCCTCGACCAGGTCCTCGCCTTCCCGGGTCTTCTCCGCCGCCGGCAGCGGCGTGCCGGCGATGTGCTTCTCTTCGCTGTTGCCGCCGCCGTCGAGATTGGCCTGGGCCAGCGCCTGGGCATCTTTCGGCCGCATCGCGCTCTTGCTGTTGACCAGGATGACGTCGAGCGCCCTCTCCGTGGCCCGGCCGATCGCCCGGGGCAGGCCGAAGTGAACCGACAGCAGCACGGCGTGCAGCAGCAGGGAGGCGGCCAGCGCCAGGGTCAGATGGCGCTGCCCGGGCTCCATGCGGGCGAGCGGACCAGGCCAGGCGATGAATTTCTGCATGAACGGAGATTTTACTCCGCCACGGGTTCTTCATCTAAAGCGCTATCAGAAGGGCTATTCGCCGCCATTTCGGCGGGCTCCGCCAGGACTTCGGCGAATCGGGCCCTCGCTTCGGCTTCGAGCAGGTCGATACTCTCGATCTCCAGCCGCACCCGGATCCCGCGGTCGAGCGGGGGCAACGAGGGCACGCGCAGCACCAGGGGGAGGCCGTCCACCCGCACCAGGCTTTCCCGGAGCACGCTCGCGACCGGCTGGCTGACGCCTTCCTGGAGCAGCCAGCGCAGGCACCAGTAACGCTCCATGCCCCGCTGGAACTCGGCGTAGGCGGCGTAGCAAAGCTCGAAGTCGCGCAGGGTGGCCATGAGTTCGGCGGAGTGCGCGGGAAAAGGCGCCGCCTCGGCCGTGAGCCAGGCGATCAGCTGCCACTGGTTGACGAGATCGACGTAGCGCCGCAGAGGGGAACTGGACCAGGCGTAGCAATCGACGCCCAGCCCTTCGTGCGGCGCCGCGACCGTGGTCATGCGCACCTTGCCGGCGCTCTGCGCCCGATACAGTGCGCTGATGCCGGCATCGGCCAGGGCGCGGCCCCAGGTGGCGTTGGCGGCGATCATCAGTTCCGCCACCAGCTTGTCGAGCGGCGAACCCCGGCGCCGCTCCTCGATGGCGATGCGCCCGGGTCCCTCGGGACCTTCTGCCGCCCAATCGACGTTGAAATTGAAATCGCTGAAATTCTGCTTGACCGAGGCCTTGCCGCGTCCCGCCTCGAGCACGGTCGACAGTTCCCAGAGCAGTTTCAACTCGTCCCTGAAGGGAAACTCGGCCAGACCGTCAGCCAGGGTCTGCTCGTTGAACACCGGCTCGATGTCGTGGTGGCGCAGGTTGGCCTTCACCGGCACGCGCTCCAGCCGGGTCTCGTGGCCGCGCAGCGAGAAATCCGAAGCCAGGTCGAGATAGAGCGAAAGCGCAGGGCAGTCGCGTCCTGCGGCCAGCGTGTAACGGTCGACCACGTCGTCGGGCAGCATGGTGATCTTCCTGCCCGGCATATAAACCGTCGACAGCCTGCTCCGGGCGATGGCGGCCAGTGCGTCGCCGGGCCTGATCGACAGCCCGGGTGCGGCGATGTGGATGCCGATCCGCCAGCCTCCGGCGCATTTCGTCACCGAGAAGGCATCGTCGATCTCGGTGGTATGGGCGTCGTCGATGCTGAAGGCGGCGACCGCCGCCAGCGGCAGCCCCGCCGGCTCGGGCGGCAGGGTGTAGTCCGGAAAGCCGGTGCCCGCAGGAAAATACTCGAACAGGAAGCGGCCCAGCAGGTAATCGTGGCCGCCGGCGAGGGCGCCGCACTTGGCCATCAGGCGCGGCGCCGAAAGCCCCGTCTCTGCGCAGGCCGTCTCCAGAGCCTTGGTTTCGAGCCGGTTGCGGTCGGGCTTGTAGAGCAAGGGGCCGAGCAGTTCGCGGAATTCCGCCGGCAATTGCCCCTGTTTCAGTTCTTCGACCATGCGTTCGATGGCCAGGGACTGCTGCCGCTTCTTTTCCAGTCCGGCCAGGGCCGCCTGGAGGATTTCCGGCGGCGCCTTGCGGAAGCGTCCGCGGCCCTTGCGATGGAAGTAGATCGGCGCGGCGTGCAGACGCAGCAAGGAGGCGGCGGCCTCGACCGGGCTCGGGGCGCGGCCGTAATAGTCGCGGGCGAAGTCGGCGAAGGCGAACTCGGCCTCGCCGCACGCCTCCCAGAGAAAGTCGGTGTCCATGCCTTCGGCCTCGGCTTCGGCGCGCGTCAGCAGCTCGGCGCCGGAGGGCTCGGCAAAGCGCAGCAGCACATTGGCGGCCTTGACCTTGGTGCGCTTGCCCGAGGCCAGTTCCACCTGCAGCGAGGTGTTGTTGTCGGCGAGTACCGCGCCTGCCCTGAAAGCGCCGTCCTCTTCAAAAAGGACATTCATGGGGGAAGAATTTGTGAGGGGCGCGGATTATAGCGCAGCAGGCCCGTCGCACTTGACTGCGCTGGCGATCAGGACCCGGCTTGCCAGGCGGAACCCATCGCCGTTCCGGTAGGGCATGAGTTCCCGCTCGACTTCGGCGGGGAAGCGCGCCTGCGTCGCCGCCGGCAGGCGGGCCAGGCTGCCGGCGGCGCCTCCGGCCAGGTCCAGGAAGGACTGCCAGTAGTCGGCGGCGCTGGCGCAATGGAAAACCAGTTCGCAGGGCACGAGCTCGATGTCGGCGAACCCCGCCTCAGCGAGCAGGCCGGGCAGCAGGGGGCCGAAACGGAATGGCGAAGGCCGCGCCACCTTGGGCGCCGGCAGGAGGCGGCCGATGCAACCGAGTGCGCACTCGATCAGCGGCGCCTGCCCGGTTTCCCCCCACACGGACAAGGCAAGCCGCCCCTCCAGGCGCAGCACGCGGCGCATCTCGGCCAGGGCAAGCCGCTCGTCCGGGAAGAACATCAGGCCCAGCCCGCACAGCACGCGGTCGAAGCTGGCTTCGGGATAGGGCAGCGCTTCCGCGTCGGCCGCGGCGAACAGGATTTCCGGGCAGGCGGCACAGCCGGCCGCCAGGGCGTTCTCGGCGAGATCGCTGGCGACCACCAGGCCGGAAGGCGCCACGCGCGGCAGCGCCGCCTGGGCCAGGATCCCGGGGCCGCTGGCCAGGTCGAGCAGCCGCTGGCCGGGCGCGAGCCGGGCCGTGTCGAGCAGCGCCTTGCTCAAGGCTTCGCGCGCCGCGGCGGCGTCGAGATAGCGCTGCGCGATCAGGTTGTAGCCGTCGCGCTCCAGGCGCTTGAAGCGGCGGGAGTCAAAATCGGGGGCGGTCGGGGCGGTCACGGGTTGGTCCAGTCGACCAGGCCGAATTTCCAGGTCAGGATCACCACGGCGCCGAAGGCGATGCGGTACCAGGCGAAGGAGGTGAAGTCGTGGCTGCTGATGTAGCGCAACAGCCAGCGCACGCAGAGGAAGGCCGAGACGAAGGCGGCGACGAAGCCGACGGCGAACATCGGCATGTCCGCGGCGGAGAATAGGGCGCGCTCGCTGTAGGCCTGGTAGAAAGTGGCCGCCGTCAGGGTCGGGATGGCGAGGAAGAAGGAGAACTCGGTAGCCGCCTGGCGGGACAGTCCGAAGAGCAGTCCGCCGATGATGGTGGCGCCGGAGCGCGAGGTTCCCGGGATCAGGGCCAGGGCCTGGGCCAGGCCGAGCTTGAGGGCATCGAGGGCGCCGAGTTGCTCGACCATGACGATGCGGACTTCGTGCCGCCGCCGCTCGGCCCAGAGGATGATCAGGCCGCCGATGATGAAGGCCAGGGCCACCGGGATCGGCTGGAACAGCAGCGCCGTGATCATCTTGTGGAACAGCAGCCCCAGGACCGCCGCCGGCATGAAGGCGATGGCGAGGTTGACGGCGAAGCGCTGCGACGTGCTGTCGTGCCGCAGGCCCGTGAGGATGCGGCCGATCTTGGCGCGGTATTCCCAGACGACGGCGAGAATGGCGCCGAACTGGATGACGATTTCGAACACCTTGCCTTTTTCGTCGTTGAAGTTCAGCAAGTCCCCGGCCAGGATCAGGTGGCCGGTGCTGGAGACCGGCAGGAATTCGGTCAGTCCTTCGACGATGCCGAGGATGAGGGCGTGCAACAGGGTGGTGGCGTCCATGTTTGTCCGATCAGGTGGCGCGCGAGTTTAGCACGGGCCGACCGGCAAGGCCGTGGCGAGCTCCAGGTGGCCAAGGTAGGCCAGCGCTTCTTCGCGCGAGTCGCCGCACATCTCCGCCGAGGGCTTGAGCCCGGCACAGCAGCCCGGCCGTCCGGGCC
>CAIVDC010000066.1 GCA_903904605.1 uncultured Sterolibacterium sp.
ACCTTCCATCCCGCCACCTTCCTGCGCGCCCTGGGCCCGGAGCCGGGGCGCGCCGCCTATGTGCAGCCGTCGCGCCGGCCCAAGGACGGCCGTTACGGCGAGAACCCCAACCGCCTGCAGCACTACTACCAGTATCAGGTGGTGCTGAAACCCTCGCCCGACAACATCCAGGAGCTCTATCTCGACAGCCTGCGGGCGCTGGGCATCGACACCGCGGCGCACGACATCCGCTTCGTCGAGGACGACTGGGAGTCGCCGACCCTGGGCGCCTGGGGCCTGGGCTGGGAGGTATGGCTGAACGGCATGGAGGTGACCCAGTTCACCTACTTCCAGGAAATCGGCTCGCTGGTCTGCCGTCCGGTGCTGGGCGAGATCACCTACGGCCTGGAACGCCTGGCCATGTATCTGCAGGGCGTCGAGAACGTCTATGATCTGGTCTGGGCGCCCGGGACCAGCTACGGCGACGTGTATCACCAGAACGAAGTCGAACAGTCGACGTACAACTTCGAGCATTCCGATGTCGCCTGGCTGTTTTCACAATTCACCAAGTACGAGTCTGAGGCGAAACGCCTGATCGGCCTGGGTCTGCCGCTGCCGGGCTTCGAGATGGTGATGAAATGCTCGCACACCTTCAACCTGCTCGACGCGCGCGGCGTCATCTCGGTGACCGAACGTGCGGCCTACATCGGCCGGGTGCGAGCGCTTTCCCGCGAAGTGGCGCAGGCCTACTATGCTTCACGAGAAGCGCTGGGTTTCCCCATGCTGAAGGCAAATGACATTCCCCCCAGCCCCCTTGCCAAGCAAGGGGGTGACGGCGGTTCAGCCGCTGACGCGGCTTCCGGAGTATTGACTGCCCCCTCCTTGGGGCGGCCCAGCGGAGCGGGCTCGCGATGAGCGCGACGCTGCTGATCGAACTGCTCACCGAGGAGCTGCCGCCGAAATCGCTGGCCCGCCTGGGCGAGGTTTTCCGCAACGAAGTCTGCAACGGTTTGGTGAAACATCGGCTGCTTGCCGCTGTCCCGGAAGACGTCCACGGCTTTGCCACGCCTCGACGCCTGGCGGTGCTGGTGCAGGAGGTCGAGGAAGCCGCCGCCGAGCGCAGCGTGGAAGAAAAGATCATGCCGGTTTCCGTGGCGATCGACGCCGGCGGCAATCCTACCGCTGCGCTCTTGAAGAAGCTGGAGGCCAAAGGCATTCCTGTCTCCGAACTGCCGAGGTTCGAGAAGCGCATGGATGGCAAGACGGAGACCTACTTCTACGAATCCCGGGTCAAGGGTGCGAGGCTCGACGACGTACTCGCCATGATCGTCATCGAGGCCCTGAAGAAACTGCCGATTGCCAAGGTGATGCGCTGGGGCGATTCCGATCACCAGTTCGTCCGGCCGGTCCATGGCTTGGTCATGCTGCATGGCGGGCGGATCGTGCCGGGCGAAGTGCTGGGCTTGACAAGCGGCAGGCAGACGCGCGGCCACCGTTTCATGAGCCGCGATGAAATCGATTTGCCGAGCGCGGACAGTTATGAAGCGATGCTGGAGAAGGACGGCCGCGTCATCGCCGACTTCGCCAGGCGCCGCGAGATCATTCGCGGCCAGCTGGACGGGGCCGCGGGCGCGCTGCAATGGCTGCAGGACGAGGCTCTGCTAGACGAGGTCACCGCCCTGGTGGAGTTTCCCGCCGTCTATGAGGCCGGTTTCGAACAGGAATACCTCGCCGTGCCGCAGGAATGCCTGATACTGACCATGAAGGCCAACCAGAAGTATTTTCCGCTGTTCGAGCACGGCAAGCTTTCCAATCGCTTTCTCGTTGTTTCCAACATGAAGGTGGCGGACCCGGTGAATATCATCACCGGCAATGCCCGGGTGGTCCGGCCGCGGCTGGCCGATGCCCAGTTCTTCTTCGAGACCGACCGGAAGAAGCCCCTGGCCAGCCGCGTCGAGAAGCTGGCCAAAGTCGTCTATCACAATAAGCTGGGCTCCCAGGGGGAGCGGGTGGAGCGATTGGTGCAACTGGCCGGCGGGATTGCCCGGCGGCTCCATGCCGACGCCGCCTTGGCCGGACGCGCTGCCTTGCTGGCAAAGGCGGACCTCGTGAGCGACATGGTCGGCGAGTTTCCAGAGCTTCAGGGCATCATGGGCCGATACTACGCGGTGCACGACGGAGAGCCGGATGTCGTCGCCGAGGCCATCTCGGCCCATTACTATCCGCGTTTCAATGGCGATTCCCTGCCCCAGGGCAACATCGCCTGCGCCGTGGCGCTGGCCGACAAGCTCGATGCCCTGGTCGGCTTCTTCGGCATCGGCCAGGTGCCGACCGGCGACAAGGATCCCTTCGGCCTTCGCCGCGCCGCGCTTGGCGTTCTGCGCATCCTGATGGAGACTCCGCTGCCGCTCGACCTAGCTCAGCTCATCGCGGATGCGGCAAGCGGCTTTCCGCCCGGCATGCTGGCCGGTGATTACGCGGTAATGCTGCAGGATTTCATGTTCGAGCGCCTGCGCGGCCTCCTGCGCGGTGACGACCAGCAGCCCGGCTTCGAGCCTAATGTGGTCGAGGCTGTGCTGGCCTTGAGGCCCACGCGCATCGACTTGGTGCCGGTGAAGCTTTCTGCCGTGCGCGCCTTCCTCGCCCTGCCCGAGGCGCAGGCGCTGGCCGCCGCCAACAAGCGCATCATCAATATCCTGAAAAAGACGGAAGCGGTGGCCGGCGAAGCGGATGTGGAGCTGCTGCAGGAACCTGCCGAGAAGGACCTGTTCGATCAGGTCAATGCCATAGCGCCGAAAATCCGCTCGCTGGTGGCGAGCGAAGACTACGCTGCGGCGTTGTGCGCCCTGGCAGGACTGCGCGGCGCGGTCGATTCATTCTTCGACGGCGTCATGGTGATGGCCGATGAGCCGCTGACGAGGCAGAACAGGCTGGCGCTCCTGGGTCAGCTTGCCGGTCTGATGAACCAAGTGGCGGACATTTCAAGGCTATGACGACCTGTCCCATGTCTCCGGCGCCTGCACCTTGCTTCGTCGCCGGGCTGGCGGCGCGCGATGCTCGCCGGATTTACCGCCTCGCCCCGCCGGAGGGCTTGTGAAAATCGTTATCCTCGATCGAGACGGCGTCATCAACCAGGACTCCGACCAGTTCATCAAGTCGCCCGATGAGTGGAAGCCGATACGCGGCAGCCTCGAGGCGATCGCCAAGCTCAATCAGTGGGGCTACCGCGTCGTCGTCGCCACCAACCAGTCGGGCGTGGGCCGCGGCCTGTTCGACATGGATACGCTGAACGCCATCAACGAGAAGATGATCAAGGCGGCGGCCCAGGCCGGCGGGCGCATCGATGCGGTGTTCTTCTGCACCCACACCAACGCCGACCAATGCGCTTGCCGCAAGCCGGAGCCGGGCATGATCAATGAGATCGCCGCCCGGTACAATGTTTCCCTGGCCGGCGTGCCGGCAGTGGGCGACAGCCTGCGCGACCTTCTTGCGGCGGCGGCGGCCGGCGCGCAGCCGATGCTGGTGCTGACCGGCAAGGGATTGAAGACCGTCGACGATCCGGCATTGCCTTCGGCAACGAAGGTGTTTCCAGATCTCGCGGCCGTCGCCGACCATATCACGGGCTAGGCGGTCCAGGTTTCTCACGATGACTTATTTGCGCTCGATTCTGTTCATGCTGGTACTGCTAATCGTTACGCCGCCTTACGCGTTGCTGATGATCTTCTGCTTTCCGCTGCCGCACCGCGTGCGCCGCTATACCGCAGTGCCATGGGTGTTCATGACCATCTGGCTGATCAAGCATGTGCTGGGTATCGACTACCGGGTGCTGGGTCGCGAGAATATTCCAGACCGTCCGGCGGTGATCCTGTCGAAGCACCAGTCGGCCTGGGAGACGGTGGTGCTGCAGCAGGTCTTCCCTTTGGCGCTGTTCGTCTGGAAACGCGAGCTGAAATGGCAGTTGCCTTTCTTCGGCTGGGCGCTGGCGGTGATCCCCATGATCTCGATCGATCGCCGCGCCGGCAAGAATGCCCTGCTGCAACTGGTCGAGCAGGGCCGCTTGCGCCTGTCGCAAGGCTACCCGGTGATCATCTTTCCGGAAGGCACGCGAGTCGCGCCGGGCAGCTACCGCCGTTACAAAATCGGCGGCGCGAACCTGGGCGTGGCCACCGGCGCGCCGGTGCTGCCGGTGGTGCACAACGCCGGGGAATACTGGGGTCGCAACGCCTTCTTCAAACGCCCGGGCACCATCACCGTCAGCATCGGACCGGCCATTGACCCGGCCGGGCTTTCCGCCGAAGATGTGAATACCCGCGCCGAAGCCTGGATGGAAGCCGAGATGGCCCGGATCAGCCCACACCTCTATGCCGCCCATGAAAACCCGCAGCCCGCAGCTCAGTCTGCGGCTTGACGCCGACACGCCCGACTTGGCCGCGCAGTGGGCCGAGGGTGCCAGGCTGCCTTTCCTCGGCGCTTGCCTCGTGCTGAAACTTGACACCGACCGCGAGGCTGCAGTCAGAGAGAACGAGTTTCTGCACCTTCCCCTGCCGCCGGCGGCGACGAAGCGCCAGGTCCAGGACGCCGCCGAGGCCTGGCTGCGCCAGGAGGCGGTTCTGATCATCGGCGCCAGTATTGCGCGCCAGTCAGCGAACGGCGTCGTTCCGCGCTGGCGGCTTTCCTTTGCTGCGCGCGGCGGCTGGCTGCAGATACACGGCGACGGTACCTTGCGCTTCAACTGGCGCCTGATCGAACAGCCCGCGTCGGTGATCGAAACGGTGGTGGCGGGTGCGATCGCCGCCTTGCCGCGGCCAGGCCGCCCGGCCGATCTATGGGATCTGCTTCCGGCATGACGCTGTTGGAACAGCTTTCCCTGTTTCGCGCTCCCGAGGCTCCGGTCAAAAGCCCCTTCGGTGCGAAACAAAGGCACCTCCAAGTGGGCGCGCGAATCGTTTCTTACACCCTGAATCAGGGCAGGCGCCGGCGGCTTTCGATGACCATCGACGAGCGCGGCCTGACCATAGGCGCACCGCTTTCCATCACCCTGGGCGAGATCGAGGCCTTCGTTGCGGGCCACAGCGCTTGGGTGCAAAAGAAGCTCGACGAATATGCGGGCAGCCGCAGCCGACGGCATCTCACGATCAAGGACGGTGCCTGCCTGCCGCTGTTGGGCAGGGAGATCGCAGTGCGCATCGTCCCGGGGGCCAACCGCGTGCGTTGGGACGGGCCTGATCTGGTGCTGGAGGCGCGCCCCGATGCCGATTGCGATGCCCTGGCGCGGCGCGCCCTCAAGTTGCGCGCCCAGGCCCTGTTCGCCGAACGCATCGTGCTCTACGCGGAACGGCTGGGCCGGCCGGTGCCGCGCCTGGGGCTTTCGAGTGCGCGCACGCGCTGGGGAAGCTGCAGCGAGAAGAGCGGCATCCGCCTCAACTGGCGCCTGGTTCATCTGCCGCTGTCCTTGATCGATTACGTCGTGGCCCACGAACTGGCGCACCTCGTAGAGATGAACCACAGCCCGCGTTTCTGGCTCGTGGTCGAGGGCCTTTACCCGGCCTGGCGGACTGCGCGTCAAGAGCTCAAGGCGGGCGCGGCCGCGATACCGGTCATTTAACCAGAGGATATTCCGATGAGAATACTGCATACCATGCTGCGCGTCGGCGATCTGGAAAAGTCGCTGGCTTTCTACATCGGCGTGCTCGGCATGAAGCTGCTGCGGCGCAATGAATTCCCGGATGGGAAATTCACCCTGGCCTTTGTCGGTTACGCAGACGAGAAAGATGCTGCGGTGCTGGAATTGACCTACAACTGGGGCGTGGGCAAATACGAAATCGGTACGGGCTTCGGCCATGTTGCGCTTGCCGTCGACGATGCCTATGCCGCCTGCGCCGAGATCAAACGCCTTGGCGGCAAGGTCACGCGCGAGGCGGGACCGATGCAGCACGGCAGTTCGGTGATCGCCTTCGTCGAGGATCCCGACGGCTACAAGATCGAACTGGTCCAGAAGCGGGCCGGTTGATCGCCTTGCCTTCGCCACCGGTTCCTTGCCTGCAGGGAACCGGAGGATGTTCCGGCCTAGGCCTCTTCGTGGTAGCGTTTCCTGATTTCCAGCACCGCGTCCCAGTCCTTGGTGAAAGCGTCAACGCAGCGTGGATCGAAATGGCTGCCGCGCCCCTGTTCCAGATAGTCGACGGCGCGCGAAATAGCCCAGGGCTTCTTGTAGGGGCGCTCGGAGGTGAGTGCGTCGAACACGTCGGCGACGGCGACGATGCGCCCGGCCAGGGAAATCCATTCGCCGGAGAGCCCACGCGGGTAACCTGAACCGTCGAAGCGCTCGTGATGGGAGAGCGCGATATCGGCAGCCATCTGCAGGATCGGGGAGGAACTGTCCTTGAGTATTTCCCAGCCGATCTTCGCATGCTCCTTCATGATCTCGAACTCTTCCGGGGTCAGCCGTGCCGTCTTCAGGAGAATGCCGTCGGGTGTGCCGAGCTTGCCGACGTCGTGCATAGGCGCCGCTTGCAGCATTGTTTCCTGGCGCTCTTCGTCCCAGCCCAGATTCGCCGCGATCAAGCGTGAGTAGTTGGCCATGCGCTGGATGTGGGCGCCGGTGTCCGGATCCCGAAATTCGGCCGCCCGGGCCAAGCGAATGATGGTTTCCCGCTCACGGGAGTAGATCTCGCTGGTGGCCTTCTTCACTTCATCGGCCAGCATGGCGGCGCGATCGCTGAGCAACAGGTGGCTGTGGCGAATCGCCAACATATTTCTGGCGCGGGCAAGGAATTCGATGCGATCCAATGGCTTGGTCAGGAAATCGATGACGCCGTATTCAAGAGCGCGGCCTCGCACTTCCTGCTCATGTTCGGAGGTGACCATCAACACCGGCACCTTTCGTCTGTTCGAAGCCTGTCGCAGGCGGCTGATGAACTCGATGCCGCCGGGCACCGAGTTCATGCAGTCGACGATCACCAGGTCCGGATCATTGTCCAGGCACCAGGCCAGGCCTTCCTCCGATCCGGTGAAGGTGTGCGGCTTGCTGCCTTCAACCTGGCGCAGCAGGTCGTGAATCAACTTGACATTGGTCCGGCTGGCAGAGACGATCACGACGTCCATTTTGAGGGCTGGGGAAATGGCAGGGCGAACGGCAAAGGGCAGCACCAAGGCTGCCGCTATCGGTTAGTAAGCGTGAACTGGGCGGGGCAAACTACTCTGTTGGCGTAGCTTCACCCGCGGCAGGCGATTGAGGAACGGTCTCTGCGGCCGGAAGTTCGTTCTTTTCCAGTTTGCGTTGCTTCTTCTCCTCTTTCTTTTTCTTCTTTTCTAACTCTTTCTGGCGCTTTTCGAACTGAAAATTAGGTTTTGCCAACTTGGCCTCCTGTTAGCGGATATTTGATGATGAAAAGAGTCTGGCTATCCGGCTTCACTCTTCTGATACCGCAGCGTAGTCCTGACGGCCTTGGCAAGCCTGCGTGGTAGCATCCTGTAGGCACTTTACCGAAATTGCACTGAAAAGCCAAGGAGGAGACTTGTCTGGCGAAGGCCGCCGAGAGTGAATCTGCTCTGACTGGCCGGGCAAAGTTATGTCCTCCATGGGCTATTGCCGGAGTACAACTCTAGCGGCCAAATTTCCGGTAGAGTCCGCATGAGGGTATATTTGCCGGCTCGGATGCGTAAACGCGGCCGTGCGATTCGGTTGCATGATTGTTGACGGATCACAAAACCTAAGCTGATATGCGGAACATGCTGAAATCATTCCTTGGGATATCTCATGGCATTAATGAGCCCGAGGAATCCCCGGCGCTAACGGCCAACGGCGCTGAGCGACTCAAGAAGCTGATCGAATGTTTTCCGATCGGCAGGAAGCTGCGTTATTTCCCCGAGTTCAAAAAGGAACTTGTTTTTGATACGGTATTGGTCGCCTACTGCCTGAATAGAAAATTCATCTATTCCGTCGACGCGATCGAGCGCGATGCTCAAGGTCATCCAACGGCGTTCCGGGCGGGGGAGGGCGAGCGGAAGACGCCTTTTTCCGAACTCAAGCAGCTCGAACTGCTCGTTCCGGATACTTCGCAACTCGAGATGAAGCTCGACTATCAAAGTCGGGCAGTTCTGGGCCGGGAGGGTCAATTCAACACCGGTAACGCCATTTCCCTGATCTCCAATGCAGGGAATGAGGTATGGGTAATTGACACCCGCGTAGCCAAGCGGGTCGTCTTGCCGGATGGCCCATACGCTGCCATGAAGATGGTCTTGCTGACCCCGGATCTGACGACCTTGGCTGCTTTCGAACAACGAAGAAATATCCGCGCGAAGACCTGCGCGCCGGTCACGGTATCCCTGGCGGATGGCACCTTGTCGGAATCCTGCGCGGTTGTGATCGTTGATGTTTCCGAGACTGAGGTGCGCATTCGCGTGCGTGACCGGGGGTCCTCCTTGCTCGGGATGAACCCGGGCGACGAGGTGATCCTCGATATCGATCTCGGTACCGAGGAACAACACCGCACCATCAAGGGGGTGATTCTTCGGCGCTCACCCGAGAACTGCGTCATCGAGTTGAAGGGATTGTTCAAAGACGGAATACTTGCCAGCTTCGGCCTGCTCGATCTCCTGGAGTTGAAGGCTGGGCTGCTCAATTACGGCAATTGAGCCTGTCCCGGACAACTTTCATTCCGCATCCACCTGATAGTGGACGGCCCTGTGCGCGCCCTTATGCTCAGGGCCACGGCCGGCCGTTGATCGCCCCAGACGGCCAAAAAAAAGCCCGCTGTTGGCGGGCTTAAATCCAGTTCCAAAGGAGGAGGAGGTTCTGGAGGAGACAGCCCAGATATTATTGACAATTGTGCGCCGCAGCAAGCGATAAAATCTGTTGCGACAAATTAGTATAAGTATTTCATGTATGACCACGTGCCGCTGACCAGGAACGGGTGGTTCGTGGCGCGTGAAGTTTTGGCGCCAGTCCAATCGGCTCAAGCCCGCCACGAAGCGAGTAAGGTCATGCGCCAAGGTGATAAGATCAGGCACTAGTTCACCTACCTGTAGGTGCCGCCAGACCCCGGGCATAAGAAGATACATGAGCGAATTCATTCTCTATAACGCGCCGCAATCAACTTGCAGCCAGCGAGTGCGCTTCGTCCTCAATGCGAAGGGCTTGGCTTTCGAGGAACGCACTCTCGACCTGTTCTCCGGCGAGCAGCTCAAGCCTGAATATTTGCAGATCAATCCGAACGGCGTGGTTCCGGCGCTCATCCATCGCGGAAATGCAGTGCTCGATTCGGCCGTCATCATCGAGTACCTTGATGAAGTCAGGGGCGACGTCTCTCCATTCACGCCGGCCGATCCGGTGGAACGGGCACGGATGCGCTGGATGATGCGTTACATCGACGAAATACCGACGCCTGCTGTGCGTGTCCCCTCATACAATCTGGCGTTTCTCCCGCATTTCAAGGAAATGAGCGAGGAAGCGTTTCTCTCGCTGGCCAATTCGAAACCCTTGCGCAAGGAGTTCCTGCTCAGCATGGGCCGTACAGGCTTTCCCCAGAAAGAGATGAACGCAGCGCTGGATCGCCTGCACCGTTCGGTGACAAGGATGGACGAATGGATAAGGAAAAGCGGCGGTCCCTGGCTGATGGGGCAACGCTTGACGCTTGCCGACATCGCAATCATGCCGGTCATCGTTCGCATGGAGGACATCAATCTCGACGCGAGTTGGGCCGACAAGCCGGCCGTCGGACGCTGGCTGGAACTGATCCGCGCACAGGCCGCGTTCAGGCCCACCTACTACCATGGTTCGCTGCTTACGGAAAAGTATCCTCACCTCGCTGATTTGCGCAGCCGGCAGGCGGCGCCATGAACCCGGGTGCCGACACCTCTTGCCGGAACTCTCTCTTTTACCTGGGCCGGTGCCAGGGAAAATAGCGCCTTGTCAGCCAGCGCGTGAAGGCCTCGAAGCCCACGCCTGCGGCCACCAGCACGATCACGGCGACGAAGGCTTCGTTGTGATGGAAAGTGCGCGAGTTGTAGAGGATGTAGTAGCCGAGGCCGGGAATCGATATGAAAAATTCGGCCACCACGGCGGCGACCCGGGCGCGCCCCGCCGCCAGCCGCACGCCGGCAATCAGATAGGGCAGCGAGGACGGGAAGATGACGTCGAACAGGGTGGACCACGGCCGGGCGCGGAACGAGTGGGCGACCTCCAGGCATTCCAGCGGCGCCGAACGCGCGCCTTCGCAGGCATTGACGGTGACCGAAAAGAAACCTGCGAACACCACCGCCGCCAGGCGGGCATCGGTGTTGTAGCCGAACCACAGCGTCAGGAGCGGCATGATCGCCACCATCGGCGTGGCGAACAGGCTGTTCACGTAATAGCGCAAGCCCTGTTCGAGCAGCATGATGCGGCCCATCAGGAAGCCGATGAGGGTGCCTGTGATCAGGGAAATGAACAGGCCCAGCGCCACCGCCGACAAGGTCGCGCCGGCCGCCGACAGGAACTCCGCATTGCCCAGCACGCCCAGGATGACCTGCGCGATGCCGCTGGGCCGGGCGACATAAGGCGGGGCGAGCCAGCGCACCACCCCTTCCCACAAACAGAGCAGCACCAGTCCGGCCGTGGCCTTGAGAAACAGCGGATGGTTGAGCAGCGCGTAGCCGCGCGGACCATCGGCATCGAGGACGGCGGAACCGCTCACGGGTTATAGCCCCGCCACACCGCGAAGCGCTTCTCCAGGGCGCGGCCGAGGTCCATCAGGCCGACGCCCAGGAGCACGATGAGGAGAATCGCGGCGAGCATGCCGGCGGTGTCGAAGTTCTGCGAACCCATCATGATCATCTGCCCGAGGCCGGACGGGCTCAGGAAGAACTCCGCCGCCACCATGCCGACCAGGCCGCGCGCAATGGCTTGGCGCACGCCGGTCATGGTGAATGACAGGGTGTAGGGGATCATCACGTCGCGCCACAATTGCCATTCGCCCGAGCGAAACGACTGCGCCACTTCGATCAGCTCGGGCTTGATGCTGCGCGCGCCTTCGATGGTGTTGTAGAGCACGGGGAACACCGCGAACAGGAACACCACCAGCACCTTCGGGGCGAAACCGAAACCCATCATCGACAGCAGGAAGGGGATCAGCGCCACCATCGGCGTCGAGTAGAGCATCAGGACGTAGTCTTCCAGCGCCACGCGCAGCCAGCGCACGCGCGCCAGGAGCATCCCGAACGGCGCGCCGACGACCACGGCCAGGGCCAGGCCGGCAATGTAGAGCTGGAATGAACTCATCGCCTGGCGCAGCAGCACGCCATTGACGGCAACTTCCCGCAGGCTGGACAGGGTTGCCGACAAGGGCGCCCAGAAAGCGTCGGAGGTATAGCGTCCGGTCACTTCCCAGATAACGGCGCCCAGCGCCAGGCTGGCGGCGACCGTGGCGCCGCGCAGCCAAGGCGAATTCAGGTTCATATCGGCTCAGACACCGCGAATCAGACCGTCGCAACGCTCACGGCTTGACCAGGGCGCGGGCATCCTTCCAGACCGAGGGGTCGGCGATGCGGGCATACGGCGCCACTGCCTTGTCCGCCTTGATGTTGCCGACCTTCTTCATGACGTTGCCGAGCAGCTCGATGTTCTTCTCGGTCAGTCCGTCCGTGTCGTTGGGCCAGAAGTCCATCGCCACATAGGCACTGAGCGACTTCATGGCGTAGGCGGGGCTGCGACCCGTCTCCTTGGCGTCCTCGGCGACTTTGGCGGCATTCTTCGGATCGCGCATGAATCGTTCTGCGTCGATCAGTCCGGCCACCAGGCGCACATAGGCATCGCGGTTCTGCGCCAGTTGCTCCTTGTTGGCCACCAGCAGCATGTAATGGTCCATCGGCCGCACCATCTTCTGCGTCACCACCAGCTTCACCGGCTTCTTGGTCTGGTCCTCGATGATGGGGATGTCGTCGATATGCAGCACGCCGAACTTGAGCTGGCCGGCGATCAGGGCCGCGGCGACGTTGGAACTGAGCGCGATCTGCTGCACATCCTCGATCTTCATCTTGCAGCCGCCGATGAGCAGGGTCTTGAGCGCGATCGAACGCGCGCCGCCGATGGCGTCCACGCCGACCGCCGCGCCCTTCAGGCTGTCGCAGGTCGCCGTCGGATCGGTCGAGCCCAGCGCCCAGTCCGGATGCTCGAGGCCGTAAATGGCCACCAGCTTGACGTCGGTGTTGGACATCTGGCTGATCACCAGGGCCGACGGCGACAGCGCCACCGAGACTTCGCCGCTGGCCACCGCGCGCGACGCCGCGGCGCCGCTCTCGAAGGCGCGCAGCGTCACATCGACGCCGTGCTTCTTGAAGAAGCCTTCCTTGTCGGCGACCATCGCCTGGACGCTGGCGAACACCGGCGGAATGCCGGGCAGGGCGTACGTCAGCTTGGCCTGTGCCTGCGCCACGGTGGGCGCGGCGCAAAGCGCCAGGGTCGTGGCGACAACGGCTAGCGGCTTCAGGAATATTGCTGTTTGGCGTGACATGGTTTCTCCTCCAAAGGATCCTGCAAAGTCAGTTATTCTTGATGACATCGAACTCGGCCTGCCTGGCGTCGGCCATCAGCGTTCCCCAGACATGCTCGCGCAATTCGGCAAAGTGGGGCAGGAGCAGCGTGGCGCGATCGCGCGGGCGCGGCAGATCGACCTCCACCACTTCGTGCACGGAACTCGGGCGGCCCTTCAGCACCACGATCCTGTCCCCCATGAGCACGGCTTCTTCTATCGAGTGGGTGACGAAGACCATGGTGGTGGGCGTGTCTTCCCAGATTCGCAGCAACTCGAATTGCAGGATCTCGCGCGTCTGCGCATCGACGGCGCCGAAGGGCTCGTCCATGAGCAGGACGCGCGGCTCGGTGGCCAGCGCCCGGGCGAGGCCGCAACGCTGCTGCATGCCGCCGGAGATCTGGTAGGGATAGTATTTCTCGAATCCGGAAAGGCCGACCAGCTTGACGAAGTGCGGCACCCGCTCGTTGATCTCGGCCTTGGAGATTCCGGAAAGCTTGAGGCCGTAAGCGACATTGTCGTGCACGGTCTTCCAGGGAAACAGGCCGAAATGCTGGAACACCATGGCCACTCCGGCGCGCGGTGCGAGCATCGGGCTGCCCTCGATCAGGATTTCGCCCTGGGTCAGCGGTATCAGACCGTCGATGCAGCGCAGCAAGGTGGTCTTGCCGCAGCCCGATGGGCCGATGATGGCCACCACTTCGCGTTCGCCCACCGTGAGATCGACATTCTCGAAGATCTGGTGCTGCTGGTAGCGCTTGCCGGCAGCGGCAATGCGGATGCGCGGCGGTGTGTTCGGTGCTTTCAAATCGGGGCCCCTGCGTTCAGTTGGTCGGCCATCCAGTCCGCCGTGCGCGTGCGATAGCGGTAGGGCCGGTTGTTGGCATTGTGTCCGGCGTCTTCGATCATCAAGAGTTCGACCGGACCCGATGCTTCGGCAGCGAGTTGCGCGCTGTCGGCCCAGGGCACGATGCGGTCCTGCTTTCCGGCGACGATGAACAGCGGGCATTCGATCTGCCGCGCCACGCCCTTCAGGCTGAGCGTGGCTGCATAGGCGCGCGCCTCGGCCTCGGTGGGCAGGTAGCTGCGCACCCGGAAGGCGTCGCGCGTCAATTGCGGCAGGGCATCCCAGCAATCGCCCCAGTCGAACGGACCCGACAGGGAAACGCAGGCGCGCACGCGCTTCTCGAAAGCCGCCGCGCGCGGTGCGTAATAGCCGCCCAGGCTCACACCCCATAAGCCGGTGCGTCCGGCATCGAGGTCGGCCCGCGTCTCGACCCAGTCGACCATCGCCTTCACGGCCACTTCATAGTCGCCGCGTATCGCGAAGCGGTATTCGGATTCGCCCTGACCCGGCCCGTCGACCAGCAGGGTCGCCATGCCGCGGGCCAGAAAGGGCGTCTCGTAGGATTCCATTTCCTCCTTGGCCGAATCGAGGCCCGGCACCATGATCACCAGCGGCGGACGGGCGATGCCCTCGGGGCGGCGCAAGATGGCGGCAAGATGACCGCCCTCGAACGGGATCTCGACGCGCTCGCCTGGCGGGGTCAGATGAGGCAGGGCCAGTTGCCGACAGGCGACGGATTTCATGTGCGCGGACTTCATCTGCGCCATGTCGTGCACGAATAAAAACTTGGCGAAATGGTAGTAGACGCCGGCGCGGGAGAGATGCTCGCCGGCCGAGAGCCCATAGCCCGCGGCGAGCGTCTCGCGACCGAGCGCTTCGTGAACCGCGGCGCGCTCGGACCACGCGCCGCACCAGTCCTCCCAGCGCTCGATGCCCGCGACGACCTCCTCGAAGTCGGCCAGAACGACGCCGTTGGAAACGAAGCGGGGTGCCCAGTGGCGAACGGCCGACTCCACTCTTGGATCTTTTGGCATGGGGCAGAACATAACCCGAATCCGTGTCGAGGCGCAAGCGCGCCCGGCATGCAAGGTCCGCAATTACGTGCATAATCGCGGCTTTCGCAGAGGAGACTGATGATGAATCGCGCCGCCGCTGAATCGGCTCAATCCGGGACGCTGTTGCGCGTCAATGTATTTTCCGTCTCCTCCAATCTGCCGCTTCTTGTCGGGCTGGAGCGGGGGATTTTTGCCGGGCGCGACTTGAAGATCGAGCTGCAATACACGCCCAATTCCGATCAGCAGCGCGAAGGTCTCGCCGCGGGCAGGTTCGAGATCGCCCACGCCGGCATCGACAATGCAGTCGCCATGGTCGAGTCGGCGAAGGAAGACGTCGTGATTGTCATGGGCGGCGACTCCGGCATGAACGAATTCATGGTGCGCTCGGAGATCGCGTCCTTCGCCGATATCCGCGGCAAGTTGCTGGCGGTGGATGCGCCGGCCACCTCCTACGCGCTGGTGGCGAAAAAGATTCTCAAGAACAACGGCCTGATCGAAGGTCGCGACTATACCGTCAAGGCCGTTGGCGGCACTCAGCCGCGCGCGGCTGCCATGGCTTCGACGCCAGAACTCGCCGCCGGCATGGTGAACCCGCCTTTCTCGTTCACTATCCGCGACCAAGGTCTGAAGAGTTTTGGCCGCGTCGGCGATCTGGTCGGTCCTTATCAGGCCACCAGCGCTTATGTCATGCGCAAGTGGGGTCGGGAAAATGCCTTCGTGCTGGAAAGCTATATCGCGGCCTATATCGAAGCCGTTCGCTATGCGATGAACCCTGCCAACCGAGCCGAGATGGTGGACCTGCTGGCCGCCCGCTTCAAGCTTGAATCCGCGATAGCCGAAAGAACCTATGGCGCGCTGATGACCCCGGGCTTCGGCATGGCTGCCGACGCTCGCCTTGATATGGCAGGCTTTCGCAATGTGTTGGCGATTCGAGCGGAGATCGAAGGCATGGGCGGTACGGTGCCGGCGCCGGATAAGTACCTCGATCTGTCCTACTACGAGCGGGCCGTCCAGAAGTTGTCCTGATCCGGCGATGCCAAGCCCAGGTGCATCGATTGTGCGCCAGGGGCTGGGAAGACAAGGGCTGCAATCGCTGCAGCCCTTGTCCTTGTTGGTGGGCCCGCTCGGACTTGAACCGAGGACCAAAGGATTATGAGTCCAAGGACTTGTGGATGTCATAACGCCCCTACTTGCCCTAAAACAGCGCAGAATATGGGTTAAATAGAGACTTCTGTGATTAGCGCTTTCCCAGAGATTTTCGCCAAATGGCCAATTTTGGGCCATAATGGGTATTAAAGGGGCAGTCAAAACGCCGTCAAAATTAGTCGAACAGCGACATATGACGAGAGAATAACCATGCCAAACCAGACCGTTCGCCTAATTACCGACTCTGTAGTGTTCGTACCGGCTGAATTCCAGCCAATTTGAGGAGGTCGTACCGGTTTAAAACTGGCCAGGGTGTTCAGCCTATCCTGCGTAATTTTTACGCAGGAGTAAGAAATGGTGATCACCATGGAGATGTTCGGTAAAGTTCGC
>CAIVDC010000067.1 GCA_903904605.1 uncultured Sterolibacterium sp.
CAGCCCCGTCTCCTGCGTCCACTGCTCCTGGGAGCGGATGAACCAGCCTCCTGCGGACGCTTCGAGGGCCTGGGTGGTCCAGATTGCCTGCGACAGCATCAGCGCCGACGTGACCCCACCGGTGACGGGCACGAGGCAGCGGTGGAAGCTCACCGGAATATCGAAGACGTCCAGCAGCAGGTCGGTGCTGATGCCAAGGGATTCGATGCGCGCGTTCATGCGTCGGCCTCGAAGTCGCGGATCACCACTTCCAGCACGGCGATCGGGAGGTGTGGAAACTCCTGGTGCAACCGGTAGTAGCGAACGCGCGGGGTCGGGTCACCGATCGCCCGCCAGGCCTGGTAGATCCGCTCACGTATCGCGTAGTCCGGCAGCGGCACGCGCCCGGAAGGGCGGCGCGCATCGACATCCCGGCGGCGCTTCAAGGTCAACTTGCGCCTGATCTTGAAAAGCTCGCCCATCAGATGGGTCGACGCCCCATGCCGGATGAAGTACGTCTCGAGGGCCTTGGCTTCGTTGACCAGTGCGACCGCGCGCAGGCCGGCCTTCAGCGCGGCGCCATCGAAGGCGATGCCGATGGTGAGCGTGCGCATGGCGGCCAGGCGATTGAGATCGATTGCGGAGAGCTGTCGCAAGTGGCTCAACTGCTCGTCCTCGATACCGGCGGCGTGCAGTTCCTCTGGCTGGGCTTCGGCCAACCGGACCGTGACGTGGTTGAGCAGGACGAGACGGACCTGGGTGTCATGCAGGGCCAGCATCAGGCATCCTCCGCGGAACGCACCGGGCCGCCGCCCACATCGGTTCCGGCGCGGACATCGCGTGTCCGCCGCAGGCAAGCCAGCACCTCCCAGAAAGCACCGGCGGCGATGTCCATAGGATCCGCGAGCCAGAGCAATAACTCCGATAGCTTGGATACCGGCACGACCGCGTCGTGCTCGACCTGGCCCGTGATGGTAGCGAGCAACCACCAGGTGCGTTGGTGCTCCGAGGAGGCTGATGCCGCCTCTGGCAGCGCCGACAGCCGATAGCCGGCCGCCGCCGTCGGCTCCGGCTGCACGCAATCCTCCAGGCCGGCCGTCTGCGCAAAGGCTCTTGCGCGGACGAGTAGTTCATCGCTGGCGACGGCAGCCTGGCCAGCGGGCGCTGATGAATCAGCGGGTGTGGCGCCGGCGCTGGCGGCAGCGACATCGGAAGACCTGTCGACCGGGGCATCCGGACCGTCGCGTAACGATCCCGGCCGAAGGGCGTCGCGCAACGCCTGAGCGGTTTCACCGAGGTACGCAGCCAGCGCGGCTTCGCACGCCTCGCAGGTGGCGGCGACACTGAAGCTGCCGGTGTGCGGATATTTCTCGGCGACCCGCCGGAAGATGGGCTCGAAGACCGTGGCATACAGATCATCTTCGCTCATCGTATGGCGCACCTGCACATAGCGCTTCAACGCGTTCAGCCGCGGCTGCAGGGTCTTGACGTCCAGCCCGGAGATGGCGACCACAGCCTCGCCTAGCGTCCGCAGGCGCTCGGTGGCGTACAGGTAGAGACCCAGGGTTGCGGTGTTGACTGACAAGCCCTGCGCATGCAGCGCGTCTTCCAGCGGCCGCAGCGTCAGCGTCCGCCCCAGCTCGGCCTCCAGACGCGATTTGAGGGCGACGATGCCCGAAGCCTTGTCCCAGAAGGTCATCTCGCCGCGCTGTTCGTTTTCGATGAGGTGGGCGGTGAGCACATGGCTCTCAGACCGCCACGGCCGAAACAGCACCACGAGCTTCTGGTATCTCGGATCTCGCGTCTCCGCCCACAGTTGCTGCAGCGCGAGCAGTCGTGTGTTGCCGCCTGCCTCGACGATAAAGTGCGACTCGCCAGGTCGGCGAGTCACGGTGAGCGGTGACCGCAGGCCGCTGGTGCGGATCGATTCCTTGATGTCATCGAACTTGGCGTTCTCTACCCGGCGCGGGTTGTGCTCATAGGCTCGAATCTCGTCGACCATCAGCTCGATCTGGCATTCCGCGCGTGGCTCGGTCTGGTCGGCCAGGCCGCGCGCGTTGTTTCCAGGGTTGCCGACCTGCAGCGATTCCGCCACCAAGCGCCGGCGCTCATCGACTGAGACCTTGCCGCTCATGACGATGGCTCCTCGTGGGGCTCGTCGGCATGAACACCCAGCAGGCTGGGAATGAGTTCCCAGGCCAGTTGGTGCATGACGGTGCTGGCGCTCGGCATCACACCGTCGCGGCGGCGCTCGTGCCGATGGACGGGAATGCGCAAGGTCGCCGCTTCCTTGTAGGCCTTGGCATGAGGTACTACCGTGTCGAGAACGGTTACGCGGCCCTTGAGGCGGATGAAGTCTTCGCGGATCCCGTTAGCGATCAAACGGGCGTCGGCGGTACGGTCCTGCCGATAGATCACCGCCTTGACCGGCCCCAGCGTGGCGCCGAGCGCACTGCCTGGTTCAAGCCGGTCGAGCAGTTCCATCGTTCCGTCCTTGAACTCGCGCGCCGAAAGGATTTCCGGCGTGATCGGCGAGACGAGGATGTCGGCCGCCATGACGGCCGCGTCCTGCAAGGGCCCGATCGCACCCTGGGTATCGATCAACACGCAGTCGTAGTTGCCGGCCACCACCGGCGCCTGCAGCGCGAAGCGCAGGCGAAAACCTCGGTCGATGCGATTCAAGAGCCAGTTGGGCAGGTGGCCCTCAGGGTCATCCGAGACCACGATGTCGAGGTTCGGGTAGATGGTCGCGGTGATGCACGCAGCCGTGACTTCGCCGCGGACGATGACTTCGGTCAGGCCAGCGCCAGGCTGCGGCGTCGCCAGCGGGAAATACTTCGACAGCGACGGCTGGACGTCCGCGTCGATCAGCAGGACGCGCAGGCCCATGTCGGCCAGCAGCGCGCCGAGATTGGCCGTGAGCGTCGTTTTCCCGACACCGCCTTTGGTGCTTGTGATGGTGAACTTGATCATCGATTCCTTGCCGATTCAGGTCTCTGGTCAGGCATACGGAATCAATGGAAAAAGTGTCGGGTCACTCCTTCAAATAGTCGCCAAGCCCGTGCTCGGCGAAGACCTTGCGGATACGCTTGATCTCCTCGTAGAGCGTGCCGCGCGGGATTCGGAGCCGCTCGGCGGCCTCTTTGATCGAAAGTCCCTCCTCGCCGAGCATCGCGCACAGCCGGCGTTGAGCCGGGGTCAGCCGGTCAAGCGCGCGCTCCACATCGATGCGTGCGTGATGCCCATCGACGCCCTGGTGATCGCCGCCGGCCGTGGATTCGGTATCGGCGAGCAGTTCGCCGAAGGTCATCCCGTCCTCTGAACCGTCGATCGTCGCGTCGAGGGACAGCGCATTGAGATCGCCGGCGCGCTTTTCTGCCGACTGCTCCCGCATCAAGTCGGTCAGCTTGTTGCGAATGACCTGGGCCATGTAGCCCACAGGCGGGTTGTCCGGGTCGGGGCTGAGCTTCTGGCGCACGACGATCCAGTGCGCCAGGCAGTCCTGGACCAGGTCATCGAACTCCTCGCGCACGAGGGTTCGAGATCGTCTTCGGAATTCACCAACCAGCTTCTTCGTGACTGCAATTTCCCACTTCTGGAGTCCATCTCCGTGCTTGAGCGCCATTTCGTTCCCCGTCGGTTGCCTGACGAGGAAAAGAACGAGCGCAAATC
>CAIVDC010000068.1 GCA_903904605.1 uncultured Sterolibacterium sp.
TCTTTCATCCCCGGCGGCTGCCTCACGGCGAGTGCGGGGTCTGGGGCAGCGCCCCAGGAGGGTGAAATCCTCGCACGAAATCTTTCTGCGTGCGCCACAAAATATGACAAACTACCCACAATTACCGCTGAGGTTCCAATATTTTATATGAGCACCTTGGCAACGATACAAAAGCTGATGCAGGAGCGCCTCGACTTGAGCATGGAGAAGCTGTAGCCGGCGCAACGTCTTGAAGAGATCGGCATCGATTCCCTGGCCATGGTTGAATTCATGTTCGATCTAGAGGATGCGTTCCACGTCAGGCTCACCGACGAACGCACTGCAATCGATACCATTCAGGATATCGCCGACCTGATCGACAAGGCGCTGGCCGCTCAATCACTGCCCGCATCCTCTATCCCTCAATAATGCCCCGCGTCGTAGTCACCGGTGTCGGCGTCCTGGCTCCGGGTGGGGCCACCGCCCAAGAATTCTTTGCCAGCATGGTCGCCGGACGATCCGCCGTGCGGCGTCTGCAGCGGGATTTCGCCGACCAGTTGATCTCCCCCGTTGCCGCCTGTCTCGACTTCACTGCCAAGGATCACTTCCCTGCGCTTCGCGCCGGCATGCTCGACCGCTTCGCCCAGTTCGCGCTGGTGGCGGCCAGGCAGGCGGTGGCCGATGCGGGCCTGGGTTTCGACGCGGCACTGCAGGACAGGACCGGAATCTTCTGGGGTACCGCCATGGGTGGGGCGGAGACGGTCGAGCAGGGCTATCTCGAACTTTACCGCAAGGGCCTGGACCGGGTTCGTCCCTTGAGCGTGCCCATGGTGATGAACAATGCCGCGGCATCGCAGATCGGTATCGAGTACGGCATTCGCGGCCCGGTCATGACTTATTCGACGGCCTGTGCTTCGTCGGCGAATGCCCTGGGCGATGCTTTTCGCGCCATACGTTGCGGAGAAATCGATGTGGCTCTGGCCGGCGGCAGCGAGGCCATGCTCACCTTCGGCATCCTCAAGGCCTGGGAAGGATTGCGCGTACAGGCCCCCGCTGATGCAGAGGACGTTGCGGCGACCTGCCGACCGTTCTCGGCGGACCGCCAGGGACTGGTTCTGGGCGAAGGCGCCGGGGCGCTGGTGCTGGAGTCGGAAGAGCATGCCCTAGCGCGTGGTGTCCGCATTCTCGCGGAGTTCGCCGGCTACGGCCGCAGCAACGATGGCCTGCACCTCACCAAACCCGCTGCGGAGGGACAGGCCAGGGCGATGCGATCTGCGCTTCTCGACGCCAACCTGGCGCCTTCCGCGATCGGCTATCTCAACGCTCACGGCACCGCGACGCCCTTGGGCGACCCGGTGGAGACGGCGGCCATCAAGAGCGTCTTCGCTGAAGCGGCACGGCATCTGCCGATTAGTTCCACCAAGTCCATGCATGGCCACTTGATGGGTGCTGCCGGCGCCGTCGAACTGATCGTCAGTCTGATGGCGATGCGTTCCGGCGTCATTCCCCCGACGGTGAATTATCGCAAGGCCGATGCGCAATGCGATCTCGACTATGTTCCCAATGTCGCCCGCCCGGGTCTGGCCATCGATGCCGTGATGTCCAACTCCTTCGCCTTCGGCGGCAGCAACGCGGTGCTGGTGCTTAGCCGTTACCCTTCCTAGGCAGCCTACATCCCCGGATAAACCGGTCCTTCCCCGCCCTGGGGCACGACCCAGTTGATGTTCTGGGTCGGGTCCTTGATGTCGCAGGTCTTGCAATGCACGCAGTTCTGGGCATTGATCTGCAGATAGGGATATTTTCAGCCTCGTCCTTCAGGATCTCATAGACGCCGGCCGGGCAATAGCATTGCTCGGGCGCGTCATAGAGGGCGAGGTTAGTCCTGATCGCCACCCCCGGGTCTTTCAATATCGGGTGGCAAGGCTCGTTCTCCTCGCGATGGGTGTTGGAGAGAAACACCGGGGAGAGGCGATCGAAGCTGAGGACGCCGTCGGGCTTGGGGTAGTTTTTCGGCGGGCAGTCGGCGGCCAGCTCGAGCTTCGTGTGGTCAGCCGTGAGCGAGAGCATCCAGGGCGCCCGGCCGCAGCCAGGCTGACGATCAGCGCATCGAATCCCATCGCATCGCGTTCCATGTCATTCCCGATGTCAGCGAGCCTTTGCGCATTATAATTGCAAACCTTTGAGCAAAGCCGCGAACAACATGGAACGCAAGCTGGTGCATACCACCCAAATCCCCATCCGCTGGGGCGACATGGACGCGATGGGACACGTCAATAACACCTATTATTTTCGCTACGCAGAACAGGCGCGCATCGAGTGGATGGCGACGCTGGGCATCCTCGCTGGCCAGGTGGAAGGCGCGCCGGTGATCATCAACGCCAGCTGCTCCTTCCTGATCCCCTTCGTCTATCCCGGCACGGTCGAAGTGTCCACCTATCTGGCCAAGCCCGGGCGCAGCAGCGCGGACACCTATTTCGAGATGCGCCGGGTCGGCGAGGACAGGCTTTATGCCGAGGGAGCGGCGAAAATCGTGTGGACCAATCCGGCGACAGGCAAGTCGATGCCCCTGCCCGACGCGATGAGGAAACTCCTCGAATGAGCGCGGACAAAAGCCTGACGCCGCTGTGGCAGCCGTCCCCGGAGCGCCTGGCGGCCTTGCGCCTGACCGCCTTCATGGGCGCGGCCGCGGCGCAATGGGGCCGGCAGTTTGCCGGCTATGGCGAACTGCACGCCTGGTCTGTCGATCAGCCCGAGGAGTTCTGGCGCTCGCTCTGGGATTTCACCGGCGTCATCGGTGAACGGGGCGAGCGGGTACTCCTCGATGGCGACAAGATGCCCGGTGCCCGCTGGTTTCCCGAGGCGCAGCTCAATTTTGCCGAGAACCTGTTGCGTAGCCGCGCCGACACGGATGCCCTCATCTTTCAGGGCGAGGACAAGGTCAAGCGGCGGCTCTCCCACGCCGAGCTTTATCTGCGCGTGGCGCAGTTCGCCGCGGCGCTCACCGCACTCGGCGTCGGCCGCGGCGATCGCGTCGCCGCCTATCTGCCCAATCTGCCCGAGGCCATCATCGCGATGCTGGCCGCTGCCAGCATCGGCGCGATCTACACTTCCGCCTCGCCCGACTTCGGCGTCCAGGGCGTACTCGACCGCTTCGGCCAGGTCGAGCCCAAGCTGCTCATCGCCGCCGATGGCTACTATTACAACGGCAGGACCATCGACAGCCTGGACAAGGTCGCCGCAGTGGCGGCGCAGCTGCCCAGCCTGGAGCGCGTCGTCATCGTCCCCTACGTGCAGGCGGCGCCCGATGTTGCGTCGATCGGCAAGGCGCAGCTGCTGGCCGATTTTCTCGCGCCTTATCGCGCCGTCGAAGACATCGCATTCGCCCGCCTGCCCTTCGCTCATCCGCTTTACATCATGTATTCCTCGGGGACCACCGGCGTGCCCAAGTGCATCGTGCATTGCGCCGGCGGCGCGCTGCTGCAGCACTTGAAGGAACAGCAACTGCATTGCGACATCAGGCCCGGCGACCGGCTGTTCTACTTCACCACCTGCGGCTGGATGATGTGGAACTGGCTGGCGTCCGGTCTCGCCTCGGGCGCGACCCTGCTGCTTTATGACGGCTCCCCCTTCCTCGGCCGTGGCACTATCCTGTTCGATCTTGCCGATGACCAGGGCATGACCCACTTCGGCACCTCGGCCAAGTTCATCGACGCCATCGCCAAGATCAATCTCGCGCCGGCCAGGACGCACCAGCTGGAGAAGCTGCGCGTCATGTTGTCGACCGGCAGCCCGCTGGTGCCCGAGGCTTTCGACTACGTCTATCGTGCCGTCAAGCAAGACCTCCAGCTCGCCTCGATCTCGGGCGGCACCGACATCGTCTCCTGCTTTGTCCTGGGCAACCCCCTCGCCCCGGTGTGGCGCGGCGAAATCCAGTGCGCGGCACTGGGCATGGCGGTTGCCGTGTTCGACGAGGATGGCCGGCCGATAGCAGGCGAGAAGGGCGAACTGGTATGCACCCGGCCCTTTCCTTCGATGCCGATAGGCTTCTGGAACGACGCCGACGGTCAGAAATACCATGCCGCCTATTTCGCGCGCTTCGCCAATATCTGGTGCCACGGCGACTTCGCCGAAGTCACGGAGCACGGCGGTTTCATCATCTACGGACGCTCGGACGCGACGCTCAATCCCGGCGGCGTGCGCATCGGCACCGCCGAGATCTACCGCCAGGTGGAGAAGCTGCCAGAAGTCGTCGAGTCCATCGTCATCGGCCAGAATTGGCCGCCGGAAAGCAGCAATGATGTGCGCGTCGTGCTCTTCGTCAAGCTCGCCGACGACCTGAAACTCGACGATGAACTCATTGCCCGCATCAAGCAGGTGATACGCGACAACGCCACGTCGCGCCATGTGCCGGCGAAAGTACTTCAGGTCGGCGACATCCCGCGCACCAAGAGCGGCAAAATCGTCGAACTGGCGGTGAGAAAAGTCGTTCATGGCGAAGCGGTCAAGAACGCCGAGGCGCTGGCCAACCCCGAGGCCCTGGAGCATTTCCGCGCGCGCCCCGAACTCAAGGCCTGAGGCGGCAAGAAACAAGCTGCGTCAGGCCAATTGAGCGGCGTGCCGAATTCGGCTATCATCTGGCTTTCCCGCTGCACCAGTATCCATGGCCAAATACGTCTTCGTTACGGGCGGTGTCGTGTCCTCTCTGGGCAAGGGCATCGCCGCCGCATCCTTAGGTGCCATCCTCGAGTCCCGCGGCATCAAGGTCACCCACCTCAAGCTCGATCCCTACATCAACGTCGATCCTGGAACCATGAGTCCGTTCCAGCACGGCGAGGTCTTCGTCACCGAGGACGGCGCCGAGACCGACCTCGATCTGGGCCATTACGAGCGCTTCACCTGCGCCAAGATGGGCAAGCGCAACAACTTCACTACCGGCCAGATCTACGAGTCGGTGATCAAGAAGGAGCGGCGCGGCGAATACCTGGGCAAGACGGTACAGGTGATCCCGCACATCACCGACGAGATCA
>CAIVDC010000069.1 GCA_903904605.1 uncultured Sterolibacterium sp.
CCGCCGTCCCGTGATCACCTCGATCCGCCGATACGGCCTGTCTTCACCCATGGCTTCAAGCCTGGGATGAAGCCTGACGCCTTCTCCCATCGTCCCCTCCGTCTCCCGTGAACCCGCGCGCAATCTCGGTCACGGAAACCGTTTCGGGAAGAAGGGTGCGCTCGAACCGCTTACCTTCGGCCGATCAGGAAGTCGTTCCCAACATGCTAGACGGCCCGGTTTGCAACATGCTGGGCCGACGCAGCCACGAGAGCCGCGCACATGGGATTGTTTAGTTGAAGCAGCCGGATGCGCTCCCAAGTGCTTTTTCAGTTGGCATCCTCTCGCACCTTGTGGGAGGGCGCCACCATTAGCTGGCTTGTCCCGGTGGGCGAAAAGCTTGGTGACGCAGCGTGAATGCGATCGCGCCATTCCGGCTTCAGCTTTTTCATGAGGTCAGAGGGCAGGATTTCACCGAAAAGATGCGCGCCCAGCATGCGCTGGCGCTTCACAATATGGTCCCGCTTGCTGGCGTCGCTGGTCCCGTTGAGTACCACCGTCGCGATCTCAATGCGAGGCAGATCGCCCGCGTCTTTTGCAGCCTTGAACGTCTGATGCCAATAGCTGTCCACTCGATCAACCCGGCCGAGTTGCTGCTCGATAACGGCTGGATTCCAGTCCAGATGCAGAAAGACGACGTGACGGCACGCCCGGTGGAGATTGAGGCCTTCCGAGGCCACGCGGCTTTGCGCCAGCAGGATTTGCGGACGCACAAGGGGCGTGTTGAACAGGGCCTGCAGAACGTGCCGCGTCGCATGGCTGCTTTTGCCATTCAGCAGACGCGCGAAATCGCTGCGCCCGACCTGGGAAAGTTCTTCTTCCATGCGCAATGCCTCAAGCAGCATATCGTCGGCTGCCTGAGCTTCATCATCATCGTCTCCGGACTCCTTGGCCGACGCGCTGAGTGCGGTTAGAAGGCTGTCGATGAAGGGCCTCATGCCCTTGCCGTCGGAACCGGATGCAATCATACGCTCCAACGCGGCTAGCCGGACGACGTTCCGTAGATGGGCGTCCCGCACGTCGGCCTCCTGCAATGCGTCAGTGACGTCGCGGCCGAGGCCGTCGGATCGGATGTCATAGAGCCGGACAGACGCTTGGATCAACGCATTGAGGCCACCGGCCAAGGCAACCGCCTGCCTGATCTCAGAGCCGTCCCTCATGCACTGCAGGACGGCATCCATGAGCCGGTCTTGGGCGCCCTCGCGCTGACGGAGCGCATTGGGCGGCTTGGTCGGCTTGCCTGCGGCCACTTCGCGCAGGAAGCAGCGGATGTTGAGCGCATCGGACAACGCCTTCAGCGGCCGGTTATAGGAACCGAACACCAGCACCTTGCCAACATCGCGCACCACAACGTCATCGATCCAGTCGCAGGCGGCCACGATTCGGGGATGGACGATCAGCGTATCATCCCCCTCCAGGCCGGCAGTCGGCCACCAAGCAGCCTGGACGCGCCCCCAATAGGTGTGCCGAGCGGTTTCCGATAACTGGGTGGTCAGTTCATCATCTTGTCCCGGCTGGTCCAGAACGTCCATCGCCTGGGCATGCCGCGCAGCCCGATGCCGTTCGACGAGTCCCAGATCCGTGTCGACCGAAGCCAGACTGCGGCCCTCCGCCGCCAGAAATGCCATCCGGTACGCAACGTCCAAGGCGCTCCAGGCGACCTCGGCCGGGGGCACGTCCCACCGCCGATGAGGATGCGTGCCGGGTTCCTGCAGAATGTCGGCCGCTTGGCGCATGATGCCCTGATCGACCCAACGCCGCCGCACCACCACATCAGCCAGGGCGCCCTGGAACCGTTCCGCCACACCGACGATCTCTTCCACATCCGCTTCAGAGGCCGGACCGGAGCGGAATTTGCGGTGAAGCTCGTCGAACCCCTGGATCGCCGCCAACCTGCGGTCGAGGTCCGGTTTGCCGAGACCGATGCGCCGAAGGGTGCTGCCCCAATCCGACGCGCCGAGTTGGACCGGCGTGGCCGTCAGCGCGAGCCGGCGGCAACCAGCAGCGGGCTGAAGGATCTCTTCCAAGAGAAATGAAAGGCGCTTCGTGGAACGGGTCTCGTCGGCGCCGTCGCGGCTCTTGTGGGCCTCGTCGATGACGATCAAATCGAACTGGCCGAGAAGCCGGCCGAGAAGCGTACGGAAC
>CAIVDC010000070.1 GCA_903904605.1 uncultured Sterolibacterium sp.
CATGACCCACAAACCGAGCGGGTGTTCGCACGGCGGCTGCAGCTTCATCAGGTCGACGACGTTGACCACACGGATTCTCAACTCGGGCAGATGTTCGCGCAGGATCGAGACGGCGGCCAGCGCCTCCAGCGTCGGCACGTCGCCGCAGCAGGCCATCACCACGTCCGGCGCCACCGCCTGGTCGTTGCTGGCCCACTGCCAGATGCCGATGCCTTCGCTGCAGTGCTTGACCGCGGCGTCCATGCCCAGCCATTGCGGCGCCGGGTGCTTGCCTGCGACCACGACATTGACGTAATGGCGGCTCCTCAGGCAGTGGTCCATCACCGACAGCAGGCAGTTGGCATCCGGCGGAAAGTACACCCGCACCACCTCGGCTTTCTTGTTCACGACATGGTCGATGAAGCCTGGGTCCTGGTGGGTGAAGCCGTTGTGATCCTGGCGCCAGACATGCGAGGCGAGCAGATAGTTGAGCGAGGCGATCTTGCGCCGCCAGGGCAGGTGCGCGGTGATCTTCAGCCACTTGGCGTGCTGGTTGAACATCGAATCGATGATGTGGATGAAGGCTTCGTAGCAGTTGAACAGGCCGTGCCGCCCGGTGAGCAGATAGCCTTCCAGCCAGCCTTCGCACTGGTGCTCGCTCAACATTTCCATGACCCGCCCGCTGGGCGCGAGAAACTCGTCGTTCGCCAGGGTGGCGGCATCCCACTGCCGCCGGGTCACTTCGAACAGCGCTTCCAGGCCGTTGGAGAGCGTCTCGTCGGGGCCGAAGACGCGGAAATTCCGTTGCTCGAAGTTCAGCTTCGTCACATCGCGCAGGAAGGGCCCGAGCACATGGGTGTCGCCGATGCCCGGCGCGCCCGGCGCCGGCACGTCGGCCGCATAGTCGCGGAAGTCCGGCATCCGCAGATCGCGCAGCAGCATGCCGCCGTTGGCGTGGGGATTCGCCCCCATGCGGCGTTGGCCCTTGGGTGCCAGCTCGGCCAGTTCCGGTTTCAGGCGGCCTTGTTCGTCGAACAGTTCCTCCGGCCGGTAGCTTCTCAGCCAGTCTTCCAGCAGCTTGAGGTGTTCGGGCTGCTTGTTCGGGTGAAGCGGCACCTGGTGCGCGCGGAAAGTGCCTTCGACCTGCAGGCCATCGACCACCTTGGGCCCGGTCCAGCCCTTGGGCGACCTGAGCACGATCATCGGCCAGCGCGGCCGCCCTTGCTTGCCATGAACACGGGCGTCCTGCTGTATCTTGCTGATGGCCTCCACCGCCGCGTCCAGGGCCGTGGCCATGGCTTCGTGCATCGGCGCGGGCTCGTGGCCCTCGACGAAGATCGGCGTCCAGCCATAGCCGCGCAGCAACTGATCCAGTTCCTCGTGCTCGATGCGCGCCAGGACGGTCGGGTTGCTGATCTTGTAGCCGTTCAGATGCAGGATGGGCAGCACCGCGCCGTCCGTGGCCGGATCGAGGAATTTGTTGGAATGCCAGGCAGTGGCCAGCGGTCCGGTCTCCGCCTCGCCGTCGCCGACGACGCAGGCGACGATGAGGTCGGGATTGTCGAACGCCGCCCCGAAGGAATGACTGAGCGAATAGCCCAGTTCGCCGCCTTCGTGGATCGAGCCCGGGCACTCGGGAGAAGCATGGCTGGGGATGCCGCCGGGAAAGGAAAACTGCAGGAAGAGCTTCTGCAGTCCGGCCTCGTCCTGGCTGATATTGGGATAGATCTCACTGTAGGTGCCCTCGAGATAGGTGTTGCCGACGACCGCCGGGCCACCGTGGCCGGGGCCGGAGACGTAGATCACGTCGAGGTCGTATTTCCTGATGATCCGGTTCAGGTGCGCGTAGATGAAGTTCTGTCCGGGCGTCGTGCCCCAGTGCCCGAGCAGCATCCGCTTGATGTCCGTGTCCACCAGCGGCCGCCGGAGCAGCGGATTGTCGTAGAGGTAGATCTGCCCGACCGACAGGTAATTGGCGGCACGCCAGTAGGCGTCGATCTTGCGGAGCGGTTCCGGGGCAAGCGTCTTCATGATCCGATTCTCCCAACCGCCTGGATGCTTCGGTCATCGCGCCAGAAGGATGGCGCTCGACCGGGGACTCAGGCGGAATGTCAGTTGAGTTGCCAAAAGCACTTCCTCGCCTGCGGCAAGAATATCCTGCGGCGCTGCGCCGGCGGTATCGATGGCCCGATACCACCGGGCGCAGGACTGCGGAGCGGGCAAGAGGAAATCGACCGCATCGGCGCCGGCATTGAACATCAGGAAAAGTGCGTGCTGCCCGTCTTCATGGACCAGACAGGCGAAAGTTCATTGTTTCGGGTCGGCCCAGTCGGGCAATCCCCCATGCGCCGCAAACCAGTGAATCTCGGCATCCGTGTAGAATCGCTCCTTGCTCAGCACCGGATGGTCGCGACGGAAGGCGATCATGCCCCGGGTGAAGCGAAACACTTCCCTGTGCGCTTCAAGACGCCTCCAGTCGTGCCAGCTGGTTTCGTTGTCCTGGCAGTAGGCGTTGTTGTTGCCGCCCTGGCTGCGGCGAAACTCGTCGCCGCCCTGCAGCATCGGCACGCCGCGCGAAATCATCAGCGTCAGCAGGAAGTTCTTGATCTGGCGCAGGCGCAAGCTTTCGATGCCGGCATCGGCCGTCTCGCCTTCGGCGCCGCAGTTGTCGCTGAAGTTGTCGTTCGCCCCGTCGTGATTGTTTTCCCCGTTGGCCTCGTTGTGCTTGTCGCGATAGCTCACCAGGTCGTTCAGGGTGAAACCGTCATGGCAGGTGAGGAAGTTGATGCTGCCCTCGGGACCTTTGCCCGACTTCCTGTAGATGTCGGCGCTGCCGCAGATGCGGCTGGCGAACAGGCCGAGCATGCCCTCGTCGCCGCGCCAGAAACGCCGGACATCGTCCCGGTAGCGGCCGTTCCACTCCGCCCAGCGGCGCTCCGAAAAGCTGCCGACTTCGTAGGCGCCGGCGCTGTCCCAGGCTTCGGCGATGATCTTCACGTCGCGCAGGATCGCATCCTCGGCAATCCGTTCGAGCAGCGGGGCGTTGGCCAGCAGGCGGCCCGTGCCGTCGCGGCCGAGCACCGAGGCGAGGTCGAAGCGGAAACCGTCGACATGCATCTCGACCACCCAATGGCGCAGCGCGTCCAGGATGAAACCCCGGACCACCGGATGGTTGGCATTGACGGTGTTGCCCGTACCCGTGTAGTCCTTGTAGTATCGCCTGTCTTCCGCCAGGGTGTAGAAAATCGCGTTGTCTATCCCGCGGAAACAGAGGGTGGGGCCGAGCTCGCTGCCCTCCGCGGTGTGATTGAAGACGACATCGAGGATCACTTCGATGCCGGCCCGGTGCAGCGCCCGGACCATTTCCTTGAACTCCAGCTTCTGCTGGCCGAGGCCGCCGGCGCTGCTGTACGAGGCTTTCGGCGCAAAGAAGGCGACGGGATCGTAGCCCCAGTAATTCCTGAGCGGCTGGCCTGTCTGCGGATTGACGCCCAGCACCTGGTTTTCATTGAACTCGTGCACCGGCATCAGTTCCACCGCGGTCACGCCGAGTTCCGTCAGGTAAGGGATCTTTTCCATCAGGCCGCGGTAGGTGCCCGGATGCCCGACCCCGGAGGCGGGATGAATGGTGAAGCCGCGGACATGCGCTTCGTAAATCACGGTCTTCGACCAGGGATGCCGGAGCGGCCGGTCGTCTTCCCAGTGGAAATGTTCGAGGGTGAACACGCATTTCGGCATGGCGCCGGCGTCGTCCGTCGGGGACGGGACCAGGTCCCGGTCGCTCGCCGCCGGATCGTAGCCGCGGGCCGGCCCGAAATCCCAGCTGGGCAGCGGCGCGATCGCCGTGGCAAAGGGGTCCAGGAGCAGCTTGCGGAAATTGAAGCGGTTTCCTTCCCTGGGCTGGTAGGGACCGTCCACCCGATAGGCATAGAGTTGGCCGGGTCTTATCCCCTCGACCCAGACGTGCCACATGTCGCCGGTGCGGTTGCGCGCCGGATCGAACTCGATCACCCTGGCGGGCGTGGCGTCTGCCGGCAGATCGAACAGCTCCAGCCGGACGCGGCTGGCATGACGGCTGAAGAAGGCGAAGTTGACTCCCCCGCCGTATTCGTGGGTTCCCATGGGCAGGGGAACCCCGATCCGGACTTCAGTGCGTTCGGAAACCTCTGCCACATAATCGCGCAGCGGGCGGAGAGGCTTCTTCATGTCCGTATCGACTCACCGCTGCCAGAGGATGCGCGCTTCTTCCAGCGGAACCGCGACGCCCTCGCAGTGCGCCATGACGCGCGCCGTATAGTCCGTCGCCGGGCGGGTGGCCGGCACTTCCGCGCGATAGGTGTAGCCGTTGGCGGCACCCACGAGTTGCCGCACCCGCTTCATCTCCACCCGCTCGGGCGCGCTGCCGTTCTCGCCGTTGGCGTAAAGCTCGACCCGCACCGTCTCCGGGTCGAGGCCGTCGAGATACATCTGCAGTTCGAACACATTTTGCCCGCCGTCGCGCTCGATCGTCGTTTCGCCAAAGCGCAGTGCGCTCCAGCATTGCGCCAGGGCTTGCCGCCAGCGGACGATGGCCGTGCCTATCCTGCCTTGGTCGACGGCCCGCTCGCGGTAGGCCGCGGCTGCCGGCAGGTAGTGCTGCTCGGTGTACTCGCGCACCGCGCGGTTGCTGGAAAAGCGCGGCGTCAATTGCGCCATGCTTTCGCGCATCCGCCGGACCCAGGCGGTGGGAATTCCGTTCTCGTCCCGGGCATAGAACTCCGGGATCACCTCGCGTTCGAGCAGATCGTAGAGCGCCTCGGCTTCGACGGCGTCCCAGGCTGGATCGTCATCGTGCTCCCGGCCGTCGCCCAGCGCCCAGCCGACTTCCGGCGCATAGGCTTCGGCCCACCAGCCGTCCAGTTCCGACAGGTTGATGCCGCCATTGACCAGCACCTTCATGCCGCTCGTGCCGCATGCTTCCCACGGACGGCGAGGCGTGTTGAGCCAGACATCGACGCCCTGCACCAGTTGCTCCGTCAGAGACATGTCGTAGTCGCTGAGGAAGATCACATGGGGCCGCGCCTCGGGACGGCCGATGAACTGCATCCATTGCCGTATCAGGGCCTGCCCCGCCAGGTCCGCGGGATGGGCCTTGCCGGCCATGATGAGCTGCACCGGGCGTTGCGGATGGGTGAGCAGGCGCAGCAGGCGCTCCGGGTCGTGGAGCAGCAGATTCGGTCTCTTGTAGCTCGCGAAGCGGCGGGCAAAACCCAGCGTCAGGACATTGCAGTCGAACAGATGGCCCGCCGCCTCAATCGACCCGGGCGCTGCACCCGACACGGTCTTCTGTCGGGACAATCTTCCGCGGGCATAGTCCACCAGGGCCTGGCTGGCGACGGTGCGGAATTGCCAGAGCCGGGCGTCCGAGACGCCGCGCATGGCCTGATCCAGATTTTCCGTCGTGCCAAGCCAGAGGTCCTTGCCGCAGGCTTCGGTCCACAGCTGGTCTGCCGCCGCCGAATCCCAGGTGGGCATATGGACGCCGTTGGTCACGTAACCGACCGGCACATCGGCCTCCGGCCAGCGCGGGAAGAGCGGCCCGAACAGGCGCCGGCTCACCGCGCCGTGCAGGCGGCTGACGCCATTGACCGCGCCGCTGCCGCGAATCGCCAGATGCGCCATATTGAACGGTTCCGCCGGGTCGTTCGGGTCCTGGCGTCCCAGGGCCAGCAGATCGTGGAGACTGATGCCGAGCTTCTGCTCGGCGTAGGCGCCTAGATATTGCTCGATCAGCGCCGGCGCGAAGCGGTCGAAGCCGGCCGCCACCGCCGTGTGGGTGGTGAACAGGTTGCCCGCCCTGGTCACCGCCAGCGCGACGTCAAAAGGCTGCCCGCTCTCCTGCATGAAGCTGCGGGCGCGCTCGAGCACGGCCAGCGCCGCATGGCCTTCGTTCAGGTGGCAGACTTCCGGCGCGATGCCGAGCGCCGCGAGCAGGCGCCAGCCGCCGATGCCCAGCAGTATTTCCTGCTCCAGGCGCAGTTCCGGCCCGCCCCCGTAAAGTTCGCTGGTGATGCCCCGGTGCGCGGGGTAATTCGCCGCGTCATTGCTGTCCAGCAGGTACAACTTCACGCGCCCGACCTGAACCTGCCAGACGCGCAGCCAGACCGGGTAACCGGGCAGGTCGATCTTCAGGCGCAGCCACTCGCCGTCGGCCTGGCGCAAAGGCGTGATCGGCAGCTGTCCCGGGTCGTTGTAGGGAAAGAGCGCCTGCTGCGCGCCGGTCTGGTCGATCACCTGGCGAAAATAGCCTTGCTGGTAGAGCAGCCCCAGGCCGATCACGGGAACGCCCAGATCGCTGGCGGCCTTGAGTTGATCGCCGGCGACATTGCCCAGCCCGCCCGAATAGATGGGCAAGGCTTCGCTCAGCATGTATTCCATGCTGAAATAAGCGACGCAGCTGAGCTTCGACTGCGGCTGGCTCTGCTGGAACCACGCGGGGGCCGCCGCCGCATCCCGCCTGACCTTGAGCTGCGCGTCGACATCCGTGCGGAAGGCCGGATCGGCGAGTTCGCGCCGGAGCTTCTCGCGCGACACCGTCTGCAGGACGACCCAGGGATTCAGGGTCAACTCCCAGAGCACCGGATCGAGCTGCCGCCATATCCGGTCGGTCGCATGGTTCCATGCCGATCGCATATCAAGGGCCAGCTCGGACAGGGAAGCGAAGCCCTCCGCATCCGCGGATAAGGCAGGAACTTCGGACTTACTGCGCGACTTTCCATTGCTCACGGCGTATCCTTCGTCTTAGTCTCGGACGCTGGCGCGCGGTCCGCCAGCGCGGCAGCGACGATGGTCTGCGCTTCCGCCAGGATGCGTTGCAGATGATCCGTGCCGAGAAAGCTCTCGGCATAGATCTTGTAGATGTCCTCGGTGCCGGAAGGGCGCGCCGCAAACCAGCCGCTCCTGGCGATCACCTTCAAGCCGCCGATGGCCGCGCCGTTGCCCGGGGCCCGGGTGAGGATGCTCTGGATTTTTTCGCCGGCCAGTTCTGCAGAATGGATCTGCTCCGGCGATAGCTTTGCCAGCAGCTGTTTTTGCGCCGGGGTCGCGGCCGCCTCGACGCGATCGTAAACGGGTTCGCCGAACTCGCGCGCCAGTTCGCGATAGAGCTCATCGGGCGCGCGGCCCATGGTCGCGGTGATCTCCGCCGAGAGCAGGGCCGGAACGATGCCGTCCTTGTCCGTCGTCCACACGCTGCCATCCCGGCGGCTGAACGACGCCCCGGCACTCTCTTCCCCGCCGAAGACCAGCGAGCCGTCCTGCAGCCCGTCGACGAACCACTTGAAACCGACCGGCACTTCGTAGAGCTTGCGGCCCTGCTTGGCCGTGACGTGATCGATCATCCGGCTGCTGACGACGGTCTTGCCGACCGCCGCCTCGCGGCGCCACGCCGGCCGGTGCTGGCAGAGGTAGAAGATGGCCACCGCGAGGTAATGATTGGGCGGGAGCAGACCCCCGTTGCGGGTGACGATGCCGTGCCGGTCATGGTCGGTGTCGCAGGCGAAGGCGATATCGAAGCGCTCCTTTAGGCCGATCAGGCCCTGCATGGCGTAAATTGATGAGGGGTCCATGCGGATCTGCCCGTCCCAATCGACGCTCATGAAGCGGAACGTCGGATCGACGACTTCATTCACCACCGTGAGATTCAGACGATAGCGCTCGGCGATCGGGCCCCAGTAGTGGACGCCGGCGCCGCCCAACGGATCCACCGCCATCTTGATGTCCGCGCCGCGAACCGCCTCCAGGTCGAGCACGCCGCCCAGATCGGCCACGTAGGCATTGAGAAAGTCGTGGCGGTGCGTGGTGGCGGCGCGCAGCGCCTTCTCGTGGGAAATCCGTTTCACGCCCTGGAGGCCGGCCTGCAGAAACGCATTGGCGCGGGCCTCTATCCATCCCGTGATCTCGTTGCCCGCCGGGCCGCCGTTGGGCGGGTTGTACTTGAAGCCGCCGCTGTCCGGCGGATTGTGCGAAGGCGTGATGACGATGCCGTCGGCAAGCCCGGCGCTGCGGCCGCGGTTGCAGGTGAGGATCGCGTGGGAAATCACCGGCGTGGGCGTGTATTCGTCGCCCGCCGCGATCATGACGTCGACGCCGTTGGCCGCCAACACTTCGAGCGCGCTGGCCTGCGCCGGCACGGACAGCGCGTGCGTGTCGATGCCGAGATACAGGGGGCCATCCACGCCCTGCTTCCTGCGGTAATCGCAGATCGCCTGGCTGATGGCCAGGACATGCCATTCGTTGAAGCTGCCTTGGAATGACGAACCGCGATGGCCCGAGGTGCCGAAGGCAACCCGTTGCGCCGGCAGCGAAGCGTCGGGCACCTCGGTGTAGTAGGCGCTGACGAGTCTGGGCACGTCGACCAGCATCGCCGTCGTGGCAGGCTTGCCTGCCAGCGGACTGACTTTCATGACGATCCCCTCTTCAGCCGCCGGTAGCGCCGGATCAGTGCATTGGTCGAACTGTCGTGCTGGAGTCGCGGCTCGATCGCGCTTTCCAGTTCCGGGGTCAATCGCTGCGCCAGCACTTTGCCCAACTCGACGCCCCATTGATCGAACGAGTCGATATTCCAGACGATCCCCTGAGTGAACACGCTGTGTTCGTATGCCGCGACCAGGAGGCCCAGCGTTTGCGGCGTCAGACGTTCGGCGAGCAGGGTATTGCTCGGCCGATTGCCGTCGAAGACCCGGTGCGGCACCAGCCGCTCGGGCGTGTTCTCGGCGCGGACCTCAGCCTCCGTCTTGCCGAAGGCCAGCGCCTCGCTCTGGGCGAACAGGTTGGCCATCAGCAGATCATGATGCCGGCCCAGCGGGTTCAAGGACTGGCAGAAGCCGATGAAGTCGCACGGCACCAGCCTCGTTCCCTGGTGGATCAGCTGATAGAACGAATGCTGGCCGTTGGTGCCGGGTTCGCCCCAGACGACGGGCCCGGTTTGATAGTCGACGCGCCTGCCGTCCTGGGTGACATGCTTGCCGTTGCTCTCCATCGCCAGCTGCTGGAGATAGGCCGGGAAGCGCTTCAGGTATTGATCGTAGGGCAGCACCGCGACCGTCTCCGCCCCGAGGAAGTTGCAGTTCCACACCGACAGCAGCCCCATCAGCACGGGCAGATTCTGCGCCAGGGGGGCGCTGCGGAAGTGACTATCCATCGCATGAAAGCCTGAGAGCAGCGCACGGAAGTTCTCCGCTCCGATGGCCAGCATGGTCGACAGGCCGATCGCCGAGTCCATCGAATAGCGCCCGCCGACCCAGTCCCAGAAGCCGAACATGTTCGCGGTATCGATGCCGAAAGCGGCTACGCCCTCGGCGTTGGTCGAGACGGCGACGAAATGCCTGGCCACCGCCCGCTCGTCGCCGAGTTTGCTCAAGGTCCAGGCGCGGGCGCTGTGGGCGTTGGTCAGGGTTTCCTGGGTCGTGAAGGTCTTCGAGCAGACGATGAACAGGGTTTCTTCGGGGTCGAGATCGCGCGTGGCTTCCACCACGTCGGTGCCGTCCACATTGGAGACGAAGCGGAAGCTCATATCGCGCTGGCTGTAGTGGCGCAGCGCTTCGTAAGCCATCACCGGGCCCAGGTCGGAGCCGCCGATGCCGATGCTGACGACGTTGCGGATGCGCCGGCCGCTGTGTCCCCGCCACTGCCCGCTGCGGACCTGATTCGAGAATGCCGCCATGCGTTCCAGAACGGCATGAACCTCGGGCACGACATCGACGCCATCGACCACGATCCGCTCGCTCGCCGGCGCGCGCAGTGCGCTGTGCAGGACGGCGCGCCCTTCCGTCACGTTGATCTTTTCGCCGCCGAACATCGCCGCGATGCGCTCGCCCAGACCGCATTCCTCGCCCAGTGCCACGAGAAGGCGCAGCGTTTCGTCTGTGACGCGGTTCTTCGAGTAGTCGAGGGTGATGCCGGCGGCCTCCACAGTCAGGCGCTCGCCGCGCTTGGGATCGTCGGCGAAAAGCTGGCGCAGATGGAGATCGCGGATCGTCGCGCAATGGTCTTGCAGCGCTATCCAGGCCGGGCGCTCGGCGGGGCTTTGCGCCGGCGCAGTCGAACGGGGGGGCATAGTCGGGCTGCTCATGACTGCTTCGCCTCCGAAAGCACTTTGCTCTTTTCCGCAATGCATTGCATCAGCTCATTCCACGACTTGGCGAAGGCTGCCGTGCCTTCGCGCTGGAGCTCGGCGGCCAGCGCCTCGTCGTTCACGCCTTCGCGGGCGAATTCCGCGAGCACGGCTTCGGCATCGCCGCCATCGACAGGCAATGCGCTGCCCACCTTGCCGTGATCGACGAAGGCGAGCAGTGTTTTTTCGGGCAGGGTGTTGATGGTATCCGGCGCCGCCAGCGCTTCGACGTAGAGAACATCCGGCGCGGCCGGGTCTTTGGTGCCGGTGCTGGCCCAGAGCAGGCGCTGCGGATGCGCGCCGGAAGCGACCAGGTTGCGCCAGCGCGGTGTCTCCAAGAGATCGCGGTAGGCTTTGTAGGTGCGCATGGCGATGGCGATGCCGAGGCGGTTGCGGTGCCCGGCCGAAACCTTGTCCTTGACGGCGACGTCCCAGCGGCTGACGAATATCGACGCGACCGAACCGACTCTCGGATCGAGACCGGCGGCAATGCGCCGCTCGATGCCGCGCATATACGCCTCGGCCGCCGCGAGGTAGTGCTCGCGCGAGAACAGCAGGGTGACATTGACCGGCACCCCGGCGAAGATGGCTTCCTCGATGGCCGGCAGGCCCGCGCGGGTCCCGGGAATCTTGATGAAAAGATTGGCGCGTTGCGCGCGCGCGTGCAGTTCTCGCGCCGCCTTGAGGGTGGCGGCGCTGTCGTCCGCGAGCAGGGGCGACACCTCCAGCGACACCCAGCCGTCCATGCCGCCGGTGGCATCATGGACAGGACGGAACAGGTCGGCGGCCCGGGTCAGGTCCTCCAGGGCGAGTTCGAAGAACAGAGCCTCGCCCGACTTTCCGGCCAGCGCTTTTTGCCCAATGGCCGCGTCGTAGAAGTCTGCGCTCTTGACAGCCTGGTCGAAGATCGAGGGATTGGAGGTCAGCCCCGTCACCGCGAACTCCCTGATATAGCGGCTCAAGGTGCCGCTGGTCAGCAGCCCGCGGGTGATGTTGTCGAGCCAGAGGCTCTGGCCCAGATCGTGAAGTTTCCGTGTCGCGTTCATTTCTTCTCCTGTTTGCCTTCGTCGCCATCGGCTAGCTGCGGATTGATCCAGCAGCCGTCGGCCGCGATCAGCGCGTCCGCTGCCTTGGGGCCCCAACTGCCGCGCTTGTAGGGAGAGCACCGGGGATGCTTCTTTAGGACCGGATCGACCGCAGCCCAGGCGGCCTCGACCGCATCCTCGCGGGTGAACAGCGCGCCGTTGCCGGCCACGGCGTCGCCGAGCAAACGCTCGTAGGGCGCTTCCTCTCCCGGCCGCTCGTCGAGCAGGTAGAGTTCGCGCTGCTCGCCTAGGTACTCCTTGCCCGCGCTCTTGACGCGCGCGGCCAGGGCGACGGCGGCATTGGGCGAGAGGCGGAAGCGCAGATAGTTGGCCGGCCCGTGCGCTGGCAGAGAATCTGCGAACAGGCGCTGCGGCGGCGGCTTCAGCTGGACGATCACCTCGGCCGCCGTTTCCGGCAGACATTTTCCCGAGCGCAGGTACCACGGCACGCCCTCCCAACGCCACGAGTCGATGAACAGGCGCAGGGCGCAGAAGGTTTCGACGTCCGAATTCTGGGCCACGCCCGGCTCCTTGCGGTAGCCGGCGTACTGGCCGCGTACGACGTCTTCCGGCTTGAGCGGGCGCATGGCCTGGAAAACATTGGCCGTTTCGCCGTGCACGGCGCCGAAGCCCCGGTAGGAAGGAGGCTCCATGGCCAGCAGCGCGACAATCTGGAACAGATGGTTCTGGACGACGTCGCGCAGACAGCCGGCGGTTTCGTAGAACCTGCCGCGCCCGCCGACGCCGAAATCCTCGGACAGCGTTATCTGCACGCTGGCCACGTGGTTGCGATTCCAGATCGGCTCCAGAAACGAATTGGCAAAGCGGAAATAGAGGATGTTCATGATCGCTTCCTTCGCCAGGAAGTGATCGATGCGGAAGATGGAGTCTTCCGGAAACACCGCATGGGCGACACGGTTCAACGCCCTTGCCGAGGCCAGGTCGCGTCCGAACGGCTTTTCGACGATAACCCGCGCCTGATCGGCCAGGCCGGCGGCCGCGATCCCCTTGATGACAGTCGGAAACAGCGCCGGCGGGATGGCCAGATAGTGCGCCGGACGCCGGGATTCTCCGAGCGCCCGCTTCAGCGCCTGGAAAGTCGCCCGGTCCTGGTAGTCGCCGTCGATGTAGCGCAGCAGGGAAAGCAGGCGATCCAGGGCCGGCAGGTCGTCGACCGCACCGGATTGCCGGATGCCCTCCTCGGCGCGCTGGCGCAATTGCGCCAGCGTCCACTTCGACGAGGCGACGCCGATCACCGGAACATTCAGGGTGCACCGCTTCGCCATCGCATAGAGCGCGGGGAAGATCTTCTTGTGCGCGAGATCGCCGCTGACGCCGAACAGCACCAGCGCGTCCGAAGGCGACTTGCCGCCGCGGATCTTGTTCATTTCAAACATTGCCCTTCTTCTCGTCATGACCGCCGAACTCCTTGCGCATCGCGGAAAGAACGCGATTGGCGAAATCCGCATCGCCGCGCGAACTGAAGCGCTCGAACAGCGCGGCGCTCAACACCGGAACCGGCACGCCCTCGTCGATCGCCGCCGCGACGGTCCAGCGCCCTTCGCCGGAATCCGACACGCGGCCGGCATAGCTCCCCAGACCCGGGTCGGCGAGCAGCGAGGTCGCGGTCAGGTCCAGCAGCCATGAGCCGATCACGCTGCCGCGGCGCCAGACCTCGGCGATCTGCGGCAGGTCCAGATCGTACCGGTAATACTCTGGTTCCCGCAGCGGCGCCGTTTCGGCGTCCGTTTCGCGCGCGCGCTTGCCGGCGTTGGCGCTGTGCAGGACGTTCAGGCCTTCGGCATAAGCGGCCATGATGCCGTACTCGATGCCGTTGTGCACCATCTTGACGAAGTGGCCGGCGCCGCTCGCGCCGCAATGCAGATAGCCCTGCTCGGCGGCACCGGCAGCGCCGTTCCTGCCGGGCGTGCGCGGCGCGGCCCCGACCCCGGGCGCGATGCTGCGGAAGATCGGCTCCAGGTGTTCGACGATCGCTGCCTCGCCGCCGATCATCAGGCAGAAGCCTCGCTCCAGACCGAAGACCCCGCCGCTGGTGCCGCAATCGACGTAGTGCAGGCCGCGCGCTTCCAGCGCCTTGGCGCGCCGGATGTCGTCGCGGTAGTAGCTGTTGCCGCCGTCGATGATGATGTCGCCGGGGTCCATGCGTGCAGCCAGTTCCTCGACCATCTTGCCGGCCACGCCGGCCGGCACCATCAGCCAGACCGCGCGCGGCCGGTCGAGCTTGACGATCAGATCGTCGAGCGAGACTGCACCGACCACGCCGCCGCCGGCGGTTCTCGTCACCGCCTCCGGGCTCACGTCATAGACCACGCACGGGTGTCCGTCCCCGTCCAGGCGCCGCACCAGGCTCGCGCCCATGCGTCCCAAGCCGATCATGCCCAGTTGCATCTCGATTCCTTCCTTAGCGGTTTGGCGGCGGCGTTGCCAGGAGGGCCAGAGCCCGCCGGCACACGTTGTCGACGCCGAAGCCATACTCTCGCATCATAATCTCTCCGGGGGCCGATGCGCCGAAACGGTCCACGGCGAGCACATCGCCGCGGCTGCCGGCATAGCGATGCCAGCCCTGCGACACCCCGGCTTCGACCGCAAGCCTGGCGACCACTTCAGGCGGCAGCACGGCGTTGCGGTACGCCAAGGGCTGGGCCTCGAACAGTTCCCAGCTCGGCAGCGAGACGATGCGCGCCTCCACCCCCTGCGCCTGCAATTTCTGCCGCGCCTCGACGATCAGCGCAAGCTCGGAGCCGCTGGCGATGAGGATCACGTCGGGCTTGCCGTCCGGCGCATCGGCGAGGACGTACCCGCCTTGGGCCAGGCCCCGGGCGGCGGCAAAGAATGTGCGGTCGAGCGTGGGCAGGTCCTGGCGCGAAAGCACCAGTGCCACCGGCCGGTCGGGCGTGGTCAGGGCGACGCGCCAGGCAACGGCGGTCTCGTTGGCGTCGCCCGGGCGGATCACGATCAGGCCGGGAATCGCGCGCAGGCCGGCGAGCTGCTCGACCGGCTGATGCGTGGCGCCGTCCTCGCCCACGGCGATGCTGTCGTGGGTGAATACGTAGACCGCCGGCAAGCCCATCAGCGCCGCGAGACGAATCGCCGGCCGCAGGTAATCGGAAAAGACCAGGAAGGTCGCGCAAAACGGCAGGCTTCCGCCGTGCGCGGCCAGGCCATTCACGATGGCGCCCATGGCATGCTCGCGCACGCCGAAGTGCAGGTTGCGGCCGGCGTAGGACCAGCCGCCGCCTTCCGAGCCCTGCAGATCGGCGGTGCCGGCAGGGGCCGTTCCGAAGTCGCCCAGGCCCTTCAATGCCGTGTGGGTCGACGGATCGAGATCGGCGGAGCCGCCGATCAGCGCCGGCAGGCGCGGCGCGATGGCGTTCATGATTCTGCCCGAGGCGACGCGGCTGGCGATGCCTTTGGCGTCGCCCGGAAAGTGCGGAATATCGGCATCCCATCCGGCCGGCAACTCGCCGCGGATGCGCTGTTGCAGCTCCTTCGCCGCTTCGGGGAAGGCATGCGCGTAGGCGGACATATTCTCGTTCCATGCCGCCTCGGCCCGCTCGCCCCGCCCGGCCGCCTGGCGGAAATGCGACCGCACCGGCTCGGGCAGGTAGAACGGCGGCGCCGTGGGCCAGCCCAGTTTCTCCTTGGTCAGGCGCACTTCCTCCGCGCCCAGCGGCGAGCCGTGCGCTGCGAAGGAATCCTGCTTGTGCGGCGAGCCGTAGCCGATATGGGTGCGCAGCAAAATCAGCGACGGTCGCCGCGTCTCGGCGTGTGCGTTGCAGAGCGCCCGCTCGATCGCCGCCGGGTCGTTGCCGTCGGCGACCGCTTCGGTATGCCAGCCGTAGGCCTCAAAACGGCGCGCGCAATCCTCGGTGAAGGTGATGGCGGTGCCGGCGGAGAGCGTGACGTGGTTGTCGTCGTAGAGGTAGATCAGCTTGCCGAGCCGCAAGTGGCCGGCGAGCGAGGCCGCCTCCGAGGCGATGCCTTCCATCAGGTCGCCGTCGCCGACGATGCCGTAGGTATGGTGATCGACGATGGCGAAGCCCGGCCGGTTGTAGCGCGCCGCCAGGTGAGCCTCGGCCATGGCCATGCCGACGCCGTTGGCGAAGCCCTGCCCGAGCGGCCCGGTCGTGGTCTCGACGCCGGGCGTGAGGCCGCGCTCCGGGTGTCCCGGGGTCATGCTGCCCCATTGCCGGAATTGTTTGATCTGCTCCAGCGGCAGGTCATAACCGCTGAGGTGGAGCAGGCTGTAGAGCAGCGCCGAGCCGTGCCCGGCCGAGAGGACGAAGCGGTCGCGGTCGAACCAGCCGGGGTTGGCAGGATGGTGCTTGAGAAAGCGCGTCCACAACACGTAGGCCATCGCCGCGGCACCCAGCGGCAGCCCCGGGTGGCCGCTGTTGGCCTGCTGCACCGCATCGACCGAAAGAAAGCGCAGGGCGTTGATGCAAAGCTCGTCAAGGGAAGCGGCGGGAATTGCAGTCGGAGGATCAGGGCTCATGACGGGTTTCCTTTCGTGTTGCCGACGGTCAGCGCAGGCAGGCGCTCAATACCCGGTCCGATCGGGCCGAACGCGCCTGCCCGCCTATGGACGCTGCAAGCTCACGTCTTCGGCTTGCCCTTCCAGTGGAAATAGACATCCTTGCCGCCCTTGCCGTCGAGCGTGACTTCGTGCGCCTCGGTCAGGCCCTTGTAGCGCGCGCTCACCCTGTACTTGCCATTGGGCAGCATGACGTCGAGCATCGGCCCGGCCTTGGGCAGTTCGAATACCGGGTTGCCGTGCGCATCGGCGATGACCACCGGGATGTCGGCGAGGAACTCGCCATCCTTGTGCTCGGAGAAGATGATGCGCAGCGGAAACTCCTTGGCCACGCGGTGCATGAGGTCTTCTTCGGTCTTGCCGATGCCGCCGTTGAGGTAGGTGGTTGCCGTGAAGGTCTCGACCAGGACGTCGTTCTGGGCGATGGCCGCCAGAGGCAGCGTGGCGAGCAGGCTGGCGCCGATCAGTGCCGCCGCCATCGGGGTACGAATTTTCATGATGTCGCTCCTATCAGCATGGTTGGATTGAAACTTTTGTCCGCCTGCCGCACGGCCATCAGCCACCGCTTGGAAACGGGGTGCTGTCGCGGAAAATCGATCATGCGGGATGGTGGTCGAACGAAGCCAGGCCGGAAGCCGCCAGCAGGCCGTGGGCACGCTCGATCTCCTGGGCGTCGCCATGCACCACCAGCATGAACTTGTCGGCCTTCAGCGCGGTTTCGTAACGCAGCACGGAGTCCTTGGGGATGCCCAGCGACATCAAGGCGCCGCCCAGCGCGCTGAGGCCGCCGACCAGCACGGCGCCCTGCAGGCCGCCGAAGAGGCTGGCGGCGAGCGGGCCCAGGACGATCACATGGCCGACCACCGGCACGAACATCATCGCCGAGCCGAACAGCATGCCCATCAAGCCGCCCCAGAAGGCGCCCATCTTGCCGAAGACCTTGGCCCGGTCGCCGGCATTGAGGAAGCCGACAACGTGCTCCTCGGTGTGGTAGTCCCTGCCGATGATCGAGATCTTCTTCATGTCGAATCCGGCTTTCTGCAGCGCCTTCACGGCATCTTCGGCCTGGGTGTGCTGGTCATAGATCGCGACGGCGATATCATTGTTGCTCATGGTGGCGTTCCCTGTGGGTTTGTCGTCCGGACCCGACCGTAGCTTGCCTCGATCGGTCTGTCCATGGGGGGAACAATAGTCGCCGGCCGGACAACTGTCTGCTGCCGAAAGTCACCATCCAGGCGTGCGGGAAGTCACTATCTGCGAGTGACCAAAGTCATCCGCCTGGCGAGTGATCGTTCAGACCGGCAAGGGCAGGAGCAGCGCGGATTCCACCAGCACATCGACGCCCGCCCCCGGCATGATCGCCCGCGCCGGAATGTCCTTTCCGGCGCGCCACGCGGCCACCGCCCTGCGTTTGGACTCGCCGCTGACCAGAAACAGCACTTGCCGCGAACGGCTCAGCCGAAGGGCGCTCAAGGACACGCGCTGCGGCGGTGGCTTGGGCGCATCGAACACCGCCAGGGCGTCCGGCGACCCGGCTGCGGCGCCCCGCTCGTGACCCGGGAACAGGCTTGCGGTGTGGCCGTCCTCGCCGAGCCCGAGCAGCACCAGATCGAAGTCGCCGACCCGCCGCAGTGTTTCGGCATACCGTCCGGCGGCATCGACTGCGCCCAACTCGCCCGGTATGAGATGCACCTGGTACGCGGGTATGGGCACGCAATCGAGCCAGGTATCGGCAGCCATGCGCGAGTTGCGCGCGGGATCGTCCGCTGCCAGGCAGCGCTCGTCGCCGAAATAGACATGCCACGCCGACCAGTCGGTCCGGGCCGTCCTTAAGGCGCGATAGATTCCGCGCGGCGTGGTGCCGCCGGCGAGCACGAGCAGAAATTGGCCGCGTTGATCAATCGCCCGCGCCGCGGCGGAGAGAATGACCTCGACCGCCGCTTTTTGCAGCGTCTGCAAATCGGCAAGCGCATGCCAGCGGCACGAACTCTCCATGGGGATCCCCGGGCCTTCATGGCCAATGCCGGCCAGTATTGCCTCCGGCGGCGCTTGGCGCAACCACGATACGGCGCCTGCTCCACCGGTCGTCCATTCGACCGGGCGAGAGACGCCTCGATACAGTCGCGCAAATGGTGTAGATTCGTCGTCGCCCGCTACGGGGTCTCTCGGCACAATTCAATATATCGATGAAAAGGTTTTGGTCGTCCGCTTTTCTCCTGGCGCCCTTCAGGACTCGCTGGCTCCGATGGGCGGCATGGTCCGGCGCACTTGCCGCACTTCTGCTCCTGGCTGCCTTCCGGACGGCGACCGATGCCGAATTCACCTTTGCCTCGCTGGCCTTGCTGCCGGTGCTGTTCATCGCCTGGGTGGCCGGACAATGGAGCGGCCTGTTCCTCGCCTTCCTCGCCGCCGCGATGTGGACCGTGGCCGATATCGCCGCCGGGCGGCAATTCAGCGCCGCCTGGATCCCCTGGGCGAACGCCTTGACCCACTGGCTGACCTACAGTCTGCTGGCGGTGCTGACCGATCAGTTTCGCCGGCAGTATGAGCGCGAGCATGAACACGCGACCCGGGACGCGCTCACCGGGCTGCGAAACCGGCGGGCCTTCCTCGAGTCGGGGGCCGCGGAAGCCGCCCGGTCGGAGCGCTATGGCCATCCCCTGGCCGTCGCCTTTCTCGATCTGGACGACTTCAAACAGCTCAACGACACGAAAGGACATGATGCCGGCGACGCCGCGCTGAAGGCGACCGCAGCGGCGCTTCTCGGCGCCTTGCGTTCCAGCGATGTCATTGCGCGGTTGGGCGGCGACGAATTTGCCGTACTGCTGCCGGAAACGGGCTACGAGGCGGCGGTCGAAGCAGGGCGCAAGATCTCCCTCGCGGTCAATCAGGCGCTGCAGGCCTTCCCGCCGGTAAAAGGAAGCATCGGCGTGGCATGGTTCGGGCAAGCTGATCGCAGTTTTCCGGAAATGCTCAAGGCAGCTGACGAACTGATGTACGAGGTAAAGGAAGGCGGCAAGGACAATATGCGTGCGCGACGCTTCGCGCCGGCGAAGAGCGCAGAGAATTCGCCATAGCCGGGCGGATCCGGCGCAATGCAGAGGGGGTTTTATGCATACGGTACTTCTGGCGGTGGACGGATCCGAGCATGCGGATCGGGCCGCTCGCTTCCTCGTCGAATTCGTCAAGGATCACGGACCGATCGAGATTCATCTGGCCAACGTCGAGCCCGAGCCCATCGCCTGGCAGACCCACGGCATGGAGGAAAAAGCGATCGATGCCCATCTGAAGGCCGTCGCCCGTCGATCGATGAAGTCGGCACGGGATATCCTGAAGGCCGCGGGCCTGCCCTGCCGCACCCATTTTGGCCGGGGCGAGGTGGCACAAACGCTGGTGCTATTGGCGGACAAGTGGCGCTGCGACGGCATCGTCATCGGAACGCGGGGCCTGGGTGCGGTTTCAGGCCTTGCCCTGGGTTCCGTGACCTGGAAACTCCTGCACCTCTCGCGGCTTCCGGTGATTTGCGTGAAGTAATCATTCTCCGTGCAGATAAAGCGCGTAGGTGTTGGCCAGGTAGACCGCGAGCAGGAAGATGCTCAGCCAGCCGACCGTCCTCAGCACTTTTCCCGGAGGACGATAGAGCAGACCGATGATCGCGGTGCCGGTCATGATCATCGCGGAGAGCGCGGTGACCGCGTGGATGGGCGCCACTGCGGCGAGCAGCGGGCCGTCCGGGTAGAGCATGTCGTCGATGGCGATCACCAGCATGTCCACCAGATTGCTGCCGAACAGGTTGGCCAGCGCCATATCGAGCGCCCCGATGCGCACCGCGGCGATGGTCACCACCAGTTCCGGCACCGAGGTGGCGAAAGCGACGAACAGGGTGCCGACGAAGGACTTGTGCCAGCCCATCTGCTCCGCCAGCGTGCCGCCGACGAAAGGCAGCCAGGCGGCCGCGGCCACGACCACCACGGCCGCGCTCGAATAGCGCAGCAGCGCCTGCGACAGCGTCGCTTCAGGATAGCGCTGCGCCGATTCCTCGGCATAGGCCGCGATGTGTGCCTGTTCATAGCGGAACACGGTGCGCATGGCCAGGAGATAGAGCATCAGCAAAATAGGCGTATAAAACCCGACATGGTAAAAAGTCAGCCGCGTGCCGTGCTGGGCAAGCAGGATGTTCACGGCGACCAGGCCGATCAGCACGGTGCCGAATGCCGCCGACAGGATGTGACCCTGGTGGGCGCGGGTATAGACCGATTCCTTGCGCTGCAGGAAATCGACGGCGACGATGATCAGGAGATTGAACACGCAGCTGCCCAGGGCGTCACCGACCGCGATGTTGGGCACCTTGGCGATCGTGACCGAACTGATGCCGGTGATCAGTTCCGGCAGTGAGGTCACCGTGGCCAGCAACACCAGGCCGACCCAGGTGCCGCCCAAGCCGGTCTTCTCGGCGATGACATCGCCGTAGCGCGATAGCTTTACGCCGGCAAAGCCGATGACCGCGACGCAGGAAAGAAACTGCAGCCAGGTGACGATGGCCGGCGACATCACGGGCCCCCCCCGTCGACCGGCCGTTGCGGCGGCGCGCCGTTCTCCCGGTAGAGGAGGCCGCGGCGCACCAGCCATTTCTCGGTCTCCACGGCAAAGAAAACGATGGCCGAGAGCAGCAGACAGGCGGCCAGCTCATCGGCCGCGAGCGGCTCGGTCTTGAACCAGGCATTGCCGAGCGGCACATAGAGGGTGGCCATCTGCAGCAGGAAGGTGACGAGTACGGCGGCAAGAAGCTGAGGGTTAGAGGAAAGGCCGATCTTGAACAGCGATTCCTGTTCGCTGCGGATGGCCAAGACGTGGCCAAGCTGGGACAAGGTCAGGACGGTAAATACCATCGTCTGCCAGTGCGCCGAGCCGGTGTGCACGGTCCATGCCTGGGTGGCCAGCACCACGCCGGCCATCAACAGGCCCACCCAGAGAATGTGCTGCCACATGCCGCGGGCAAAGATGCTCTCTTCAGGCGGGCGCGGCGGACGGCTCATGACGTCCTTTTCGGCAGGCTCGCTGGCCAGGGCCAGGCCGGGCAGGCCGTCGGTAACCAGGTTGATCCACAGGATGTGGATGGGCAGCAGCGGCATCGGCAGGCCGATGAAGGGCGCGAGGAAGATGGTCAGGATCTCTCCCGAGTTGGTCGTCATGGCGTACTTGATGAAGCGGCGAATGTTGTCGTAGATGCGCCGTCCCTCGCGCACCGCATGGACGATGGTGGCGAAGTTGTCGTCCTGCAAGGTCATGTGTGCCGCCTCGCGCGCCACGTCGGTGCCGCCGCGGCCCATGGCCACGCCGATGTCGGCGCGCTTCAGGGCCGGTGCGTCGTTCACCCCGTCGCCGGTCATGGCGACATGCTCGCCCCGTGCCTGCAGCGCCTTGACGATGCGGATCTTCTGCGCCGGGTCGACGCGGGCGAATACCCGCGCCACCTTCACACGGGAATCGAGTTCCGCGTCCGAGAGCCGCGCGAGTTCGGCCCCGGTCATGGCGCTGCCGCCGTCCCCGGCGATGCCCAGCCGACGTGCGATGGCCAGCGCGGTGGCCGGGTGGTCGCCGGTGATCATCACCGGCACGATGCCTGCGTCTTTGCATTCGGCCACGGCCCGGGCCGCTTCCGCACGGGGCGGATCCATCAGGCCGACGAGGCCCAGGAAGATCAGTTCTGTTTCCGCGCATGCGGAGTCCGCCGGCAGAACGGCGAAGCGGCGCCAGGCCAGTGCCAGCACGCGCAAACCTGCCGCCGCCATCTTTTCGGCTGCCGCGAGCATCGCCGCGGCATCGAGCGCGGCCGGGCCGTCGGCGGCAAGGCGGGCGACGCACAAAGGCAGCACCGTCTCCGGCGCGCCCTTGACATAGGCGACAAAGCCCTCGCTGTCGCGGTGTACCGTCGCCATGCGTTTGCGTTCGGAATCGAAAGGCTGTTCGGCAACGCGCGGCTGCAGGAGCTCGAGCGCCGCCTTGGCGAAGCCGGCAGCCAAGGCCGCCTCCTGCAAGGCCACCTCGGTCGGGTCGCCGCTCGCACCGCCGGCAGCGGAGATCCCGGCATCGTTGCACAGGGCAAGCGCCCGGCCCAGCGTCGTCCAGGGTTCGCCGGAGCCGAACGCCGTCGCCGGCACGTCATCGACGAAGAACGCTTCGGCGCGCATCCGGTTCTCGGTCAGCGTCCCGGTCTTGTCGGAGCAGATCGTGGTGATGGCGCCCAGGGTCTCCACCGCCGGCAGCCTGCGTATCAGCGCATGCTGCAGCGCCATCTTGCGTGCGCCGAGCGCCAGTGCGATGGTGACAACAGCCGGCAGCGCCTCGGGAATTGCCGCGACCGCCAGGCTGATCGCCGTCAGGAACATCAGCACCGGCGGCTCGCCGCGGAGCAGGCCGGCGGCGAAGACGATGACGCAGATGGCCAGCACCGCCATGGCGAGACGCGTGCCGAAGCGGGCCAGACGCTTCTGCAACGGCGTCCTGACTTCCTCCGTGCCGGCAAGCAACTGCGCCACCTTGCCCAGTTCGGTGGCGAGGCCCGTGGCGACCGTCACACCCGTGCCGCGGCCGCGCGTGACGACGGTGCCCTTGTAGGCCATGTTGAGCCGGTCGCCGAGCGCGATATCGGCGGCGGAAATGGCGGCGGTGGTCTTGTCCACGGCCTGCGATTCCCCGGTCAGCACCGCTTCCGCCACCTGCAGTTGCGCCGCCTCGAACAGGCGCAGGTCGGCGGGAACGATGGCGCCGGCCTCCAGCAGCACGACGTCGCCCGGCACCAGGCTGTCGGCGGGCACGACGCACAATTCTCCGCCGCGGCGAACGCGCGCCGAGGGCGCTGCCATCCGCTTCAGTGCCGCCATCGCCCGCTCGGCGCGGTATTCCTGGGTGAAGCCGATGGCGGCATTGAGCAGCACGATGACGACGATGGCGAGGGTGTCGCCCGGATCGCCGATAATTCCGGAAATCACGGCTGCGGCGATCAGCACCAGGATCATGAAATCGGCGAACTGGTCCAGGAGCATGCGCGCGAGACTGCGCCGCGATGCTTCCGGCAGGGCGTTGGGGCCATGCCGCGCCAGCCGCAAACCCGCCTCTGCGTCCGTCAGTCCTTGCCCCGCCTCCACCGCCAGTCGCTGCAGCGCCGCGTCGATCGCCAGCGTATGCCAGGTTTGACCGTTCGATCCTTCAGTCTGCATCGCACTGTTCCAGTCAATGTCAGATGGATAACTGAAGCAAGTATCGCACATCGCCCGCATCGCGATAATTTCCCCAAGTTCTTCCTCTCTGGCCGCTTCTCGGCAGGCACCGGCTTACGGCGCACGCACGAAATGCAGAAGCGCCGATCTGACTATAATCGAGGGATCTTGAATCATGGAGGTCTTGCATGAGGCGCGGGTTTGAGCGATTTCTCTTGCTTCCGATCCTGGCCGTCGTTCTCGCCAGCGCGTGGCTCAAGCCTCTGGAGATCGCGGCCTCGCACCAGGTCGATGCCGGACTCAAGCGGGCGCTCGTGAGCTTCGCTACGGCGAGGGCCTTGAACGCCATCATTTCGGTCGTTCAAGGCACGGATGTATCCGTCGAACCGGCCGGCGTCGGCATAAAGTTCGCCCCCGGGCAGGCGCTGCGTCCGATCAACGATCTGGTGGCCCAGTTTGCCGAACTGATGCTTGCCGCGAGCGTGAGCTTCGGGGTGATGAAGGTATTGCTCGGCATGGGCAGCCATTGGGCCGTATCCGTCTTGCTGTCGCTTTTCGCCCTGGCTTGGTTTGGTCTTCGCTGGCGCGGACGGGAGGCCCCGGTCTGGCTCGCCAGAATTCTGTTGGTGCTGCTCCTGGTGCGCTTCGCCGTGCCGCTGGTCACGCTCGGCAGCGACGCCCTGTTCCGGAAGTTTCTGGATGGCGACTACGCCGCAAGCCAGAATGCCATTGACGGAAATACTGCACAACTGGCAACGCTGAGCCTGCCGCCGAGCGATGCCGGCGCCGGGATGGGTGAACGCATCAAGGGTTGGTGGTCGAAAAACGTGGATCTTTCCGCGCGCATCGAAAAGCTGAAACAGGTCGCCAGCCTATTGACCGAGCACATCGTCAAGCTCATCGTCATCTTCCTGATGCAAACGCTGGTGATGCCCTTGCTGCTCTTCTGGGCCTTGTACCGGGTCGGCAAAGCGGTGCTCGACCCGCCGCCGGGCGCAAGGAAACAATGCGCCTGACCGATCTTTCGATGATGCTCAGTTCGGACGCGTGACCGCGCTGCGCACGATCGCACCGATGGTCAGGCCTTGACCGAGGATGGAGAAGACGACGACGCAGTAGGTCAGCGCGAGTACCGTGTCGCGCTCGCCGCCCACCGGCAAGGACAGCGCCAGCGCGACCGAGATGCCGCCGCGCAGGCCGCCCCAGGTCAGCACCCGCCAGGCGCCATGGGGCAGTTTGAACACTCCGCGGAGCAGCGCCACGGGAGCGCCGACCGTGAGCAAGCGGGCCAGCAGAGTCACCGCGACGGCGACCGCCGCACCCAGCAACACGCTGGCCGAAAAGGCAATGACCACCACCTCCATGCCGATCAGCACGAACAGCACCGCGTTGAGTATGCCGTCCAGGAGTTCCCAGAACATGTCGACGTAGCGCCGGGTCGTGTCCGACATGGCCAGGGCGCGGCCGTGGTTGCCGATCATCAGTCCCGCCACGACCATCGCCAGCGGCCCGGAGACATGCCACTGGCTGGCCAGGGCGTAGCCGCCGGTGACGGCGGCCAGGGTCAGCAGCACCTCGACGTGATAGTTATCCACGCTTTTCAACAGGCGGAAAGTCACGTAGCCGAGCACCAGGCCGAAGAGCAAGCCGCCCCCCGCTTCGTGCACCAGCAGTTCCAGGCCATGGCCCGGCGTCGGCGTGGCGCCGCTGGCGAGCATTCCCGCCAGCAGCGAGAAGATCACCACGCCGACGCCGTCGTTGAACAGCGATTCGCCCGCGATGACCAGTTCCAGGTTCTTCGGCGCGCCGGCCGACTTGAGGATGCCCATCACGGCGATCGGGTCGGTAGGCGAAATCAGGGCGCCGAACAGCAGGCAATAGACGAGGGGCAAGTCCAGTCCCACCAGCGGCAGGACCCACCACATGCCGTAGCCCACCGCCGCGGTCGACAACAAAGTGCCGAGCACGGCCAGAACTCCGACCTGCCAGCGGTGCGCCTTGAGTTCGCTCAGGTCCACATGCAGCGCCCCGGCAAACAGCAGCAAGGAGAGCATGCCCTGCATCAGGACATCGGAAAAATCAATCGAGCGGAGCAGCCTCTCCTCGTACAGACGCAGTCCGTGCGCGATCCCGGCGGCGTCCAGCCCGACCAGCACCAGCGAGAATGCCAGAGCCGTCACCATCACGCCGATGGTGGTCGGCAGGCCGACAAAGCGGTGGTTCAGATAGGCCAGAAGAGCGGTCACGACGAGGCAGGTGGCGGCGATGTCGAACATGTTCCGATGGGCAGGCGAATGGGTGAGCGGAAGGCTTAAGTGTATCCGCTTAACCCGGCGGCATGGGTTTGGGACTATATTACGGGACAATATGAGCGGTCATGGCGTTCGGCGGGTTGCGAACCCGGATCGATTGCCGGCAGAGGGCAGACTACAAAGAAGGTATCGACATTGTGGAGGTCTGGTCATGAACAGGAAAGTCGGAACAGCCGTAATCGCCATGCTCCTGGCGCTCGCCGCCGCCTGGTATTTCTGGCAGCGAAACCGTGAATTGCCCGCGCCGCCGGCCCCGCCGCCGCAGGCTATAACGCCGGCCCCGCCGCCACCGCCAGCCCCGAGCCCGCTGGCTGCGATTCGCTACCCGCTCGGCGTCATGCCGACGTCATCATCCCTGCCCGAGCTCGGACGCAGCGACTCGCCCTTTCTCGAGGGGCTGGGCCACGCGCTGAGCCATCGCCTGCTGGCGCTCATTTTCACCGACGAGGTCATCCGCCGCATCGTCCGGACGGTCGACAACCTGCCCCAAAAGAAGCTGCCGCCGGATGCCATGCCGCTCAAGCCGTTGCCGGGCGCCTTGGTCACGACGGGCAAGGGCGAGCGTCTGCTGATGAGCCGGCGAAACGAAGCGCGCTACGCCGCCTACGTCAGGATCGTGAGCGCGGTCGACGCCGCCAAGCTGGTCGATATCTACGTCGACTTCTATCCCTTGTTCCAGAGCGCCTACGAAATGTTGAACAGCAAGAACGGCTACTTCAACGACCGGCTGGTCGAGGCGATCGACGACATGCTCGCGGCGCCTGAGCCGGCGGGTCCGCTAAAGCTGGTGCGCTCGGATGGTTTCTTCGAGTTCGCCGACGCCGGACTCGAAGCGCGCTCGGCCGGGCAAAAGATCCTGATCCGCATGGGTGCCGCGAACGCCGGGGCCATCAAGGCCAAGCTGCGCGAGATCCGGCAGGAGGTGACGCAGCGCGGCCGGAAATGACCTCAACCGGGCGGCTGGGACGTCAGGCCGTGAGCCACCCTTTCGAGGCGATCCTCCAGTTCCCCGATGTAGGCGCTGAGCGAGACGCCGGACTGTTCCACCGCGGCGCGGAGATCCCGCTCCAGTTGATCCAGCCTTGCCAGGACCGCCGCACTCGACTCCGCATCCCGGCTTGCCTGCCGCTTCAGTTCCGCTTCCAGGAATTCGTGCAGTTCGGTGAAGCGCGACGCCTCGGCCTTGTCGGCCAGATCCCGGTTGGCCTGCAAGACCTTGGCATGACGGCGCGACTCGAACAGCACCGAGGTCTGCAGATAGACCACGAAGACGAGGAACAGTGCCGCGATGAAGACCAGAACGCCCAGCATGACCAGTCCGAGCGGCGCCTTGACGTCGGCAACGCCGAGGGACAGCGTCGTCGGCGTCATGAACGCGGTCCAGTTGAGGATGGCGAAGACGGCAATGGCGACCAGGACTATCAGCAGCGACAGCGTGCGAAACCTCATGGCGACCAGTCTCCTGTATTCAATCCGGCGGTTTTCGGGTGAATCCGGCATCGGCTCGGGAAAATCCCTGCGCCCAGTATGCATCGGATCGACAGGGGCGGCAAGGCGACCGGAACCATGCGGCAGCTGAATCCCGCCCGATCATCGGCGGTGCCGGGCGTCGGGCGCTCAATCGAAACTGAAGGTGTAGAAGAGGTCCACCGCGGGCGTGGTGCCGGCCTGTGCGCGCACGGAAAGGTGTTTGCTGAGCGTGTAGTTGATCTTCACCAGGCTGACCGCACCGGCGAGCCCCTGCTCGTAGCTGAGGTAGGCCCGCGAAGAAAGCCGCTTGCCCAGCGCCAGCACGGTGCCCTCGAGTCCGCTTCCGCCCTTCAGGCTCACCTCTTCCAGTCCTGCCGCATGAGCGATCCGCTGCTGCAGGGAGACGGACTGCCCCGTCGCCAGCAGCGCGCCGGCCGCGGCCTGCAGGGCGCTGAATTCCTGGCCGCTGGCGTCATCGAGTCCGTGGCCCAGCACCAGCCATGAGAGCTTGCTGCTGTCCGGGACGTCGGGCTTGGAGACCAGCTTCACCTGGGGCGACTGCGCCGTGCCGGTCACGGCCACGCCGGCTTCGACCGGCTGATCCTTGCGCATGGCGATGATATTGAGGCCCGGGTTGTCGACGGGGCCCTGGAAGTTGAGGATGCCGCGCTCGATCGCCAGGCGCTGGCCATAGGCCGAATAGGTTCCCTCCCTGACGCTGATGCTGCCGCGCGAAGACGGCAGTGCGCCATCGACGCTGGTCAGTTTGAGCGCGCCGCCCAGCCGCGCATCCAGGCCCTTTCCCTTGAGGAAGAAGTGCTCGCCCAGATCCAGATCCAGATCGAACCCCAGGGCGTAGGGCGACCGGCGCTTCCCGGCCGTATCCAGCCGTCCGAGTACGACCACGTCGCTGCTCTGCGTCGGCGCGTCGGCTTCGGAAAGTTCGATCTCACCCCGATCCGCCTTGAGCTTGGCGGCGAGCTGCAGCTTCGCGCCTTGCAGCGAGACTGTACCGGTCCCGCTCAGCACGAGGCGACGATCCGGACGGGACAGCACCTCGAGTTTGTCGGCCGTGAGCGCCACCTGCACGGCCGGCGACCCGCGATCGAGGGACAGCCGCCCCTGGCCCTTGAGATTGCCGTCGCCGCCGAGCAGACTGAGGCTCTTCAGCTGCAAGGCCTGATCGCGCAACTCCGCCTCGAAGCGACCCTCCTTGAAATTCACCCCCTGATCGGCCAGCGCGACGCTCAAGCGCTCGCCGGAGACCCGCCCCGCCCACCCGGGTTGTGCGAAAGTGCCATCGGCCGCGAGCTTTGCGCTGACCGCGCCATCGAAGACCAGCGCGCCGCTCTTGTCGATCAGCGGCGCGATCCAGGCCAGGGAATTGACCGAGAGATCGATGCTGGCCTGTACCGGCGAATCGCCGGCGATGCCCCAGCGGTCATCGCGGCGCGAGAGCATGGCCTGTCCGTCCGCCTCGAGTCTGCCCAGATGGCTGCCGACGGCTTCCACCTTGGCACGCAGCCGGTTATTCACCGCCGTCACATCCATGGCCAGGCGGCTGAGACCCAGGTGCGCCAGCGGTGCGCCGGAAAGCGACAGATCCCCGCCTTCGCGCCATAGCGCGACATGGCCATCGACCCGCGCTCCGGCAGAGAACTGCCACTCGCCTGCAGCCGTAAGATCGGTGGCGATTCCGCCAGCCTCATCGGTCAAGCCCTGCAGATAGGCGACCGGGAAGCCCTGGAACCGGCCGCGGCTGGAGATCCGGCCGGCATCGTAGGCCATCTCGTCCAGGACCAGATGGGCGCCGAGGAAGTCGAGCCGCGCACCGGTCAGCGAAAAGTGGTCCCGGCCCAGTTCCAGTCCTGCCGGCGCATTGAGGACAAGCGGATGGCGCCCGCGGTTCGTCAGGCTCGCGATTCGACCCGACCAGCCGGAATCATCCCGCCAGCCTCCGTCAAGTCGTCCCGCCAGATCGACATCGGCACTGCTGGCCCGGATTTGCAGGCTGTGCCGGCTCCGCGATCCTTGCGCAGTCACGCTGGCCCGCTCGAGGTGCAGCGGCGGCGAGGCCAGTCCTTGCAAGCTGAGATCCAGGGCGAGCGGCCCGTCCAGACCCCGGTCCAGGCGGCCGCTGGCCTGGAGCTTGGCGATGCGATAGACCTTGCGCCAGGAGAGATTGCTGATTTGCGTCTCGAACTTTCCCGACGGAGCGGATAACGACCCCTCCAGCGTGGCCGTGGCGTGCGCCCGCCCGGCCAGTTCAGGCGCCAGCAGGGCCAGCTGGTCGGCTTCGATCCGGATCGCGAGACGATCGCCCGCTCTGCCCAGGGCGCCGTTGAGCGCCAAGCGGTTGCCGGCCAGACGCAGATTGAGGTCGCTGTCCCACAGGCGCGTGGCCGATGCGCTCAGCCTGCCCTGTCCGGAAAGCGCTTGATGGCGGAACTGGCTGTCAGCGATGGCGAAGTTCAGCGTGGCCTGCGCCTGCGCCGCAAGCTGCCCCGTGCCGGTGAACGAGGCATTCACCCGCGCCGCCGGATAATCGCCGAGCGCAGCCGGATCGAAGCCCTGCAGCGCTCCGGCCAACCGGAAGCGCTGGAAGCGGTCCAGGTCGAGCGTGCCGTGGATCTCGAGCTTGCCCGCGCCCGACTGGAGGCTGGCCTGGTGCAGCTCGACCACACCGTCCCGATGCCGCGCATCGACGTGCAGTCGGAAGCTGCGGTCGCGCAGATCAGCAGTCAGCTGCTGGCTCCCGGCGTCGGCCTGCAGGCGCAGCTCGCCCGCCAGACTCAGGGAGCGCAGGCTGCCCTGCACGCCCCTGGGATCGAAGCCCGCGGTGCTCAGCCTGAGCTGCAGCTTCCCGCCATCGACCTGTCCTTCGCCCCGGAACTGACCGGCCCCGGCAAAATCCAGCCGGATGGCGCGCAGATCGAGGTGCTCCAGGGTGCCCGCAAAGCTGGCCGCCATTTGACTCAGGGGCAGGCGCGCGCCATCCCAGGTGCCGGGCAGATCGTTGCGGACCAGGAGGCTGCCTTCCAGGCGCCCCTTGCCCTGCCCGGCCACGGCAACATCGGCGCTGAAATCGGCATGGGGCAAGCCCTTGGCGAACAGCGCGGGGTCCAGCTTGTCCGCCTTGATCCGGGCTTCGAGCAGCGGATTTTGCTCGAAGGGCGCGAGCCGGGCCGCAAGCGTTGCCTGCCCGCCCAAGCCATGGGCCTTGGCGCTCAAGAGGAGTTGCGCCAGGTTTCCCGACGCCGTCACGGCCAGGCGATAGGGCAGGCCTTCGCTCTGCCGCAGGGTGGCATGGGCCGATAGCGGGAAGGGCCGCGTATCGCCCAGCACCATGTCGGCCCGGGCGCTCGCCCACGCGCTGGTCATGCTGCGCAGAGTCAGCGCGTAGCTGTCGGCTCGCTTCTCGATGCCCAGATCGATGTCGCTGAAAACGTCCGCCCTGCCGCCAGCATCGAGCACGACACGCCCGACCGTCACGGTCGGCAGCGAAAAGGTGAAGGGCAAGGCCAGGGTCTCCGGCAAGCGGGCAGGTTCCGCCGCGGGTTTGCCGACAATGATCCGCAGTTCCTGCAGGGACAGGCGCTCGACCCGGAGGTCCCGCCCGAGCAGGGACAGGGGTGCCCACTCCAGGCTCGCCTGCTTCAACTCGAAGCGCTGCCCCTCCGTTTGAAAACTGGCTGCGCCGATCTTCAGCGTGCCGTACAGGGAACCCTGCACGTCGCTGAGCGTAAGCCGGCCTTCGCTCAGCCGTTCCGCCTGCCGGGCGGCCCAGCGCAAGGCCGGTTCCGTCCCCAACAGCCAGAGCAGGGCGCCGACCAGGACAGCCAGGGCGAACAGGATGCGCAGCAGATGGGAGCCGGACTTCTTGAGGCGCCTGGAGGCCATCAGAAGGCGAAGCCGACCGAGAAGTGCAGGCGCAGTTTCCGCGTTGCCTGGCCATAGGCGACGTCCAGGGCCAGGGGGCCGACCGGACTCTTCCAGCGCGCGCCCAAGCCGTAGCCATAGACGGGATTGAGCGCAGCGGGGGAATCCGCGGCATTGCCGGCATCGACGAACACAGCCGAGCCCCACTGGGCCGACAGCCAATGAACGTATTCAGCGCTGGCAACGGCCAGATAGCGGCCGCCCACGATCGCACCGGCTTGGGTCAGGCCGAGGCTCTGGTAAGCGTAGCCGCGCACCGTCTGATCGCCGCCGGTGCGAAACAGGAAGTCGGCGGGAATGCCGTTGCGGCTGACGGCGGCGACCGCCCCCAGTTCGCCGCGCAAGATCAGCTGGCCGCGCCGGCCCAGGGGGTGGAAATACACGGCCCGGCCGTAGCCGCGGAGGAAGTTCTGATCCGACAGGACGGCGCGCGCAGCCACGTTCGCCTGGAGGTTCACGAGATAGCCCAGGCTCGGATCGAGCAGACGGTCGACCTTGCGCAGGGTCCAGGAATAGGACGGGCTCAGCGCCGCCGCCCGGGTACCGGGTATTCCGCCGACATCCTGGCTTTCCGTCAGGTAAGTCAGGCCATAGCTGGTCTCGGTCTTGCCGCTGACGAAGCTGCGCTTCGGCCCCATGGCCAGCTTCCGGGTCACCGTGCCGGCGATGTCGGTGCGCTCGACCTGGGCATTGAGGCTGTCGCGGTAGCCCTTCCCGTCCGCCGGGAACTGCAGGTCGCCGCTCAGCGACTGGCTCGCCCGGTCGAGCTTGAGCGCCCCGCCCAGGCGCCAGGCGCGATCGAGAAAGTCGATATCGTGATAATCGATCTGGCCCCGCGCGCCCGTGTCGGTGCTGGCGCCAATACCGAAACCCAGTTTCCGCGAAGGATTTTCCGTTACCGTGACCTGCACCGGCACGCCGAGCGGATCTGCCGATTCCGTGTCGATGCCGACCGCGGCGGCGGCAAAGTAGGGACTGTCCTGCAGCCTCGACTGCAACTCCAGCAGCCGTGTTTGGGAATAGGGCTCACCCGGCACGACGGGGCTGAGGCCCAGCACGATGCTGGCCGGGTAACGGCGCAGCCCCCGGATCTCCAGGGCACCGAAGGTGAAGGCGGCACCGCTGTCCACGTCGAGCTGCAGTTCTGCTCGCCGGGCCTCCGGATCGACCGTGGCACGGCTGTCGGCGATGGCGGCCCTGGGATAGCCGTTCAGCAGCAGGGCTTTCAGAGCGTCGCGCTTGGCCGACTCCCAATCCTCCTGACGGAATACGGCGCCGGGACGCAGACTCCATGCCGAGCGCATTTCTTCGAGACGCGTCCGGTTCTTCGCCGAGCCGTCGGCGAAAGCGCCGCTGACCCGCAGTTCGAAGCCGCCGACCCGCACCGGCTCGCCCGGTTCGACTGACAGCCTGACCAGCCACGCGCCGCCGGTCTTCTGCGTTGCCGCGGTGATCGTGGGCGAGTAATAGCCATCGATCGCGAGGAACTCCCGGATCTGTCCCGGCGCCAGACGGACCAGCCGCTGCAGCTGGGCTTCATCCATCCGTTCGCTCGTGCGCCAGCGGTAGAGGTCGAGATGATCTTCCAGCAGCTTGCGCTGCGCCTCCGGCACGCGCAGCTCGACCCGGTAGTCGAGACCTGCCGGATCGCCGACGGCGATCGCGGCCGTCGGCAACACCAGGAAGGCCAGAGCCGATGCGCACAGCAGCGCGGAGAATGCGCCCCTCATCCCCATGCGATCATCATGCCTCGTCCCCGTGCGCGCACCTACCTCGGCACCGCCGCCGGGACAGAAATGCCTGCCCCGGCCGAAAGGGCGTCAGCGGAATATCGCCTCTCCCACCCCCTGCAGCGGTCCGAGCGGGTTGTGGCTCTCCTCGTGCTCGTGGATCGCCGGCTGCCCGCCAGTCAGCTTGTAGACGACCGAGCCGTCGACGAGCAGCACCACGGCATTGAAACGCCAGCCGACGATGTCGGTCTTGCGCCTGAAGTTGAACAGGTCGGCCCAGAAATTGCCGTATCGGTTGCGCCTGAGCACGCGGTGGTTGACCTCGTAGCCCTGGCAATGGATCGACGCCCGCAGGCAATCCTGCACGCCGGCATCGAGCGAGGTCTTGTCGATCGACGGGCTCGGAATGAAGCGTCTGATCACGTCCGAATAGGTCAGAATGGTGACATTCGGATTGACGGCCGGATCGAGGTTCAGACTCTTCAAATCCGCGGCGGTCGTCTTGCCGATGATGATCTTGTCGAAGGCCTGCTGCGCTTCCTCATAACTCTTCCAGGGGCTGTCGGTGAGCGCCTCGGAGCGAGGCAGGAGCGAGCTGCATCCGGCGCCCGCCGCGCCGATCACCAAAGCCAGGAGGAGTCGCCGCACGATCGCCTGTGCCATACCGGCATCACGAAACCTTCTTGTTCCCAGCATGTTCACTTCACCTCAGGCGAGAACCCGGACCGACAATGTCGGCGGCATGTTCCGATGGGACTCAAGACTACAGCGATCATCCCGGAGAGTCAATTTGCCGGTGCGACAAGACATCGAACGGAGCCGCCTCGTCCGGCGTCCCGTTCGCAATCAGTCCCTGGCGCAACTGTTTGCCATGCCGACGCCAACTCGCCGCGGGCGAGTGTAGAATGGGATTCGCTCCGTCGCATCATCCAGCCTTTTCGGCATTGCCCTTCATGCCGCATCTACAGGAGATTGGCCATGGAAAACAACGACAGTGATAAGGACAAACTGGCACATCAGTACGATCTGCTCGCGAGCAAGTTCAAAGAAGTCTATCTGGCGGGCAAGGAACGCGGGCGCGAGTCGATGTCCATCGCGCTGGAAAAGGCCCACGAGCATTTGACCACGCTCGGGGAATTCAGCGCGGAACAGGGCGAAGAATTGAAGCAATACCTCGTGCGCGACCTAGATCAGACCATAGCCGATGCCCAACAGTTGGGCGAGCAGGCCAAGGAGCGGCTGCACCCGGCCCGATTGGGCGCAGGCGCGCTCTCCTCCCTCGCGACCGTGCTGGAATTGACCGGCAACGCCCTGCGTTCCCTGGGCGAAAGAACCAAGGAAGCGCTGACCTACAAGACCGGTGAAATGACATCGGCCGGCACCTTGACCTGCCAGTCGTGCGGCCAGAAAGTCCAGCTCAAGAATACGGGACATGTCCCGCCCTGCCCAAAATGCAATGGTACGCGCTTCGACAAGGGCTATTGACTACCTGCATCGCTTGTTCGGCAGGCGGAGGCAACAGCCACTGCCCGGACAGCAGAAATTCCAGCAGTTCGAAGTCCAGTCGACGGAGTCGTCCGTGTGAGCAGTTGCGCTTGCGTGCGTCCTGATGCCGGCCGCGATTCCTTGCTGCCGATCCTCGCTCGCCCGCGGCTGAATTGCTGGTCGCGATGATCCGCCTGGGCGGCGCCAGAAATCGTGGGCCAGGCCGAGACCTCGTCACGTCTAGGAACGCGCGCCGCCGACCGGCGGCTCCCGCCTGGCGATGCCGCGCAGGAGCCGGCCCAGCAGATCGGCCCCGGTGATGATGCGCTTCTGCTCTGCCCAGACCAGGATCAGATCGTGGTCGATGACGTCGTCCTCGGGGTGCTGCGGACTCACTCGCATGCGCGAGATCACGTCGCCCAGTCGTGTCCGCGGGTCGGTGACGGTAATGGGCCTGTGCCAGTAGCCCTCCGGACTGACCGCGACCGAGTCGAAGAGCATGTCGCGCAGGAAATGATGAGCGTCCAGCACCAATTGCGGCTGACCGGATGGATCGACGAAGATCACCCATTTCTTCCCGGAGGCGTCCACTCGGCGCAGAAAATCGTCGCGCGGCGAGCGCTCGAAAGCCGGGAAAACGGGCCGCCCCTTGGCGAAGGGAAGGCTGATGATACTGCGCGGGTCCAGCAATTCGCCCTCGTCGAGCACCATGATGTCGTCCAGGTCGAGGAAGTTCAGGACGCCCGCGCCCTCCACCGTTCCGACCTCGCCCCCGGCGGCTTCGGCATGCTTGGTGATCAATGCCCTGAAATCCCGCTCCCGGAAAAGGACGATGGCCTCCGGCCCAAGCCACCAGTCGAGCAGAATCGCAGTGGGCCATGCTACCGGGGCAAGCACGATGCGGTAAGCCGCGAGCAAAGGCGCGCATGACGCCACCATGCGCAGCGCGTGGCGCGAAAAATACGCCTGAGGAATGATCTCGCCGAAGAAGGTAATGACCACCGTAGAGAAGACGAAGGCGGCCACCCCCAACAGAACGGAATTGGACAACAGCGTGAGCAGCACGTTGGCGGCGACGTTGCCCCAGAGAATTGTCGCCAGGGTGAAATTCGATTCCCGGCGCAAGCCGAGCACCTTCAGGGCATCACGGCTTCCGCCCGCCGCCTCCACTTCCAGGCGCAGGCGGCTGACGCTGAAGATCGCCAGGTTCAAGCCCGAGAACATGGCCGCCTGGCCCATGCAGAGCGCGATACCCAGCCAGGTGGCCAAGCCCGCGCCGCTGAAGAAGTCGCGCGCCAGGTCCATTCAAACCGCTCCTTCGCCTGCTGCCGTGCACGCCCGGGCGACCACGACAGGCCTCCCTGTTTGTGACATGGCGATAATTCTCCGCCTTGCCGTCGGCGCAAGCAACACATGCTGCGATGGAGTAAGCTTTGAACGACGTCGCGGATCAAGCGGGCATCATCCAGACACGCTCCTGGCCCGGCGCCCGGGCACGGCGGCCTGGGTGACGCAGCATCTATCCTGACACATAACCGAGGTTTCCCGGACTCCTGCACGCAACCATGGCCGTTCATGACTTCTTCCTGCATCTGCTGGTCATTCTGGTGACCGCGCGGGTGTTCGCCGAACTGGCGACCCGTCTCGGCTCGCCATCGGTGATCGGCGAACTGCTCGCCGGCGTGGTGCTGGGTCCCAGCCTGCTCGGATGGCTTGAGCCGGTGCAAGCCATCCGCCTGCTGGCGGAAATCGGCATCATCCTGCTTTTGTTCGAAGTCGGCCTGGAAACCGACTTGGTGCGACTGGCGCGCACCGGCGTCAAGTCGGCACTGCTGGCATCGGGCGGATTCGTCTTTCCGTTCCTACTCGGTTACGGCGTCGCGGTCTACCTGTTTGATCTGCCGATGCTGGTATCGCTGTTCATCGGGGGTACGCTGACGGCCACCAGCATCGGCATCACGGTGCGCGTGCTCGCCGATCTGGGCCGTCAACGCGAGCGCGAGGGGCAGATCGTGCTCGGTGCGGCGGTACTGGACGATGTCCTCGGCGTCGTGCTGCTCGCTCTGCTCTATGAGTTCTCGACCGGCGGCGGAATCAATTTCGGCAACGCCGGCAAGGTGACGCTGTTCATCGCGGCCTTCTTCGTGCTGGCGCCGATAGCGGCCAAGCTGATGTCGCTGATCATTCAACACTTCGACAAGGCCAGCGAGATTCCGGGCATGATCCCGACCATGATCGTCGCCTTGGTGCTGTTCTTCGCCTGGCTCGCCCATGCCCTGGGTGCGCCGGAATTGCTGGGCGGATTTGCGGCCGGCCTGGCGCTGTCGCGCCGCTTCTTCCTGCCCCTGGGTGCGGCCATGCACGGCAATGCCGATTTCGCTCACCGCGTCGAGCAGCAGATGAAACCCATCGTTCACCTGTTTACGCCGATATTCTTCGTGATGGTGGGCCTGTCGATGAATCTGCGCGCCATCGCCTGGAGCAGCCCATTCATCTGGGCCTTCTCGGGAACGCTGCTGGCTGCCGCCGTGGCCGGGAAGATGGCCGGCGCGCTGCTGGTGCGCGAACCCGGGCCGGTGCGCGCGGCGCTCGGTCTGGCCATGGTGCCGCGCGGCGAAGTGGGTCTGATCTTCGCCGAACTGGGGCGCAGCACCGGCATTCTCGATGCCACCGTCTACGCCGGCATGGTCATCGTCATCGCCCTGACCACGCTGGCGCCGCCATTCGCGCTCAAATGGTTCTACCGGCGATATGGCAGCCGCATCGCAGTCTACAGCCTGCAGCAGGAAGGCGGGATCGGACGCTGAGCTTCACCCGGCGGGCGCCAGCGCGATTGCCGGCTCGGCATGGCCGTGCTAAAGGCCAGCGGTATCTTCCCCGTCGGTCTCGCGCGCCAGGCGGAATGCGTAGCTGGCGATGGGCGGGCCGAAGGTTTCAAATATCGTCACGGCACCCAGGACGATTGCGGCGATGGTCGAGGCATGCTGCGGAAACAGTTCGCCCGAGGTCTGGACCAGTCCGATCGCCAGTCCGGCCATCGGGATCAGGAGCAGGCCGCTGGCAATACCGGCGCGCGCCGGTTTCCCGAGCAGTGCCGAGGTGGCCGCGACACCGGCCGTCTTTGCCAGGGTCCGCGCAAGCACCAGCGCAAACACCGCGGGCGCGAACTCTATCAGCTCATGCAAATGAAGTCCTGCGCCGGCAAATACGAACAGAATGATGAAGAAGAGTTCGAACGCGGGACCGAAGGCAAGATCGGACACGACCGCTTCCTGCTCCATGCTCTTGACCAGAAAACCGACGGCCAGCGGGACGAACAGCATGGACAGCTTCAGCTCATTGGCCAGGCCGATCGCCACCATGATCGCACCGATCACCAGCGCCAGTTTGTATTGAGGGGCCCGCTGCGTTCTCAGGGCGGCTTCGTGCAGGGCGAACGCAATGACCAGTCCCAACAGCAGCGAGCCGACAAAGCGGAACAAGGGCTGGAAGATCATGGTCGTCCAATCCGCGCCCGTCGAGTAGTGCAAGGCCGGCAGGGTGGCGGAGAACGCGACGAAGGAGATGAGGTTGTTGAGGGCGATCAAGGTCTCGCTGGCTTCGGTCACCCTGCCCCGGGCGCCGACTTCGTGCGCCACGTGGAGCAGCACCGCCGGCGAAGACGAGATGGCGATGGCGGCAACCAGCGCTGCGATGACGAAAGGAATGCCGAACAGGTGCAATACGTAGGAAACCAGGCCGAAGGTCGCCGCGCTCTCGATCAGCGAGGTGAATAACAGGCCCGGGGAGTGCCAGAAATGCCTGACGTCCAGCGACAGGCCGAGGCGGTAGAGAATCAGCGCCAGGGCGATGTCGATGAGGACGCGCGACCCGGCCATCGTTTCCTGGCTGAGCAGTCCGAGTCCGCTGGGACCGCAGAGGAAACCGACCACCATGAACCCGGTGATGCTCGGCAGCCAGGACAGGCGATGCGCGACGTAGCCGCCCACGGAACCGATGATCAGCATCAAGCCGAAGACGATCAGCGGCGTCAGCGTGATGGCTATCGGCCAGGCCGGCAGATAGCTCATCGAAACGCGCTCACGGGATTACTCCGGCGACGAAGGCCAAACATCGATCACGGGCGCGCGGTCGTGAGGAAGGCCTCAAGCAGCGGCGCGCAGTCGAGAAGTTCGCCTTCCGCCTGCTGGTGGAACTCCGGATGCCACTGCACGCCGTAGACGAAACTGCGGCCCTTCCAGCGTATCGCCTCGACTTCGCCGTCCTCGGAGGTGGCCTCCACCAGCACGTCCCGGCCCAGGCGGTTGACGCCCTGGTGGTGTATGGAGACGACGCGTCCGCCGGCGACTCCCTGGAACCATCGGCAGAGCTGGCTCCCCTCGGCGAAAGTCACGCTATGGAAATTCCTGTCGTAGGCCTCGCTCTCGTGGGCGACCGAACCCGGCCGAAGGCTCGGCAGGTCCTGATGCAAGGACCCGCCCAGGGCGACATTGATCAGCTGCATGCCGCGGCAGATCCCGAGCACGGGCTTGCCGGCTTCCATGAACTCATGCAGGAGTTCCAATTCGTAGGCATCGCGCACCGGGTCTCCCGCCCATTCGGGCCGCAAGGGTTCTTCGCCGTAGGCGCGCGGGCTGACGTCGGTGCCGCCCTGCAGAATCAGGCCGTCGAGATATTCCGCGTAATCGCGCAGGCGGATGTTGCTGCGTATCAGCATGCCGTCCTGGACCACCGACGGCACCATCAGCACGATCACATCCCGGGCCATGACCCACTGCGCGATGGATTGCTCCAGTACCTGCAGGGTCTTGGTCTGGAGACCGTGGCTGCCCAGCGCCGGATGGGCTATCCGCGCCGAGAGGCCGATGCGGATGGGGCGGCGTCGTCCTATCATGGCGTGCTTCCCTTTCGAAAAATTCTCACCGCCGCTTCGACCATGCCCTCCACGCCGCCCTCGTCGGCGAATTGCCGGCGCAGCAGGCTGGCGTCATTGCCGGAGTAGGCAATTTCGCGCTGCAGTTCGTCAAGTGCGCCCTGGCTGCCGAGAGCGGCCGCATGCGGCGTAAGGCGGCGCAGGGTGGCGAGGATGTCCTCGCGCAGCGAAATGCTCTCGTTGTTCTTGGGATGAACCAGAACACCGTCGAGACCGAAGCGGCAGGCCTGGAAACGGTTGTAATTGTAGACGAGATAATCGTCTTCGGCCGGTGCAGCCTCGCTGCGTTCGAGCAGCATCCGGCACAGCGCCTGCAGATAGGCGGCCAGTGCCGCAGCCCGTTCGACCGTGAGCGGCGTGTCGCAGACGCGCAACTCGATGGTACCGTATTCGGGCTTGGGGCGGATGTCCCAATAGAAGTCCTTCATGCTCCTGACCACACCGGTCTTCTCCATCTTGGCGAAGTAGCCCTGCTCGAAATCCGACCACTTGAGCAGGAAAGGCGCACGGCCGCTCATGGGAAAGGCGAACACGGAATTCAGGCGGGCCGAGTCGAACAAGGTGTCGGCTCCCTGGGAGAACGGGGAGGAAGCCGACAAGGCTATGAAATGAGGCAGGTAGGGATTCAAGGCATGGAGCAGGTAGAGGCCCTCGTCGGCGCTGGCGCAGCCAATGTGCACGTGCTGGCCGAAGACCGTGAATTGCTTGGCGAGATAGCCGTACAGTTCGGACAGATGCTGGAAGCGCGGATTGGCGAAGATGCGCCGGTCGAACCAGTGCTGGAACGGATGGGTACCGCCGCCGCACAGGGCAAGGTTGAGGCGGTCGCCGGCGGCGACCAGGGTGTCGCGGATGAGGCGCAGCTGCGCCAGCAACTGGTCGTGGCGGGTATGCACGTCGGTGGCTATTTCGATCATGCTCTCGGTCATTTCGGGCTTCACGTCGCCGGGAAATTTCCTGCGTTCCAGGAGGTGAAGCAGGTCGCCCGCCGAGGCCGACAGATCGAAGTCGGTCGGATTGACGAGCTGCAGTTCAAGCTCGACGCCCATGGTCAGGGCTTCGCCGGCCTTGAAGGGGACCAGTGCCATGGTCAACCTCCCTCCTTGTGGTGCGCTTCGCCGGCCCAGATCAAGGCGCGTTGCGTCACGATCGGGCCCACCACCTCGAGCAGCAGGGCGATCGCGGCGACGCCGGCGACCTCGTCGAGCGCGTCGAGATTGAGGTGACGGGTCTGTTCCAGCAGCAGGACGACAAACACCGAATTCGGCGTCATCGCCAGTCCCGTCAGAACCCCCTTGCGCCAGGTGATTCCACTCACGCGGGCGAACAGGGTCGTGGCCGCCGTCTTCACCAGCAGGCGCAGTGCGACCACGGCCAGCGCCAGCCCGATGCCGGACAGCACCTGCCGCCATTCGAGCGAGGCGGCAACGAAGACGAACAGCAGCACCGTCAGGAGGTCGCCGAGCGCGCCGAAGTTGCGCTGTGCCTGCGACAGGATCACCCGCCGGTGCCGGGCGACCAGGCCGAACACCAGCGCGGCCAGGAGCGGCGAGAACTTGAAGGCATGGGTCAGCGCCGTCAGCAGCAGGGTCGCCACGGCGAAGGCGACGGTGGCATTCCGGTCGATGCTGCCGATACTCCGCAGCAGTCCCGGCAGGGCAACGCCGAACAGGGCACCGATGCCGGCCGATACCGCGACCACGACGAGGCTGTTCCAGACAACATGGAAGATACTGCCGGCGCTGTTCAGTATCGAATAGCCGATCACCGCCTTGAACACCACGACGGCGAGCACGCAGTTGAACGCCGACAGGTGCAGCAGCCGCTCGGTGACCTGGCCGGAACTCCTGAGTTCGTTCGCCACCCTGAGCACGGCCGCCGGGGACGTGGACATCGCCAGCGCCGCCAGCAGCAGCGAAGGCACGAGAGGCACGGCAAACGCCCGGGCCAGCATGAACACGGCGGCGAAAGTACCGGCCGCCTCTACCGCGCTGGTCACGCCCAGCCACGGATTGGCGCGCAGCCAGCGCAGGTTGATGCGATAGCCCAGTTCGAACAGGATCAGCGCAAAAGCGAAGTCGGCCAGGAGCGCGACCGGACCGCCCGAAGGGTCGGAAAGGAATCCGCCCTGGTGCGCGGCCATCAGGAAACCGGCGACACCGTAGCTGCTGATGCGCGGCAGGGACAGCCAGCGGTGCCCTGCCTCGCCGGCCATCCAGGCGATGGCGATCGCAGCCGGCCAGGCGATGCCGCTCAATGTCGTCAGTAGCGTTTCCAGCATCAGGCGTCCTTAGGCAAGCGGGGTGATTGCCGTCCGCGCTTACGCGGCGGCAAGCCTTTGGTGTGCTAGATTGTACAGGCTACCGTCTTGGCCGATCGACCATGTCCGCACCCTCACTGATAGCCTGTCGCGAATGCGACCTGCTGCACCGCCAGGCGCCGCTGCCGCCCGGCGGCGAGGCGCGCTGCACGCGCTGCGGAGCTCGCCTTTACCGCTGGACGCGCCCCGATGCCAACGATCGGACGCTGGCGCTGGCGCTCACCGCCTGCATCCTCTTCATCGTCGCCAACGCCTTTCCGATCCTCGGCCTGGAAGTCCAGGGGGTCAGCGACAGCACGACGCTGCTCCATGCGGTGCAGTCGCTCTGGAACGACGGCGCCTATGCGGTGGCGGCGCTGGTCTTCTTCACCACCGTCTTCGTGCCGGCAGCCGAACTCCTCGGCATGGTCTGGGTGCTGCTCGCCCTGCGCCTCGACGCGCGCGGCCAGGCCACGGTGCCGATGCTGCATTTCATCGAGAGCGTGAAGCCCTGGGGCATGGTCGAAGTGTTCGTGCTCGGCGTGCTGGTGTCGCTGGTCAAGCTCACGCACGTCGCGACGGTCGAGCCCGGCGTGGCGCTGTTTTCCTTCGCCGCGCTGATGGCGCTGATCGCCGCGACGGCCGCGGAATTCGACGCCGACGCCGCCTGGGCGCAGCTGGAGGCCGGGCGGTGAGGCCGGCGCCGAGCGCATCCCGGACCGCGGCCCGTCAGGGCCTGCTCGCCTGCGAGGTATGCGCGCTGGTCAGCCGCGCACCGCCGCCCGGTTGCGATGCCCGCTGCCCGCGCTGCGCGGCGGCGCTCCATAGCCGGAAACCGGCGAGCCTGGCACGGACCTGGGCCTTCCTCATCGCGGCGATGCTGCTCTACGTGCCGGCCAATATCCTGCCCATCATGGATACCAGCTCGCTCTTCGGCACGGAGCGCAACACCATCCTCTCCGGCATCGCCTTTCTGTGGACCTCGGGCTCCTGGGTACTTGCGGCGCTGGTGTTCTTCGCCAGCATCGTGGTGCCGCTGGCCAAGATGCTGGCGCTGACGCTCCTGGCCACCTCGGTGCAGATGCGCACCGCCTGGCAGCCGCGCACGCGCACGCGGCTGTACCGCGTGATAGAGTTCTCCGGGCGCTGGTCGATGCTCGACATCTATGTCGTGACGATGCTGGTGGCCCTGGTCCAGATCAACACGCTCGCTTCGATACACGCCGGGCCGGGGGCGGCAGCCTTCGGCGCGGTGGTCGTGCTCACCATGTTCGCCGCCGCGAGCTTCGATCCGCGCCTGATCTGGGACACCCAAGGAGAACAAGCATAACGCAGACGCCGCAGCTGCCGGATCCGCTGGACATCCCCGAGGCGCGCGTGACGCCGCACCGGCGCTGGTCGCTGCAGCTGGTCTGGCTGATCCCGATCGTCGCCGCGCTGATCGGCGGCTGGCTCGCAGTCAAGGCCGTGATCGAGCGCGGCCCGACGATCAGCATCAGTTTCAGCACCGCGGAAGGACTGGAACCGGAGAAGACGCGCGTCAAGTACCGCAGCGTGGACATCGGCCACGTCACCGCCGTCGCGTTTTCCGAGGACCGAAAGCGGATCGTCGCGACGGTGGCCCTCTCCAAGCAGGCCGATCCCTTGCTCGTCGCCGACACGCGTTTCTGGGTGGTGCGTCCGCGCGTCACCGGCACGCAGATCTCGGGCCTGGGCACGCTGCTCTCCGGCGCCTACATCGGCATGGACGCGGGTACATCGAGCGAGCCGCGGAGCGAGTTCGTCGGCCTGGATGTGCCGCCCATCGTCACCGGCGATCTTCCCGGCCGCCAATTCCTGCTCCACGCCAGCGATCTCGGCTCGCTGGATATCGGCTCGCCGGTGTACTTTCGCCGCGTCGAGGTCGGCTCCATCGTCGCCGACGAACTCGACAAGGACGGTGCGGGAGTCATGCTGCACGTGTTCATTCATGCGCCCTACGACCGTTATGTCAAGGCCGACACGCGTTTCTGGAACGCCAGCGGCTTCGACGTCGCGCTTGATGCCAATGGCATTCGCGTGAACACCGAGTCGATTGCCTCGCTGCTGCTCGGCGGCGTCGCCTTCCAGGCCCCTCCCGAGTCCGCCCAGGCGCCGCCGGCGCAGGAGAATGCCCGCTTTCCGCTCTACCCGGACCGCGGCAAGGCGATGCGCCTGCCCGATACCGCCGAGGAGACCTACCAAGTGGTGTTCGACGAGTCGGTGCGCGGCCTCTCGATCGGCGCGCCGGTGGACTTCCGCGGCGTGCTGGTGGGCGAAGTCACCGCCATCGATGTCGACTTCGATCCGAAGAACGCCACGATCCGCATTCCGGTCGAAGTCCGGCTCTACCCCGACCGGCTGCGCGGCAGGGGCAAGCCGGGCGCCGTGCCGCCCGGTGCGCTCATCGACCGACTGGTCCGTCGCGGTCTGCGTGCCCAGCTGAAGAGCGGCAGCCTGATCACCGGCCAACTTTTCGTCGCGCTCGATTTCTTTCCCGGGGAAGCGCAGGCGACGGTGCTGAGGCGCAACGGCCGCGCCGAGATTCCCACCGTGGCGAGCAGCCTCCAGGAACTGCAGACGACGCTGCTGCGCTTCGCCCGCAAGCTGGACAGGCTGCCGCTGGAGGCCACGGTCGGCGACGCACGCAAGACGCTGAAGGCGCTCGAAAGCACGCTTGCCGCAAGCGAGCATGCCGTGAAAATGATCGACAGCGATCTCGCGCCGCAAGCGGCGCGCACGCTGGCGGACCTCGGCCGCACCTTGTCGGGCGTGGACAAGACGCTCGCCGGCCTCGACGCCTTGCTCGCCAAGGATGCGCCCGTGCAGCGCGACTTGCACGACACGCTGCGCGAGGTCGCGCGCGCGGCCGAGGCGCTGCGCAATCTCGCCGATTACCTCGGGCGCAACCCGGGTGCGATCCTGCGCGGCGGCACCGGGGAACAGCCGCCGTGAGACGCCGCGGCCTGCTGCTGGCGGCGTCCTTGCTCCTGGCCGCCTGCGCGACGCCGGTCGCGACGCGCTACTTCACGCTGCAAGGCGAACCGCCGACGGCCGTGCCCGCGGGAGCCGCAGCACCCGCCTACCATGTCGCGATCGGCCCGGCCACCGTGCCGGAGGCATTGGACCGGCAGCAGCTCGTGCTCCGCGTCGGGCCGCATCGCGACGTGATTTCCGACGCCGACCGCTGGTCCGCACCCTTGAAACGCGAGATTCCGCGCGTCATCGCCGAGCAGGTGGCACAAGATCTGCCCGCGGCGGGCGTCGCCGTTGACTCGGAGTACGGCGGGCAGGACGCGGACTACCGGGTATCGATCGACGTGCTGCGTCTCGAGGCGGTGCCCGGCGGTTCGGTCACGTTCGAAGCGGCGTGGAGTGTGCGCAGCGGCAGCGGCGTTCGCCTGCACGAAGCGCGTTCCCTGTTCGTCGAGACGGTGCAGGCCCCGGGAGTGGCTCCGCTCGTCGCGGCCCAGGCAAAAGCCGTGGCCGCCCTGGGGCACGAAATCGCCGGGGCGCTGGCGGGCCTCAGGCGGGGCAAACGATAGGCGCCCGGCCGCTCGGCGCAACCCCCCTGACCTTCAGATTCCGACCTGCAAACCCACCGTCATGGTCTGGGCGGCGGGCAGATGGTAGGTGGCCGTCGCGTCCTGGGTATTGCGTGCCAGGAACGCAAAGAGCTTGTCGCGCCAGATGGCCATGCCCTGGAGCTTGCGCCCGGCCAGTAGGTCGACCTGGCCGATCATGTAGTGGACCTCGTCCATCTCCAGGTGCAAACCGAACCGGGCACAGGCACTCAACTCGGAAGGAATGTTGGGCGTCTGCATGAATCCATAGCGCAGCACGATGCGATGAAACCCCGCGTCGAGCTGGGTGAATTCGATGCGCTCGTCGCCCCGGGTGGTGGCGATCGGTTCAATCACCACCGTCACCAGGATCACCTGCTCATAAAGCACGCCGGTGTGCCGCAACAGCTTCTGCAGCGAGGGCGGCGTCTGCTCCAGGCGGCCCGTAAAAAATACCGCGGTGCCCGGAATACGGGGGATCTGCTCGCCCGTCACGCTCCCGATGAAGGTTTCCAGATTCGGCGTGCTGCTGGCAATTTGTTCCGCCAATATGGCCGCACCGCGGCGCCAGGTGGTCATGACCGTGAATAACACCGCGCCGATCAGCACCGGCAGCCAGCCGCCGTCGGGTATCTTGAACATGTTGGCGCCTAGGAAGCCCAGATCGATGGCCAGGAACGCGACCAGGAAGACCAGTGCCGCGGGCAGCCTCCAGCCGCCGCGCTCGCGGGCGACGTTGAAGGCCAGCACCGTCGTGATCGCCATGGTCGAGTTGACCGCGACACCGTAGGCTGCTGCCAGGTTGCCTGAGGAACGGAAGGCGAGCACCAGGCCGATGGCGGCGACCATCAGGATCCAGTTCACGGCGGGCATGTAGATCTGTCCGCGCGCGTCGGCGGAAGTCTGCGCCACCGTGAGCCGCGGCAGGCGGCCCAACTGCATCGCCTGGCGGGTCATCGAGAAGGCGCCGGTAATGACCGCCTGCGAGGCGATGCAGGTCGCCGCCGTGGCCAGCAGGATCAGAGGGTAGAGTCCCCAGGACGGCGCAAGCTGAAAGAAAGGATGGATGCTCTTGCCCGGGTCGGCCAGGAGCAGCGCGCCGTGCCCGAAGTAGTTGATGAGCAAGGCGGGCAGGACGAAGGCAAACCAGACCTGGCGTATCGGCTTGCGGCCGAAATGGCCGAGGTCCGCATACAGCGCCTCGCCGCCCGTGGTGACGAGGAACACGGCATAAAGCACGAAATAGCCGGTCATGCCGTTGTCCGCGAAAAACCTCACCGCGTACCAGGGGTTGACGGCGAGCAGCACTTGCGGCGCCTGGAGAATGCCGCGCATGCCCAGGAGCGCGAGCACGGCGAACCAGATCAGGGTCAGCGGGCCGAAGGCTGCGCCGAGTATGGCCGTGCCATGGCGCTGCACGCCGAACAGCAGCATCAGGATGATCACCGTGATCGGAATCACATAGTCGTGCAGGGCCGGCGCAGCGAGTTGCAGGCCCTCTACCGCGCTCAGCACCGAGATCGCCGGCGTGATCATCGCCCCGCCGAACAGCATCGAGGCGCCGAGGACACCCAGCAGGATCAGGGCTCGTCGGCTCCAGTTCTTCTGGTTTCGTTCCGGCCGGAGCAGGGCCAGCAAGGCGAAGGTGCCACCTTCGCCGCGATTGTCGGCGCGCAGCACATAGACCATGTACTTCATTGAGATGACCAGGATCAGCGTCCAGAAGATCAGCGAGAGTATGCCCAGGACGTTGCCGGCCGTGACCGGGAGGGGATTCTTGCCGGCGAAGCATTCGCGCAAGGCGTAAATCGGGCTGGTGCCGATGTCCCCGTAGACCACCCCGAGCACGGCGATGGCAAGGACCGCGAACGACTGGCTGTGGGCCGTGGCCGCCGGTGCGCGCTCCAGCGCCTCCCTTTGGGCATTGCGGCCTGCCGCCCTCGTTGACCCTGCTGACATGCTGACCTCCGGTTGAACGCCGCCATTGTACTGCGCAATGAAAAAGGCTCCGCGGACCGGCCGCACGCCGGTCGCAGCGGGGCACGACGCCGTATCGACGGCGACTGGCCCTTGTCTTATAATCCGCTGCCCGCGCCGGCGCCGCCGGACCGGACTCAATGCCTGTCCAACGGGATTGCCGGTCAACCTTCTGGAATTCTGCAAATCATGACCCGCAAAGCCTACCCGATGCGCAGCTGGACCATGCTGATTCTGTGCTGCGCTTTCGCAGCCTGCGGGGCGTTGGCGCAGTCGCCCGCCGCAGGCGTGCAGGCGCCGGCCGCGGCGCAGCAGAATAGCTCGGCCGAGCCGACCCGGGCCCCCGTGGTCTTGAAGGGCAAGACGCTTTTTTACGTGAAGGAACGGGTATATTCGTTTTCTCCGGAAGAACGGGCGCAGGCCATCTCCGAAAGAATCCGGCGGCTCTATGAAGACTCCAGGATTTCCATCGACGCCATTCACATCGAGGAGCAGGAAACGGCCAGCGACATCGTGACCGGCGATTTCACGATCATGGCCGTGACCGATAAGGACGCGCTGGCCGCCGGGCGCACCCGTCAGGAACTGGCCGAAGAGTACGCACAGTTGATCCGGACCGTCGCCAAGGAACTGGAGCACGACTACAGCCTGCGCTCCATCGTTCTCGGCGCCGTCTGGACCTTGCTCGCCACCGTGGCGCTGTTGCTGACGTTCAAATTGATCAGCCTGTTCTTCGCCAGGATCTATCGCAAACTGGACGGGTGGCAGGGCACGCGCATCCGCCCCTTGCGCATCAAGGAGCTCGAACTGCTCTCGGCCGAACGGATCACGGGGGCCCTGATTGCGCTGGCCAAGGCGGCGCGCATCGGCATGGCCCTGGTGTTGCTGTATATCTATCTGCCCCTGGTCTTCAGCTTCTTTCCGTGGACGCGCGGCTGGACCGTCGTTCTGTTCGAGTACGTGATGCGTCCGCTCCGTCTCGTCTGGGACGCCGTCACGACCTACCTGCCCAACCTCTTCTTCATCGCCGTCATTGCGGCGGTGGCCTTCTACGCGATCAAGCTGATGAAATTCATATTCACCGAAATCGGCAGGGAAACGATCGAACTGCCCGGCTTTTACCCGGACTGGGCCGAGCCCACCTACAAGATATCGCGGTTTCTCCTGATCGCCTTCACCGCGGTCGTCATCTTCCCCTACCTGCCGGGCTCCCACTCGCCGGCGTTCCAGGGCATCTCCATTTTCCTCGGCGTGCTCTTCTCGCTGGGCTCGACCTCGGCCGTGGCCAACATGGTCGGCGGAATAGTCCTGACCTATACGCGCGCCTTTCAGATCGGCGACCGCGTTCAGATCGGCGACCGCGTTCAGATCGGCGACGCGATCGGCGACGTAACGGAAAAGACGCTGCTGGTGACGCGGGTGCGGACCATCAAAAACGTGGATATCTCCATTCCCAACGCCATGGTGCTGAGCAGCCACATCATCAACTTCAGCTCTTCGGCGCAGGAGCACGGCTTGATCCTCCATACTGCCGTGACCATCGGGTACGACGCGCCGTGGCGGCAGGTGCACGAATTGCTGAGGGCGGCTGCCGATGCAACGTCCGACATTCTGAAGGAACCCAAGCCCTTCGTGCTGCAGACGAGCCTGGACGACTTCTACGTCAGCTACCAGTTGAATGCCTATACCGACCGGCCGGCCGTCATGGCAGGCACTTATTCGGAACTGCACCAGAACATTCAGGACAGGTTCAACGAGTCGGGCGTCGAGATCCTGTCGCCGCATTACGGCGCGATGCGCGACGGCAACCGCACCGCCATCCCGGACGACTACCTGCCCAAAGGCTACGAAACGCCCGCCTTCCGCATCTGGCCGCTGCAGGACCTCTTCTGGGGCAAGGGCGGGAAATCGGCGTAGCGGGCATCACCAGGCGGAGCAAGATGGAAGAACTGATTCATAAGTGGCTGTACGACCCGACCACGGGAAGATTGGTTTCGGCAATCATCGGGATCGTGGTCGTCTATGTCATCATCCATGTACTGCAGCGCTCGATAGCCAGGCGCATCCATGATTCCGCCACGCGCTACCGCGCCCGCAAGTTCGTCGCCTTTCTCGGCTATGCGGCGGCACTCCTGCTGGTGGCCGGGATCTTCAGCGACCGCTTCGGCCAGCTGACGGTCGCCTTCGGCGTGGCCGGTGCTGGGATTGCCTTTGCGCTGCAGGAGGTCATCGCCAGCATCGCCGGCTGGGTCGCGCTTTCCTTCGGCAGCTTCTACAGGCCGGGAGACCGCGTGCAACTGGGCGGCATCCGCGGCGACGTCATCGACATCGGGGTCTTGCGCACCACCCTGATGGAGTGCGGGCAATGGGTCAACAGCGACCTCTATAACGGGCGCATCGTTCGCATCGCCAACAGTTACGTGCTGAAAGAGCCAGTGTTCAATTACTCCGCCGACTTTCCCTTCCTCTGGGACGAAATCACTCTACCCGTGCGCTACGGCTCCGAATGGGAATACACCCGGGAGGTTCTCGGCCGGGTGGTGAACGAAGTCTGCGGTGACCATGCCATCCGTTCGCTGGAAGCCTGGAAGCAAGCCGTGCGCAAGTATCAACTCGAGGACGTCCCGATCGAGCCGATGATCACGCTGGCGGCGACCGACAACTGGATCGAGTTCACCCTGCGCTATATCGTGGACTATCGCAAGCGCCGCTTCGTCAAGGACCGCCTCTTTACCAGAATACTCGAAGAGGTCGACCGCTCCGGCAACCGCATCCGGCTGGCCTCGGCCACTTTCGAATTGACCAACCTGCCCCGCTTCGACGTGCAGTTCGACCATGGCAAGGGCAGGATCGACTCGTCCTTCATGCCCTGATGCCGTGTGCGGCCCGCAAGGGCGTGGCGTCGCGCCGGGCAGGAACGATCAACGGCCGGCGCGACTCTTTGTGCGCCGCTCCGGTTGCGCTACCGTTGGTCTTCCTGATGCGTCCGGGGCCGCGGCGATGAACGCCCGCAGGCGGGTTACCCGCGCTGCCGAAAACCCCGCCGAGCCCTCTCCCGAAAGTTATAATGCGCAGCCAGCAGCCGGAATGCTGCGGACCTTGCCGTCGTCCGGCAAGTGCGGGAGACAGGGCGAATCAGCGGGGGAGAACCATGCCGAAGCAAACCAGGATCGTTACCCGGATCATGTTCGGCTTTGCACTGATCCTGGCGCTCGCCCTGCTCCTCGGCGCGCTGGCCGCCAATAGCGTCACACAGTTGAGCCGGACGGTCGCCGACGTCTTCAGCCATCCGTTCACCGTCACCCGAAGCATCCTGGAAGTGCGCGCCGACGTCCTCGCCGGGCAGCAGGTCATGGCCGCCCTGGTCGGCGGCGCCACGCCCGACGAGTTCGACATGCTGCAGCGGCGGCTGCAGCAGCAGACGGCGGCCATCGAGGCCGACCTGGCGCTGGTGCACGAGCGTTTCCTGGGGGACAAGAACGAGGTCGACGACATCGACCGGGCGTTTGGCGCCTGGCGTTCGGCGCGCGACCAGACCATCGCCCTGGTACGCGCCGGCCACGGCAGGGAGGCGCAGGCGCAGGACGCCGGGCGCAACGCCTTGCTGGTGGAGCAGTTGCTGACCGAGATCGCACAGGTCTCCGACTACGCCGCCAAGCGAGCCGCCCGCTTCGGAGACGAGGCCGCGGCGCAGGGCAGCGAAGCCCACCGGAATATCCTCTGGGCGCTGGCGCTGATGCTCGTCACCGGCCTCGTCGTCGGCCTGGTGGTGACGCGCAGCATCCGCCGCTCCCTGCGTCAGGCCTTGCATACCGTAAGAAGCCTGATCCAAGGCAGCAGCGAGAAGTTGCGCGTCGCCGAGGCCGTCAGTGCGGGCGACCTGAGCCAGGAGGTGATCGTCGCCGATGCGCTCGAGGCGGACGTCGACAGTTTGCCGGACGACGAGATGGGCATCCTCATCCGCACGGCGGTGCAGCTCTCCGAAGTGCAGCGCAGCCTCGACGCGGCGCTGCGCAAAATGCTCCAGTCCCTGCGCGATGCGCGCGACAGCGAACAGAGCCGCGACTGGCTGAAGAACTGCCGCAACGATCTCAACGCCATCCTGCGCGAACAGCAGGCCAGCTTCGCCATGGCGGAGCGCGCCCTGGCCTACGTGGTCGAGGCGCTGCACGGCGGAGTCGGCGCCATCTACCTGTTCGACGAGCGCGAGGTGAAGCTGAAGCTGGCGGCAAGCTACGGCCTCGCGGGCGGCGCCAGGCCCGGCGACGTCATCGCTCTCGGTGACGGCCTGATCGGGCAGGCGGCGCGGCAGCAGAAGCTGCTCAGCCTCTCCGAGGTCCCGCCCGGACACCTGTCCATCGCCACCGCTCTCGGGACGTCGCCGCCCAAGGTGCTGCTGGGCATACCGATGCTGCGCGGCAACCGCCTGGTCGGGGTCATGGAGGTCGGCCTGCTGCGCGAGCTGGACAAACTGGAGACCCGCTTCGTCGAGGCTGCGCGCGAGAACATCGCCATCGGCCTGGACGCCAACGCCGCCCACGAACGCATGGCCGACCTGCTCGAGGAGACACAGCAACAGGCCGAGGAACTGCGCGTCCAGCAGGAGGAATTGCAGCAGAGCAACGAGGAACTCGAGGAGCGGGCGCAGCTGCTCGAACAGCAGCGGGAAAGAATCCGCATCAAGAGCCAGCAGGCGGAAGCGGCCGGCGACGAATTGCGGCGCACGGTGGAGGAACTGCAGCGGACGTCCACCTACAAGTCGGAGTTTCTCGCCAACATGTCGCACGAGTTGCGCACGCCGTTGAACAGCCTGATGATACTTTCCAGCCTGCTCGAACAGAACAAGGAAGGCAATCTCACTGCCAAGCAGGTCGATTTCGCCGCCACCATCCACGGCGCCGGGCGCGATCTGCTCGACCTGATCAACGACATACTCGACATGGCCCGGGTCGAGTCCGGCCATCTGCTGTTGGACGTCACGGAAGTGCCCTTGCGCGACCTCGGCGATTCCCTGCAGTCGCTGTTTCAGCCGATGGCCGAAAAAGGAGAGATAGGCTTCCGCGTCGCGATCGACCGGTCTGCCCCGCCCCTGCTCCGAGCCGACCTGCAGCGCCTGCATCAGATCCTCAAGAACCTGCTGGCCAACGCCTTCAAGTTTACCAGCGAGGGCGAAGTCAGCCTGACGATGGCCGTCGCCGGCGCCGACAATCCGCTGTCGATGCCGGCGCTGGCCTTCGCGGTGGCCGACAGCGGCATCGGCATTGCCGCCGACAAGCTGTCTTTGATCTTCCAGGCTTTCCACCAGGCCGACGGTTCGATCAGCCGCAAGTACGGCGGTACCGGCCTCGGCCTGTCCATTTCGCTGGAACTCGCGCACAAGATGGGCGGCGACATCGTCGTGACCAGCGAGGAAGGCCACGGCAGCCAGTTCACCCTCTACCTCCCGCTGGCGCAGTTGCCGCCAGCCGCACCGCCGCAGGCGCAAGAAGCACGGGCCGCGCCGGCCGTGGCCGCGGCGCACAAGGCGGCCGAGGGTAGCGAAACGGCCCCTGCGCTGCCGGACGATCGCCGGAGTCCGCACCACGGCGACAGATCCATCCTGATCATCGAGGATGACCTGAACTTCGCCAAGATACTCGCCGACATGGTGCAGGAACGCGGCTTCGAGGCGCTCGCGGCCGCCGACGGCGAGAGCGGCATCGCCCTGGCCGGGCGCTACCTGCCCAGCGCCATCCTCCTCGACGTGATGTTGCCGCACATCGACGGCTGGGGCGTGATGCGCAGCCTCAAGGACAACCCGCAGACCCGCCACATCCCGGTGCACTTCATCACCTGCCTGGAGGAGCGGCAGCGGGCGATGGCCATGGGCGCCATCGGCTACCTCACCAAGCCGGCCAGCATGGAGCAGTTGGGCGAGGCGTTCCAGGCGATCGAGGGCGCCATCGCCAAGTCGGTGAAGCGGCTGCTCATCGTCGAGGACAACGACGAAGAAGCGAAGAGCATGATCGCCCTGCTCGAGGAGAGCGACGTGGATATCGCCGTCGCGGCGAGCGGCTTCGATGCCCTGGCGCTCCTGCAGAGCGAGTCCTACGACTGCATGGTGCTCGACCTGGGCCTGGCCGACATGTCCGGCTTCGAGCTGCTCGAGCGCATCCAGGCGATGGCGGCGGCGCGCCGCGTGCCGGTGATCATCCATTCCGGCCGCGAACTCTCGCACGAGGACGAGCGCCGCCTGCGCCACTTCGCCGAGAGCATCATCATCAAGGGGGCGAGGAGCCCGGAGAGGCTGCTGAACGAGGTGACGCTGTTCCTGCACCTGGTGGAGAGCAAGCTGCACCCCAACAAGCAGCGCATGATCCGCACCGCGCTCGACAAGGAGGCCATGCTCGAAGGGCGCAAGGTGCTCCTGGTCGACGACGACATGCGCAACATCTTCTCCTTGTCCAGCGCCCTGTCCGAAAAAGACATGAGCGTGGTCGAAGCGGAGAACGGCAGGGAGGCATTGTTGCGTCTGGAGGAACATCCCGACATCAGCCTGGTGCTGATGGACATCATGATGCCGGAGATGGACGGCTACGCCGCCATGCGCGAAATCCGCAAAAACCCGCGCTGGGCAGGTCTGCCCATCATTGCCATGACCGCCAAGGCCTTGCGCGGGGACCACGAGAAATGCATCGCCGCCGGCGCCAGCGATTACATCGCCAAGCCGATCGATGTCAACCGCCTGCTGTCCCTGATCCGCGTCTGGGTGTTCCAGGGAACGGATTGAGCCATGGACGACGAGAGCGACAGGGTGGAAGACGTCGAGGCCCGGCTCCTGCTGGAAGGCATAGAGCAGGTCTATGGCTACGACTTCCGCGACTACGCCGACGCCTCGATCCGGCGCCGCCTGGCGCACTGGCTGGCCGAATCGCCGTTCGATACCCTGTCGCAGGCGCAATCCTCCCTGCTGCGCGACTCGAAAATATTTCTTTCCCTGCTCTCCGGCCTGACGGTCAACGTCACCGAGATGTTTCGCGATCCGCCTTTCTTCAAGGCCCTGCGCGAGCAGGTGGTTCCCTTCCTCAAGACCTATCCCTTCGTCAAGATCTGGCATGCCGGCTGCGCCACCGGCGAGGAAGCCTACTCGATGGCCATCCTGTTGAACGAGGAGGGCATGGCGGGCCGCTACCGGATGTACGCCACGGACATCGACGAGGCGGTGTTGGCCACGGCGGCCGAGGGGGTGGTGCCGCTCGCCGAGATGCAGAAGTTCACCCGCAACTACCAGAACAGCGGCGGCACCGCCTCCTTCGCCGACTATTACACGGCGCGCTACGGCCGCGCCCTGCTCGCCGCCGACCTGAAGAAGTCCATCGTCTTCGCGCCGCACAACCTGACGGCCGACGGCGAATTCGGCGAGATGAACCTGGTCCTGTGCCGCAATGTCATGATCTATTTCAAGCCGTCCCTGAAGGAGCGCTGCCTGAAGCTGTTCGATGCGAGCCTGGTGCCCGGCGGGTTTCTCTGCCTCGGCATGAAGGAGAGCCTGGAGCGCAGGGCGATCGGGGCGAGTTACCAGGAACTGCTGCCGACGCTGCGGATCTACAGGAAGCGCTATGCTTGAGCGCAAGTTTCGGCTGGTGGTGATCGGCGTCTCCAGCGGCGGCGTACAGGCCCTGAAGCGGTTGCTCGGCGCCCTGCCGGCGGACTTTCCGCTGCCGCTCGCCATCGTCCAGCACATCAGCCCCGACGCCGGCGACGGCATGGCGCGTCTGCTCGAAGAGTTCTGCGCCATCCGCGTCAAGGAAGCCGACGAGCAGGAGCGCATCGTCGCCGGCACCGCGTATCTGGCGCCGCCCAACTACCACCTGCAAGTCGAGCGCGGCGGGCTGCTCTCCCTGGCCGCCGACGGCTACGTCAGCTACGCGCGCCCTTCCGTGGACGTGCTCTTCGAGTCGGCGGCCGCGGCCTTCGGGCGGACGCTCATCGGCGTCGTGCTCACCGGCGCCAATGCCGACGGCGCTCGCGGTCTCAAGAAGATCAAGGATGCGGGCGGTCTGGCCATCGTCCAGGATCCGGCCGACGCCTTCGCCCGGGAGATGCCCGCGGCGGCGCTGGCGGCGACCGGGCCCGACTATCTGCTGCCCCTGGCGGATATCGCCGTCACCTTGCTGCGCCTGGCGGCCGCCGCTCAACCAGGAAAGAAGGTGGCCGATGTCTGAAGCCGTCGCGCTGCTCCTGGTCGATGACAGGCCGGAGAACCTGACCGCGCTGGAAGCGGTGCTCGGCGACGACGGGCTGGAACTCATCACGGCGTCCTCCGGCAACGACGCCCTGCGCTGGATATTGAAGCGCGATTTCGCCTTGGTGCTGCTCGACGTGCAGATGCCCGACATGGACGGCTTCGAGACGGCGGAGCTGATGCGCGCCAACCCGAAGACCCGGCACCTGCCGATCATTTTCGTCACCGCCGGCATGAAGGAACTGAAGCTGCAGTTCCAGGGTTACGAACTCGGGGCCGTGGACTATCTGATCAAGCCTTTCGAACCGCTGGTGCTGAAAAGCAAGGTCCGCGTGTTTTGCGAACTGTACCGGCAGCGGCGGGAATTGGAGAAGAACCGCGGGGAGCTGGAAAGCCGCATCAAGGAAAGGGTGGCGGAACTCGCGGCGAGCGAGGAGCGCTTCCGCCAATTGGCCACCCACGCGCCGGTCGGCATCATTCAGGTCGACAGCCTGGGCGAATGTCTCTATGCCAATCGCAGTTGGTGCGAGATGGCCGGGATGGACGAAGCCCTGGCCGCGGGCCAGGGCTGGACCCGGACGCTTCATCCCGACGATCGCCCGCGGGTCGACGCCGCCTGGCGATCGTTCCTCGCCACCGCCCAGGAGTGGTCGCTCGACTATCGTTACCTGCACCCGGACGGCGTCTTGCGCTGGGTACACGCCAGCGCCGTGGCGCTGCGCGAAGCCGGCGGCGCCATCAGCGGCTACCTGGGCAGCACGGTGGATATCAGCCTGCGCATGGCGGCCGAGGAGCGGGAGCGGATACGCAGCCGGGTCATGGCCATGCTCAGCGGCGGGGCGCCGCTGGCGGAGATACTCGAGGTGATCGCCCTCGGCGTGGAGCGACAGTCGGCCGGCACGGTCGGTTCCATCCTGCTGGTAGATGCGAGCCAGGATCGCCTGGTGCACGGCGCCGCGTCCAGCCCGCACCATATCGCCCCGGGCACGGTGGCCATCGCCGAGATCGCTGCTGCCCGCACCGCCTGTGCCCAGGCGGCGAGGAGCGGCGAACGCAGCGTCTCGAGCGACGGCCACGGCAGCGCCTTCTGCGGCAGTTGTCCGGCGCAACAGGCCGCCGGCGGACAGCTGGTCTGCTGGTCGGAACCGATACGGGACACCCATGGCGAAGTGCTCGGCGTCTTCGCCTTCCACCGGCACCAGCCGGCGACGGCGAACGACCGGCGGAAAGACACGAGCTACGACCTGGAACTGATCATCGAGGTGACGCAACTGGCCTGCTTGGTCATCGAGCGCAAGCGCGCCGACAACGAGTTGCAGATCTCCGCCTCGGTGCATCAGGCGATCGGCGAGGCGATCATCGTCACCGACGCCGACAACCTGATCATCGCCATCAATCCGGCCTTCACCAGGATGACCGGTTACACCTCCCTGGAGGCCATCGGCAAGAACCCGCGACTGTTGAAGAGCGGCCGCCAGGCGCCCCCCTTCTACGAGGAGATGTGGAGTTCGATCGTGGCCAGCGGACGCTGGCAGGGGGAAATCTGGAATCGTCGCAAGAACGGCGAGGAATATCCCGAGTGGCTGTCGATCAACACCATCCACGACAGCGCCGGCCGCGTCTTGCGGCGCATCGCCCTGTTCTCCGACATCACCGAGCAGAAGCGCGCCGAGGAGACCATCTGGCGCCAGGCCAACTACGATGCGCTCACCGACCTGCCCAATCGCCGTCTGTTCCAGGACCGCCTGCACCAGGAAATCATGAAGGCGCAGCGGGCCGGACTCTATCTCGCGGTCCTTTTCGTCGATCTCGATCGCTTCAAGGAGGTCAATGACACGCTGGGCCACCAGGCCGGCGACCGGCTGCTGGTCGATGCGGCACGGCGCATCGGCGAGTGCGTGCGGACAACCGACACGGTGGCGCGGCTGGGAGGCGACGAGTTCACCATCATCATGTCCGAGCTGGTCGATGCCGATCGTGTCGGAGAGGTGGCGCAGGACATGCTCGCGGCATTGGCCGCGCCCTTCGACCTCCAGGGCGAAATCGCCTACATTTCGGCCAGCATCGGCATCACCATCTATCCCGTTGACGCCACCGACATGGAGTCCCTGCTGAAGAACGCCGATCAGGCCATGTACGCCGCCAAGGAGCACGGGCGCAACTGCTTCAGCTATTTCACCGGCTCGATGCAGGAGACGGCACAGCGGCGCCTGCAGCTCTCCAACGACTTGCACGGGGCGCTGGCGGCCGATCAGTTGGAAGTCTATTTCCAGCCCATCATCAACCTGGCGAGCGGCGATATCGCCAAGGCCGAGGCGCTGCTGCGCTGGAACCATCCGCTCTTCGGCATGATCGGCCCGGGCCAGTTCATCGCCCTGGCCGAGGATACCGGCCTGATCGGCGAACTGGGCGACTGGGTGTTCCGCCAGTCGGCGCAGATGGTCAAGCGCTGGCATGCGGCCAGCGGCATCGCCGGCTCGGCCAAGGGGCTGATCCAGGTCAGCGTGAACAAGTCGCCCCGCCAGTTCTTCGGCGGCAACACGCAGGTGACCTGGCTCGCCTACCTGAAGGAACTGGACGTGCCGGCCGACTGCATCAACATCGAGATCACCGAAGGATTGCTGCTCGACGACAGGCACGACGTCGCCCACAAGCTGCTGGTGTTTCGCGATGCCGGCGTGCAGCTGTCGCTCGATGACTTCGGCACCGGCTATTCGGCGATGTCCTACCTGAAGAAGTTCCAGATCGATTTCCTGAAGATAGACCAATCCTTCATCCGCGACCTGGCGAGCGACCCCGGCGACAAGGCGATCGCCGAGGCCATCATCGTCATGGCCCACAAGCTGGGCATCAAGGTCATCGCCGAAGGTGTCGAGACAGAGCAGCAGCGCCAGTTGCTGATCAATGCCGGCTGCGACTACGGCCAGGGTTTCCTGTTCTCGAAGCCCTGTCCCGCCGACGAGTTCGTGGCTCAGTGGTGCACGCCGGTGCGGCGACCTGCCCAGCCATAAACGGCGGCCGCCTAGGGCTCTAGTCGTCGCCAGGCCGCGAGTATGCCTTCATCATGAACAGGGCCTCCCGGGTTTGGCACAGCGCCATGATCGTGCTACTCTAAATAAGCAGTCAATCTTCGCGACGCTGCGGGCCCGCTGGCCGGGCCCGCTGCCGAACCCGGCCAGGCGCAAGCTTCAAGGTGTTCTTCGCCCACTGCGCCGTGCACATGGCCCAGGCCCCGGCTTCACAGCGTCTCGCTCGAATGCGTTCGTGCCCCCTCGCCGCGAACGTCAACCGGAGGGAGGAATATCTTGCTCACCGACCAAGACATCTATCTGTTCAAGGAAGGCTCCCACGCGCGGCTGTACGAGAAGTTCGGCTGCCAGCTGACCGAGCACGACGGCATCAGCGGCGCGCACTTCGCCGTCTGGGCTCCGAACGCCCGGCGCGTTGCGGCGATGGGCGACTGGAACGGCTGGAATCCGGATGCGCACCCGCTCGCCCTGCGCGAGGATGGCTCGGGAATCTGGGAAGGCTTCGTGCCGGGCGTCGCGCATGGGCAAGCCTACAAATACCACATCGAATCCCGCGTCGCCGGCTACCGGGTGGACAAGGCCGATCCCTTCGCCTTCTTCGCCGAAGCGCCGCCGCGCACCGGTTCGCGCGCCTGGAAACTGGACTATGCCTGGAACGACGGTGCATGGATGGCGTCGCGCCAGGCGGCCAATGCGCTCGATGCGCCGATGGCCATCTACGAAGTGCACCTGGGCTCCTGGCGCCGCGTACCCGAGGACGACAACCGCTCGATGGGCTATCGCGAGATCGCGCAACCGCTGGCCGAGTACGTGCGCGAGATGGGCTTTACTCACGTCGAACTGATGCCGATCACCGAGCATCCCTTCTACGGTTCCTGGGGCTACCAGACCACCGGCTACTTCGCACCGACGGCGCGCTACGGGCCACCCGAGGACTTCATGTTTCTCGTCGACACCCTGCACCAGCAAGGCATCGGCGTCATCCTCGACTGGGTGCCCTCGCATTTTCCCGGCGACGAACATGGCCTGGTGTATTTCGACGGCACCAGCCTTTATGAGCATGCCGACCCGAAGCAGGGCTTCCACCCGGAATGGACCAGCCAGATCTTCAACTACGGCCGCAACGAAGTGCGCGGCTTCCTGGTCTCCAGCGCCCTGTACTGGCTGGACCGCTACCATGTGGACGGTTTACGGGTGGACGGCGTCGCCTCGATGCTCTATCTCGACTACGGCCGCAAGGAAGGCGAATGGGTGCCCAACCGCTACGGCGGCCGCGAGAACATCGAGGCGGTGGAGTTCCTGCGCCTCCTGAACCAGGCGGTGTATCGCGACCACCCCGACGTGCAGACCATGGCCGAGGAGTCGACCTCCTGGCCGATGGTGTCGCGCCCGGTACATCTGGGCGGCCTGGGCTTCGGGCTGAAATGGAACATGGGCTGGATGCACGACACCCTGAAATACATGAGCCAGGATCCCATTCATCGCAAGTACCATCACGACAAGCTGACCTTCTCGATCTGGTACGCCTTCTTCGAGAACTTCGTGCTGCCACTGTCGCACGACGAAGTGGTGCACGGCAAGGGCGCGCTGATCGGCAAGATGCCGGGCGACTCCTGGCACCAGTTTGCCAATATGCGCCTGCTCTTCGGCTACATGTGGGCGCACCCGGGCAAGAAGCTCCTGTTCATGGGCGGCGAATTCGGCCAGCGCCGCGAATGGGCGCACGAGGAAAGCCTGGAGTGGCACGTCCTGCAATATCCCGAGCACGAAGGCCTGCGCCGCTGGGTGGCCGACTTGAACCGGCTCTACCGCGCCGAGCCTGCGCTCCACCAGATAGACTTCGAGCAGTCCGGCTTCCAGTGGGTGGACTGCAACGACAGCGTGCAGAGCGTGCTCTCCTTCCTGCGGCGGCCGAAGGGCGGCGGCGCAGCGGTGCTGGTGGTCTGCAACTTCACCCCAGTGCCGCGCATGAACTATATCGTCGGGGTGCCGGGCGGCGGCTACTGGACGGAAATCGCCAACAGCGATGCGACGCTCTACGGCGGCAGCGGCATGGGCAATCTCGGCGGCCTCGAGGCGTCGCCGGTGGCGGCGCACGGGCAGTTCCACTCGCTCGCCGTCACCTTGCCGCCGCTGGCCGTGCTGATGTTCAGGAGCGAGGCCGGCCATGGCTGAGACGATCAGGACGGATGACGGCCGGCTGCGCGCGGTGATCGAGAATCTGTCGCCGTCGGTAGACGGCGGGCGCTTTGCCGCCAAGCGCATCGTCGGCGACACGGTGGTGGTCGAGGCCGACTGTTTCACCGATGGCCACGACATGCTCGCCTGCCTGCTGCTATGGCGGCGCGATGAGACAGGTGAGGAAGAGGCGTGGCACGAAACGCCGATGCGGGCGCTGGCCAACGACCGCTGGCGCGGCAGCTTCGTCGCCGAGGCGGTCGGCCGCTACCGCTACACTGTTTGCGCCTGGGTGGATCACTTCCTCTCCTGGCGCCACGATTTCGCCCGGCGCGTCGAGCTCGCGGATCTCCTCATCGCCGCGCAGGTCGGCGCCGCACTGATCGAGGCTGCGGCGCTGCGTGCGGCCGGCAGGGACCGCACGCGCCTCAAGGACTGGGCAACGGAGTTGCGCGCGCATTCCGGCAAGCCCACCGATGTGAAGCAGCTGAAGGCGCTGGGCCTGGACGAGGAACTCGCCGCCCGTGCCAATCGCTACCCGGACCGCCGTTTCGCCACGACCCACCCCGTCCTCCATCCCCTGACCGTGGACCGCAAACGCGCACGCTTCTCCGCCTGGTACGAAATGTTCCCGCGCTCGGCATCGGATGAGCCGGGGCGGCACGGCACTTTGCCGGACTGCGAGGCTCGCCTGCCGGCGATCGCGAAAATGGGCTTCGACGTGCTCTACCTGCCGCCCATCCATCCGATCGGCGGCGTGAACCGCAAGGGCCCGAACAACGCGATCAGCGCCGGCCCCGGCGATGTCGGCAGCCCCTGGGCGATCGGCTCGTGCGAGGGCGGGCACAAGACCCTGCATCCGGAGCTGGGGACAATGGACGACTTCCGCCGCCTTGTCGCGAGCGCCGGCAAGCTTGACATCGAGCTCGCGCTGGACATCGCCTTCCAGTGCGCGCCCGACCACCCCTACGTCGCGGCGCATCCGCAATGGTTCCGGTGGCGGCCCGACGGCGCCGTGCAGTACGCCGAGAATCCGCCCAAGAAATACCAGGACATTTTCCCCTTCGAATTCGAGTCCGACGACTGGCAGGGGCTATGGCAGGAACTCGCCGACGTGATCCGCTTCTGGGCGCGCGAGGGGGTGCGGATTTTCCGCGTGGATAATCCACACACCAAGCCATTCCCGTTCTGGGAATGGGCGATCGCCGAGATCAAGCGCGAGTACCCGGAAACGATCTTCCTCGCCGAAGCCTTCACCCGGCCCAAGGTCATGCACCGGCTGGCCAAGCTCGGCTTTTCCCAGTCGTATACCTACTTCACCTGGCGCAACACCAAGCACGAACTCGTCGAATACGTCACCGAGCTGACAAAGGGTCCGGGGCGCGATTACTTCCGCCCCAACCTCTGGCCGAACACCCCGGACATCCTCAGCGAATACCTGCAGTTCGGCGGACGCCCCGCCTTCATCGTGCGCCTGGTGCTGGCGGCGACCCTGGCGGCGAACTACGGCATCTACGGGCCGGCCTTCGAACTTGTCGAGGCGAGTCCGCGCGAGCCCGGCGCCGAGGATTACCGGGACAGCGAGAAGTACCAGCTGCGCCACTGGGATCTCGCTGCGCCGCAGAGCCTGGCCGACCTGATCGCGCGGCTGAACCGCGCCCGCCGCGACAACCCCGCGCTGCAGTCCGACGGCTCGCTGCAGTTCTTCGCGGTCGATAACGACAATCTGCTGTGCTACGCCAAGTCGGCCCCGGACTTCGACAACCTGGTCGTCACGGTGGTCAATCTCGATCCGCATCACGTCCAGTCGGGCTGGGTCGATCTCGATCTTGCCGCCTTGGGCATCGCTGCCGACTCGCCCTACCAGATGCACGACCTGCTCAGCGGCGCTCGCTTCCTCTGGAACGGCCCGCGCAACTTCGTCCAGATCGACCCGCAGCGCGCGCCCGCGCACGTCTTCGCGCTGCGCCGCAAGGTGCGCAGCGAACATAATTTCGACTACTTCCTGTGAACATGGACAAGCCGGACAACTCCCCCGCCGTCGCAGCCCCTGACTCCCTGGACGAGGCGCTGTGGTACAAGGACGCCGTGGTCTACCAGCTGCACGTCAAGGCCTTCTTCGATTCGAACGGCGACGGCATGGGCGATTTCCCCGGACTGATCGAAAAGCTCGATTACGTCCGCGACCTGGGCGTCAATACGATCTGGCTGCTGCCTTTCTATCCATCGCCGATGAAGGACGACGGCTACGACGTCGCCGACTACAACAACGTCCATCCGCAATACGGCACGCGCAACGACCTGCGCACCTTGATGCGCGAGGCGCACCGGCGCGGCCTGCGGGTGATCACCGAACTGGTCGTGAACCACACCTCGGACCAGCATCCCTGGTTCCAGGCCGCGCGCCGCGCGCCGCCGGGCTCCTCGAAGCGCGACTTCTACGTCTGGAGCGACAGCGACGAGAAGTACGGCCAGACGCGCATCATCTTCACCGACACCGAGACCTCCAACTGGACCTGGGACCCGGTCGCCAAGGCCTACTACTGGCACCGTTTCTTCAGCCACCAGCCGGACCTCAATTTCGACAACCCGAAGGTGCTGAAGGCGATCTTCCGCGTCATGCGCTTCTGGTTCGACATCGGAGTGGACGGCTTCCGCCTCGACGCCATCCCTTACCTGTGCGAGCGCGAAGGCACCAGCAACGAGAACCTGCCCGAGACGCACGACGTCATCCGGCAGATCCGCGCCCAGGTCGACCTGCATTACAAGAACCGCCTGCTGCTCGCCGAAGCCAACCAGTGGCCGGAGGACGTGCGCGAATACTTCGGCGAGGGCGACGAATGCCACATGGCTTACCACTTCCCGCTGATGCCAAGGATCTACATGGCGATCGCGCAGGAGGACCGCCATCCCGTGGTCGAGATCATGCAGCAGACGCCGGAGATCCCGGAGAATTGCCAGTGGGCGATCTTCCTGCGCAACCATGACGAGCTGACGCTGGAAATGGTGACCAGCAAGGAGCGCGACTACATGTACCGGATGTATGCCGCCGATCCGCGCGCCCGCATCAATCTGGGCATCCGCCGCCGGCTCGCGCCGCTGATGGAAAACGACCGCGAGCGCATCAAGCTGATGAACAGCCTGCTGTTGTCGATGCCGGGCTCGCCCATCATCTACTACGGCGACGAAATCGGCATGGGCGACAACATCTTCCTGGGCGACCGCAACGGCGTGCGCACGCCGATGCAATGGAGCCCCGACCGCAATGCCGGTTTCTCCCACGCCGACCCGCAGCGCCTCTACCTGCCGCCGATCATGGACCCGGTCTACGGCTACGAGGCGGTGAACGTCGAGGCGCAGACGCGCGAGCCCTCCTCGCTGCTCAACTGGATGCGGCGCATGTTGACGGTGCGCAGCGGCAGCAAGGCGTTCGGGCGCGGGCGGCTGTCCTTTCTCAGTCCGGGCAACCGCAAGATCCTGGCCTACCTGCGCGAGTACGGCGACGAGACGATACTGTGCGTCGCCAACCTCGGCCGCTCGGCGCAGCCGGTCGAACTGGACCTCGCGGCCTATCGCGACCGGGTGCCGCTGGAAATGATGGGCCACACCGCTTTCCCGCCGATCGGCGAACTGCCCTACCTGCTCACCCTGCCGGCCTGCGGCTTCTACTGGTTCAGGCTCGCGACCGACATCGCAGTGCCGCACTGGCACGAACAGAGACTGCCGCTGGAAGAGCGGCCGGTGCTGGTGCTGTTCGACGGCTGGACCAGTTTCTTCCGCGACCGCGTCGTGCCCTGGCGCATCCGCATGGCCGAGAAGCTGCGCCTCCAGTTCGAGACCGAAGTGCTGCCGCGCCACATCGCCACGCAGCGCTGGTACGCGGCCAAGGGCGCGGCGATCGGGCGCGCCGCCTTCAGCGACTGGGTGCTCTGGAAACCGGAGCGCACGACGTGGCTGATCGCGCTGCTCGCCGTCGAGGCGGCCGCGGGGACTGCCACCTACTTCCTGCCGATGGCGCTGGCCTGGGAGGACAATGACGAGGAGCAACTGCGCAGCCTGGCCGCCGCGACCGTGGCACGGGTGCGGCAACAGTCCCAGGTCGGCGTGCTCGCCGACGCTTTCGCCGACGAAGCCTTCGCCCGCGCGCTGGTGGCGGCGATCGCCGCCGGCAGCGAAACGCCCTGCGCGCAGGGCCGGCTCCGCTTCAGCGCGACCGAGGCCTTTGCGAGCCTTGCCGGAGACGCCAGCGACAAGCTGCCGATCGGCCGTCCGAAGTTCCAGGGCAGCAACACCGTGGTCACCCTCGGCGAACGTCTGTTCCTCAAGGGCTACCGGCACCTTCGGGCCGGCGTGAACCCCGAGTTCGAGGTCGGCCGCTTCCTCACCGAGGTCGCGCACTTCGCCAACTGCGTGCCGGTCGCCGGCGCCGTCGAATACCTCGCCGCCGACGGCACGCCGACCTGCCTGGCGCTGCTGCAGGGCTATGTCGCCAATCAGGGCGACGGCTGGTCCACCACGCAGGACTATCTCGAACGCACTTTCGAGGGCGATCTGCTCGCCTCGACCGAGCCGCCCGCGGACATGCATGGCGCCTACCTGTCGCTGGTGCACACCCTGGGCGTGCGGACCGCCGAACTGCACAAGGCGCTCGCACTCGTCACCGGCGACCGCGCCTTCGATCCCGAGCCGATGGAACCCGGCGATGTCGAAGGCTGGCGGAAGAATGTGGAGGACGATGCAGTAGCCACGCTGACACTGCTGGAGCAGCATCTGGCCGGGCTCCCCGAGCCGGCGCGGGGCAACGCGCAGCGGCTGCTCGCCGGGCGCGAACAACTCGCGGCGCGCATTGCGGCCTGCGCCGTGACCGCGGGCTCAGGCCGGAAGATCCGCTACCACGGCGACTACCACCTCGGCCAGGTGCTGGTGGCGAGCAACGATTTCGTCATCATCGATTTCGAGGGCGAGCCGGCGCGGTCGCTGGCCGAGCGCCGCGTCAAGCACTCGCCGCTGCGCGACGTCGCCGGAATGCTGCGTTCCTTTTCTTACGCGCGATCGGCCGCCCTGCATCGCGACACCTACAGCGACGCCGACCGGGCCAGGCTGGCGCCGCTCGCCCGGGACTGGGAGCGCCAGACGCGCGCGACCTTCCTCCGCGCCTACGACGAGACCACGCAAGGCTGCGGCCTGTATGGCGCCTTCGGCGAAATGCAGGGCCTGATAAGCCTGTTCGAACTGGAGAAAGCGCTCTACGAACTGCGCTACGAAGTCGGCAACCGTCCCGCCTGGATCAACGTGCCGCTGTCCGGCGTGTTGGCGTTGTGCGCTTTGCAGCCGGATCGCTGATGGAACACTCAAGAGGAGACTGAGATGGAAAAAGTCGACATCATGCTCGAACCGGTGCGGGCCTTTCTGGTCCAGATCGGCGGCTTCCTGCCGAAGCTGGCCCTGGCGATCGTGGTGCTGATCATCGGCTGGCTGCTCGCCAAGGTGGCGATGTTCGCGACCGTCAAGGGCCTGCGTGCGATCAACTTCAACGTCTTGACCGAGCGTGCCGGCCTGGACGGCTTCCTGCACCAGGGCGGCCTGGAGTCGGACACCACGGCCATCCTGGGACTGCTCATCTACTGGCTGGTGATCCTGGCGGCGCTGATCATCGGCTTCAACAGTCTGGGCCTCACCTATATCACCGGTCTCCTGGGCGAGGTCGTGCTGTTCGTGCCCAAGGTCATCGTGGCCCTCCTGATCCTCACCTTCGGCGCCTATTTCGCGCGCTTCGTCGGCAACACGGTAATCGCCTACTGCCGCAACATCGACATCCAGGACGCCGACATGCTGGGCAAGCTGGCGCAGTATGCCATCATGACTTTCGTCGTGCTGATCGCGCTCGACCAGGTCAATGTCGGCGGCGACATCGTCCGGGAGAGTTTCCTGATCATCCTGGCCGGTATCGTGTTCGCCCTGGCGCTCGCCTTCGGGCTCGGCGGCAAGGATGCGGCGGCGGAACTGATCGATCGCTGGTGGCCGGGAAGAGGAAAGAAGGACGATAGCTGAGCCGAAGCACCGACCAGAAGAACGGAACTCAAGGGAGCAGCAATGGCCAAGGAAAGAATACTCGCGATGGTCCTCGCCGGCGGAGCAGGCACGAGGCTCACGCCGCTCACGTCGGAACGCTCCAAACCCGCAGTGCCGTTCGGCGGCCGCTACCGGATCGTGGATTTCGCGCTTTCGAACCTGGTGAATTCGGAAATCTATTCGATCTACATCCTGGTGCAATACCGCTCGCAGTCCCTGATCGAGCACATCCGCAACGCCTGGGTACTCGCGCCCATCATCTCCGATCATTTCGTCACGGTGGTGCCGCCGCAGATGCACGAGGCCCAGGAAGGATTCGCCGGCACGGCCGATGCGGTGTACCAGAACCTGAACCTGATCCGCCACGAGAATCCGACCCTGGTGGTGGTGTTCGGCGCCGACCACATCTATCGCATGGACGTCGGCCAGATGATCGCCTTTCACCGCAGCCGCAACGCCGACGTCACCGTCGCCGCGCTGCCGGTGCCGCGAGCCGAAGCCCGGGCATTCGGCGTCATCGGCGTGGACGGCGAAGGCCGGGTGCTGGAGTTCCAGGAAAAGCCCGACCAGCCGAAAGCGCTGCCCGCGGACCCGGAGCGCGCCTATGCTTCGATGGGCAATTATGTCTTCAATGCCGACGTGCTGATCAAGGCATTACAGGAAGCCAACCTGCGCGGCGAGCACGACTTCGGGCGCCACGTCCTGCCCCGCCTGGTCGACACGCACCGGCTCTATGCCTACGACTTTTCCGCCAACAAGGTGCCGGGCATACAAGCGTACGAGGAGCAAGGCTACTGGCGCGACGTCGGCACGCTCGACGCCTACTACGCCGCGGCCATGGATACGCTGGGCCTGCAGCCGAAGTTCGACCTGTTCAATCCCCGCTGGCCGATCCGCTCGACCGGCTACCAGGGGCCGACCGCCCGCATCGGCGTCGCGCGCATAGAGAGGAGCGACATCGCCGCAGGGGGCGTGATCAGGGACGCGACCATCCGCAATTCGGTGATCCGCCGCGAGGTGACGATAGAGGAGGACGTGGTCGTCGAGGACTGCGTGATCATGGACTTCTGCGTGCTGAAGAAGGGCGCGCGGCTGCGCCGGACGATCGTCGACCGCTACAATGTCATCGAAGCCGGGGCGCGGATCGGCTACGACCTCGAGGCCGACAGGCGCCGCTACACGGTGAGCGAATCGGGGATCGTCGTGGTGCCGCTCGCCGGGCCCAACACACGGTCGGAGCGCTACGCCGAATGAGATCGATCGCCTGCACGGCGGCGCCACCCGCCATAGTGCATTTCCCCGGAAGACCTGATTGATGAATCCGATCACCGCAGTCTGGCCCGGCCAGCCCAATCCCCGCGGGGCAACCTGGGACGGCGAGGGCGTCAACTTCGCGCTGTTTTCAGAAAACGCGCACAAGGTCGAACTGTGCCTCTTCGACGACGAAGGCCGGCGCGAGATACAGCGCATCGAGTTGCGCGAACAGACCGACCTGGTCTGGCATTGCTATCTGCCCGAGGCGCGCCCGGGCCTGCTCTACGGCTATCGCGTGCACGGCCCGTACAAGCCCGAGGACGGGCACCGCTTCAACCCCAACAAGCTGCTGCTCGATCCCTATGCCAAGAACATCGCCGGCCAGGTGCGCTGGAGCGACGCGCTGTTCGGCTACACCGTCGGCAACAAACGCGAAGACCTGTCGCTGGACCGCCGCGACAGCGCGCGCGGCATGCCCAAGTGCAAGGTGATCGATCCGGCCTTCACCTGGGGCGAGGACCGACGCCCGAAAGTGGCCTGGAACGACATGATCATCTACGAAGCGCACGTGCGCGGCTTCACCATGAGCCACCCGGAAGTCCCGCCGGCGATGCGCGGCACCTACGCGGGCCTGTCCAGCGCCCCGGCGATCGAGTACCTGAAGCGCCTGGGCGTCACCACAGTCGAACTGATGCCGGTGCATTCCTTCGTCGACGACCGCACGCTGGTCGAGCGCGGCCTGACCAACTACTGGGGCTACAACACCATCGGCTATTTTGCGCCCGAGGCGCGATACTCCGCCTCGGGCAAGGTGGCGGAGTTCAAGACCATGGTCAAGACGCTGCACTCCGCCGGCCTCGAAGTCATACTCGACGTGGTCTACAACCATACCGCGGAAGGCAGCCAGCTGGGGCCGACGCTGTCCTTTCGCGGCGTGGACAACGCCTCCTACTACCGCCTGACGCCGGAGAACAAGCGTTTCTACGCCGATTACACCGGCTGCGGCAACACTCTCAACATGGTTCATCCTCGCGTGCTGCAGCTGATGATGGACTCCCTGCGCTACTGGGTCGGCGAAATGCATGTCGACGGTTTCCGCTTCGACCTCGCTTCGGCGCTCGCCCGCGAACTGCATGCAGTGGACCGCCTCGGCGCATTTTTCGACATCCTGCGCCAGGATCCCATGCTGAGCGAAGTGAAGCTGATCGCCGAACCCTGGGATCTGGGCGAGGGCGGCTACCAGGTAGGCAACTTCCCGACCGGCTGGTCGGAGTGGAACGACAAGTACCGCGACACCATGCGCGCCTACTGGAAGGGCGACGGCGGCCTGATCGGCGAATTCGCCCAGCGCCTGACCGGCTCGAGCGACCTCTATGGGCACAGCGGCCGTCGCCCGCACGCCAGCATCAACTACGTCTGCGCCCACGACGGCTTCACGCTGGCCGACCTCGTTTCCTACAACGACAAGCACAACGAGGCCAACCAGGAGCACAACCGCGACGGCCACGACCACAACCTGTCGTGGAACTGCGGCGTCGAAGGCCCCAGCGACGACCCCGCGGTGCGCGCCTTGCGCGCCCGCCAGCAGCGCAACTTGATCGCAACGGTGCTGCTCTCGCAAGGGGTGCCGATGCTGCTCGCCGGAGACGAAGTCGGCCGCAGCCAGCAGGGCAACAACAACGCCTACTGCCAGGACGGCTTCTGGCTGGACTGGACCCGGGACGAGGAAAGGCGGAAGCTGCTGGCATTCACGCAGCGGGTCATCGCCATGCGCCGCGACCACCCGGTGTTCCGGCGCAGGCTCTTCTACAAGGGCCATGCCGAAAGCGGCCCGGGCGTCAAGGACATCGCCTGGCTGCGTCCGGAAGGCGGGGAAATGACCGACGACGAATGGAACAAGCACTATGCCCGCTGCCTCGGGGTGTACCTGGCGGGCCAGGCGCTGACCGAGACCGATCTGCGCGGCCGCCCGGTGCGCGACCTGAACTTCCTGCTGCTGTTCAACGCCCACCACGGACCAGTCCCCTTCAGGCTGCCCGATTGCGCCGGCGGCGACTGGCGCACCTTGATCGATACCGCCTTCGAGGACGGGCTGGAGATCGACGGCAGCTTCGCCGGCGGCGCCGACTACGAGCTTCAGGGACGCTCCCTGGTGCTGCTCAGGCAGGTGGACAGGACGCCCCGGGAGAATGGGGCGGAATGAAACATCGCCACGCCATGCCCTTCGGCGCGGAATTGCTGGTGGACGGCGCGACGCGCTTCCGCCTCTGGGCGCCCGGCGTGCGCCAAGTGATGCTCGAGACGGCCGTCGGGGAGGTCCGTTCCGACAGGGCGATGACCGACGGGGGCGAGGGCTGGTTCGAGGCCGTCCTGGACGATGCGCCTGCGGGAACACGTTACGGCTATCGCACCGGCGATCTTCTCTTTCCCGACCCGGCCGCGCGCTGCAACCCGCAGGATGTGCATGGCCCGAGCATGGTGGTCGATCCGCTCGCCTTCGACTGGCAGGACGGCGGCTGGCTCGGCCGGGACTGGGAAGAAGCGGTGATCTACGAACTGCACATCGGCACCTTCACGCCCGAAGGGACCTTCGCGGCGGCGATCGGCCGGCTCGACTACCTCGCCGATCTCGGCGTCAGCGCGCTGGAAATCATGCCCGTCGCGGACTTTCCCGGGCGGCGCAACTGGGGCTACGACGGCGTCCTGCCCTTCGCGCCGGACGCCTCTTACGGACCCCCCGAGGATCTCAAGCGCCTGATCGAAGCCGCCCACCGGCGCGGCCTGATGGTCCTGCTCGACGTCGTCTACAACCATTTCGGGCCGGAAGGCAACTACCTCCACGCCTACGCGCCGCAGTTCTTCAATCCCCGCCACCACACCCCCTGGGGGGCGGCGATCAATTTCGACGGCGAGGGAAGTCGCACGGTGCGCGACTTCTTCATCCACAACGCGCTTTACTGGGTGGAGGAGTACCGCTGCGACGGGCTGCGCCTGGATGCGGTGCATGCCATCGCCGACGATTCCGAGCCCGATATCGTGACCGAGATCGCGCGCGCGCTGCGGCAAGGGCCGGGGCGCACACGGCAAATCCATCTGATCCTCGAGAACGACCGCAATGAGGTGCGCTACCTCGCGCGCGACGCCGCGAGCGCGCAATGGAACGACGACATCCACCATGCCTGCCACATCCTGACCACGGGGGAGGCGGACGGCTACTACGAGGACTATGCCCAGCGGCCGCTCTGGTACCTCGGGCGCAGCCTCGCCCAGGGCTTCGCCTACCAGGGCGAGGCATCGGTGCATCGCGGCGGCGCCCCGCGCGGCGAGCCCAGCGCGCATCTTCCGGCGACAGCTTTCGTCTCCTTCTTGCAGACCCACGACCAGGTCGGCAACCGGGCGCTGGGCGAGCGCCTGTGCGCCCTCGCAAAGCCGCAGGCGCTGCGCGCGGCGGCGGCCTGCCTGCTGCTCGCGCCCGCGCCGCCGCTCCTGTTCATGGGCGAGGAATTCGCGGCGAGCACCCCCTTTCTCTTCTTCTGCGATTTCGGGCCGGAACTCGCCGCCGCCGTCACGAACGGACGGCGCCAGGAGTTTTCCCGCTTCGCGCGCTTTCGCGATGGCGCCGCGCAGGCGGCCATTCCCGACCCGAACGACCCGGCGACCTTCGCCGCGTCCAAGCTGCGCTGGGACGAGACCGGCCGTCCGCCCCACAGCGATTGGCTGGCCTTCTACCGCGAACTGCTCGCCTTGCGCCGCAGGACCATCGTGCCGCGTCTGGCCGGCATGCGCCCGGGCGGCGATTTCCGGATCGAGGATGGCGTGCTGCATGTGGGCTGGACCCTGGGCGACGGCTCGCGACTGAATCTCGCCGCGAATTTCTCGGCAAGCGCCAGCGCCTTCATCACCCTGCCGCCCGGCGAGATGCTGTACGCGAGTTCGCGCATCGCCCGGCGAATCGGGCCATGCGCGCTGCCGGCCTGGACAGCGGCCTATTTTCTGGAGGCGAGATGACGACCTTCCCCCCGGCCCCCTTCCCGAGGCAGGGGGTGATGGATGTTCAGCCGCTGTCGCGGCTTCCAAGCCATGACTTGCCGCCTTCTCGGGGCGGCCCTTCGGAGGCGGCATGAACCCGCGCGAGACACTCGAACACCTCTGCCGGATCCACGAGATCGCAAGCGACTACTACGATCTCTGGGGCCAACGCCACGAGGTTTCCGACGCCAACCTCCGTGCGCTCCTCGCTGCGCTGGGTGTGCCCTCAGGCACGCCGCAGGACGTCGAGGAGGCGCTCATCGCCGCCGAATTTGCACGCTGGCGCAGCGTCCTCCCCCCAGTCGTCGTGGTGCGCGAAGAAGCAGCGCCCTGGCGCATCCGCCTCTGCCTCCCGGCGGCGCAGGCGAATGCCCTCGCCTGGCGCTTCACGGAGGAAAACGGCCGACGCCGCGAGGGGTCTTTCGACCCGGCCTCGCTGCCCGTCGCCGAATCCTCCGAACTGCCCGGCGAGCGCTTCGAAGCGCGCGATTTCCTGCTGCCGGCCCGGGCGCGCAGCGGCTACCATCGCCTGGCCATCCTGGAGGACGGCAGCCTCCTCGGCGAGACCAGCCTCATCGTCGTCCCCGCACAGTGTTTCCGCCCGCCGGACCTGGCTGACGATGGCCGCGTCTGGGGCGCGGCGGCGCAACTCTATGCCGTGCGTTCCGAGCGCAACTGGGGCATCGGCGATTTCACCGACCTGGCGACGCTGGTCGAACAGTGGGGGGCGCGCGGCGCCGGCGTCGTCGGCGTCAATCCCCTGCATGCCTTGTTCCCCCACAACCCGCAACACGCGAGTCCCTACAGCCCGTCCTCGCGCTGCTTCGTCAATGTGCTCTACCTGGACGTCGAGGCGATCCCGGACTTTGCCCAGTGCGCCGAAGCGTGCGATGCGGCGCGCACGCCCGAATTCCTGTCCCGCCTCGCCGCCTTGCGCGAGGCAGACTTGGTGGACTACGCGGGCGTGGCACAGCTCAAGATGCCGATGCTGGAGCGCTGCTTCGCGCAGTTCAAAAGCCGTCTCCTCGCCGCCGCAACGGCGCGCACCCAGGCATTTCGCGCCTACCAGGCGGCGCATGCGCCGGCCTTGCGCCGCCATGCCCTGTTCGAGGCGCTGCAGGAACATTTTCACCGCCAGGACCCGGCGATCTGGGGCTGGCCGGTCTGGCCGGAAGCCTACCGCGACCCTGCTTCCATCGAGGTCGCGCGTTTCGCCCTGTCCCACGCCGAGCGCGTCGAGTTCTACGAATACCTGCAATGGCAGGCCGATCTGCAGCTCGAAGCGGTCGGCCGGCGCTCCATGGATCTGGGCCTGGGCGTCGGGCTGTATCAGGATCTCGCGGTTTCCGTCGACCGCGGCGGCGCGGAAGCCTGGGCGAACCAGGATCTGTACGCCATCGCGGCGAGCGTCGGCGCGCCGCCCGACGACTTCAATCTGAACGGCCAGGACTGGGGTCTGCCGCCCCTGGCGCCCGAGCGGCTGCGGGTGGCGGCCTATGCGCCCTTCATCAGTACCCTGCGCGCCAACATGCGCCACTCCGGCGCCTTGCGCATCGACCACGTCATGGCGCTGGCGCGCCTGTTCTGGGTGCCTGCGGGCGGCGCGCCGCGCGACGGCGCCTACGTGCATTACCCGTTTGAGGATCTGGTCGGCATCGTCGCGCTGGAGAGCCATCGCAACCGCTGCATGGTCATCGGCGAAGACCTCGGCACGGTGACCGACGAGGTGCGCGCGACGCTGGCGCGGGTCGGCATCCTGTCCTACCGCGTGCTGCTTTTCGAGCGCCAGCACTCGGGCGAATTCAAGACCCCGGCGGAATACCCGAGGGACGCCCTGGTCACGGCCGCGACCCACGATCTGCCGACGCTGGCCGGCTACTGGGCGGGACGCGACCTGACGCTGCGCCGGGAACTCGGACAATTCCCGAGCGAGGACGCCTACCAGGCGCAAATGCGCGAGCGGATGCAGGACCGCGCGCGGCTCTTGCGTGCGCTGGAGCGCGAAGGGCTCCTGCCCGAGGGCGCCAGCGCGGACCCCGCATCCGTGCCGGAGATGACGCCGGCATTGCTGCGCCAGTTGCAGGCCTTTCTCAGCCGCAGTCCGGCGCGCGTGCTGGTGGTGCAGATGGAAGACGTGCTCGGCGTGCGCGAACAGGTGAACCTTCCCGGCACCACCGGCGAACACCCGAACTGGCGGCGCAAGCTGCCCCTGGCGCTCGAGCGCTGGCCGGAAGACGAGGACTTCACCGCGCTGACCGCTTCGCTCGCGGCGCAGCGGCCGCCGCGGCAACCCAGGCCTCTTCGCGGTCCAGACCAGCGCGGGCCCGGCGAACCGCGGATTCCCCGCGCGACCTACCGCCTTCAGCTCAACCGCGATTTCGGCTTTGCCGACGCCGACGGCCTGGTCCCCTACCTAGACGCGCTGGGCGTCAGCCACGTCTATTGCTCGCCTTACCTGCGCGCCCGGGCGGGCAGCACGCACGGCTACGACATCATCGACCACAATGCCTTCAATCCCGACCTGGGCGGCTCGGAGGGCTTCGAGCACCTGTGCAACGTGCTGCGCCGCCAAGGCATGGGGCAGATTCTCGACATGGTGCCCAACCACATGGGCATCATGGGCGCGGACAACGCCTGGTGGCTGGACGTGCTCGAGAACGGCCCGTCCTCGACGTTCGGGGGCTTCTTCGACATCGACTGGCAGCCGGTCAACCCGGAACTGGTGAACCGGGTGCTGGTGCCGGTCCTGGGCGACCAATACGGGGTCGTTCTCGAGGCGGGCGAGCTCAGGCTCACCTTCGCAGCCGAATCGGGATCGTTCAGCGTGTTCTATTACGGCAACCGCTTTCCGCTCGATCCGCGCGACTATTCGTCTCTGCTCGAGCGCGCACTGGCGGAGGCGAACCTGGCGCCGCCCGCCTCGGCGGAGGCGGCGAGTCTCGCCGCGGCATTCGCCCATCTGCCATCGCGCAACGACACCTCGCTGGAAGAAACCGTCGAGCGCAACCGCGACAAGGAACTGCACAAGCGCCGCCTGGCGCAACTGGTCGGCGACAATCCGGCGCTCGCCGTGGCGATAGACCGTGCGCTGCAGGCGCTGAACGGCACGCCGGGCAGGCCGGCCAGCTACGACGCCCTGGACGCCCTGCTCGAAAGGCAGGCCTACCGGCTCGCCTTCTGGCGCGTGGCCTCCGACGAGATCAACTACCGGCGCTTTTTCGACATCAACGAACTCGCCGCGCTGCGCATGGAAAACGAGGCGGTGTTCACCGCCACGCACGACTTCGTGCTGGGCCTGGCAGCCGCCGGCAAGGTGGACGGTCTGCGCATCGACCACTCGGACGGACTGTACGATCCGGCGCAGTATTTTCGCCGACTGCAGGAACGCTACGCGCAGCTGGCCAGGCTCGATGCCCCGCAAGACGACAATGCGGGCCGGCCGGCGCGGCCGCTCTACGTGGTGGTGGAGAAGATCGCCGCGCGGCACGAGCACGTCCCCACGAACTGGGCGGTGCACGGCACCACCGGCTACCGTTTCGCCACAGTGGTCAACGCCCTGTTCGTGGACGGTCGGGCGCGCGCCAAGCTCGACCGGGTCTGGCGCGCGTTCTGCGGCGAGGGCGTTGCCTTCGAGGAGGCGGCCTACCGCGGCAAGCGCGACATCATGCGCCAGGCGCTCGCCTCCGAGCTGACCGTGCTGGCGACCGAACTGTTGCGCATCGCGCGCGCCGACCGGCGCACCCGCGACTATACGTTCAACACGCTGCGCCAGGCCATCGCCGAGGCCGCGGCCTGCCTGCCCGTCTATCGGACCTATGTCGCCGACGGCATCACGGCGCAGGATCGGCGCTACATCGACTGGGCCGTCGCCCATGCCCGCCAGCGGAGCCGCGCGGCCGACGCGAGCATTTTCGATTTTCTCCGCCTCGCCCTGCTGGCCAGCGCGCCGAACGAAGCGCCGCCCGCGCTCAAGGCGAGCTACCGCGCCTTCGCGATGAAGTTCCAGCAGTTCACCTCGCCCGTCGCGGCCAAGGGCGTCGAGGACACGGCCTTCTACAGCTTCAACCGGCTCGTTTCGCTGAACGAGGTGGGCGGCGACCCGGACATGTTCGGCATGACCGTCTCGGCCTTCCACGGCGCCAGCGCGGACCGCGCCCTGCGCTGGCCGCATACCCTGCTCGCCACCTCAACCCACGACAACAAGCGCGCCGAGGACGTGCGCTGCCGCATCGACGTGCTCTCGGAAATGCCAGCCGCCTGGCGCCTGGCGTTGCGTCGCTGGAGCCGCATCAACGCCAGCCGGCGGCGCACCGTGGACGGCGCCGCCGCACCCTCGGCGAACGACGAGTACCTGCTCTACCAGACGCTGCTCGGCACCTTTCCGGTCGAGCCCATGGACGAAACCGCACTCAACAGCTACCGGGAGCGCATCGAGGCCTACATGCTGAAGGCCGTGCGCGAAGCCAAGGTGCACGGCAGTTGGATCAACCTGAACGCGCCATACGAGGAGGCGGTGGCCGGCTTCGTGAGCGCGGCGCTCGGGCGGCCGGAAGCGAACCCCTTTCTCGACGACCTGCGCCTGCAGGTGCAGCCCATCGCCTGGTTCGGAATGCTGAACAGCCTGGCGATGACGCTGGTGAAGCTGACTTCGCCCGGCGTCCCGGATTTCTACCAGGGCAGCGAACTCTTCGATCTGTCCCTGGTCGATCCGGACAACCGCCGGCCGGTCGACTACGACCGGCGCCGTGCGCTGCTCGCCGAATTGCAGGGCATCGCCGCCGCCCCGGCGGATGGCCTGGCGGCAAGCGTGCGCGGCTTTTTCGCGCAGCCCTACGACGGTCGCGCCAAGCTCTGGCTGGTGTGGCGCGCGCTGCAGTGCCGCCGCGAACGGAGCGAATTGTTTCTCAAGGGCGACTACCATCCGCTCGCCGTTTCCGGCGCCCGTTCGGACCACGTGCTGGCCTACGCGCGCCGGCTCGGCGAAGCCGGCATCGTGACAATCGCCGGCAGGCTGTTCGCATCGATGGATCTTGCGCCCGGCTCACTGCCCCTGGGCGATGCGGCGTGGGGCGACACCGCGCTCGACCTGGGCTTCCTGCCCGCAGGCACGCGGCTCACCAATGTCCTGAGCGGAGAAGCGCTGGAGACGGATGCGTCGGGCCGCCTTCACCTCTGCCGCGCCTGGACGAGCTTCCCCGGTGCGCTCTTGGCCTACGCCGCCCCCCGAACCGAAGCCACAGGAGAAACCGGTGGAACAGCTGCTTCATAGCATCGACTCCTTCAATGTCGCCCAGGGGGACCATGCCCTGATCACCCTGCTGCGGATCGTGCTGATCGCCGTGGCGGCGTGGATTGCGCTCGGCGTGATGCAGCGCCTGATACGTCTGTTCCGCGAGCGGATCACGCGCGGCATGGACGATTCAGAGCAGGTGAAGCGGGCCGCGACGCTCGGCCGGGTGTTCCGCTACATCGCCTCGGTGCTGGTTCTAGTGGTTGCGACCACCCTGATCCTGAGCGAACTGGGCATCGCCGTCGCGCCGATACTCGGCGCCGCCGGCGTCGTCGGCCTGGCCGTGGGTTTCGGCGCGCAGAGCCTGGTCAAGGATTTTTTCACGGGCTTTTTCATCCTGCTCGAGAACCAGATGCGCCAGGGCGACGTCGTCGAGATCGCCGGCAAGGCCGGCCTGGTCGAGGAAGTCACGCTGCGCTACGTGAGGCTGCGCGATTATGACGGCAACGTCCATTACATCTCCAACGGCCTGATCACCACGGTCACCAACATGAGCCGCGGCTTCGCCCAGGCGGTCATGGACGTCGGCGTCGCCTACCGCGAGGATACCGACGAGGCGGTCGGCGTGATGCGCGAGATCGGCGCGGGAATGCGCGCCGATCCGGTTTTCGGCGCCAAGATTCTCGACGAACTGGAGGTCGCCGGCGTGGACAAGTGGGCCGACTCGGCGGTGATCTTGCGTTGCCGCTTCAAGGTGCTGCCGCTCGAGCAGTGGAGCGTGCGCCGCGAATTCCTGCGCCGCCTCAAGAAGGCTTTCGATGCGCGCGGCATCGAGATCCCCTTCCCGCACCTCACCGTCTATGCCGGCGTGGCCAAGGACAGCACGGCCCCGCCCTTCCGGGTGCACGGTCCGGATGCTGGCACCGGAAAGAATGCCGAGCAGGCATGAGGAGAGTGCCGCCGCTCCCGGTTGAAGGCGGCGCCCTCGTCGAAGCCTGCCGGCAGAAATCGATCGAATTGTTGAAGCGCAACCTGTCGCCTGCCGGCATCCTCGCCGCGACGCCCGGCGCGCGCGCCCAGTCGCGCGGCTATGCGGCGATCTTCGGGCGCGACGCCGCGGTCTGCGCGATCGGCATGGCACTTTCGGGCGACGCCCATCTGACGCGGGAGGCGGCCACCGGCTTGCTGACGCTGGCCCGGCACCAGGCGGCGAACGGCCAGATTGCGAAATTCGTCGACGTGGCGGGGCAGGAGGCCGACTTCTGGTATCTGGGCTGCATCGATGCGACCCTGTGGTGGCTGATCGCGCTCGCCTTTCTCGACCGCCGAGACCCCGCCGGCGGACTCAGGGAAAAGCTCGCCCCCGAAGTTGCGAAGGCTCTCCAGTGGCTGGCCGCGCAGGAGCATCAGCGCTTCTTCCTGCTGCAGCAGAACGAGGCCAGCGACTGGGCCGACATCATGCCGCGCTCGGGCTTCGTGCTCTACAGCAACGCCTTGTGGTACTGCGTCAAGCGCCACTATGGCCTGCCTCAAGCGGACGAGACGCGGGCGAATTTCAACCAGCTGTTCCACCCCTTCAGCGCCGATCTGGCCGAATATCGCCGGGCGCGACTCCTGGCGCACTACGTCAAGCGCCGTGCGAAAAACCGCGATCTCTATCTTTCCTTCGTGAACTTTTCCTTTTTTGGCGACGAAGGCGATGTCTTCGGCAATCTCCTCGCCCTGCTCTGCGGGCTGGCCGACGGCGAGGCGGAACGGCGCACCTTGCGCGCCCTGGACCGCGCGGGCGTAGCCTCGCCCTGGCCGGTGCGCGTGGTTTGCCAGCCGATCGCGATGGACGACCCGCTGTGGCGGGCGTACATGTCGCGGCACCGGCAGAACCTGGAGTGGCAATACCACAACGGCGGCATCTGGCCCTTCGTCGGCGGCTTCTGGGTCGCCGCCCTGGCCCAGGCCGGCGAACGCGATCGGGCCAATGCCGAACTCGCGAATCTCGCGGCCGTCAATGCGCAAGACGGCTGGGCCTTCAACGAGTGGCTGCACGGCTGCACCCTGGCGCCGGGCGGGATGCGCGGACAGTCCTGGAATGCCGCGTCCTTTCTCATGGCCTGCGACGCCGTGCGCGCCGGGGGCCGCGCCTGCGCCCTCAAGCCGTGATCAGCGCCTCCGCCAGCCAGCGCCTGACCGCAGCCACATCGGGCAGACGGTAGCGAGCACAGCTGCCGCCCTTGCCCACCTTGATCGAAATCCCGTCCAGCCGGTTGACTGCGGCAAAGCCGTGCTCGTCGTTGCGATCGTCGCCGATGAATACCGGGCGCCGCCCCATGAAGGGCGCCTCGTCGAGATAGGCGGACACCGCCGAGCCCTTGTCGATGCCGGCCGGTTTGATCTCCGCGACGCGCTTGCCGCGTTGCACTTCGAGGCCGCTTCCTGCCGTGCTGGCCAGGCCTTTCATCAGCCGATGGGCGTAGGAGGCCAGGCGGGGCGCCAGGCGATAGTGCAGCGCCAGGGTCAGCCCCTTGTCTTCCAGCAGGAGGCCGGGATGGCGCGCCAGGACCGGCGCCAGCGCCGCCTTGATGGCGGACTTGGCGGCCGGCAGCGCGGCATGCGCCGACAGGCGGCCGCGCGCATCGCGCCGCTCCAGCCCGTGCTGCCCGGCGATGGGCAGGCGTAGCGTGCCGAGGTAGCGCTCCAGGTCGCCGATCGCGCGGCCGCTGACCAGCGCCAGGGCGCCGCCGCAGGCGCCATGGAGGCGCGCGATCAGCTCGAGCAGCGCGGCATCGACCTGCGCCGCGTCCGGCGTCTCGGCGATGTCGATCAGGGTGCCGTCGACATCGAGGAAATAGGCCCAGGCTGCGCTCGGCGAAGGCGGGCGCCGCATCGTCACGACTCGCCGCGGCCGGTCTTGTCGATCAGTCGGCTGCGGCGCCTCATCGCCGCCGCATCGAGGAGCATGCGACCGGCCCAGCGGAAGACATTGAATTCGGCCACCAGCCCGCGCATCAGGCGCATCCGGTCGCGGCTCTCGGTGACCGGCATGGTCAGGGCCAGATGCAGGGCGGCGGCGCACTGGTCGGCGTCGTAGGGATTGACGATCAGGGCCTCCGGCAGTTCCCGGGCGGCGCCGGTGAACTGCGAGAGTATCAGCACGCCGCGCTCGTCGTCGCGGGCTGCGACGAATTCCTTGGCGACCAGGTTCATGCCGTCGTGCAGGCTGCTGACGAAACACAGATCGGCGGCGCGGAAATACGCATAGACCTCGCGCGGCTCGTGGTGCTCGATCCTGAGCACGATGGGCGGCGGCCCCTGATGCCTGAAACGGCTGTTGATGTGCGCGGCCAGGGCCCGCACCTGCGCCTCGTGATGCTCGTATTCGTCGATGCCCGATCTCGTCGGCGCGGCGATCTGAACGAAGCTGAAGCGCCCGACCCACTCGGGATTCAGTTCCAGCAGGCGCTCGATGGCACGGAAGCGTTCCAGGATGCCCTTGGTGTAGTCGAGCCGGTCGACGCCGATGCCGAGCATGTGTTCCGGCGGCAGGTCGTTCATCCGGCGGATGTCGCTGCGGCAGTCCGGCACGGACTTCTCCAGCATTTCCGCATCGGGCGGCCAGGCGACGGAAATCGGGTAGCGGCGCACGGCGGTGGGCTTGCCGCCGAAGGACACGGTGAAGGATTCGCGATCGACCCGCGCCTCGAGAAAGCGATCCACGGTGTCGACGAAATTGTTGCAGTGGAACTGGGTATGGAAGCCGAGAATGCTGCTGCCCAGGAGCCCCGCGAGCAACTCGTCGCGCCAGGGGCAGATGGCGAAGGACTCCGGGTTGGGCCAGGGGATGTGCCAGAAGGCGATGATCGTGGCATCCGGCAATTGCTCGCGGAGCATCGCTGGCAACAGGGCGAGATGGTAGTCCTGGACCAGGACGATGGGATCGCGAGTCTTGGCCTCGCTCGCCACCGCCTGCGCGAACTTGCGGTTGACCGCGACGTACTGCGCCCAGTCGGCCGAGCGGAAGATCGGCCGGACATGGGCGATATGGCACAGCGGCCAGAGCCCTTCGTTGGAGAAGCCGTAGTAGTAGCCCGCCTCCTCCTCCGTAGTCAGCCATACGCGGCGGATCTGGTAGGCGGGCTTGTCCGGCGGCACGGCGACGCGGTCGTTCTGGTCCGCCGCCTCCCGGTCGGCCGAGCCGCTGCCGTGGGCGATCCAGGTGCCCGAGCAGGCGCGCATGATCGGCTCGAGCGCCGTGACCAGGCCGCTGGCCGGCCGCGTCACCTCGATGCGTTCGCCGCGGCGCTGGTGAATGTAGGGCTCACGGTTGGACACCACGATGACATCCTCGCCGCGCAGTTCGCCATGCAGGATCGCGCGCAGGGACTCCGGCGACCAGGTCACCTGGCTCTCGTCGCGCGCGCGCGTCTCGGCCTCCAGTTCGCTGATCAAGCGCTGCAGGTCGCGGGCGATGGGCTTGAACTCGGGCAGACTGGGCGGCGCACTCGGCCCGGGCTGGCGCAGCAGCCCTTCGCCGCGCAGCAGGGCGCGCATGCCGGCCATCCAGCCGCGCCAAGAGAGTTGGGCAATGACCACCGTGACCAGCGAGACCACGGCCGCCAGGCCCATGAACAGGTAGAAGACGTAGCGCTTGGTCTCCTCGCTGCGGCGGGTGACGAAACTCATGTCGTGCACCAGCACCAGGCGGCCGTCCGGCGCCGCCTCGCTGGCCATCGGCTGCACCGTCACATGCAAGGGCCCCTTGGCGCTGGGCAGCAAGTGATCGTGGGCGCCGTCCCAGCGGCCGAGATCGTCGCAGCGGATCTCGTTGGGCAGCGAGCGGCTGGCCACCGCCGTGGCCGTCGGCGAAGCGCAGTAGCCTACGGCGAAGAGCCGCTCGTCGCGGGTGATGCGGTTGAAGAATTCCCTGATCTGGACCTTCTTGCCGGCCGCCAGCTGCTCCTGCAACGGTTCCTGGATGGCACTGGCGAGCAGCGAGGAACGGGTGTCGAGGTCATGCACGAACCAGCTCAGCGTCAATTGGTCGACCAAGGGCGCGATGGCATAGGCGATGCCGGCCAGAACAATCATCAATGGCAGGACGAAGCGTAAAGACAACCTCATGCGCTTACTCTTTCGGGCAATTTGACGTCAAAATACGTGACGCTTCAAAATACTGCGGGAGATTACAAGACACCTGCATTCTACTCTTCTACGCTTTTCCCCCGGATTCGCACCATGGTTCCGGCGCATGAATCCGCGGACACTTCCCGCCGCTGCCGGAGAAACGCCCGACATCACGCGTTCAGGGGAAAGTATTCCGAAGCCGCCCTGGCTTCGTCTGCCGGTATTATCATTACCGATACCGATGCACACCGTCCCGGCACATCATGAATCATGGCCCTCGGGATGTTCCACCACATTTGCGAGAGCAATCAAAATGACACGAAAGCTATTGACCGCCCTTTGGTTTCTTCTGGCACTGTCCATCCCGACCTACACGCTTGCCGAATCCAGCTCCGCCGAAACCCTCGTGGCCAAGCTTCAGGAGGTCAGGAAGCTGGTAAGAGCCGGTGCCAACTACGATGAATACAAGAAGCAGGTCGCGGAAATAACGACGGATCTTGCACGTTGGGAAAGCGATCCGGATACCCAGCAAGGCAGCGTCATGACAAAACTGCTCAGGGGAGATTCGGTCATTCGGCATGCGGCGCAGTCCTACATTGCCGCATTGAATGTCTGGCAAGGCAACGATGATTCAGAGGCGAAATTGTATTGGACATCCGCGGATGCAGACCTGGTTGATTTCGATGCAAATTACCGGAACAGGGCGAAGAGCAATGGCAGCCAATGAAGCTTGCCGGAGCTGTCGAGCCGCGCCGATGCCCGCGTTCATGCCGCCATGAAGGACAAGGGCGATACCGCTGCGCTCGTGCTGCGGCAAGCTGGTCGAAAACCGGGACGCAGCTGGCCGGACAGCATCGATCCGGCCCAGGCGTTGACCGCCCCCGACTACACTGGAGCGACGGGCGTCGAGGGCGTATGGGGACTCGGGTGTTCGGGCAGGGGCTTGAAATCTGCGGCCAGTTGCTGATACAACTCCGGCCCCAGACGCGAACTGACGGCCTTGGCGATCATCGCGACCGCCATGAGACTGATGACCATGCCATGGCCGTCGATCATTTCCATCACGATGATCGCTGACGTGATGGGCGACTGGGTCACCGCGGCGAGAAAGCCGGCCATGCACAAGGCGATGAAGGGAACGTGGTTGGCCCCGATGCCCATGAGATTCGCTGCATTGGAGCCCAATGCAGCCCCCACCGCCAGGGCCGGCGCAAAAATGCCGCCGGGTATGCCCGAGTAGTAGGTGATGACGGTGGCCAGGAAGCGCGTGATGGGAGCGTGCCAGGGCAGGGTCAAGTGACCCGCTACGACCTGGGCGGTAATCCCGTATCCGCTGCCGTAGGACACCCCCCCGCCCGCCCAGCCGATGGATGCGATGGCAAGGCCGCAGGCCCCCGCGAAATACACCGGATGAGCAGCCCGCCAGCGCCACAGCGCCAGGTGCCGGCTTTTTTGGGGCCATAGCAGCAAGCGGCTGAATATGCCGCCCATAAGCCCGCAGACGATGCCGCCCAGGATGACCGGCACGATAATCTCATGACCGACTTCCCCGACCTTGAGGTGACCGAAATAGTTGTAGTTCCCCAGCAGTGCCGTCGACACGAGACCCGCCAGAATGATGGTGCTCACCAGAATGCCGCTGGTGCGGGCCTCCAGCCGGCGCCCGAGTTCTTCCACCGCGAAGACGATCCCGGCCAGCGGCGTATTGAACGCTGCTGCGATGCCCATTGCACCGCCCGCCAGAATCAGATCGGGAGCACGTATCGCCCTGGCATGGGGGAGAAAGCGGTGGGCGAAATGCAGGATCGAAGCAGACACCTGAACTGACGGACCTTCCCTGCCCGCGGAGAATCCGCCCATCAGGGCAAATCCGCCGAAAAATATCTTTCCGACGGCGATGCGCAGCGATACCAGGGAGTCCACCGGCTTGCCGCGCACCGCAAGCCGTCTGGCCGCAATGATCTGCGGAATTCCGCTGCCCTGGATGCCCGGGAAATGCCGCTGCGTCGCCCATACGACGATCATGCCGATCACCGGCGCCAACAGGAACGGCAGCCATGGACGCCCGGTCGTGACGGAAAAAAAAACGGCCAGGGCACGATCGGCAAGTTTAGCGAAGCCAACGACAATGAGACCGGCGCTGCCAGCCGCCACCCAGAGCGTCAAGCGCACCCGCCAGCGCATGGCGCCGAGTCGACCGCGCAGAGGATTGATCATGCCGCCACCCCCATCTCCGACATGGGTCCGAAAATTTCCGAACAAGCGGAATTTGTATAAAAAAAGAGGGGCATAAGCCCCTCCAAACTCGATAAAGGGAAAACAACTACATGCTACTTTGCGCCATCACGCTACTTTGAAACAACATCGACTCGGCGGTTTTCCGCCCAGCATTTTTCCTCGTGGCAAGTCGCACGAGGTTTTTCCTTGCCGTAGCTGATGGCCTCCAGACGGGCCTCAGGAATACCCAGCATTTTCAGCGTGCTCTTTACCGCCTCGGCCCGCTTCTGCCCCAAGGCCAGGTTGTACTCCGTGCTGCCGCGTTCGTCGGCATTGCCCGCCAGGGTAACCGCCAGATTCGGCAAGGACATCATCAGATTGTAGTCCTGTCTGATGATGTCCTGATAGCGGGGCTTGATTGAAAAATTATCGTAGTCGAAATAGACGCTTTTGCTCGCGAGCTCCTTTGTCACGCGGGCAATCTTCTGTTCAGCGGTTTCGACCGGAAGGGAAGATACGGCCGTCGGCTTTGCAGCCGGAGGCCTGGCAATCGGCGCGGACGCCGGAGCATCCATCGAAGTCTTCGTCGGCGTCGATGAACAAGCCGAAAGCAGAACGCAGGCTGCAACCACAAGAACACGACGCATCCAAAATCTCCTAATCAAGCAATTGTGCATTCATGGGAATATAATTTATAGCAATTGTTCATGTAAAGCAAGCGCGTCTCCCTCATGTTCGCCATATAACTCAAGAAATACCGGAAGGAAATTTTGAACGACCCATCCAACGTCCCGCGTTGCGGTGATCTCCCACAAGTTTTGGCCATCCTGTCGGCGCAGGATTCGCCGCGGCTTACTGCGCTTTGCCTCGGCGCCTGCCTGTTGCTGTCCGCTTGCGCCACGCCGTCGCCGCGTGAAGACCATGTTGAAGTAAAGGGCATGACCACCGCCCCTCTCCAAGTTCCACTGGCGAAAACGCCCGAAGTCCGCTTTGCCCCGCCCGGGTTGAAGACCTCCAAGACCCTCGTTCCTCCTGTGCCTCATGAAACGGAGCCCGAGGACCCGAAGCCCGACCCGGCTAACAACGTGTTCTTTTCGTTTGCTTCCGCCGAAATTTCCGTTCAGGCACGGGCCACGCTCCAGAGCGTGGCGGCGACGCTGAACGAACATCGCCGGGAGACGGTCATCCTGGTGGGAGGCACGGACGACTTGGGGAGCAGGGAGCTTTGCGTCGCAATTTCCTCCAAGCGAACCGATGCGGTGGAGGCGGAGTTGCTCAAGCTGGGTGTTCGCCCCAGCCAGATTCGCAAACGTCCCAGAGGCTGCGAAGCAGTCTCGCGGCAAAGCTGCCGCTCGGAGACCTGCCGGCATAGGCGGCAGCGCGTCGAAATCCGATTCGCCAAATAGACCGTGGCCGACCCCCGGCCGCTTCACCTTGCCGCCGAGCGGCGCACCACCTCGTTGTGGATGGCGCGCAGCACCTCCTTGGCCCGCGCTTCATTTGCGCCGCCCATTCTGATCATCAGCTTCTGTCCGGCGGATCGGCCCTCGAGGTCGGCATCGGCGAACAGATACAGCACTTTCGGCTGTACCAGTCCGACCGGCGCGGCAACCCTGGGTGCATCCAGCAGATCATCCAGGGCCTGGATAAGACGGTCGTTGAAGACTCCCCTGGGATAGCCCAACTCCCGGTAGGCTTGCTGAAACAAGGGGTAGAAATGGACGTAAAGATCGACGAGGCCCGGCACGTCGACTGTCTGCATGAGGTCGATATAGCGCCCATAGCGCGCAGAATTGGCCGGGTCGATGGTCAACCCGGGGCCGCCGGCATTTACAGAGAAGGCCCCGCTCACGGGCTTGATCGGCATCACCCGTACCGGCCCTTTCCTTAGGAGATTGTCGATCGTCGCCACGAAGCGGCGGATCATTTTCTCCGGGTAGAAATATGCCGGCAGGGCTGTTCCGCCCAGGATCTTGCTCAGGCCGTTGCCCACCGCCTCGTCGCTCGCATCGAGCGCAGGAAGCGGCTTTTGCGCCGGCGTTGAAGGGGATTCGATGGCATAGCGCACGCCCGGCGTCGTGGCCGGGGCGGGCCGTGGCGCCGGGCTCTGCGTCTGCGCCATGAGCGGCCGAACCGGGGTCGCCGACCCCTTGGCCGCGTGCCATGCTTCTATTGCCGTCCCGGCGGCAATAGCGCCGACGACAACGACCATAACGATTGCGGTCCTGCGCGACATCTTGCTCAAATCCATTCCCCCGGCGGGTACCGCAAAGGCGGCGTGACAGTTGCGGCGACATTCCGATTGCGCCTCACTATACATTTGTACAAATGGTATGGCAATTGCCGAGTCAGCGGGCCGTCATACCCTGCACGCAATCCAGGCCAGGAGATCGCCGAGGAAAAAAAAACCGCCGGGGAAGGCCCGGCGGCCGTTCTGAATCAAGAAGATCTATGGCCTCAGTGGGTCGCGGCCATCTCTGCGCCCAGACCTGTTTCGGAACGGATCTTCTGGGCGTCGAATGCGGCTCTCTCCTTCTTCGCGCCTTCGCTGTTGTCGGTCACCGAGGCCAGGAACGAGACGATCAGCACCGCAGGCAGCACGACGAAAGTCGGGAAGTCGTAGGGGAAGAGGGCCGGGCCCATATTAAGTATCTTGGTCCATACGGTCGGGCCGATGATCAGCAGACCGATCGAACCGAAGATGCCGACATAGCCGCCGAGGACCGCCCCGCGCGTCGTCAGGCCGCGCCAGAACACGGACATGACCAGGATGGGGAAGTTCGCGCAGGCGGCGATCGAGAAGGTGAGCGCCACGATGTAGGCGACATTCTGCTTCTCGAAGGCGATGCCGAGGATCACGGCGAGGATGCCAAGACCGATCACGCACAGCTTCGATACCCATACTTCCTGCTTTTCCGTGGCCTTGCCCTTCATGATCACGCTCGCATAGATGTCATGCGACAGGGCCGAAGCACCGGCCAGCGTCAGCCCGGAGACCACCGCGAGGATGGTGGCAAAGGCGACCGCGGCGATGAAGCCGAGGAAAAAATCCCCGCCGAGGGCGTGCGAGAGATAGACCGCCGGCATGCTGCCGCCGCCTTTCAGGTTGAGGATGTTCTTGGTGACGTCGATCACATATTGCGGATTGTTGGCGACCAGCACGATGGCGCCGAAACCGATGATGAAAGTCAGGATATAGAAGTAGCCGATGAAGCAGGTGCCGTAGAGCACCGACTTGCGGGCCGCCTTGGCATTGGTGACGGTGAAGAAGCGCATCAGGATGTGCGGCAGGCCGGCGGTGCCGAACATCAGCGTCAGGCCGAGGGAAATCGACTCGATCGGATTGGCCTTTGCGCCGATGGGCACGACGGACTTCATGATCTCCATGTGCTTGGGATGCAGGGCGACCGCGTCGGAGAACAGCTTGACGAAACTGAAGTCCTCGTGGGCCATCACGCCGATCGCCATCGCGGTTGCTCCGCCGAGCAGCAAGGCAGCCTTGATGATCTGCACCCAGGTCGTGGCCTTCATGCCGCCGAAGGTGACATAGATGATGATCAGCGCGCCGACGATGACGATCGACTCGCGGTAGGAAATCTGCGGCACCAGAGTATGCAGCAACTGTCCGGCGCCGACCGCCTGACCGATCAGATACCAGAGCACGACGATCAGCGAACCGATGGCCGCCATGGTGCGGACCGGCCCCTGCTGGAGGCGGAACGAGGCGACGTCGGCATAGGTGTACTTGCCGAGGTTGCGCAGGCGTTCCGCGATCAGGAACAGGATGATCGGCCAGCCGACCAGCCAGCCGACCGAGAAGATCAGTCCGTAGAAGCCGTTGAAATAGACCAGCGCGGCAATGCCGAGGAAGGACGCTGCCGACATGTAGTCGCCGGCGATCGCCATCCCGTTCTGGAGGCCGGTGATCCCGCGTCCGGCGGCATAGAAGTCGGTCGCCGTCTTGGTCCGGGTCGCCGCCCAGTAGGTGATGCCCAGGGTGATGGCGACGAAGATGACGAACATCACGATGGCGTGCCAGTTGAGCGGCACCTCAGCCGGGGCACCGGGGATCACGATGTCGGCGGCACGGGACATGTTGGCGGCAAGCAGTGCAGCCGAAGCCGCCATCGCCAGGAGAGCTGTCTTTAGTGTTCTCATTTGCTGGCCTCGCGAATGATTTCTTGAGTGAGCGGATCGAAAATCTCGTTTGCCCTATAGACGTAAATCCCGGTGAGCAGACAGGACGCCACGATCACGCCAACGCCGATCAGCATTCCGACCGGGATCACTCCCCCGGCCGATATCGGCGAAGTGAGGATGTCGGGGGTGAACGCGATCATGAGGATGAAGCCGAAATAGAGCACGCACACGATCGCCGACAAGGTCCAGGCCAGCGAGTCCCGTCTCGAGATCAGTTCGTGGTATTTCGGGTTGTTCTGTATCTTGCTAGCGATGAGTTCAGACACGGCGCCCTCCTCTTTGGACATATTTGCTGCGACTGAGTGGATCGGCTCCGATCGCCGACGGGTAGATGCATCCAACGTCCATTAGTGTCTCCTCCGGTAATTGACGCTTTATTGAAACTGTCCAACAACATTGCGAAAAGCCTGCAAAGGCAATGTCGGCAATCAGACGACGCACATCCGGGCGGGGTTGCAGGCGCTTGCGGCAGCGAATCGGCTTGCTCTGCCTGAACGACGGAGCAGTATCGGAGTCGGCTTTGCCATGACTATGCAGCAGCCGGGATTGGCAGCGATCTGCCAGCCGATATCCTCCACCATCGCCCCCCTGTTACGCGTTGTGACAAACGCTTGTTATATATCTTCCGACGATCTGCATTTACGACAATATATCAGAATACTTACTGCACTCTTACGGTCTTTCCGGCTCCCGGCACCGCACGATCAGGTCTGTCAAATATCGGCAAGCAGGGTCATCTTGCCTCTCGCGTCACGAACCTTCATGTTGCGCGCGACGCAGGACAAGAGCGCATTCAAATGGGTCAAATCGGCTGAAGACAGATGGCTCAGCGCATCCGGCAGCACACCCTGAAGGGGTTTCGGTGCGCCCTTGATCAAGCGAAGCCCGCCCGGCTGGGGAAACAAATGCACGATGCGCTGGTCCTCCTCGCTCCGCTCGCGGCGCAGGAATCCCTGCTTGACCAGCTTGTCGACGAGATTGCTGGCCGTGGATTGGTGGATCGCCAGCGCTTTGGCGAGTTCGGAGACTTTCAGTCCCGGCTTTTCGACGGCCGCGGCCAAGGCCCAGAGCTGGGCGCCATTGACGCCGGTCTGCTGTTCGACCCAATGGAAATGCTTCTTGACCGACTTGAAGATGAGCCGGAAATGCTGCAATGCCTCCATCGTCGGATGAGCAGCCTGCCTTCGTTTTGGCGTATCGGATTTGGCGGCGCGCTTGCGGGGTGTGGAAACCATGAGTTTATGATAAGGGATTTATTGTTTCAGTTGGCAATCTGGTGGAGCCATGAACGCTTGTCCGCAGTCGATGCAGCCACGTGGAGAATTCGACAGGCTGCTAGAATGCTCGGACTCGGCTTGGCCGTCAACCCGTTCAGCAAGGACTTGCATGGCTCAATATGTCTTCACCATGAACCGCGTGGGCAAGATCGTTCCGCCCAAGCGCCAGATACTCAAGGACATCTCGCTGTCCTTCTTCCCCGGCGCCAAGATAGGCGTGCTGGGCTTGAACGGATCGGGCAAATCGACGGTGCTGAAGATCATGGCCGGCATCGACACGGAGATCGAAGGCGAAGCCGTCGCCATGCCCGACCTCAAGATCGGCTACCTGCCCCAGGAACCGCAACTCGATCCCGAACAGACCGTGCGCGAGGCGGTGGAACAGGGCATGGGCGAAGTCTTCGAGGCGCAGGAGAAGCTCGATGCGATCTACGCCGCCTACGCGGAACCCGATGCCGACTTCGACCGGCTCGCCACCGAGCAGGCGCGATACGAAGCCATTCTGGCCACTGCCGGCAGCGATCTCGGCCATCAGCTCGAAGTCGCCGCCGACGCCCTGGGACTGCCGCCCTGGGAGGCGAAGATAGGGCCGCTCTCCGGCGGCGAAAAGCGCCGCGTCGCGCTCTGCCGGCTGCTGCTGTCCAAGCCCGACATGCTGCTCCTGGACGAACCGACCAACCACCTCGACGCCGAATCGGTGGAATGGCTGGAGCAGTTCCTGACCCGCTTTCCCGGCACCGTCGTCGCCGTCACCCACGACCGCTACTTCCTCGACAACGCCGCGGAATGGATACTGGAACTGGACCGCGGCCGCGGCATACCCTGGAAGGGCAACTACTCCTCCTGGCTGGAGCAGAAGGAGCAGCGCCTCGAAATCGAAGCGAAGCAGGAGGACGCCCATATCAAGGCGATGAAGCAGGAACTCGAATGGGTGCGCCAGAGCCCCAAGGCCAGGCAAGCCAAGAGCAAGGCGCGCCTGGCGCGCTTCAACGAATTGAGTTCGGACGAATACCAGAAGCGCAACGAGACCCAGGAAATCTTCATCCCGGTAGCCGAGCGCCTGGGCAACCAGGTCATCGAGTTCAAGGAAGTCAGCAAGGGCTTCGGCGATCGGCTGCTCATCGACAAGCTGTCCTTCTCGGTTCCGCCGGGCGCCATCGTCGGCATCATCGGGCCCAACGGCGCGGGCAAATCGACGCTGTTCCGCATGATCGCCGGACAGGAGCAGCCGGATTCCGGCGAAGTGGTGATCGGGCCGACGGTGAAGCTGGCCTGCGTCGAGCAGACGCGCGATGCGCTGTCCGACAACAAGACCGTGTTCGAGGAAATCTCCGGCGGCGCCGACATCCTCACCGTCGGCCGCTTCGAAACCCCTTCGCGCGCCTACATCGGCCGCTTCAACTTCAAAGGCGGCGACCAGCAGAAGATCGTCGGCAATCTCTCCGGCGGCGAGCGCGGCAGGCTGCACCTGGCCAAGACCCTGATCGCCGGCGGCAACGTGCTGCTGCTCGACGAGCCGTCGAACGACCTCGACGTGGAGACCCTGCGCGCCCTCGAAGACGCCCTGCTCGAATTCGCCGGCTGCGTGCTGGTGATCAGCCACGACCGCTGGTTCCTGGACCGCATCGCCACCCATATCCTCGCCTGCGAAGGCAATTCCCAATGGACCTTCTACAACGGCAATTACCAGGACTACGAGGCCGACAAGAAGAAGCGCCTGGGCGAGGAAGGGGCGAAGCCGAAGCGGATACGCTACAAGCCGATCAGCCATTGACCCGCCAGTCATGCACGAGCTAAGGCCCGGCCAGTCGATCGAACTGCTCAAGGAACTGCACATCCTCACCCGCGAGGGGAAGATGAATCAGGACAGCCGGCGCAAGCTGAAGCAGGTCTACCACCTGGCCCAGCTGATCGAGCCCCTCCTCAAGGAAATCGCCCATCCGGACATTCACCTGGTCGATCACGGCGCCGGAAAGTCATATCTCGGCTTCATTCTTTACGATCTCTTCTTCAAGGCGCGAAACGACGCGGCGCATATCTACGGCATCGAGTCGCGCGCGGAACTGGTCGAGAAATCCCGCGCCCTGGCCGCCCGGCTGGACTTTCCGGGCATGAGTTTCCTGAATCTTTCAGTGGCGCAGTCCGCCGCCTCGGCGCTGCTGCCGGACCGGGTAGACCTGGTCACGGCCTTGCACGCCTGCGATACGGCGACCGACGATGCCATCCGCTTCGCCCTGGAGAAGCGCTCGCCCTTCATCGTGCTGGTGCCCTGCTGCCAGGCCGAGGTGGCGAGCCTGCTCAACCGCAACAAGGCGCGCTCGCCATCCGGCAGCGCCCTCTCGGAATTGTGGCGTCATCCGCTGCACACCAGGGAGTTCGGCAGCCACGTCACCAATGTGCTGCGCTGCCTGCAACTCGAAGCGCACGGCTATCAGGTCAGCGTCACCGAACTCGTGGGCTGGCAGCACTCGATGAAGAACGAACTGATCATCGCCCGCCAAAAGAATCTCCATGGCGGGCGCTCCGGCGAACGGCTGAACGGACTGCTGGAAATGATCGGCCTCAGCGAACTTGGTCGACGATTCTATTGCCCGCCCTGATGCATCCTCGGCGCTTCTTGCCACCGCGGCGAACCATCGACGTTGAAGCGAGTACCGGATCGCAGCCACCATTTTGAAATCTCGGGAGATAACTCATGCCGACAGACCTGGAAGACCGGCTCAACATCGCAGACCTGATGACCGCCTGGATGCACCGGGATCTGGCTCAGTGGGACAGTCTGCGCGGGCTTTTTCACCCGGACGGCATCATCGAGGTCACCTGGTTCGAAGGGCAATTCAGCCAGTTCGTCGATGCGTCCATGCGCATGGGCACTTCCGATCTGAGGACCAAACACCTCATCGGCGCACCTGTGGTCATTTTTCAGGGCAACAAGGCCCTGGTCGAAACCAACGCCATCATCGTCGGGGAAAACGTCCGCCTGGGCCTGGGCTGCCATGCGCACAATCGTTTCTATGATCTGGTCGAAAAACGCGATGGCGTATGGAAGATTCTGAAGCGTCAGAGCATATACGACATGGCATCGTTCGCCTTTTCCAGAGGCGTGTTCGAGCTCGATGCCGACCTCCTCCAGCGCTACCCGCGAGAATACGCACCGCTTGCTTATCTGCTTGAAGGCTGCGGGTTTCCTGTCCGCCGGGTGTTTGCCACCAAGGGCAGCGATCTGGAAAGGTCCATGAAGGCCGCCGGACAGGACTGGCTGGCGCGCTGATCGCAAGCCCGCTGACGCCGGCGTCCGAAGCATGGGCACACGCTAGGGCTGCATCGATTTTCTTCAGGGTGTAAATGGCCCCCTTGCCATTCTTAAAGCACTGATCATCCCGGCAGCCGGGTGCAGGAGCCGTCCGCCCAGGCGCGCCATCTGTCCGCGGAAAGCTGCGGCATGTTGTCGAGCCCAACGCCCCCCCCCAAATGACCCTGATAGCATATCCACGGATGTGACATGATCATAAACAAGCTGTTTGGTAGGATGAGGTAACAAATGGGAGCGTCGAAATTTTTTCGTCCCGAAGTTATGGAAGCCCGCACCGGCCAATGGGCGGCCAAATGGAGCGTCGTGACCTACCTGGCGGTCCCGGCACAATCGTGCGGAAAGTGCCGGTAGCGAGTACGAATTAAATCAACAACTTGCAGACGCTTAATGCTATAAGTTATTGATGAATAAACGTATTTCGATTTCCAGCAATTCCTCGAAATTTTTCGGGCACCCGGATTTCATTTCTCTGTGACGCCATCTTGACGCCATGCATTTTCAAGGCTAGCCTATCGATTACCACAATTGTAGTAAAGGAATCCAGAATGTCCGCCTCCATCTCTATCCGAATTGGCCAAGCGCTCTACGATCAAGCGAAGGCCGATGCTGCTGCCGAGCACAGAACCATCGCTGGCCAGGTCGAATTCTGGGCCAAAGTCGGTCGAGCGGCGCTAGACAATCCAGACTTGCCGGTGAGCTTTGTTGCCGAGGCTCTGGCATCCATGGCAGAACCTCGTGTTAACGGCGGTCAGTATCATTAGAAATCCGGCGTCGATGAATTTTCAGCGTAGCGAGCAGCGCAAGCCGGACGTGATTTTGGGTTTCGAATTTCAGGCATAAATATGCTGGTTTTA
>CAIVDC010000071.1 GCA_903904605.1 uncultured Sterolibacterium sp.
CAGGCGGTGCCGCTGATCACCTACATCGACCCGGCGACCTGCCTGTATCTGCAGGACGAGAAATGCAATATCTGCGTCGGCGTGTGCAAGCACGGCGCCATCGATCTGCATCAGAAACCGGAAAAGCGGGAACTGGAAGTAGGCGCGGTGGTGCTCGCTCCGGGCTTCGAAACCTTCGACCCGGGTCCGCGCGGCGACTACGGTTATGGCAGGATCAAGAACGTCATCACCAGCCTCGACTTCGAACGCATCATCTCGTCCACCGGGCCCAGCGAAGGCGAGATCAAGCGTCCTTCCGACGGCAAGCATCCGGCGCGGATCGCCTGGATCCAATGCGTCGGCAGCCGCCAGGTGACCCCGGGCGGCAACAGCTACTGCTCGTCGGTGTGCTGCGCCTACACCCAGAAGCAGGTGATCCTGGCGAAGGACCATGACGAGGCGATCGACGCCACGGTGTTCCACAACGATATCCGCGCCTTCGGCAAGGATTTCGAGCGCTTCTATCAGCGCGCGGAAAGACTGCCCGGGGTGCGCTTCATCAGGAGCTATGTGGCGATCGGCCGCGAGATCCCGGAGAGCCGGAATGTCACGATCCGCTACGCGACCGACGCCGACGGGGTGAAGGAAGAGGAATTCGATCTTGTCGTGTTGTCGGTCGGCATGACGCCGCCCAGGGATGCCAAGGATCTGGCGGACAAGTTCGGTATCGAACTCGATACCCGTGGTTTCTGCAAGACCGATCCGGTGAACCCCATTGCGACTTCCCGCCCGGGAATTTTTGTCAGCGGCGCCTTCCAGGGTCCCGCCGACATCCCCGAATCGGTCGTCTCCGCCAGCGGGGCCGCCGCCCTTTGCGGCCAATTGCTCGCCGGCCAGCGCGGCCGACTGGCAAGGGAACGCGAATATCCAGTAGAGCGCGACGTTGCGGAAGAGGAACCCAAAGTGGGGGTGTTTGTCTGCCACTGCGGCGCCAATATCGGCAGGGTGGTCAATGTGCCATCCGTCGTCGAGTTCGCCTCGAAGCTGCCCAACGTAGTGCACGCCCAGGAGAGCCTGTTCGCCTGCTCGACGGACAATGCCCAGCAGATCTCCGACGTCGTCCGCGAAAAGGGGCTGAACCGCGTCGTCATCGCGGCCTGCTCGCCCAAGACCCTGGAACCGCTGTTCCGCGACACGGTGCGCGAAGGCGGCATCAATCAGTACTACTTCGACATGGCGAACATCCGGGAACATTGTTCCTGGGTGCACTCTAAGGAAAAGGACGAGGCTACCGTCAAGGCCAAGGACATCGTCCGCATGTCGGTCGCCCGGACCACGCTGCTCGAACCCCTGAAGGAAATCGCCCTGCCGGTGAACAAGGCAGTCCTGATCGTCGGCGGCGGCCTGGCCGGCATGACCAGCGCTCTCAACATGGCCGAGCAGGGCTTCGATGTCTATTTGCTGGAGAAGGCGAAGGATCTGGGCGGCATGGCGCGCAGACTTCATTACACCCTCGAAGGCGTTGATGTCCAGGCCCATCTGGCGGACATCACAGGCAAGGTATATCGCCATCCGGCGATCCATGTCACGACCGGCGCGACCATCAAGGAGGTCGCCGGCTATGTCGGCAATTTCACCACCAAGGTCGCCGCGGAAGGAAGGCTGAAGGAAATCCGCCACGGCGCGGCGATCATCGCCACCGGCGCCGAGGAACACAAACCGGCAGAATACCTGTATGGACAGGACGACCGGGTCTTGACCCTGCTGGAACTGGAAGGAAAACTCGTCCGGCAGGAACAGGCGGTGACCGGCGCCCAGAGCCTGGTGATGATCCAGTGCGTCGGCTGCCGGACGGCCGAGCGGAATTACTGCAGCCGGGTCTGCTGCAGCCAGGCGATCAAGAATGCCCTGAAACTGAAACAGACCCAGCCCGAGACCGAGATCACCATCATCTACAGAGACATGCGCACCTACGGCTTCCGGGAGGACTATTACCGGGAAGCGGCGAACCTGGGCGTCAGATTCATCCGCTACGAGCCGGGCGACAAGCCCCTGGTCGAAGCGGTTGAGGAAGGCGGCCGGCAAATACTGCGGGTCACGGTGGCCGATCCGATACTGGGCCAGAAACTCGCCCTGGATACCGATCTCGTCGCGCTCGCTGCCGCAGTGGTGCCCTCGCCTTCGAGCCTGGAATTGTCCAAGCTGTTCAAGGTGCCCCTGAATGCCGACGGCTTCTTCCAGGAGGCTCACGTCAAGCTGAAGCCGGTGGATTTCGGCGCGGACGGGGTCTATCTCTGCGGCACGGCGCACTACCCCAAGCATTTCGCGGAAACGATCAGCCAAGCCTACGGCGCAGCTGGCCGAGCGATCAATCTGCTGTCCAAGGACTCGATCACGGCGACCGGCGCGGTCTGCGACGTCGATGAGGACGCCTGCGTCGCCTGCGGCGCCTGCATTTCCTGCTGCACCTACGATGCCATCGACTTTCGTGACACGGCGCGCGGCAAGAAGGCGGTGGTCAATCCCATCCTGTGCAAGGGCGACGGCCTGTGCAACGCCAAGTGTCCGACCAAAGCCATTTACCTGAATCATTACACCGACGACGAAATCGACAGCCAGATCGACGCGGCGCTGGCAGGTTGAGGCGAAGCGACGAGAAATTCCGCAAACGCAACGCAACCGATAAGGGAAAAAGTATGGCTGCCCCGTCCGATTTCAAGCCGATCATTGTCGGTTTTCTCTGCAACTGGTGCTGTTATGGCGGGGCCGACCTGTGCGGCGTGTCGCGGTTCCAGTACCCGCCCTATCTGCG
>CAIVDC010000072.1 GCA_903904605.1 uncultured Sterolibacterium sp.
ACCCGCTCGACAGCCATCAACCGGATTTCTTCCAGTGTCCGCCTATCCATTGTTCGCCCGTCTCGCTTCATGTTCTCTTTGAACATCGCCGCACTCATAAGTTCACAATTTGTCGACATATTCACCGACTACTGAGTAATACTGCACCTAGATTGCTTGTGCCCGCTTCGTGCCCATTCTGTGCCCAAACCGTGCCCAAGCACTGAGTAGGTTGTAGCAATTCTCGCTCAGTTTGACATCTGGGTTCCGTGCCCGGTTTGGGTGCGCGCAGGTCTTTCAGATTATCCGAATACCACCGGTAGTTTCTGAGTGACAAGCACGGGATGAGTCTTGGCGATCAGATGCACTTGATCAAGCGTCGCGTCGAAGATTGCGAATGCACTTCGTCATTGTGCGAGTAGTTCATGCCAGAGACCCATACGAGCTGCTCGGCCTTTGACAGCTTGAAGGTCACCTATCTCGGGTAGAACTGCCATTGGCTTCCATTTCGTGAGCTGCTGCTTCTCGGCCATGGCCGTCACCCGCGTGAAATGAAAGCCGACTCACCATGGGTGACCTGCTCTCCGAGGCGGCCTCTGGCGAGAGCTGAGCATCGGTAGCGGGTGTGCGCCATGAGATCAATCCAGTTCGAGCCAGATTTCGTTCCGCCTAAGGAACCACAGCGTCCAGGGTGGGTCGTATCGAGCCCAGATCGGTTCGCCGTGCCAGTTCATCTTTTCTCTCTTGAGCATTTCCTGCAGTTTCCCCAGGTGCTCTTCGTAGCGACCCTGTGACCAGGTCCCAGAATAACTGATTACTGCGACCGTTCGGGAAGGCATTGCACGAAGCGCGATGCCGGGGTCAATCGGCACAGGCAAGGTTTCCAGCGTGTATTCCCGCGGCAGGGCAAACTGGACGGCGTAGCCGCCCACGCCGGCGGCTTGCATGACAGGTGCGGTCATCGGAATCTCGACCGGCGTCTGAGCCACGGGGGCTGTCATCGCTATCCTGCGCTCTCCTCTATTCCGTCCGAAGATGTAGCCGGCGAGAATTCGGAAACCTTGGTTTCCCGCATCGTCGGCTCCTGCGCGGACTACCGTTTCTGCGACCAGATACGGTTCGTACCGACGCACCTCATAATACTGGTGCGTGCCGACCACGGAGTAGGGTGGAGATTCGATCGCCATGGCGGAACTCCAAGACAATAGCAACAGGCAGAGGCTCAAGCTCTGAATCCGACTCATCTGGATGTAGCGGGAGGTCATCACGCCGGGTCTACGATTGACAAGTGACGAGCGCCAACTGGTCAATTGATGATCGCCTGAAGTGCAGCGCCGAGTTCGGGATACATAAAGTGGTAGTCCAGGGCGCCAAGTTTCTTGGGCAGGGCGCGCTGGCCGCCCAATAACAATTCCGCCCTGGGGCCAAGAATCAACCGCAGTAAAGAACCCGGAGCCACAAACCACGCCGGCCGTACCAGTTCATGAGCCAGGGCGGCGGTAAACTCACGGTTGCTTGTCGGGTTCGGCGAGGTCATATTGATCGGCCCTTCCGCCAGCGGGTTATCCAGCAAGTTCCGGACTGCGGCAACATAGTCGTCGATGTGTATCCAACTCATCCACTGACGACCATCCCCAAGTTGGGCTCCGAGTCCGAATTTGAAGGGTAGCAGCAGACGGCCCAATAGACCTCCGTTGCGCGAGAGCACGAGACCGGTACGCAGGTAACACACCCGCACTCCCAGACTGGATGCCGCTCGGGCGGCACGTTCCCAGGCGTCACAAAGTTGTGCGGCGAAATCCCCGGCACAGCCGGATGTCTCGTCCAGGAATTGATCGCCACGGTCGCCGTAGTACCCAATTGCCGATCCGGTCAACAGGACGGTCGGTTTTTGCTTCGCCTGTGCAATCCGCTTGACCAAGTCCTCGGTCAGTGTGACCCGGCTATCCCACAGGGCCTTCCTTCGCGAGGCAGTCCAGCGGGCATCAAGAATTGGCTCCCCCGCGAGATTGATAACTGCGTCGAAGGCCTGATCTTCGCGCCAGTCATCCAGGCTTGAAATCGCACTCACCTCGATCCCGCACTTCTTCTTTACCCCGGAGGGATCACGGCTCAACACGGTAAGCTCGTGCCCGGCGCCAAGCAGATTCGCGCACAAAGCGCTTCCGATCAGCCCCGTCCCGCCCGTAATCAGAATTCTCATACGCTCACCTTCATATTAGGGACTGCAATCCGCGAGTGCCTGCTGCAGCTTAGCGTTCATCGCGGTCCTCGCAACTCATTGCCTGCATGGTGCCATGTGGCAAATTGTGTGGCAACATTGCCCATGCGCTTGTGGACTCTGCATCCTGGCTACCTGGACCCCCGCGGCCTGGTCGCGTTGTGGCGCGAGGCGCTGCTGGCGCAGGCGGTCATTGCCGCCAAGACGCGCGGTTACACCCGTCATCCCCAGTTACTGCGGTTCCTCGAGTCGCCGTCGCCACAGGCCGCGATCTCGTCCTATCTCCGCGCTGTTCATGTCGAAGCGAGCGCGCGAGCTTACAGCTTCGACGCAACAAAGATCGGCAACGCCGGCGACGCCGACACAATCCTCGCAAGCTGCGGACAACTCGAATACGAGTGGGAGCACCTGCAGACGAAGCTGCGAGTCCGCGCGCCAGCATGGCTTGAGCGGTTTTCCTGCACCTCCCGCCCCGAGCCTCATCCTCTGTTTCATGTCGTTCCCGGTGCCGTCTCGGCGTGGGAAGTAACGCGCAATCGCGTGCCTCCAACAGCAGCATCGCGCCGCGCTCCGAAGATACGCTAAGGGCAGCCACGCGTCGGGCAACGGTCGCTCGAAAAGCGAGCGAGCCGCCGACGGAAAGCGAACCGGGCACGAACGCCCGCAAATCGAGCGCCGACAATTCCAGCGCGCTGCGCGCATCAGGGTAGGCCGTCTGCAGTGCCTGGAAGCCACGATCCAGTCGGTAGCCCTGGTAAAGCTCGGTACCGATCCGGCCTCCGACCGTTGCGGTCGCCTCCAGCAGACACACCGACCGCCCCCGCCGCGCCGGTTCGCGCGCAGCGGGTTCGGCGACGGGAATGAAGCGACATAGCCGCTCGCCAATACGCCTTCTTTGACTCTCATGCATGCTGTTTCGCGCTAGCGTGGAAACGCCGATGGCCAGGTGCCTATGAGCTTTTCAGGCCCGCCCCATTCGCTGGAGGCCGCGCATCACGCAGCCGATCAAGGGCAGTTTTGCATACACTTCTCCGGCGGCATCCCAGTAGTCGCGATGCAGCACGATCATTTCCCCGGCATCGAATCGCAGGTGGGTCGCGCCGCGCAAGGTCATGGCCTTTGCCCCAAAGGGGCCGCCGGTGCGGAAGTGAAGATCCCAGAGCAGCATCACCCCGTCATCACCGCGAAAAATGCTGTCGACCACGAAACGCGGCTGCTCCACCTGGGTGAACAGGTGAGCAAAGATGCGCTTGATGGCGTCGCTGCCGCGCACTTCGTTGAACGGATCCTTGAACTCGGCATGCGCGGCGTAGAACTGCGGCAATTGGTCGAGCGTGCCCGGAGTCAGATGCTCGAACCAATGGATCAGGGGCTTCAAGTCGTTCATGGTGGTTTCCCGGTCATGGCTTGGTGACGCGCCGTACCAGCGGAAAATAGAGCCGGTAGGGCAGCAGGCGCAGGAGTTTCAGCCAGTTCGTGAACCTGCGCGGAAAATGAATCTCGAAACTGCCACGGGCGAAGCCGGCAATGATTCCCGCGGCCGCCTGTTGCGGACTGATCAGCGCCGGCATTGCGAAATCGTTGGCAGCGGTCATCGGCGTCGCGACGAAGCCCGGATTGATGAGGAACACCGACAGGCCGCGCGGCGCGAGATCGAGGTACAGGGTTTCGGCGAAATTGATCAGCGCCGCCTTGCTCGGGCCATAGGCCGCCGCCTTGGGCAACCCGCGATAACCTGCGACGCTGGCCACCAAGGCCAGCGCGCCGCCGCCCTGCTTCAACAGTTGCGGAATCAGTCGCGCCGCTGCCGCCATCGGCGCCAGCAGGTTGATGTCGAGCAGGCGGACGATGCCCTTCGCATCGAGCTGCCAGGCGCGCATCGGCGCATAGGTTCCGGCGCTGAGCACGATCAGGTCGATTCCACCCCAGGCCGCGCATAGTTCGTCCTGGGCGCGGCCGAAGGCGTCGTCGTCTGTGAAGTCGAAGGCCAGTACCCGCGCTTCGCGATACCCGGCGGCGATCGCCTGCAGGGCCGCCGTCCGCCGCGCCGATAGCGCAACCCGCGCGCCGCGCTGCAGCAGCGCCTGCGCCAGCGCGGCGCCGATGCCGGACGAGGCGCCGATGATCCAGACCCTCTGCGCGGCCCAGTCGCGGATGGGCTTGTTCACGGTGTCCTGCGCTTGAGCGAGAGCGTGACTTCGCCAAGAGTGAATCCGTATTTGCTCATCGACGAGCGATTGAGCATGACCTGGTCGCCGACCTGGAACATCCAGTCATCGAAATCGACGTCGACGACCTTGCCGTCTACGCTAAGCGCCAGCACGTAGCGCCAGTGCAGAGCATTGCCGGCGGTCTCGCCCCGCGCTTGGCCGACAACGTCGCCGGCGGTGCCGGCGAGGTGCCCGCCGCCCGCATCGCGCAGCGTCCACACGCGGCGCACCGGATTGTCTCCCGGTTCGCCGCCGGACCAGGTGAAGCGCTCGTCGAGCGTGCCCTTGTCGCCTTCCCAGCGGGCTTCGATCACCACGTGGAAATGCTTGATTACCTTGCCCGAGCGGTCCTGGAACATTCCCCAGCCATCGAGCGTGCCGTTGAAGAACTTGCGCAGATCGAGTTTCGGCGTCTCGGCACGATACTGCTCGACTTCGATGCCGGCGCAACCGCCGAGCAGAATCGCGGCGAAGAGTGCGAGGCAGAGCCGGCGTGTTTGTCGGATCACGGATTCTTCCCTTCGAATTGATTATTCCGGCGGCGCAGAAAGCGCTTCACGTTGGGCGAGCTTCCAGCAGAAACTGACAGACGTCGGTCGCGCCGGCGCGGAAGCCGGCTTCGCAATAGGCCAGGTAGAAGCGCCACAGGCGGCCGAAACGCTCGTCGAAACCCTGCGCGGCGATTTCCGGCCAGGCGGCATCGAAGTTTCTGTGCCACTGCGCCAAGGTGCGCGCGTAGCCGCCACCGAAGGCAAAGCGCCCGCGAACCCGAAAATAGGCGCTGGCTGCACGGCGCTCGAACTCATCGGGAGATGGCAGCATGCCGCCCGGGAAGACATGGCGCTGAACGAAATCCGTGCCGCGCCGGTAGGCGCTGAAGCGCTCGTTGGCGATTACGATGGTCTGCACTGCGGCACGCCCACCGGGCTTCAGGCAACGCCTGAGCTGTTGAAAATAGCTCGGCCAGAAGCGTTCCCCGACCGCCTCGAACATCTCGATCGAGACGATGTGATCGTATCGCCCGCGCAGGTCGCGATAGTCCGTCAAGGAAAACTGGGCGAGATCGGCGAAGCCTTTTTGCTGCGCGCGCTCGCGTGACCATGCGAGCTGAGCCGGCGACAGGGTTACTCCTTGCACCCGGCAGCCGTATTCGCTGGCGGCGATTTCGGCCAGCCCGCCCCAGCCGCAGCCGATCTCAAGAATGCTGTCGCCCGGCTTGGGGTCGAGCATGTCGAGCAGCCGCAGGTATTTCAGGCGTTGCGCCTGCGCCAACGTCCGCTCGGGATCGGCGTCGAACAGCGCCGCCGAATAGCTCATCGACGAATCCAGCCAGAGTTTGTAGAAGTCGTTGCCCAGATCGTAATGGGCCAGGATGTTGCGCTTCGAGCCGGCGCGGGTGTTGCGTCGCGCTAGGTGCCGCAAGCGGTGGCGCAGCGCCGGCAGCCAGCTGCCATGCAAGGCGCGCGCCAGCTGGCCGCGGTTCTCGGCAAGCAGTGTCAGCAGCTCGACCAGCTGCTCGCTGTTCCAGTCGCCGTCGATCCAGCTTTCGCCGAAGCCGATGTCGCCTTCCGCCAGGGTGCGGCGGAACACGCGTTCGTCATTGACCTGCAATGTCGCCCGTTCCGAACCCTGACCGAGATGGACGGTTTGACCATTGGGCAGGCACAGGCGCAGGCTGCCCCCTTCGAGGTGCTGCAGCAGGTCGATTACGGTGCGGGTGGCCGGCAGCGACGAGGCAAGCGAAGCGGCGGCGGGGCGCAGCGGGGCAGGCAAGAAGCTGGATACAAGGGTATTCATCGGCTGGTCTCCTGCAGGGGTGGTTGCGGACGGGAATGGAATACGGCGCGCTTCCACCACAGGCGCGCTGCCTGCCAGTGGATGCGCCAGACGACGCCGAAGGTCAGCAGCGGCTGCGTCAGCACGGCGCGCAGCACGGCAGCCGCATCCAGCGGCTGCGGCACGCCGACCAGCGCGGTGGCCAGCACGCGTTCACCGTCGAGCCAATAGTCGATGTCGACTCGGCGGCGCTGGGGACTCAGATCGAAGCGGAAGCGGTAGTCGCCCGCGACGGGAAAGAAGGGCGAAACATGGAACACCTTGCGCGCGCCGAGCGTGTCGGTGGCGCTGATCGGGCGCTCGTCTCCATGGGCCACCAGGTAGTTGTGGCGATCACCAAAGGTATTGCTGACTTCGCACAGCACTGCCCGCAGCGCGCCGGCCTGGTCGTGGCAGAACCAGAAGCTGACCGGATTGAAGACGAAGCCCAGCACCCGCGGGAACGTCTGCAGCACCACTTCGCCGTCGGCTGCGACGATCCCTTCGGCGGCGAGCAATCGGCGTATCCAGACATCGGGCGGCGTACCGTCACGGCCGCCGCAATCGCGATGGCGCAGCGATAGCAGGCGTGTGCGTTCCACGCCGAACCAGCGATTGCCGGCGCGATGCAGCATCGACAGGGGCAGCGCAAGGAAGAACAGCGGATAGACGAAGCTGTGGGCAGCAGGGCTTTGCTTGGCCGCAAAGCGCGCGTGCATCACCGTCCCGGTGCACAGCAGGGGAGTCATGCAGCGCTCCGGTGGGTGGCCGCCGACTCCTGCCAGGGTGCCCGGCAGCCGAGCCGGTTGGCCACCGCCAGCGCCGACACGAGTCCGTCTTCGTGAAATCCGTAGCCGCTCCAGGCGCCGCAAAACCACAGGCGCTCGACACCCTGTATCGCGGCGAGCTGCGCCTGGGCGTCAATGGCCGCCTGGCCGAACAGCGGGTGATCGTACTCGTAGTCGCCGATGACTTTGGCCGGATCGGGTTCGATATGGGGATTGAGCGAAACGATGACCGGTGTCCCCACCGGCAGCGGCTGCAGGTGATTGATCAGGTACGACACGCTGACCGACTGCTGGCCGTCATGGCGCGCGCCCGTCACATAATTCCACGCCGACCAGACCCTCGGATCGCGCGGCAGCAGGCGGGTATCGGTGTGCAGCACGGCGCGGTTCGGCTGGTAGCCGATGGCGCCGAGGATGCGGCGCTCGGCGGCGCTGGCGGCGCTTCCCAGCAGGGCCAGGGCCTGGTCGCTGTGACAGGCCAGCACGACTTGGTCGAAGCGTTCGCAGTCGCCTCCGGGCAGCCCCAGCCAGACGCCGTCGACATCGCGCAGGATCGAACGCACCGGGGTTGCCGCGCGCACATCGGTGAGTTCATCGACAATGCGTTGGACGTACCGGCGACCGCCACCCCTGACCGTGTGCCACTGCGGCCGGTCGGTAATCTGCAGCAGGCCGTGGTTGCGCGCGAAGCGGACGAAGCTGGCGAGCGGATAGTCGAGCATGGCCTGCGTCGGGCAGGACCAGATCGCGGCCGCCATGGGCAGCAGATACCAGTCGCGGAATTCGGCGCTGTAGCCTTCATGCCTGAGGTATGCGCCGAGCGTAATAGCCGGCAGGGCGGCCGCCGTCGCGCGATTGAAGCGCAGCGTGTCCTGCAGCATGCGCCAGAAACCGGGCCGCGCCAGGTTGCGCTTCTGCGCGAACAGGGTGGTCAGGCTCGAGCCCGCCCATTCCAGGTCCGGATCGCAGAGGCTGACGGCAAACGACATGACGCTGGCCACCGTGTCCAGCTCGAGGGTGCGAAACATGGCCGTGAGGTTCGGATAGGTGCGGTGGTTGAACACCAGAAAACCGGTATCGACCGGGAAGCGCACCCCGTCGAGTTCGACATCGACGGTATGCGTGTGACCGCCGATGTAGTCGGCCGCCTCGAAGAGCGTGAGCTCATGCTGTTTTTCCAGCAGCCAGGCCGATGCAAGCCCTGAGATGCCGGCTCCGACGACGGCGATCTTCATGGTGCGCTCCGATCTCTTTTGGAGGAGGCGGTGACGACTCGGCTCTCCGACAGCCGCTCGACAAGACGCAGCAAGAGGACAGTGAGGCCCAGGCCGATCAGGAGATCAATCATTGCGACCCTCGATCAGTGCGTAGGCAGAATGGTTGTGGATCGACTCGAAGTTCTCGGAAGCCACTGACCAGGTACGGATGCGCACCTCATCCTGCAGGCGCAGCGCGATATCGCGCACCAGATCCTCGACAAATTTCGGATTGTCATAGGCGCGCTCGGTCACCCATTTTTCATCCGGCCGCTTGAGCAGGCCGAAAACCTCGCAGGAGGCTGCGTCCTCGGCGATACGCACCAGTTCCTCCAGAGCCATCTCGGCCTTGAGCTGCACGCGCAGGCTCAGGTGCGAGCGCTGGTTGTGCGCGCCGTAGTCGGAAATCTCCTTTGAGCAGGGGCACAGGCTGGTGACCGGAACAGTCACTGCGAGCGCCATTTGGGCCGTACCGCCTGGTTCCGCCCAGACATCGATGCCGGCATCGATGTCGAGAAGGCTGGAAACCCCGGAGACCGGCGCCATTTTGCGGATGAAATAAGGGAAGCGGATTTCGATGCGGCCGGAGTCGGCCTGCAGATGCAGCAGCATTTCGGCGAACATCTGGCGCAGGTCGCGCAGCGACAATGCCGCCCGCGGGCGCTCAAGGAGTTCGACGAAGCGCGACATGTGGGTGCCTTTGACCTGGGGCGGCAGGCCTACCGTCATCGCCAGAGTGGCCACGGTCGGATGGACTGCGCCGGAGGCGTCCTGCAGCGACAATGGGTAGCGCAAACCCTTGACGCCCACTTGCTGGATGGCAAGCCGTCGGTGATCGGCGGCGGCCTGGGTGTCAGGCATGAAGAAAAGGTCGGGTGCATTCACCGCGTACTCCTCGAGTGGCGTTCAAAGGAAGAAGACGGCTTCACGGTTCTTCGGCGGGCCAGCGCTCGATCCAGGCGAGCAGGTTGCCGCTCTCGGGCGCAGTCAGGCGGCTGCCGCTGCGGTCGAGCAGTTGCCTGTCGACATCCGACCCGGGGCCGGACAACGACCTTTTTCGTTGTCGTAGACATACTCCGGCCCTTCATACTGCCGGGGCGCGGCCGCAAGAGATCTCCGCGTTCACAACCAGGATCACTTTGCCCTCATACTGGCAAAGCGAATCCGGCTGGCCGTCTTGCCGCTTTGGAAAGGTGGGATCCGCCAAAGACGGGCAACCGGCGGCAGCGAACGAGGTCACAAAGAGGCCGGCAACAGCCAGCAGCGCCTGAAGTAATCCGGTTATGGAGGCCATTTGTCCTGGACAAATAAGATTATAGGTCGTAAGATACCTCCAGAAATTTCCATTGTCAACTGATTTGTCTTAGACAACAATTATCTTTCATGGACAATTCCAGCCGCGAAATCATGGCCGCGTCTTCAATGACCGGAATCAGCATTGCTGCCGTGGAACGGGACACCGGGCTGGGCAAGGACACCTTGCGTGTCTGGGAGCGCCGCTACGGTTTTCCGCAACCGCTGCGCGACGCGTGCGGCGAACGGGTGTACCCGGCCGAGCAGGTCGAACATCTGCGCCTGATCAAGCGCCTCATGGACCAGGGCCAGCGTCCGGGCGCACTTTTGCGCAAGCCGTGGGCGACGCTGAGCGAACAGTACGCCACCAGCCCCCCCAAAGTCGCGGCTGACGACACGGCGGATTGGCTGATTCCTCTCCTCAAGAACCGGGATGTCGATCTTCTGCGAACCGAATTCGCCCAACGGCTGGCGCGTGACGGTCTGGAGCGTTTTGTCATCGAGACTGTGCCGGCGCTCAACCGGCGCATTGGCGATGGCTGGATGACAGGGGAAATCGAAGTGTTCGAGGAACACCTCTACACGGAACTGATTCAGAATCAGTTGCGCTCATCCATCTACGCGCTTGCCAGTCGTGGCAGGCGGCCGCACGTGCTGCTCACCACCGTCAAAGAGGAAGAGCACCTGCTCGGTCTGCTGATGGTCGAAGCCCTGCTGACGGCGAACGGCGCCTCGTGTTTTTCTCTCGGCGCACAGACTCCGGTTCCCGACATCATCGGCGCCTCTCGCGGCACGACGACCGACATCGTTGCCCTTTCCTTCTCCGGCGCCTACCCGTGGCGCAAAGCCCGCGCTACCTTGATTGAACTGCGCGCGGCCTTGCCCGAGTGTACCGAGCTTTGGGCTGGCGGTGCTTCCCTGGCCGGTCACAGGTGCAGAGTTCCAGGTGTCCGCGCCATGGACGATCTGCGCGCCATCACGCCGGCCCTGGCGGACTGGCACGCCGCACGCACACCCGGCAGCCACGCAACCGAGCTGGCGATCCGTCCATGATGACCGTTCAAGGCGCTGCCCGTGTTGCAGGACGACCATCGTTGCCGCAGAGTCCGGACTCGCTGACGATCCACTACGACGGGCTTTGTCTGCTGTTCATCGCCGAGATTCATCTCCTGGCGGCAAGGAGCGCCTGAAGTGACGACCCGGGAGAGGACTCGATCATGATTTGCTTTGACAGGCTGGAAGACCTGTCCGGCTGGCATTCGATCGACGACGCGGTGATGGGCGGCATCTCGGCCAGGCGGATTGACTACGATCCTCGCGGGCACGCTGTCTTCTAGGGCACCTTCCGCGACCTGATGCTGGACGAGCGTCAGCTGGAGCGTGAAGGGAGTAGTGATCCGACTCACCGCGTCACCGGATAGGACATGGAAGTCGAGATCCTCGAGTCTGCCGGATTGCGCCGAGTCTCGGGCTGAATCAGCCTCTGTAACTTAGGTCACAGACCAGAAGCCGGCATAGTAGTCAAACGCCTCGATTGCATTCAACCATACGGAGACAGCTCATGAAACTCAATGTCGGCGGTATCGATCGCGTAATGAGAATCGGCGTCGGATTCGCCCTGGTCCCTTGGGCCCTGATGGGCGGCCCGCTCTGGGCCTGGATAGGCGTCATTCCCTTGGTCACGGGAGTTGTTGGGTTCTGCCCCCTCTATCCGCTCGTAGGCATCAGAACCTGTCCCGCCAAGAACTAAGATTCAAAATAGAGCCCCCAGTCGTTACCCTGGCGTCGCGTGGGTCGAAGCAGGTATGGCGGCCGCGCAGCACGATCAGCGTCACAGCAGCATGCATGGTCAACGAAGTCAGCGACGCCGCCGTTTGGGCGCCGAGCGCGCCCTAGGCCGGGAGCGAACCCAAGAACGGGGTAGTGAGAGGGAGTAGTGCAACGTCCGCCACGATCAGCAATCCAATCCGGAGCTTGTCACTTCAAATCGGTGCGATCTTCATGACCCATTATTTTTCGGACAAAAGACACACACGAGAGGTTTCCATGAAAAGCACCGTTTTCGCAAGCAAGGCCATTGCTTTAGCGCTTGGGCTATTTTTCGCAAGTGCTGTGCCAGCAGTTGCACCACCGACCACCGTTGAATATCAGCCGATGGTCAGCACGGGCCTTGCTGCCCATATGCCGTTCGAAGCATGGTTCGTATTCGACAAATCCCTCGACCCAAAAATTACAGGGTACGAGGTTCCGGCTGGAGCAAGAATACGCTTTACCTTCCCCAGCCAATTCACGCCGGCAGAAGATCTTCCCCTCGGCGCTGTAATGATACGGTGGACTCAGGGCGGGATTCCTGCCAAGTTTTCCGTGGTACGGGATAGCAAAGATCCGCGCGTTATTGAAATTCAATTCGCGGAGGCCATTTCAGCTTCCGGGCCAGGATCCCCAGGCATCAAGGCCATTCACCTCCGTACGCCGGAAATCAATCCCAAAGCGGGCGACTATCCCATCTTGATTGAGTTCATCAATGCTGGCCCGGTTAGTGGAACAACGCGCGCAATGGCAAAGATTACTCCAGTCCCTGTCCCAAATATCGCCTTCTACAACCAGCTACACGGCAACCAAGACGAGGACTGGCAGCGCGTAAAGCGGGGCGAAGACGCCCCGATTCCCATCGACTTTCTCGTGACCCCGCCCGATCTAGCACGTAGTTCCATAAGTCTTAAGGCCACCAGTGAAGACGGTCTAACCATCCTCAGCGACGGGAAACGAATTGGTTCGATTTCAACATCGGGGGCTAAACTTTCGCTTACGCCGCGAATATTTGGTTCCGGCTACGCTAGGCTCGGAATCGTCGAGCTCCAAGCCAAAGCGGGCACGGCACCAGGAATAGCGCAGATTGTGGCCAAGCTCGACGGAGGGACTCAATGCGTGATCAATCTCGTGATCGAGTAACGTAAGTCGGTCCGCTTCCTGAGCGGAACCCGCTTGCAACTGCCACGGCTGATTCAGATCGGTATGAGCAGTCACCCGAGTCTTTGGCCCTCGCTTGCACCTTGTCTGCAAAAGAGGCCACTTCGATATAAATGCTCACCCTACCCAATCAAAGGAGCTTCATTTTGAAACGCAATTTTCTCATACCCCTCGTTCTATCGACTCCTTTATGACGCTGGAAATCGAGCAATGAAACTACGCGCGGTGCGCATTCACGACAGCGGCCCCACGTCGACCTATACTGTGCCCTTCCCAGTTGCGCATACGAGGCCATCAGATGATTTCGGGATTGGTGCAGATTCTGCTGTTTCAAGGTCTGGGCGAACTCATTTCCAGGTTCGCCCTGCCGCTCGTTCCCGGGCCCGTGATCGGGCTGATGGTATTGCTCGGCTACCTGCTGGTCCACGGATCGGTCGGCGCTTCGCTCGATCTGGTCGCCGCCACTTTCAGCCAGCACCTTGGCCTGCTGTTCATTCCCGCGGCGGTCGGCGTCGTCATGTTCTGGCCGCAACTGCAGACGCACGCGCTAGCAGTGGTCGTCGCCCTGGTCGCCAGCGTCGTGCTGACCATCGCCGTCACCGCGCTGATCCTCAAGGCGCTTGCCGGACCGGACAGCGATGCGCGCTGATCTCCCGCCGATTTCGGAAATCTGGGTCTATCTTTCCGGCAGCCCGCTACTCGCGCTGATCCTGACCCTCAGCGCCTACCAAATAGGCCTACTCGTCTATGAAAGGCTCAATCGCAATCCGCTGGTCAACCCGGTTGCGATTGCCGTACTGATCGTCGCTGTTGCCATCACCCTGATCGACATGCCATACGCGAAATATTTCGAGGGGGCTCAATTCGTGCACTTCCTCCTCGGCACGGCCACCGTATCGCTCGCCGTGCCCATATACAAGGGCTTCAGTGCCCTCTCCGGACGCATGCTTCCGCTCCTTCTGGCCCTTCTCGGCGGCGGCGTCATTTCGATCCTCAGCGCTGTCGGCCTGGCGCGCCTGCTCGGTGCCGATGCAGCGATCGTCGGCGGTCTTTATGCAAAATCGGTCACCGCGCCGATCGCCATGGGCGTGGCCGAGCGCATCGGCGCTTCGCCCACCCTGACCGCGGTATTCGCGGTCAGCACCGGCATACTCGGTGCGGTGCTCGGCCGCTTTGTGCTCGATTTCGTCGGCGTCAGGGCTTGGTGGCAGCGCGGCTTTGCGATCGGCGTGGCCGCCCATGGGATAGGCACTTCCCGCGCATTCAGTGTTCACCCCGAGGCCGGGGCCTATTCAAGCATGGCCATGGGCATGCACGGCATTATTGGCGCGCTGCTGATTCCTGCGCTCGTTTCCTTGTTCCGCTAAGTCGGGCTGCCAACCTGGCTCGGTTAAGTTGTGCCGATCGAGGATTCTTGGATGCGGTTGAACGCCCGCATCGGGGGAGGCCGACCGTCGCCTTAGGATCGTGAGTTTTGTTTGGCAATGCAAAGCTCGCCGCGGCAAACCCGCAGCGGGAACTTGGCTTCCCGAAGCTGGCTCTGGCCAGAAGGTGCAGTCGGCCGAAAGAGACGGTCGGGTATCGAACAATGCTCTCTTCCTAGGGGCTGGCTATCGCATTGCTGACGTTGCTTCAGAATATTCTCTTAGCGGCGAGCGAGTCGGGTAGAGTGTCGAAATCATGGAAGTCGCCAAGGAAACGCTCAAGGAGAGCGTCACCAGTCAACGTAAGGCTCTGATGGCGCTGTTGCGTGGGCCGTTGCAGCAACTGGCGGCGCGCTGTCTGACGGTGTGGGGCGAGCGTGAACGCTTGAACGAGGCGCTTGCCGAAACGCTCAAACTTCTGCCTTATTGCCAGCACCTCTATGTAGTGGACCGGCATTACGTCCAGATCAGCGACAACATCAGTCATGAAGGGCCGCAGGCGGGTTTTGGCCGCGATCGTTCCGGTCGTCCCTACATGCAGGGGCTGGTGAGCGGCGCGTCCTTGCTGCTTGCCGAGTCCTACATCAGCTTGAAGGAAAAGCGCCCTTCGCTGACGGCCTTGCGCTCGGTGCGCGATGCCCGCGGCATGGTGCTGGGCTATATCGGCGCGTACTTCGGCTTGCGCGATTTGCCCATGATGCGCAAGATCTACGAAGAGCCGCGACGCTGGCAGCAGATCAAGGGCGATCCGTCGATACGCGGCACTGTGTTCCAGCAGCAGCGCACAGAAAGCGACATGGATCGTCATGTCGATACGGTACTGGGGGTGCTGGCTGAGTTGATGCGCTTCCATGGCGTCTATCACGTGATGCTGCACTTCTCGAGTTCGCGCGCGGTGATTTGGCAGATCGCCGATCCGTATCGCTACCGTTTGCTTAACATCGACGAATTGATCGATCCGGACATCTGCCTGGCTTATCCCCGCCAACCCTATCCCGCCGAGACATTGGTTCCCGCGGACAAGGTGCGCGCGGTGCTGGAAAGCTTTCGCCAGTTGCGGCTGATCGACGAAACCTTCTACTTGCGCTCCGGTACGCTCAATCTGTTCAATGGCATCGTCGGGCTGACCTTTTCTTGCGATGGTTCGCATTACTTGCCTTACGAAGAATTTCTCGCGCGCGGGAAGGAGTTTTGGCTGGGGGCGCAGAGCGGTGGCTCAAGCTAACCATTCGGCGCTGCTTGCCGACGGCAGGCGGCAAGGGTAGTGGCAATATCATGGATGATCAGCCTGTTCCCGGCAGCCTTACTGAGGTTCACCTTGCAGATCGGGCACATGGTGACGACGTTCTTCCCCTTGGCTTCGAGCTGATCCACGCGGGCCCCGGAAATTCGATGCGCCTCGGCCGGAAATAGCGACTCCAACGGGCCACCGCAGCAGTGCGATGACTTGCCGGATAGTTCAGGATCGCGTACGGCCAGGCCCGCCGCCCGCAACAGTTCGCGCGGTTGGTCAAACATCTTCTCGTAGCGCGCATAGACGCATGAATCGTGAACGACCACTTCCCCGTTTACCGGCTCGGTGGCCTCGGGATGCGCCTCCGCCAGCACTTCCAGGTAGCTCTGGACCTGAATGTCGAAGTCTTTGACATAACGCGGGTACACCTGACGAAGGATATTGGTGGTGTGAGGGTCCACAGTAATCAGGCGCCGGACTCCTTGCTTTTTCAAGCGCTCCGCCACACGGCGGGCATGGTTGGCGAAAACCTCATCCATTCCCTCGTCATGGACGAGCGCGCCGGCGTAGAGTTCTTCTTCGTACAGATAGCCAAACTCGACCCCCGCTTCGCGAAGCAATCCGGCGATGTCGCGCAATACCTGGTTGGAATGCCGCTTTTTTTCCGACGAAGCGCTTAGGGACATGAAGAAGGACAGGTTCACGAATTTGTTGAACACTCGGCCTATGCCGAAGAACCGGGTCATAAACGAGTTTTCGAGCGCGGCCATCTGCGCAGACATGACTTCGAGGGCCGGTATCATTTGGTACATCTGCCCGGTGTAGAGGATCGTCTCGCCGCCGCGCGGCAATCCGAGTCCGCGTGCCCAGCCCGTGGCCGTCCGCTTCGAAAGCGGCAGAACGCTGCCGCGCTTGCGCAGATTGTCGGAGAGTATCCCCAGAATGGGTGCAATCGGTAAAGACATACCATAATCTCCTACTTCAGGCCGAACTCTTGCCGGTTGATCAGGTAGCGGAGGGTGCGAATGTTCTCCGCGATATGGACCTCCGCCGGACAGTTCTCTTCGCACATGCGGCACAGCAGGCAGGAGAAGATCTGCGGGATGCTGGCGCGGACCCTGTCTTCAAGTCCGAGCATGGCCTCGCGGAATAGTTTGCGGGGAAGTATTTCATACCCCAGCGGGCAGAGCGCCGTGCAGGTGCCGCAGTGGAAGCACGCCCAGGCGTTGAATCCTTCCGCTTCCTTCATGCGGGCCGCCAATTCGGATGATGCTCTGAGCATTATGTTTTCCTCGTCGCCAACTCATGAAAGATCAGACAAATGTGTCTTTGTGAGTTCGTATTGGAAGTACCCATCCACATCTGCACGGCCGACTTCTTCGGCCATGCCATAGCGGCGCATACCGAAAAGCCAAACCGTCACTTCCCGGGAGGGGTAACCCAAAGCCTCGGCAATTTCGGGAATTGTCCTTGGGCCTTGTTCGAGAATGCCTGCGATGCGATCCCTCATGACCATTTCGTCCTGAGCGATATCGAGCATTGCCCGCAATCTGTTTGTCTGAGTATGGCTCATGCTGCCACCAGTTCCTTGAGGCTTGCATCGATCATGGCCATAATTTGGTTATCCCTGAAGCCCTCGATATCGATGGCGTCTTGTGGACAGACCGGAACGCATGCCCCTTCTCCCTTGCATGAAGAGTCGATCACCATCGCCACTTCTTTGTCGCCGCATAGCACTCGTTCGATGGCGCCATAGGGGCAGGCCTTGAGGCACTCGTTGCACCAGACGCACTTATCCGTGTCAATTTCTGCAATGAGCGGTTCCAGGTTCACGTAGCCTTTTTTCAGCAGCCCGCCAGTCTTGACCACCGCCGCCAGGGCCGAGGCAACGCTTTCGGCCAGATTCTTGGGGCCTTGCGCCGTTCCGGCAATGAATACGCCATCGATGGCGGTTTCGACCGGTCGCAACTTGATATGAATCTCGTTGTAGAACCCGTCCTTGCTCTCGGGTATCTTCAGCACATTGTTGAGCGTGTCGTTTTTTCTGGCCGTCATGCCGGTTGCGAGCACCACCAGGTCCACACCAAGTTCCAGCTCTTCATCGCCCAACAGTGTGTCCTTGACTTTGATTGCAAGGCGGCCGTTGCTCTGTTCTACCCGTGGTGGCTCTTTCGGATCCCAGCGCAGGAAGAGTGCACCATCGGCACGGGCATTTGTATACACGGCTTCAAGGTGCCCATAGGTGCGGACATCGCGATAGAGGTGGTACTGATTGATGGTTTGGCCAGATTCCTTTTCAAACTCGTGCAGCAAGCTGGCGCTGAAAGCAGTGGCCATGCAGCAGAACCGGGAGCAGTAGGTGTTTGGCTCAGGGCAGGTGTCGCCTTTCGTCTGGCGACTGCCGACACAGTAGATGAAGCCGACATCCCGTACCGGAATTCCATTGTAGGTCAGCGGGCCATCGCCAGCCTCGAGCATCTGACGAAAATCCTTTAAAGTGACTACGCCAGGCTTACCCCAGCCGTATTCGCCGTCTTCGGGTTCATAGGGCGTGAAGCCTGTCGTGACAACGATTGCCCCCACGTTGAGTGAAACATCCTCTTCGCCACGCAGGCGAACCGTCGCGGTGAAATCGCCGATATGACCGCTCTTGGCAGTCAGTTCGGCGCTGGTATACAGAATTATGTTCTCGTGGTTCCGGATTTGCGCCAGCAGGTTTGCAACTACCTCGGGACCGTATCGGTCGTCGGGGCCCATCCGCCCGGCTTGCGACGCCCAGCCGCCAGGCTCGTTGCCACGCTCGACGATAAAGACTGAAAGTCCCATTCCTGCGAGCGAAATCGCGGCGCGCATGCCGGCCACGCCCGCTCCGACAACCAGAACGCGTGGCTGGGTTTCTATCCGTATGGCGGTCAAGGGATGCGTCAAGGCACACTTGGCCACACCGGCGCGCGTGAGGTTGATACCCTTCTCCGTGGCACCGACTTTGTCACCCGTATGCGCCCAGGAGCATTGCTCACGGAGATTGACATGAACGTATTGGTAGGGATTCAGCCCTGCACGTTCCGCCATGGCGCGGAACGTGAACAAGTGAAGTTTCGGGGAACACGAAGCGATGACCAGGCCATCCAGATTCTCTTCCTTGATCTCGTCGACCATTTCCTGCTGCGAAGCATCCGAGCAGTTGAACATATGTGTCCGCGAGATCTCGACTCCCGGTTCGTCTAAGAGTGCCTCCGCAACTTCCTTTACGTTCACATGGTCGGAAATATTGCCGCCACAGTGGCAGATGTAGACACCGATTCGTCGTTTATGTGCCATTACCTGCCCCTCGTTCGTTCAAGATAGACGGCTGCCTGGGCCGCAGCCGCGCCGGAGTGCAGTACGGTGTCCGGAATGTCCATCACACCAATGGCGGTGCCTGCCGCGAAAAGTCCATCAACATTCGTACGGGCCGGCTCACTGATGGGATCGACTTCGCATACATATCCGGAGTTGCCCGCTGCCAGCTCGCCCCCCTTGTAGAGGGAAAATGCATCGGTGTTGGGCAGGAATCCCACGGTCAGGACCACGAGATCGTGTTCGCGGGTCCTCTTGCCGCCTTCGCCGAGTTGATCTTCGTAGTGCAACGCCAGGTTGCCGTTGGAAAGTTGCTCAATCCGCGCAACCTTGCCCTTGACAAATTGAATCCCCATGGCCTTGGATTGCTCGTAGAATTCGTCATAACCCTTGCCAAAAGCGCGAACATCTATCGTATAGATGGTGACTTCGGCCATCGGCAATGCTCCCATGGCGAGTTGCGCATGCTTCATGGAGTACATGCAGCCGATGCGGCAGCAAAGCGGATTGCAGACCGTCCGGTCGCGCGACCCGACGCAGAGGATGATGGCGATGCTCTCCGGTTCCTTACCGTCCGAAGGCCGTAACACACCGTTGTAGGGGCGCGTCGGCGCCAGCAGCCGATCCATCTGCGGTCCGCTGATCACGTCGGAAAATCTGCCGTAGCCGAGCAGTTGCTTGGTCGCCGGGTCGAGGATCCCGTAGCCGGTTGACATAACCACGGTGCCCACATTGATTGATCGAGATATCGGCTTCTGGGTGAAGTCAATGCACTGGGGAGCACAGACGCTGACACACTCCATGCACTGGGCGCACTCCCCACAGTTCATGCAGCGCTGAGCCTCCTGGCGAGCCTCCGCCTCGGTCATGACCTGCTCATAGCATTCAAATGTCTTTCGGCGCTCCTCCAGCGACAGCATTCGCTGCGGAACGGGCTGCCGTTCAACGAAATGATCGGCCTCTTCAAGCACGACGTTCTTGTCCGCCTTCTCCAGGACGCAGTCGAACGGTACGTTCAGCGACTCGCCCTTCAGGCGGCGGTCAATATAGAACGCCGCCCGCCGTCCTTGGGCAATGGCATTGATCATCATCGTGGGTGCCGTGACGCAGTCGCCGGAAGCAAAAATGTCCGGATCGGGCGTCTGAAGGGTCTGTGGATCCGCAATCAGCAGACCTTTGCTATTCTTCATTTCGGCCGGGAAATGAGCGGTGGATGGCAACAGGCCGATCGACAGAATTGCCATGTCTATCGGAATCACTTTTTCTGAGCCTTCAATTGGCATCGGACGGCGGCGACCGCTCTCGTCCGGTTCACCCAACTCCATGCTTATGCATTCGACCGCAACAAGTTTGCCGTCCCTGCCAATAAACCTCGTGGGCGCGCTCATGAGCATCAATTCCACGCCCTCTTCTTCGGCACCGACGACTTCCCAGTCATGCGCCGGCATCTCCTTGCGCCCGCGCCGATAGTTGATGATCACATGGACTTTGCCGGCCCCGATGCGGATGGCTGCCCGGGCCGGGTCCATGGCCGAGTTGCCACCGCCGATGACCATGACGGTCTTGTTTTCAAGGTCGGGCATTTCCCCGACATTGACTTCGTGCAGGAATTGCATGCAGCCCATGACGCCATCCAGGTCCCGTCCTTCTATATCCAGACCGTGTTCATCCGCCGCTCCGGTTGAGATCAAAATGGCATTGAAGCCCTGCTGCTTGAGGTCCGGCAAAGAAGTTATCCTATGTCCGGTTCTTATTTTGACGCCGAGCGCCGTCACGTTCTTGATGTCGCGATCAACAACGCCCTTCGGCAGGCGATAGGCGGGAATGGCGGTTCGCAGCATGCCGCCCGCTTCCTTTTCTGCCTCGAAAATCGTCACCTGATGGCCTTCCCGTGCGAGGTAGAACGCAGCGCTCAACCCCGCCGGCCCGGAACCGATAATAGCTATCCGTGTGCCCAACTGGTTTTCAACCGGACCATATTCCGGCTCGGGGTGCTCGGCGTAATAACGGTCCGCCATGAAGCGCTTGATGCCGCGGATGTGAACCGTGCCTTCTTTCTCGCCGCGCGTGCAGTCGGATTCGCACGGTGCATAACACGCTCGCGCCAGGCTGCCCACCAAAGGCGCGTTTTCCAGATGCAGGTTGAAGGCTTCTCGGTAGCGGCCGGCCCTGACCAGCGAGATATAGCCGCTCGCTTTGACGTTGGCCGGGCAGGTAAAGGTGCAGGGCGCTTCTCCGCGCCGATCGATGATGGCCTTCTTCGGCACGGCCTGTGGGAAAGGAATATGCGCAACCCGCCGCGTGACCAGGTCGTAGTTGAACTCATCCGGCACCGTGACCGTGCAGATTTGTTCGCACTTTCCGCATCCTGTACAGGCATCAAAGTCAACATAGGCTGCCTTCCTGTGCAGGTCCACAGCGAACGAACCGTCGGCCTTGCGCACAATGCCGTCAACTTCGCTGTAGGTCATGATCTGCACGTTGGGATGATGCGAAACGGATGCCATTTTCGGCGTCACGATGCAGCTGGCACAATCCAGAGTCGGGAATACCTTGCTGAGAAGGATGGCCCTTCCGCCGATGCTGGCATTCTTTTCCACCAGCAACACGCGGTAGCCCATATCGCCCATCGACGCCGCGGTTTCCATGCCGGCGACACCGGCGCCAACAATCATCACGTCGTAGTCCAGTGGATTTCTGTCGAGCTTCAAATTGATGACATTCCTGTCCACGGGACATGTATCAGTATTAAGAGTCAAGGGACTTTAACTCCTGTTGAAATTTGTTCATGTGAGAAACAAAATTGTCGGCACACACGGAACAGAGCCCCGACATTTTCAATCGCTTCGGGCTGATCCCGTGTTCTTTCATCAGCGCCTGCGTCCGCGTCACGAGCGCACCGGTGCGGGTTGTGCAATCGGAAAGATAAGCACAGTCGCCCCCGCAGGCGGCAATAAACGCCCCGTCGAAACCCCGCTTCAGGGCATGAACGATCCATGAAGGCTTGACACCGCTGGAACAGGGCAACGGGATGACCTGGACGGCTGTCGAGTAGTGCAGATGGGCACTACCCGCCAAGTCGATGCCTGGATCCGAGATCGCGTTCGTCGAAAACACAAGGATTTTCGGGATGCCATTGCTGCCGGGGGAGCTCACTTTTAGGCCTTCCTCTGCAGGTAAACACTCCAGAATCCATCATTTGCGAGGTTACCGAGGTACTCGTGGCCCATCTTGCGACACCAGCGCTGAATGTCGACGATGGTACCGTCGTCCGACGACTGCACTTCCATGACGCCGCCGACGGGGCATTCCCCAATGGCGCGTTTTGCCTCCAGCATAGGCCCCGGGCAAGCCGTGCCTCTGGCATCTACGATTTTCCCGATCTTCAGGGCCTTCAATTCACTGTCGGTCATGGTCTCTGCCAATGCACTATCGGTCATGGTCTTTCTCCTTGCTTTTGTGTGATCGGTTAAAGGATGGTCGGAAGTTGGCTCTTACATAAACCAGCATTGCTTCGATTGGCTGCACATATCGACAAAGGCAGCAACGCCGGCAAAGTTAAGGTGCGGGTAATCGATCAGTTCCCCACGCTTGATACCCATGAGGTCCATCGACAGGTTGCAGACGGTGATCCGCACCCCGGCCTCACCAGCTTCCCTTATGAGTTCTTCGAGGGACATTGCTCCGTGCTTCTTCAAGTCATACTTGATCATTGGCGGTCTCATGCCGAACGTAGAATCCCCCAGGTCATTCTTGACTCTCTTCTTCTGGTCGCGAAGGGTCGCAGTGGCCGAAAACATGAAGAACATCTCGACTTCCATGTCAAAGGTCGTCGCTCCCAATGCGACCATGAACGCGGCCATAGTGTGCTCAGGATCACCGCTCATTACGCCCAGGGCGAGCTGATTCCTGGGTGCCTCGCGTTCGAGGGCTTCCAGCCGCTTCACCAGGGTCTTTATAAGTTCATCGTCGTGCGCGCTGTCGTTCATGCTGACTTTCTCCGGTTGCTTGCACTCAGTTTCTGTTTGGCCGCCAAGGTCTGGCGCGAGAAGCAGGGCTTGGTGACTTCAAGCCCGGACTTGAATTTCCGCTGCACGGCCTTGACTTTGCTGTGGCCGGCGATCGACATCAGCAATGGTCTCGATGCCGGATAGTTCCCGGCTTTTGCCGGGTGAAGGTATGCATGCCATGATGGCAACCATGAATATTCCTGTGCGCACCTGTAGCCTCTCTTGCTGTTGGTATGCGCCGGTTGGGCCCGCGGCGGCAAATGAATCGAATGCGGGCCACCGGCAAGCGCGTCCAAGCGGTAATGATGTTCTGCTATTCGACTCTATGCGTATATGTGCTTGTACTCATACTATGGGTTTCATTTTATGAAGTAAAACTGTTTTAGCCGATAGCCTCCATCGGCTTTTTTGATTGAAGTTGTATGACCTATTTGACCTGCTCTGCGCGATGGTTTCCATCATCAACTCGGACGCGCCCGCTCTGCTGCCGTCACGGGATCTGTCATGGCACTTCTGGGCACCCTCGTTCTTCTCGGAAAGCCTTGTCCAGTTCGGATTGCATTTGACAATATGCGTCGCTGCTCATATAGTCGTATCGAGGTCGGCAAAGGGATCGGAGAATTAGATGGATGAACGCAGTCATGCCATTGACGCTGTGACAGCGTATTTCGGCGTTCTATCCGAGCCCACGCGGCTGCGGATCATGCTTGCCATATGCGAGCAAGAGAAGACGGTGTCACAAATCGTCGAAGAACTTGGCGCCAGCCAAACTAATGTGTCCCGCCACCTAGGCATAATGCATCGAAGCGGCGTGCTTGAGCGGCGCAAGGAAGGAAATCAGGTCTACTACCGCACAGCGGACGCCACTATGGTGGATCTATGCCGTAGCGTCTGCAAACGCATCTCTGAGCGCCTGGAAGAGAAGACCCCGCTGCGCCGGGGACTGTTGCATTTGATGCCTCAGGCCAAGGCAAAATCGAAGCTGAAGCAGCGCGCGAGCTAACCATTGGTAAGCGCCGTGCGCCGTGCCATCCGGATTGAGTCCCTTGCGCGACTATCCGCTCAGCCAAGCAGCTTTTTTCCACGGAAAGATCAGACTTGAAGCCGATATGGAACTCTACCAATTACGCAGCTTCGTTGCGGTCGCTCAAACGTGTCACGTGACTCGCGCCGCGGAGAAACTGCATCTCAGCCAGCCGACGGTTAGCGCACAGATCAAGGCGCTTGAGGACGAGCTCGGGCTCGCATTGTTCGAGCGCTCTTACAGTGGCATGACCTTGACCCCGGCGGGGGAGCGGCTGTTGGTGGACGTTGAGAGAGTCCTGGCCGCGGCAATGGCGGTACATAACGTCGCGAAGGCGCTGAAGGGTGAGGTCACAGGTAGGGTGCGAGTTGGCACTTCCTCGGACCCCGGCTTCATCCGGGTCGGCGAATTCCTGAACACCCAGATCAAGCGCCATCCCTTGTTGCAGGTGGAACTGCACCAAGAGGTCACCGGCGCGGCGTTCGCGAAAGTGCTAGACGGCGACCTGGACGCGAGCTTCTACTACGGCGATCTTGAACACCCGGCAATCGACAGGCTCTGGCTGCGCGCAAGCGTTTATCGCGTCGCGGCGCCCGCGACCTGGTCAGATCGGGTGCTCAACGCGAACTGGAACGAACTCGCATTGCAACCTTGGATCATCACGCCGCCGATCAGCAGCCATTACAAGTTGCTGCGCACGCTATTCGCAAAGCATGGCATCGAGCCCTCCGAGGTGATAGAGGCGGACCAGGAATCGGTAATCGCGAACTTGGTCGTGTCCGGTGTCGGACTATCCTTGATCCGCGAAGACTTGGCGCTCGAAAAGGAAGCCTCTGGTGAGATGTGCCTGCGCAAGGACGTGCGGGTCGAAAGCACGCTCTGGTTCATTTATCTGCTCGCGCGCAAGGACGATCCGGCGATCCTCGCCCTGCTCACTGTGCTGCGCGACCTATGGGTGCTATGCGCTACTCCAGACACCGCACAACGGGAACGATTACAAAGGCAAACGGCTGCGCGGGGGGATGGTGTTAGAGCGGCAAGAGCAGGTTGAATGCGTGGTCCATCATTTGTTCGATACCGTACCAATTCTAGAAGCCGGCTGCTGATGGCTCTTCTTTGACCACGAGGCCAATGCCGCCAGCTTCTTTTGCGATACGTGGTTTCTCGTACTTGTCGGCTCTCTCTTCTTCTGCGTGGAATTCCGGTGGGCGACGCGTCGCATCTGCTTGCGCTGTCTCGGCCGGCTTCGTTCCCTCAGTTGCAGCCGTGGCGTGCGCGCTCCTTCTCCATGCGGGTGAATCGTTGACAGAGGTTGCAGAGGCCATGTTGCCGTTTCTGCCGGCCTCCATATATGCCTTGTGCGCGGCGCGAGCTGCCGGGCGATGAATCTGGCCAGTTCTCAGTCGGGATGCTTGCCCTCGGGGACGTTTTCCAACACCGCCCCGGTTTTGGCATCCACACCAACTTCCTGAGTGGCCTTTCCGCGGCGGATGTCGAAGGAGTAGCGCAAGCCGCTGCCGCCCTTCTCCTGCTCGAGTTCCTCATCGACGATCTTCCCCGGAAAGGCCTTGACGGCGATGACACGCGCTTCCGGCATCGTGATCTTGGCCTCCGCTGCGTATTTCTCACCGGTGAAGGCATGGGCGGCAAGTGCGCTGAAGCTCAATGCACCGAACAACATAATCAATTTTTTCATTTCAATTTCCTGCAAGAAACGCGGACATTCGCGTAAGTGTCAATCTAGCAGTCGAACATTAGCCCACGATTAGTGACTGTACCGGCGAAGGAAATTCGTACCCAGCGGCCTTAGCGAGGCTGGCCTAGGGCTGGCCGCGCTGCTGGGCTGCGTGCCTGCGCCGCCATAGCCAGACGACGAAGCCTGCCGCCAGCATGCCGATCAGGACGGCTGCCTCGATGCGCTTGAAGTCCCCCAGCAGCGCCGTCAGGGCCATCCCGAAGAAATAGCCGGCGCCGGTCACGAGCGGCGCCCAAAGCGCGGCGCCTATCATGTCGAGCACGGCGAAGCGCAGATAAGGCACGCCGCTGGTGCCCATGACGATGGGGCCGGCAACGCGCAGGCCGTAGAGAAAACGCATGGTGAGAATGAACACAGCGTGATGGCGTTCGAGCACGGCGTGAACTCGGGGTGCGCGTTGTGCGAGTGAAGGAAAATGCGAGATCAGCGCGGTGCCTCGCCAGCGACCGAGCAGGAAGGCCAACTGGTCGCCCAGCGTCGCGCCGACAAAGGCCACCGAGACGACCAGCGGCCAGTGGAGTAGTCCGCGGTGAGCGGCGAAGCCGGCGGCGAGAAGGATCGTTTCCCCTTCGAACAGGCTGCCCAGGAACACTGCCAGGTAGCCGTAGCTGGCGATGAAAGTGCTGATCATGGCGCGCTCGGCTGCCGGTAACGGAACACCAGCCCCGGCCCGTCGGCCCGATCGTCGAGAGTGACCGTGCCGCCCAGTCGCGTCGCCGCATCGCGCGCGATGGCCAGTCCCAGACCGCTGCCCTCGCCGCCGGCGCCCTCGATGCGGTAGAAGGGCGCGAAGACGCGTTCGCGCTCAGAGTCTGCGATACCCGGGCCGGAGTCCCTCACCTCGATCACCGCGTCAACGCCTTCTGCGTACACCCGCAGCGTGACTTCGCCGCCGGGAGGGGTGTAGCGCAAGGCGTTGTCCAGCGCGTTCTTGAGAATGAGCTGCAGGGTCTGAGGTTCGGCGGCGAGAACGATGCCACCGACGTCCTCCAGGCCGAGATCGATGCTTCGTGCTTCGGCCAGTGGCAGGTATTCGGCGATCAACTCACGCGCTAGCGACGAAACGTCCAGCGGCGCCACAGCTGCGGCACCGGCCTGGCTCTTGGCCAGGCTCAAAAGCTGTTCGGTCAGGCGCCGCGTCCGCTCGATTCCGGCCTTGAGGGGTGCGACGCGCGCTCGGATGGCGTCGGGCGTGTCGGCCCGCTCCAGGTTCTGCGCCTGCAGCGACAGGGCGGTCAGAGGACTGCGCAATTCGTGGGCGGCGTCGGCGATGAAGCGGCGCTGTTCGCCCATCAGCTCATTGACCCGTGCCAGCAGGCGGTTGATGGCGCGCACGAAGGGGGCGATCTCGTCTGGGACATCGCCGTCGGGCAGAGGCCGGGGTCGCCCGGCCGGCTGCTCGTCCAGGGTTTGCGCCAGGGTGCGCACCGGCGCGAGTTCGGTCCTGACGAGGCGCACGGCGAGCCAGATGAGCAGCGGCAACAGCAGCAGCGGCACCAGGGTGCGCAGCGCGCTATTCTCGGCCATCTCGTTGCGCACCTCGGTTTCCTGGGCGACGGCGATGCCTTGGCCGGACTTGGTCTGGCGCACGAACACGCGCCAGCGGCCGCCGCTGTCGCCCAGGGTATGAAAGCCGGGCGGCAGGCCTGAGGGCAGCCAAGCCGGCAGATTTGTCCCGGCGTCCGGGGGCAATCGCATCACCAGCACCCGATCTTCCGGGTCGTTGTCGGCGCCGCCGCCGTCGGATGCTTGTCCCGCTCGGGGCAGGTGCTCGCTGTCGGCCAAGACGGCGATACGGCGCAAAGTGTCGTCCTGGAATTCCTGGGCTTCGACGTAGGCGAAGCCGAACGAGGCGGCGCCGGCCACCAGGCACGCCAGCACGATGGCCAGAGCCAGGGTGCGCGACAGATGCCTCTCCAGCGAACGACTCATCATGGCGTCTCCTTGCCGCCGATGATACGGTACAGCGTCGGCATCACCACCAGCACCAGCGGCAGTTGCACCACCAGGCCGGCGATGATGGCCACCGCCAACGGCTGCTGCATCGCCGAGCCTTGGCCGATGGCCAGCGCCAGCGGCAGCAGGGTGAGAATGGCGGCGAAGGTGGTCATGGCGATCGGGCGCATGCGGTTCTTGCCGGCTTCGATCAGCGCCTGTCGGTGCGGCATGTCCGCGATCAGATCGCGGTACTCGGAAAAATAGAAAATGGCGACCTCGGTGACGATGCCGACGATCATGGTCATGCCCATCATCGCGGAAATGTTGAGCTCGATGCCGGTCAGCCACAGACCGGTGAACACCGCCGACACCGCCAGGAGCGGCATCGCCAGAATCGCCAGCGCCATGCGGAAGCTCTCGTAGAGGAACAGCAGCAGCAGGAACACCAGCCCGACGGCGGCGGCGAAGACCGCCATCAGGCCGCGGAAGGCGATCTGCTGTTGCTTGTAGAGGCCGCCCAGTTCGAAATACATGCCGTGGGGCAAGAGCTTCGGCGTCGCCATCACCTTCTGGATGTCATTGATCACTGCGCCCATCGAGCGGCCGCTGATGCGGCCGGTGACCGCCACCATGCGCTTCAGATTCTCGCGCTTGATCTGCGGCTGGCCGCTGACCGGATTGATGCGCGCCACCCGCTGCAGCGGAAAGACATGGCCGTCCGGGGCGCGGATCAGCAGCTTGCCGACATCCGGGACGACGGCGCGCTGATGCTGCGGCGTCCACACCCGCACCCCGACCAGCTTGGGGCCGTTCTGCATCTGCGTGGTGACCACGCCGGAGAGATAACCGTCGAGAATTTGCGTGATGCTGTCCGGATTCATTCCTTCCAGCGCAGCCTTCACCCGATCGACATGGATTTCCAAGGCGTCGCCGGCCGGATTGATGCCATCGCGGGTGTCCACCACGCCCGCGATCTTGGCGATGGCCGCGACCACTGTCTGCGACGCGGCTTGCAGCTCGTCCGGATTGTCGGAGAACAGCTTGATCTCGATCGGCTGCGGCACCGACGTCAGGTCGCCGATCACGTCCTCGAGCAATTGCGCCAGTTCGATGTCCAGCCCCGGCACCTTCGCCTCGACCTGCCTGCGGACATCATCCATCACCGTCTCGATCGGCGGCCGCTTCCCGGATTTCAGGCGCACGAAGAAGTCACCCTCGTTGGCTTCGGTCAAGCCGCCGCCCAGTTGCGTGCCGGTGCGCCGCGAATAGGTGTCGACGTTGGGGTTGGCCTTAATGATGGCCTCGACCTGCTGCAACAGGCGGTCGGTTTCGGAGAGCGAGGTGCCCGGCTGGGCGCGATAATCGAGAATGAATCCGCCCTCGTCCATGGCCGGCATGAAGCCCGAGCCGACCTGGCTGAAGGCGACCAGGCCGAGGCCCAGGAGCGGCAGCACGAACAGCAGCAGCAGCACCGGACGCGCCAGCACGCGCTGCATCAGGCTCGCGTAACGGCGATGCAGCCACGCGGTGATGCGTCCGCCTTCTTCCTGGGCAGCATCGCGCTCGTCGAGGAAATGATCGGCCAGCAAGGGCACTGCGAGCCAGGTGACGAAGAATGAGATGATCAGCCCCGCCGCCATGGTCAATGACAGCGCCTTGAAGAACGCGCCGGTGACGCCGGTGAGGAAGGCCAGCGGCAGAAAGATGACGATGGTGGACGCGGACGAGCCCGCCAGGGGACGGATGAACTCCGCGGCGGCGGCCATCACCCGGCCGTGGTGCTCGCCGGGGGCGCCACGCAGCCGGCGCACGATGTGCTCGACCATGACGATGGCGTCGTCGATGATCAGCCCCACCGCCGCGGCCATGCCGCCCAGGGTCATGATGTTGAAGCTCATGCCCAGTGCGTAGAGCAACACCACCGTTGCCGCCAGCACCGTCGGGACCACCACGGCGGCGATCAGGGTGATCTTGAGATTGCGCAGGAAGGCGAACAGCACCAGCACTGCGAGGCCGGTGCCGAGCAGGATCGCGTCGCGGACGCTGGCCGCGGAATCGGTCACCAGCACGCTCTGGTCGTACCAGTTGGCAAGTTTGACCCCGGGCGGCAGCTGCGCCTGGTAGGCGGAGAGCTTGGCGTGGATATCGCGGGCGATCTGCACGCTGTTGCTCGCGGGTTGCTGATAGATATTGAGCAATACCGCCGGTCGGCCGTCGGCGTCCACCTTGATCCACTGCGGCACCACGCCGTCCGTCACCTGCGCCACGTCCTCCAGTCGGACGATGCCCTGGTCGCTGCTCTTGATGATGGTGTCGCGGATCTGCGCCAGTGTTTTGAGGCGCGTGTCGCTGATCGCCAGATACAGCTTGTAGTGGTCTTCCAGCCGCCCCACGGCGCTGACCACGTTGGCTGCGGAGAGCGCCTGCGCCACGTCGCCCAGCGTCAGTCCGTAAGCCGTCAGCCGTGCCGGATCCACCGTCACCCGGTATTCCTCGCGGGCGCCGCCGATGACCTGAATGCGCGACACGCCATCGACGCTGGAGAGCAGGGGGCGCAGCTGATAGCGGGCCAGATCGTAGAGGGCGGTTTGCGACTGGCTGCCTGAGGTCAGGCTATAGGCCAGGATGGGGAATACCGTCGGGTCCATGCGCTTGGTCGATGACTGGGTGCCCGGCGGCAGCGTCGCCAGGATCTGGGTGATCGCCTGATTGACCTGCGAGGTCGCCAGCCCCATGTCGTTGCCCCAGTCGAAGCTCACCGAGACTTCGGCCGAGCCCCGGCTGGTGGTGGAGCGCACATCGCGCACGCCGGGGACGCGGCGCACGGCTTCTTCCACCGGCTGAGTCACCGCCAGCATCATCAGGTCGGCGGGCCGGTCGCCGGCATCCAGCGACACCAGGACGCGCGGAAAATCCACCGTAGGGAACAGCGTCACCGGCAGCCTGAATGCCGCCAGCGTTCCCCCCAGCGCCAGCAACACCAGCAGGAACAGAATCGAGCGACGGTGATCCTGCAGCCACCGGGTGAAGCTCATGGAGTGCCCTCGCGAACGGCCATGCCGTCATGCAGTTCATAGTTGCCCAGGCTCACCACGCGTTGCCTGGGGTCGAAGGCACCCTGCACTGCGATCAGTCCGTCCTGCTCCAGCCCCGTGCGCACACTGATCCTCTGTGCCTTGCCCGCACGTACCTGAAAAATGTAGGCGCCCTGGTCGTCCGTCAATACCGCCGAACGCGGTACTACCCACGCCGTACGACTCTCCAGATGGATATTGGCGCGCACCCGGGTGCCGGGCATGATCAGCCTGTCGGGCAACTCCACCAGCACGTCGACGAACTGGGTCTGCGGATTGATCACGCCGAACACTTGCGCCACCCGCCCTGTCGCCTTGCGTCCTCGGTCGAACAGCGGTGCCACGTCGACCGCCATGCCGGGGCGCAGGCGCGCCACCTGGTCGGGCTCGATGCCCAGCAGCACGCGGCTCTTGCCGTTTCGGGCCAAGGTCAGCACCGGCGCAGCTGCGGCGAGGCGCTCACCCTGGGCCGCCAGGATGCTCCACACGACGCCGTCGAAGGGCGCGACCATGTTCTCCAGTGCCCTGCCTGCGCCGATCGTTTCCTGCGCCTGCAGCGCCGCTCCGGCGTCCGCCAGTGCCTTCTTCGCCGCCGCCAGCTGCGATTGGGTGGCAAGCTGCTGGCTCGCCAGTTGCTCGGTGCGCGCCAGCTCTCCCCGGGCGAAGTCCTGCGCCTCAAGCGCCTGCCGGTACGCCAGGCCGGCATCGGCAGCGGTACCGAAGCGCAACAGGACATCGCCTTTCTTCACCACCTGACCGGCGCTCACCGGCAGGCTGACGATCTGGCCGGGACGCGGCAGGCTGATGGTCTCGCGGGCGCGGGTATCGGGCGATACCACGCCATAGCCCGACAGCGCGGCAGTCATCGACTGCTGCTTCAGTGCCACGGTCTCGACCGCTACGCTGGGCGGCTCCGCCGCTAAAGTCTGGCTGGCGGCAAAGAGCACCGCGAGCAATAGAAGTACTCGACGCTTCATTGGGGGCTCCTGTTTTTGGCTTGTTCGGGCAGGTCCGGCCCGAGCAGGGTTTCCAGCGCGATCTGCTGTTCCATCAAGGCTTCTTGCAGCTCGATCGCATCGGTTTGCTTGTCCAGCAGCGCGGTTTGCAGCCGCACGTAGTCAGGCCCGCTCATGTTGCCGGAGCGATACGCCGCTTCGGCGCGTCGAGCCACGCTTCCGAGTTCGGACTCCCCCAGGCGGGTGCGCCGCAGCTGGTCTTGCAGCAAGGGCAGATTCGCAAGCGCGATGGCGACCTCGCTATAGGCGCTGTTCAGCCGATCCTGGTATTCGTCATACAGCTTCTTGCGCGTCGCCTCGGCAATGGCGATGTTGCCGCGATTGGCGTTGAAAATCGGCAGGCTCAGGCTCAGGCCGAAGCCCAGCGTATAGAGCCCGCTGGTGTCGCGGGCACGGGTGAGACCGATGTTCAAGGCCGGGAACTGCGCCAGCACCGCGCCGCGAAACATTTCTTCCTGGGAGCGATAGCCCGCCTGCAGGGCCTGCAAATCCGGGCGTCGCCCGAGGCGCTGTTCCAGTTCGGCGCGGACGCGAATGGGGTCGATCGCCGCCGCCTCGGCGTCACCCACCAGAAGCAAGGACGCATCGGCAGCCAGCCCGAGCAAGCCATCGAGGCTGGCGCTGTCCTGCAGGCGGCTGCGCTCCAGTTCGTTGGTCCGGCGTTCGACGTTTTGCAGGGCGGCGAGATCGGCGCTGACGAAATCCACGGTGACATTGCCCGCCGCCAAAGCCTGACGGCTGCGCCGATAACGTTCCGTCAGAAGCTCCCCGGCCGCCTGCGATTGTTTCAGCAAGGCCTGCTGCGCCCTCAGGCGCGTGAATAGCAGGCGCGAGCGGCTGACCACCTGCCATTCCTGCCAGAGCAGTTCCAGGTTCACCCGCCGTTCATCGGCTTTCGCCGCGCCGACCCGGGAAGAGCGCAGCAGCAGCGCGCTCACGTCGTAGCTCGGGTTGACACTGAAGGCGTTGCTATTGCCCGTCGCGCCGTTGGTGGGGTGGTCGGACGTGATGCCCAGTTGCGGATCGGGCAGCAGTCCGGCGGCGAACGACTGGGCGCGGGCGATGCCCAGTTCGTCCCGCGCCTGCCTGAGCTGGGGGTTGTTGGCCACCGCCAGCATCGCCACCTCGTCCATGTCCAGGCCGTCGGCCGGGTCGAACAGGTGGGAAGACAGGCTGCGGAATGGCAGTTGTGCCGGTTCGACCACGACGGCCGCCGCCGACTGCGGCAGATTGATCCGCTTGGGCAAAGGCCTCGGTGCGTAGCTGGCGCAACCGGCGAGGAGACCGAGCGCCAGCAGGACGGCTGTCCGGGGTGAAAGTCTCATTCCGTGCGCTTCCCTTCATCGGACTCGGTTGCCAAGTTCGCCACCAATTTTGCTACCATCCAGCCGGCGCCGCGGACGTTCTTGATGACCTCGGCGCCGAGCTTCCTGCGCACGCCGTGGATCAGGAAATCCACGGCGTTGCTCTCCACTTCCTCGTTCCAGCCGTAGATGCGCTCCTCCAGTTCGGCACGGGTGAGAATCGCGCCGGGGCGCAACAGCAGCGCCTGCAGCAGGGCGAATTCCCTTGCCGAGAGGGACTCCACGACATCCCCGCAACGCGCTTCGCGCGTCGCCGGGTCGAGGCTCACCAGGCCGTTGGAGAGCAAGGGCGCCGCCTGTCCGCCGCGGCGGCGGGCCACGGCTCTGAGCCGGGCGAGCAGTTCATTGACATCGAAGGGCTTGACGAGGTAATCGTCGGCGCCGTAATCCAGCCCCTTGATGCGGTCTTCGACGCTGTCGCGGGCAGTGATGACGATGACCGGCACATTATTGCCGGCCTGCCGCATGCGCCGCAGCACCTCCAGACCGTCCCGTCGGGGCAGGCCCAGATCGAGCAGCACTGCCTGGTGCTCGCCCTGTTCGAGCACGCGGTTGGCTTCGGCACCGTCGTGCACCCAATCTACGGCGTAGGCGGCATCTTTCAGGGCGACCGCCACCGCCTCGCCGATCATGCGGTCGTCTTCAACGAGCAGGATGCGCATGCTGAATACCTCCTTGGCTGCGCTGGCACACTTGTTTGGCGGATTGCGGTGACGGCACATTCCAATCCATCACAACCAAGTCGGTGGCATGGCAAGGCTTGCGCTCCATCAGCAGCATCATATCCTCTGCAAGCGCGGACATTCGCGCTGCCGTGAGGATAGCGCGCAAGAATTAGCGCACAGTTAGCAAGATGGCTTCACTAGCCGCAGGGGTCATGCCAAGCGACGATCGGGTCGTGATGCGCTTCATGTCGGTCACTTCCGGCGCCGGGAGGACGTTCAAATCCGGCCGCACCATCTACCTTTTTATCAAATTATCATTAAATCGGTGATCGCCGTACCCTGTATGAGAGGCGGCAATGTGGCGCGTGTCGCCACCATGGTCAAGACCCTGCGTGAGCAGGAACGGGGCCATTTCTGCCGGTCACAGTTAGATTATTGGGCTACTATGATGCTAGGAAATGGCGGCGTTCCGACGCGGGCGTCGAACGGCTATGTCGAGAAGACGTCTGATGACTACGCCGACAACTTCGACGATCAACTGCTCGGCAAGCTGTCCTATCGAGGACCGGAACTTATTGCCGGCTTGTTGGGCGGTCGCCAGGCAACGAAGGCGTTCGATGTGCTGGACGGTGGTTGTGGCACAGGATTGTGTGGGCCGGTGCTGAGACCATACGCTCGCCGCCTAACCGGTGTTGACCTGTCCGCAAGGATGCTTGCCAACGCGGCGCAACGTGGAGACTACGATGATCTTGTAAAGAGTGAATTGACTGCATACCTACGTGGTAGATTCGGCAGTTTCGATCTAGTTGCCATGGCCGACACTTTGATCTACTTCGGCGATTTGGTGGAACTCTTTTCTCTTGTCCGGAAATCCTTGCGCCAACGTGGGCTGTTCCTATTCACTGTGGAAACATCGCTGGCTCCCGCGAACCAGGACGGTTTTGGCTTATGCCCCAGCGGTCGCTATCGGCACGGGGCCGGGTACGTTGACGGCGTCTTGCAGTCGGCTGGCTTCAACATTGTTCAGATGCATGAGGGAGTGTTGCGCAAGGAGTTCGGGGAGTCGGCGCACGGCCTTGCCATTTCTGCGACGACATCATGATTATTCGCTAATGCGCGCATGGTGAAGACGAATTTCCTGTTCGTGAAAACTCATATATCAACAACGGACTTAGGGCGGAAATGCTCGATCACCGTCATCGTCGACAAGAACTATGGTGCAGCGATCGGCTTGCCGATCGCTGCACGGTAATGGTCAAGGGTCAGTCGCTATTCGATGATGCCGCGAATAAACTCACCGGCACCGTGGTCCAGAAATACCTCGGCGTATAGGGATGTAGAGGCCGGTGCGTCTGTTCCTCATGCACCACCTGAAGCAGGGTGGAGTTCGAGTGGATCTAGCGTAAGCATCAACAATGCCCCGTGTTGACGCTTACGTGTTGCCACTTACAACTGTTCCAATATGTCTTCGGCAGTTCCGATGACATATTGTGACATGTCCCTAGCCTTGGGGTTGCGGGGATCACTCCAGTCGTAGAATCCTTTTCCACTGCTCGCGCCGTACTCTCCGTTCTTCACCATGCGCATAAGCGTCAGGGGAGGATACATTCGAGGATCGTTGGACGACTGATACATCTGAAGTGCGACCCGCAGCATGGTAGGGGCAGTGACGAAATCGTGCAATTTGAAGGTCCCCTGGGGGTGCCCCAAGCTGGTAAACAAGCCGGTGTCCCCGTCCTCCACCGTGATCTTTCCCTGTTCAAGCAGGCGCACCGCATCAAGCATCTGAGGCACAAGTAGGCGATTGACCCAAAACCCCGGAATGTTCGGCGCCAGGAACGGGGCCTTATTCATGCCGAGCAGCGTCTGGCGAGTGAATTCGATCATCGCGGCAGACGTCTTGGCTCCAGGTACTACCTCGACGCCTGGCATCAATGGGACTGGATTCATCCCATGTGTGACTATTGAGCGGTCCGGACGGCCACCAGCCAGTGCCATAGGGTCGATATCGAGGCTACTACTGTTCGACCAGAACACCACGGATTCCGGAAGTTGCGGCAAAAAATCGGCAAGTACAGAGCACTTCAGCTTCAGGTCTTCGTAGATGACCTCCAAAAACACGTCACAACCCTTGGCTGCATCGATAAACGCGCCCTTCTCGTTGTGGAGAATAATCTTATCCGTTACCTTATTTACAAAGTTCTGGTCTTCGTTCTTGAGCTTCTTGGCAACTGTGGCAGCAAGCTTCTCACAACCAGCGATAGTACTGGCTAATATCTGAGCGTTTGCATCGTAGCAATGTACGTCGTGTCCACTCATAGCACACTGCGTAATCCAACCGCGCCCCATAATTCCTGTTCCCAGAACTGCAAACTTCATACTCAACCTCCCCTAATAACAATCCATCATGCATGAATATTTCTCTGCCGGGTTCCGGCAATAACCCGCCCGTGCGCAAATTTTCACTTTGGGTATCCCTGGCCTTGCATACATCCGTCAAGTAATCCGATTAGCAGGTGCTCGCCGCTTCAAACTTACCCTAGAAGATTATCAAACTCTGGTCTCGATTGATAGCGAGTGCGCTAAGTTGGATGCCTTTCAAAAAGCCGCCCCGGCAAAACAAGTAGACTATTTACATTAGCGATGTCTATCGCAGACTTCGGTGCGGCTCCTTTACGCCCGTTACCTGACTCTGGATATTCTCTGTCCGCGGAGCCTGCTTTGGGCACCGATGCGACCGTCCTCTCTTCAGATTCGTTGCCTGAAAGCCGTCAGTGAAATTCCGACGCCTAGAAACCGACAGTCACCGCCGAGTGCAACAGATCTATGCCTGCCCGATGACATTTTCATCGGCGATGACCGCTTAATGCCCAACACCGATCACTGCTAATATCCCTCGGAGCCATTATGTTTGCGTGCTGCCGAAATCCCAGTACGGCTCTGGACCGAACCGCTCGGTGAGGAAATCGATAAAACTACGAACCTTGGGCGGCAGGAATTTTCGATTGGGGTAGACCGCAAACACGGTGAGGTCGTCGACCTTCCAATCGGAGAGAATTCGCACTAGCTTCTTCTCCCGCAGCGCTTCGTATACCAGGAAGCTCGGGTGCAGAATCACCCCAAGGCCTTCGATCGCGGCCGTGCTCAGGATGTCTCCGTTGTTGCCGCGCAGATTTCCCGAAATGCGCACCTTCCGTTCCACGCCCTTGCGCCTGAATTGCCACTCATTCTGCAAGCTCCAATAGGCATAGGAGAGACAATTGTGCTTGTCGAGTTCCTCGGGTGATTTTGGCGCCCCATGCTTCTTTAGGTAACCGGGCGAGGCACAAGCGACCATGCGTGCGGGAGCGAGCTTGCGCGCTACCAGCCCCGGTTCGATACGCGCACCAACACGGACCGCCAGATCGAACCCCTCTTCGACGAGGTCCACTACGCGGTCGTTGAGGGTGACGTCGATCTGAACGCCAGGATACCGCTGCAGGTATTCCGCGATAGCCCAGCCCAAATGACGGACGCCAAAAGCTTGCGAAGAGGTCACCCGCAGTGTTCCACGCGGAATCGAGGCTTCCTGCGCTACTGAAGTTTCGGCCTCCTCGACCATGGCGAGTACCTGCGTTGCTCGCTGGTAATAATCGGTGCCTGCCTCGGTGAGCGAAAGTTTGCGTGTGGTCCGATTGAGCAGCCGCACGCCCAGATGCGCTTCGAGCTGTGCGACGTAGCGAGTAGCCATGCCGCGCGATAGATCCAATTTGTCCGCTGCTCCGGCAAAGCTCCCAGCATCCACTACGGCAGCAAACACCCTCATGCTCGCTACGATGTCGATAGTCATGACTGTTCAAGTTTATTCCATAGTGAATTCATATTTTGCTGGTTTATTTCCTATCGCGCAATCTGTTTAATGCACACATCGGATGCCGGAATGCTTCCGGCACAGATAGAAACCACGTTAATTGGAAAGGACCTAATTATGAAAACCACCTACCGCAAGACCGTGATCGCCGCCGCCTTGATGTACCTGATCGGCAGCGCGTTCGCGCAGTCCCCGGCAGAACAACCCACGACGCCTCCTCCGGCACACGAAAAACAGGCGCCGGCAGTGGAGCGCAATCTGAAGGTTTTTGATACGCTCGACTTCGACGTATTCAGCAATCAGAAATGGGACCGCCTCGGCGAAAGCCATGCCAAGGACATCGTCGTGACCTGGCCCGATGGCCATGAAACCAAGGGCATCGAAAAGCACACCGAAGACCTGAAGGCACTGTTCGTTTTTGCACCTGACATCACCATCAAGGAGCACCCTATCCGCTTCGGTTCGGGCAAGTGGACCGGGGTGACCGGGGTCATGACCGGCACGTTCACGAAGCCGATGCCGATAGGCGATGGCAAGACCATCGCGCCTACCGGAAAGCGCTTTGCCATCGGCATGGCCACTATTGGGCACTGGAAAGGCAAGACGATGGACCACGAGTGGCTGTTCTGGGACAACCAGGACTTCATGAAGCAGATCGGGCTTGGGCAGTAGCAGCGCCCGAACGGCATCGACCAGACCTTTGGAGTTTTTACATTCAAGTTCACTTACAGAAAGGATTCACATCATGAGTCACCCTACGTCAACCGTGCTTGAACACTCTGTCTTCGGGCAATCGAACGCGCCCGAAGCGGCGGCAACCGCCCTGGCCGACTGGCTATCGGCGCTCGGCCGCGTCGGCTTGGCCACCCTTTTTCTGTGGGCCGGCTACGGCAAGCTCGCCCACATGGACGGCAACATCGGTTACATGAAGGCTTTCGGCGTGCCGGGGCCCGAGTTGCTGATTTGGCCGGCGCTTCTGGCCGAACTCATCGGTGGCGCGATGCTGCTGGTCGGCTTCAAGGTGCGCTGGGCCGCGGCAGCTTTGATCGTGTTCACGCTTCCCGCAACCTTCATCTTCCATGCCTATTGGGGCGCTCCCGCCGACCAGGTGATGAATGCGCAGATCAACTTCATGAAGAACCTGGCAATCGTCGGCGGACTGCTGACCGTCGTCGCGCACGGTGCCGGGCGCGTTGCGCTCGATCGGGCGTAAGCGAGTCGACCCAAGCTCCGCGCATAGACTATTCGAGAGAATCCGCATCATGAACTTGCCCACGCTATTTCTTTCCGACGGCTCGCCGATGCTGGCGATCGGGGACAGCCCCGCGCACCGTTTTCTGCTTCAGTTCGGCAAGACACTGCCGCGGCCGCAGGCGACCATCGTGGTTTCCGCCCACTGGGAATCCATGGGGGGTGTCGCGGTTAGTCTTGCGCCGCAAGCGGAAACCATCGATGACTTCGGCGGTTTTCCGGAATCGCTGTTCGATCTTCAGTATCCTGTGCAAGGCGCGCCCGACACAGCGACGCTTGCCGCGGAACTGCTGGAACAGGCAGGTTTTACTGTAATGCGCAGCGCGACCCGCGGGCTCGACCACGGGGCTTGGGTGCCGCTACGCCTGATGTATCCGAACGCCGATATTCCCACCGCGCAGATTTCCCGTCACCGTAGTGCCTCTCCGGCTGAACACGAGCAAATGGGCAAAGCGCTACGGAAGCTTCGCGAGAATGACGTGCTGATCATCGGGTCCGGTTCGCTTACGCATAACCTGTGCTCGTTCCGCGGCGCGTCCATTGACGCGGGAGTTCCGTCCTGGGTCAGCGATTTCGGCGACTGGATGCATACTCAACTTCAGGCAAACCGGCGTGAATCGCTGCTGGATTACCGCGCGCAGGCTCCGTTTTCCGTGCGCAATCATCCCTCTGAGGAACACCTTCTGCCGCTGTTTGTCGCCATGGGCGCCGCAGGCGACACCCCGAAAGCCGAGCGACTGCATGCGAGCTATGAATACGGCGCACTGGCAATGGATATGTATGCGTTCTCATAGAGGCGGACCTTGCATTTCGTACGCTTAGCTCAGGCTTCACAAGCGGACCTCTCGATCGGGCTACTCGCTAGATATACAACGCCTCACTTAAAGAATCAGAGAATCGCTATTATTCTGCATCAAGCACCCATTCCTTGGAGAGCCACATGAACCAATATCGAATTGCCGTAATCGTCGGTAGCCTTCGCCGCGATTCGCTCAACCGTAAACTCGCCGACGCTGTCACAAGACTGGCGCCGGCGAATTTCTCCTTTAGTCGAGTGGAGATCGGTGCTCTACCTCTCTACAACCAAGACGGCGACGCGAGCCAGGCGGAGTCAGTGAAGCATCTGAAAAGCCAGCTGAGCGCCGCCCAGGGCCTGCTCTTCGTCACACCTGAATACAACCGATCAATCCCTGGCGTGTTGAAGAATGCGATCGACAACGCCTCGCGTCCATATGGGCAAAATGCTTGGGCAGGCAAGCCTGCAGGTATATTGAGTGCCTCGATAGGTGCCATTGGCGGGGCTATGGCGCAACAGCATTTGCGGAACATTCTCGTCTTTTTGGACGTACCGACGCTCGGTTCCCCGGAGGCTTTCATCCAAATCAAGGACGGCTTTTTTGATGAGGCGGGCAACATCGCAAATCCCGATACCAGGAAGTTCCTGCAAGGATGGATGGACCACTATGTTGCCTGGGTGAAAAGGCACGCCGCCTGAAATGCTGCACGCCCAGATTCCGCCACAACTTCATATGAACGGCCGACGGTCGCCGGAACGGAAACAGCCTCGCGCGAGAAATGAGGTAGTGCTGGATTTCGCAACCGCAATCCGCCTGATGTATTCCATTATCAGATCCTACGTCGCAGACGGCGTAGCAATCACCGCGCTGCACATCGGCGAGGAACAAACCGCCGTCGCCAGCGGAAGCGCTGTGGAGCCGGCTGTGATTACGCTCGCGCTCGGTTCACGAAGAACCGCAACCGATCATTTCAAACACGAGCCACCGACTGCAATCGAAATGGAAAATGCCATTCAAGCCGTCGAGGATGAACTGGCACAAGTGCGGTCGATGATTATGCGCGGTTCAAAGCTATTCACTGCGGATGCTGCGATTCGAGATATTGCGCGTCTCGCTGGAGTTGCCGACAACAAGGAACATCGGCTGTCGCTCGATGCGATGGAACGGACATTTGATAGACTGGCTGCAGCAACGCTCGGAACGCCGGCTTTGCAGGACGCCCTAACTATTGAAATTGGAAGCCCGCCCTGACCGACCGCTTGTGGCCGAGGGCTGCCATGCACAAATGTCGCTGGGGCAATTTTGAATCATCCCGGCAAGCCATCATCCATGTGCGCTCGCTATCGTGATCAGCGTGATTTCCGGCGGGGCAAACAGGCGTATTGGCGGTCCCCATGTGCCGGCGCCGCGGCTGACATACAGTCGTCGCCCCCCGGCCAGTTCGGCGAGTCCGGTGCGTGCGCGATAGGACAACCACGTTAGAAAGGCGAAGGGGAAAATCTGCCCGCCATGAATATGTCCGGAGAGTTGCAGATCGAATGGCGTGCTGCTATCCACGACCGGCTGGTGTCTAAGCAGGACGATGAAGTCATCCGCGGCGAATGAAGCGAGCGCCTTGCTGTTATCCAGCCTGGCTTGCCGGCCTGAGGTTGCTGCGCTGGGATCGTCGACACCCGCCAGAACGATGCCGCCTGCCCGGGCTGATTCGCCGCGCAACACGGTGAAACCTGCATTGCGGAGGAATCGCAGGGAATCTTCGAGCCCGGCGTAGCATTCGTGATTGCCGGTGACGGCGAATTTCCCGAGTGGCGGCGTGTAGGACTGAAAGCGCCGGACAAGCGCAGCAAGGTTGTCGCCTTGTCCATCGACGATGTCTCCCGTCGCCACGAGAATATCGGGTTTGATCTCGCGCAGTTTGGCAATGGCGCGGTCTAGGAATCCGTCCCCCAGCATGATGCCGAGATGCATGTCGGAAATCTGCGCAATGGTGACGCGCCCGGATGCGAGCTTGGGTGTGGTGATGCTTATTTCTTCAATCCGTATCTGCCGCGCTTCGATAAATCCGTAGCCCGCCATTGCAAGTGCGAGCAGGCCGACGATTCGAAATGCCGAAGCGTCGTTCAGGTTCCAATTCGGATCCAGTAACGTGGCGATTGCATGGCTGAGGTCGAACAACAGGCCGATACAAACGAACAGGAACAAATACCCCATCCACGTATAGCTCACCCAGGCGACAAGGCGGGTTGCGCCGTGCCAGCTTTGCCTTTCCAGGAACCAAACGAGCAGCGGAGAGAAGGTCAGGACGATACCCGCCAGCGTCAGCGCCACACCGAGAGCCGACGAATGCGGATAGGCCATCCATACCTTGTCAAACGCATAGAGATGCATGGCGCCGAAGATCAACAAAGCCGCGCTGAGGAAGATCAGCATCGCCACGCTCCCAGTCAGTCGATTATTCCGGGACGGTATACGCAAACAGACACATGGTTCGTTGTTCCATTATCTGCCATCAGTCCCGTCCTCGGCCAGAGCGAACGTTCGCGGTTTGCTGGGCGCGAAGTTACCGCGGAAACCTTGCTCAAATCGTGCTCGGATGCATTGCTCATGAATAACCTTCCTGCTCACGTGCCTGTGGCTGGCTCGGCTGCTCAGAGACGAGCGGCGTCGCGCAATCTACTGCAGTCCGCCGATATCGACGACCAGCACGGAAAACGTTCCGGGAATCTGACTTGGGCGTGGATGGGGTCGTTCATTGCTCGCAGGGGGCGGTGGCCCAAACTGTGACGTTACCAGATAAACCCGGTGAGTTGCCTCGTCCAGCGCCATCGTGCGAGCGCCCTTCTGGGTTGCTATGGTAGCGACCAGCGAATACTGGTCATGGTTCCCTTGGCGAATGACCGATAAGGTGCCGTCGCCGTTCGAACTCAGCGCCAAACCAAGCCGAGAGTCGAAGACAGCACCGTCCGGCCTCTCTCCGATCCCGACTTCGCTCACCACCTTCCCGGAACCAGCATCGACGATGACCATTTTACGGTTGCCGCAAACTGCAAATAGTCGGCCGTGCTGGGTATCGATTGCCAAGCCCGTTGGACCTTCACAAGTCCCGATTGGCCATACTGAAGTCACTGTCGATTCGGCGATGTCAATTCTGGCGATGGAGTTCTTGTCCTCGATGTTGACAAATACGCTGCCTTTGCCGTCGAGAACTGCCAATTCCGGCTTTCCCGGAAGTACGATCGTGCCGACTATTCTTTTGTTCACTGCATCGATTACGGTAGCACTGTGACTACGCCCGCCGAATGCAAACACACGCTTGCTGACAGGGTCGTACAGGATCGCATCGGGCTTCTCGCCGACTCCGTTAATCTGGTCAACAACGCGTAGTGAATCAAGGCCGAACACTGCCACAGAATTCGATTGCCCGTTGGTCGCAAATCCGAAACCAAGCTCATTCGCCAAAGCGATCCCATGCACGCCCGCAGTACCGGGGATCTCCTTGATTACTTTCCCTGATGGGCCATCGAATACCTGAACCCGGTCGCTGCGACTGATAAAGAGTCGCTGTCGTTCAGCCTGAAAGGCGAGGAGATCCCAGCCACCGGCTCCGCCCACAACAAAATGTGCGACTTTGGCTTTGCCGGGCGGCATTGCATTCTGTGCATCAGCCACTGGCGTTGTCGCGACAAGGACTGCTATGGCGATGAGTGATCTGAAGATTGCGGTAGCCATGTGACTTCCTCCGTTTAGACCGACAAAGGTAACGTGATTTCCACCCATTCGGCGGCGTACTCTGCGCCGCGGTGTTCCAGGAAAAGCTTGAGCAGCCTTGTTTTCTCCTCCGCCGCCTTTTGCCCGGTGACATTGAAGTTCGCGCCGACTTCAGTGGCTGGGACCGAATATTTGCTTGCTCCGAACGGGGAAAAAATGCCCGCCTGAGGACGGGCTGTGTCGTTCGCGGTCAGCACAGGATGCCGTTTCTTCTTTGTCCAACTGGCGTCGAAGAGGATATGCGATTGAGCGCAGCATGGTGCCACGAAAGCATTGCATTGTTGTTTCCGTTGCCGCTGCCCATGAAGTCCTTAATGCCTGTGCCGCAACCCAAGCCAATGGCTGGCATCGGGAACCGGAGGCCGGCAGACGAGCCTGAACGGGCCAATCGCATTCGGAAGAAGGCGCGGCTTCTCGTGAACCTGATGCCGCCGCTCACACAGTTCCGGCCGCTAGCCCTCGCGTTTCCTCGCCTTCATGGTGCCAAGGAAGTTACCCGGTAGTCTTGGAGAGCATTGTCATCATGCAATCTGCGTGGGACTGTGCAGCCCTCGCTCAACTGTTCGGCATTCCTCGTTTCAACCTCGACCGTCTCATGGGCACCCCCTTTCGGCGAGCCATCAGCGCGGCGCTGCCACCTTGTCCTGCGTCGCGGTATCGAAGTCGCCGGCATCGTGGCGCTCGTGCAATTGGCTGGACGGTTCACCCATGGTGCGGTTGACCATGCGGCCGCGCTTTACGGCCGGGCGTTGCTCGGCTGCCGGGTTCGCCCCTACAGGCGCATCCGTGTAAAGACGCGCCATCCACAATTACCACGCCAAACCGGATACTGACGTCCGGGCGAAAAGAAGCCCGCACGTGGCGGGCTTAAATCCAGTTCCAAAGGAGGAGGAGGTTCTGGAGGAGACGGTTCGCACTTTACGGGCAATGCTGCGACGCAGCAAACGATAATTGTTGTCTTGTTGGGTTAATAAATCTATCTCGTTGGCAATCATCACATCTATGCTTGCGAAGGCCGGTGTCTGCTTTGTCGATGGGAGCCCCAGCGGGCAATCCCGGCCCCCTTGAGAATGGCGAAGTGCAGAACCGCTGCCGGCAAGTGGCCGCCGCTCCCGCCATAGAAGACGCGGGAGAGCATCCGATCGCGAGGCGGCGAAGCGGCTGCAAGCCGGTTCCATGGGTTTCTTGGTTGCCCGGCCGAGCCGGGCAGCGTGTCATGCAGGGTATCGGTTGGAACGGCCAGGAGCGCGTCAGCGCCCGCGGCCGGCGTCACCGGGTTCTCAGGTGATCGAGGGGAAGCGCGCCACCTTCGACGGCGTCCCGAGACTTGCCAGTTCAGGGAGCATGACCGTTATGTTCGAATCTGCCGTGCGCATCAGCGTCAATGCCGCGCAGTGCGCGACTGGCGAGAGGGCAATGCGGCTCACCGAGGAGGAACCTTCGCTCTGAGCGGTCGGCCACCCTCCGCGGTGTGGGCCCAGGCTTTCTTGATCGAGGCGCTACGTAGTTACCGCAATTTCCAGCGGGCATCACGGATCAACGAGAGCCTGCCCATATGAGACTATCTCCCGGCGGAGGCGAATCCGTCAGCGCCATGCGCGGCGCGCCCGGACCAGGCATTCATCGCATCACGATCGTTTCAGTCAACCGGAGTTGGCAATCATGAAGTTTTTCAACAACCTTAAAATATGGCTGCGCCTGGTGACCGGCATCGCGGACCGGTTCAAGGTCTAGTATTTCTTGATCGATACGCTGCCCTCATGACCTGACTTTCTTATGTCTGAAAGCGGGCCGCGTGCCATCGACAAGCAAACCTTAGAATGTCGTCAACAGCCCTCATGCTCGACTTTGTCGCAGCGGCTGAAAGGAAGAGATAATGAAACTGGACATGCGAAAGATCTACCGATTTGACCCGCTGCGGATCGGCGAAGGGGAACCGATGCCATCGGGCGGGAACGTGTACTACGAGTGTACGGAATGCAGGGAGGTCGTCAGCTCAGTGCCACATATCATCGTGAAATGCGGCTGCGGCAACCTAGAAGGGAAGGCTGGCAAGCTGACCATCAAGGACGCCGGGAAGGCTACTCCAATGAAAGGCACGTTGAAGTAAGGCCGCGTCGGCGCGGTTGCCAGGATATCTGCACGGAACTTCCGCCTTGTCGGTTACACTCGCGATGCAGGGGCACCAGCGTACTTCATCCCCCCGAACAAGCGTGTTATGGAACCACTATGTCTCTACTTTCAGGCCTTTCGGGTCTCGCCCATTTGGAGTCCCAGAGCGATTACAAGGTCAAGAACCCTCACCAGGGCTGGGCGGTACTGAGCATGTTCGGCCCAACATCCGCGACCGATGTCGCCGGGTTCTGGAAACTTCAGAGAGGATGTGAGGAAGGCGAAAGCGTCGAGAGCTTCCTAAACCGTTATCGCGGTCGCGTGGAACTGGCGCTCGTCGCCGCGGAAGACGTCGGCTTGGAATACATGGGAAACCCGCAGATAGGAATGAACGTCCTGGTGGTGCGCCCCGCTTCTGGTCGATAGCCGCCACTGACGGCACTTGAACGGCCGGGTTTTGAGCCTCGGCTTACACTCCCACCTGTTTTCCAGGGAAGGACGCTTCCGCGGCTGCTGCGGGTGGGTGTCGGGATCAGCGTGCCGCAATCGGCCGAGGCGACGGGGCGTCCGCGCAGCCGGACACCGGCGCTGGAAAGGCCGGTACTCCGATGGATCAACCGCGGTGACCCGCGCCAGGAGCCATTCCCGGGATTTCCAGGTTCCCGCGCATCGGGCTGTGACAGAGTTCGCGGCAACGGATTACAATGCTTATGTGATCGTGGAAACCGTAAGCCTCGCCCATCATTTTCTGATCGCCATGCCCGCCATGGCCGATCCCAGCTTTTCCCGCTCCCTGACTTACATCTGTGAACACAATGAGCAGGGCGCGCTCGGCATCATCGTCAATCGGCCGAGCGATATGGCGCTGGCGACCCTATTCGAACGCGTCGATATCCAGCTCGCCGCCGGTCCTGCCGCCGAATTGGGCGCCATGCCGGTCTATTTCGGCGGGCCGGTCCAGACCGACCGCGGCTTCGTGCTGCACCGCCCGCTCGGCCACTGGCAGTCGACGCTGGAGGTGAAGGACGAGATCGGGCTGACCAGTTCGCGCGACATTCTCGACGAGATGGGCGCCACCGGCGCGCCGGCCGACGTCCTGGTCAGCCTGGGCTATGCCGGGTGGTCGGCTGGCCAGCTGGAATGGGAGCTGGCGCAGAATGCCTGGCTCACCGTCGCCGCCGAGCCGCGGATCCTGTTCGGCACGCCGCCCGAGGAGCGCCTGGCGGCGGCGATGCAGCTTCTCGGCATCGATTTCGCCAACCTCTCCGAAGTGGCCGGGCATGCCTGATCCTGCGGCCGCCGGAACGCTCCTGGCCTTCGACTTCGGCCTCGAGCGCATCGGCGTCGCCGTCGGCGAAGCGCTGCTCGGCCAGGCGCGCGCACTGACCACGATTGTCGCCCCGGACAACGACACGCGTTTTGCCCGGATCGGCAAGCTGATCGGGGAATGGCAGGCGCAGCGGCTGGTGGTCGGCCTGCCGCTTGCCCTAGACGGCAGCGAGCACGAGATGAGCGCGCGCTGCCGCCGCTTCGCCCATCAACTGGAAGGCCGCTTCGGCCTGCCCGTGGCACTGGTAGACGAACGCTACTCCTCGGCCGAAGCCGAGGCCCGGCTGACCGAAAGAGGCCTCCCCTGGCAGGCGCGCAAGGGCGAGGTCGATGCCCTGGCCGCGCAAATCATTCTTCAGGACTATCTCGATGCCCGAATCCCAGCCCGCGCTGCCTGACACAGAGGCGCTGCTCGCAGCGCTGGTCGAACAGATGCGCCCCCAGGCCGGCCCCGATATGGCGCTGGTCGGTATCCACACCGGCGGCGTCTGGCTGGCCGAGCGGCTGCATCGGGCGCTCGGGCTGTCGATACCGATGGGCAGCGTCGACGTCTCGTTCCACCGCGACGACTACTCCAGCCGCAGCCTGCACCCGGGCACACGGGCGTCCTCCCTGCCGTTCGATGTCGAGAACGCCCGGATCGTCATCGTCGACGATGTGCTCTACACCGGGCGCACCATCCGCGCCGCCATGAACGAGCTGTTCGACTTCGGACGGCCGGGCAGCATCGACCTCGCCGTCCTGGTCGATCGCGGTGGACGCGAGCTGCCGATCTGCGCCCGCTACTGTGCCAAGACCCTGGCCGAGGTGCTGCCGGCGGACCAGGAACTGGTGCTCACCCGGACTGAGGAGGATGTCCTCAGCCTCACCCTCTTGGAAAGGCGAAATGCGTAATCCACAGTTGAACGCCCAAGGCGAACTGCAGCACCTGCTGACAACCGAGGGGCTGCCGCGAGAAATCCTCACCGCGATCCTGGATACCGCCGAGCCTTTCACGGAGGTCGCCGAGCGTGAAGTGAAGAAGCTGCCGCTGCTGCGCGGCAAGAGCGTCTTCAATTTGTTCTTCGAGAATTCGACGCGGACCCGGACCACCTTCGAGATTGCGGCGAAGCGCCTCTCCGCGGACGTCATCAACCTCAACATCAACACTTCCAGCGCGACCAAGGGAGAGTCCCTGCTCGATACGGTCGACAATCTCGCCGCGATGCAGGCCGACATGTTCGTCGTGCGGCACGCGTCGAGCGGCGCGCCGCACCTGATCGCGGAGCACCTGGCCAACACCGGCAAGGACCACATCCGCGTGATCAATGCCGGCGACGGCCGCCATGCGCACCCGACGCAGGGCCTGCTCGACATGTATACCATCCGCCACTACAAGCGTGACTTCACCGGGCTCACGGTGGCGATCGTCGGCGACGTTCTCCATTCGCGGGTGGCGCGCTCGCAGATCCATGCGCTGACCACGCTCGGCGTGCCGGAGATCCGCGTGATCGCCCCCAAGACCCTTCTGCCTTCCTGCGTCGAGCGGCTCGGCGTGCGGGTCTGCTACGACATTCACGAAGGCCTGCGCGGGGTCGACGTGGTGATGATGCTGCGGCTGCAGAACGAGCGCATGCAGGGCGCGCTGCTGGCCAGCCCGCAGGAGTATTTCAAGTCCTTCGGACTGACGCCGGAGAGGATGGCGCTGGCCAAGCCCGACGCCATCGTCATGCACCCGGGCCCGATGAACCGCGGCGTCGAAATCGATTCGGCGGTCGCCGACGGTCCGCATGCCGTGATCCTGCCCCAGGTGACTTTCGGCATCGCGGTGCGCATGGCGGTAATGAGCATGCTGGGAGGGGCAAAATGAAGATCCAGATCAGGAACGGACGCGTCGTCGATCCGGCCAGCGGCGTCGACCGCGTCGCCGACATCTTCATTGCCAAAGGGCACATCGTCGGCATCGGCAACGCGCCCCATGGTTTCGAAACCAGCGGCTCGCTCGATGCCAGCGGCTGCATCGTCTGCCCGGGACTGGTCGATCTTTCGGCCCGGCTGCGCGAACCGGGTTACGAATACCGGGCGACGCTGGAATCGGAAATGGCCGCCGCTGCGGCAGGCGGCATCACCAGCCTGGCCTGCCCCCCCGACACGGACCCGCCGCTGGACGAACCGGGACTGGTCGAGATGCTCAAGCACCGGGCGAGGCAGCCCGGCTTCGCCCACGTCTATCCGGTCGGCGCGCTGACCCTGAGACTCGCTGGCGAGCGACTGACCGAGATGGCGGAACTGGCCGAGGCCGGCTGCATCGCTTTCGGCCAAGCCAACACCGCCATCGTCGATACCCAGGTGCTGGCACGCGCGATGCAATACGCAGCGACCTTCGGTTTCCCGGTCTGGCTGCAGCCGCAGGACCCCTTCCTGGCGAGAATGGGCGTCGCCCACGACGGCGAGGTGGCGACCCGGCTCGGCCTCGCCGGAATCCCCGTGGCGGCGGAGACCATCGCGCTGGCCACGATCCTGCAACTTGCCCGGGAAAGCGGCGCGCAGATTCATCTGACGCGCATCTCCAGCGCCTCGGGTCTGGAGATGGTCGCCGCGGCCCGGCGTTCCGGAATTGCCGCGACCTGCGACGTCGCCATTCACCATCTGCATCTGTGCGACCACGACATCGCTTACTTCAATCCGCACGCCCGGCTCGATCCGCCGCTGCGCGCCCAGACGGACCGTGACGCCCTGCGCCGCGGCCTGGCGGACGGCACGATCAATGCCCTGTGCTCGGACCACACGCCGGTCGACGACGACGCCAAGCAGGTGCCCTTCGACGAGGCCGAACCCGGCGCCACCGGTCTCGAACTGCTGCTGCCCCTGACCCTGAAGTGGGCAGCAGAGATGAAGCTGAGCCTGCCGCAGGCGCTTGCCCGCGTCACTTGCGATCCGGCGAAGATCCTCGGCATCCCGGCTGGCAGCCTGAAAGTCGGCGCACCGGCGGATGTCTGCGTCTTCGACCCCCAGGCCTTCTTCAAGGTCAGCCGCGAGACCCTGAAGAGCCAGGGCAAGAATACCCCCTTCCTCGGTCTGGAACTCCCCGGGCGCGTCCGGGCGACGCTGATCGACGGCCACCTCGCCTACGACGGCTCCTGGGGTGAATGAGCCGCCGGTGAAAACGGGCATCGCCCGGCCATGATCCCCATTTCCATTCTCGATCTCTCGCCGATTGCCGAAGGGAGCGATGCGGCCCAGTCGTTTCGCAATTCCCTCGATCTTGCCCGGCACGGCGAACGTTGGGCTTACAGGCGCTTCTGGCTGGCCGAGCATCACGGCCTGCCCGGCATCGCCAGCGCCGCGACCGCTGTGCTGATCGGGCATGTCGCCGCCGGCACGTCGAGCATACGCGTCGGGGCGGGGGGCATCATGTTGCCCAACCATTCGCCGCTGGTGATTGCCGAGCAGTTCGGGACGCTGGAGTCGCTCTTTCCCGGACGCATCGACCTGGGCCTGGGCCGCGCGCCCGGCTCCGACCCGGCCACGGCCCGCGCCTTGAGGCGGAATCTGGCCTCCGCCGCCGACGAATTTCCGCAGGACGTCCTGGAACTGATGGATTACTTCTCGTCTGCGCCGACCCAGGCGGTGCGCGCAACACCCGGCACCGGCCTGAACGTGCCGATCTGGATTCTGGGCTCGAGTTTGTTCGGCGCGCAATTGGCCGCCGCCCTGGGATTGCCCTATGCCTTCGCGTCGCATTTCGCGCCGGCGCAAATGATCCAGGCGATCGCCTTGTATCGCTCCACCTTCCGGCCATCGGCGCAACTCGACAAGCCCTACGTCATGCTCGGCTACAACGTCCTCGCAGCCGATACGGACGAGGAGGCGCAATTTCGTGCCAGCTCGATGCAACAGGCGTTCGTCAACCTGCGCAGCGGTCGCCCCTCGCGCCTGCCGCCGCCGGTCGACAACTATTTGAACCGCATCGGCACAGCCGAGCGGGCCCTGCTCGACCAGGTCCTCTCCTGCGCAGCCATAGGCTCTCCCGAAACGGTGGCGATTCAAATGCAGACTTTCATCGATCGGACCGGTGCCGACGAATTGATGATCGCCTCGCAGATCTTCGACCATGCCGCCCGATTGCGTTCCTACGAGATCGCGGCCGCCGTTCATGCGGCACCGCCGGCAGGAAAGGACCCGGGATGAGACTTGGCGGGCAAGAACCGGGCTTGCTGGGCAAGGTGCTGGGTTTCGCCGCCGGCGCAGTACTGCTGGTCCTGGTGTTCACCCTGTCGCTGCTGCTCTTCGCCGTCCTCGTTGCGGGCGGGTTGCTGGCCTGGGGATACCTGTGGTGGAAAACGCGACACCTGCGCCAGGAACTGAAGCAGCAAATGCGCGAACGGCCGCCCGAAGGGCGCGTGATCGAAGGCGAAGTGATCCGGGACTCCGAATCCGACGAGAGTAGCCAGCGCTGACTGGGGCCTGCTCCCCGGTCCCAGTCGCCCGGCGCGCTTCGCCCGGTCGGGACTGCCCTAGGCTTGCGGCGCGCGCCCGATCTGCCCGACGTAGCCTACGCGCCCGCGCTTGAGCAGTTGAGCCAGCCTGCTGCCGGCTTCCTGCGGCGTTGCGAAGAGTTCGTCCATGAACGCATTGCATGCCGCCCAGCGCCCGTCCGGCGTGGGCAATACGGCAATCGGCCGGCCGCCGTGCAGGGTCGTGACGATGCACCGCGCGCCGCGGTCGCGCCAGGAGGTCGTCACCAGCAGCATCGCCTCCTCTCGTGGCACGCAGAGCGCGACCAGGGCATCGATCGGCGAGTCGCAGACGACGCAGACGATCGCCGGGAAGTAGCCGAACGGATCTGCCGCTGCGGTCAAAGCAAGGCCGATGGTGAATTCCGCTGCAGGCAGGCGCGAACCTGCGCGCCGTCCAAGCCGCCGATCCGGACTCGCTTGGCCCGCGAAGACGCGCCGCTGACCAGTTCGATGCGGCGCCTGGCTACCCCCAGTGCGCCGGCCAGAAAATCGATCAGGCAGTCGTTGGCCTTGCCATCCACCGGCGGCGCCGCCAGGCGGATCTTCAGGGCCGCGCCGTAGAGGCCGGCCACTTCAGTTTTCTTCGCGCCCGGCTGGACGTGCAGGGAAAGCAGCGCATCCGGGCCATCGCTCCTCAGCCAGTCGCTCATCACGGGAAGAAGGGGAACAGGAAGCGCTGCGCCGAGGAGATCACGGACAGGAGGATTTGCAGCAGCAGCAGCAGAACCAGCGGCGACAGGTCGACGCCGCCGAGGGTCGGGATGACCCGCTGGATCGGGCGCAGGAAGGGCTGGGCGATCGCGTTGACCACCGGCGCCAGGGGTGCGTAAGGGTTGATCCAGGACAGCAGCGCGCTGATGATCACCGCCCCGAAGAGGAAATAGATCGCCAGACGCGCGACCGCCACCACTGCCAGCAGCGCCAGCGAAAGCATCGCTGCCGGCGTGACGGCTGCCGCCGGGACGAACAAGCCGAAGACCAGGCCGAGGAACATCGCCTGCGCCAGCCAGGCCAGAAACAGGGTCGACAGATCGACACCGAAAGCGCTCGGGATCACGCGCCGCACCGGCACAACCGCCCAGTCGGTGACGGCGACGACGAACTGGCCGAGAGGATTCCTGAACGAGACGCGCGTCCATTGCATGGCAAAGCGCGCGATCAGCGCCAGGGTGAGGAAACCGAACAGCCAGTCGAGGACCTGGTAAAACAGTTGGGCCAGCATCAGTCTTTCCCCATCAGGTCGCCGAGCTCGCGGCCGCGGCTGTCGGCCGCCTGCACCCCGCGCAGGATCGCGGCGGCGACGCCGTCCTGCTCGAAGGACAGGAGCGCCGCCTCGGTCGTGCCGCCTTTCGACGTCACCCGCTGGCGCAGCACCGAGACCGGCTCGGGACTCTGCTCGGCAAGCCGGGCGGCACCGACGAAGGTTTCGATCGCCAGAACCCGTGCCGCCGACTTGCTGAAGCCTTGCGCCTGCGCCGCCTGCTGCAGCGCCTCGATGAAATAGAAGACATAGGCCGGGCCGCTGCCCGAGACGGCCGTCACCGCATCCATCTGCGCTTCGTCCTCTATCCACAAGCTGGTGCCGACGGCGTGCATGATTTTCTCCGCCATGTCCCGGCCTTCCCGGCCGACCGACGGGTCGGCGTAAATGCCGGTGATGCCTTCGCCGATCAGCGCCGCCATATTGGGCATGGTGCGGACCAATTGGCGGTAGCCGCCGAGCCAGCGACTGAGATCGACGAGGCGCAGGCCGGCGGCGATGCTGATGACCAGCTGGCCTGCGAGCTGGCCGGCCAGCGGCTTGACCGCCTCTCTCATCTGCTGCGGCTTGACTGCCAGCACCAGCACCTCGCAGTTGAGCGCCGCCGCGTCCACCGCCGCGCAACAGCGGACGTGGAAGGTCTCGCTGAGCCGCTCGCGATTATCCGGGAGCGGCTCGATCACCTGGATGCCTGCCGCCGAATAGCCCTGCTTGCGCAAGCCGCCGATGAGGGCGTTGGCCATATTGCCGCCGCCGAGAAACGTGATCTTCATGGCACTCCTTTCAGTTATTGCTTCGGCCGTTCGCCGAAAATCGCCGTTCCCACGCGCACGATGGTCGCGCCTTCGGCGATCGCCGCTTCGAGATCGTGGGACATGCCCATCGACAGGGTGTCGAGTGCCATGCCCCGGCTGTTCAGGTGCGACAGCAGTTCGCGCAAGGCCGCGAACCTTCGATGCACCAGTGGCGAATCTTCGCTCATCTCCGGAATGGCCATCAGGCCGCGCAGCTTCAGCCCGGGCAGGGCAGCCACGGCACGGGCGAGCATCTCGGCCTGTTCCGGACGGATGCCGCCCTTGGTGTTCTCGCCGCTGACATTCACCTGGATGCAGACCTGCAATGGCGGCAGCGCGGCCGGGCGCTGGGCGGACAGGCGGGCCGCAATCTTCTCGCGATCGAGGCCATGGACCCAGTGGAAATGTTCGGCGACGCCTTGCGTCTTGTTGCTTTGCAGAGGGCCGATGAAATGCCAGTCGAGACCGAGATCGGAGAGCAGCGCGATCTTCGGCAAGGCTTCCTGCAGATAGCTCTCGCCGAAGGAGGACTGGCCGCAGGCCGCCGCCTCGCGCACGCAGGCTGCCGGCCAGGTCTTGGACACCGCCAGCAGGCGCACTGATTCCGGGGCGCGTCCGGCGGCTGTCGCGGCAGCGTCAATCCGCGCTCTGACGGCTTGCAAGTTGGCGGAAATTATAGTCATAATGCCCGGGAATCTCGGCGGCAGCAGTATAGCATCGCGCCGCCTGTTGCCTCGCCGCCTCCGATCGCACGCCGCTGTGCCATTCCCGGGAAAGCTGCCTCATGGACATCACCGAATTGCTCGCCTTCGTGGTCAAGAACAAGGCTTCCGACCTGCACCTTTCCTCCGGCCTGCCGCCGATGATCCGCGTCCATGGCGACGTGCGGCGCATCAACCTGCCGGCCATGGCGCACCAGGACGTGCATGCCATGGTCTATGACATCATGAACGACAGCCAGCGCAAGCACTACGAGGAAAACCTCGACATCGACTTCTCCTTCGAGATATCCGGCCTGGCCCGCTTCCGCGTCAATGCCTTCGTCCAGCAACGCGGCGCCGGCGCGGTATTCCGCACCATCCCGTCCAAGGTGATGTCGCTGGAGCAACTCAACTGCCCGAAGATCTTCGGCGAAATCGCCGAGACCCCGCGCGGCATCGTGCTGGTGACCGGCCCCACCGGTTCGGGGAAATCAACGACGCTGGCGGCGATGGTCGACTATATCAACGAGAAGGATTACGGCCACATTCTCACCGTCGAGGACCCGATCGAGTTCGTCCACCAGTCGAAGAAATGCCTGATCAACCAGCGCGAGGTCGGCCCGCACACGCTGTCGTTTTCCAATGCCTTGCGGTCGGCCTTGCGCGAGGATCCCGACGTGATCCTGGTCGGCGAAATGCGCGACCTCGAGACCATACGCCTGGCCCTCACGGCGGCCGAGACCGGCCACCTGGTGTTCGGCACGCTGCACACTTCCTCGGCGGCGAAGACCGTCGATCGCATCATCGACGTGTTCCCGGCGGCGGAAAAGGAAATGGTGCGCTCGATGCTGTCCGAGTCGCTGCGTGCGGTGATCTCGCAGACGCTGCTGAAGACCAAGGACGGTAACGGCCGCGTGGCCGCGCACGAAATAATGATCGGCACCCCGGCGATACGCAACCTGATCCGCGAATCGAAGATCGCCCAGATGTATTCCGCGATCCAGACCGGCCAGATTGTCGGCATGCAGACGCTCGACCAGAACCTCACCGACCTGGTCCGCCGCAACATCGTTTCAGCCGCGGAGGCGCGCACCAAGGCGGTCAACAAGGACGCATTCCCCGGGGGCTAAATCATGGAGCGCGACGAAGGGCTGAAATTCATGCACCAGCTGCTGACCATGATGGTCGGCAAGAAGGGTTCCGATCTGTTCATCACCGCGGGTTTTCCGCCGGCGATCAAGGTCGACGGCAAACTGACCCCGGCCATGACCCAGGTGCTCACGCCGCAGCACACGGTGGAATTGGCGCGGGCGATCATGAACGATCGCCAGGCGACGGAATTCGAAGCGACCAAGGAGTGCAACTTTGCCATCCATCCATCCGGCATCGGCCGCTTCCGCGTCAATGCCTTCGTCCAGCAGGGGCGCCCCGGACTGGTCCTGCGCACCATCAACACCCGGATCCCGACGCTGGATGAGCTGCTGCTGCCGGCGGTGCTGAAGGACGTGGCCATGACCAAGCGCGGACTGGTTCTGTTCGTCGGCGGTACCGGCTCGGGCAAATCCACCTCGCTCGCGGCCATGATCGGCTACCGCAACGAGAACAGCTATGGCCACATCATCACCATCGAGGATCCGGTCGAGTATGTGCACGAGCACAAGAACTGCATCGTCACCCAGCGCGAGGTCGGCGTCGACACCGAGTCTTGGGAAGCTGCTCTGAAGAATACCCTGCGCCAGGCGCCCGACGTCATCCTGATCGGCGAGATCCGCGACCGGGAGACGATGGAGCATGGCGTCGCCTTCGCCGAGACCGGACACCTGTGCCTGGGCACGCTGCACGCCAACAGCACCAACCAGGCGATCGACCGCATCATCAACTTCTTTCCCGAGGAACGCCGTCAGCAGCTGTTGATGGATCTGTCGCTGAACCTGCGCGGCCTGATCTCGCAGCGCCTGATCCCGCTCAAGGACGGCAAAGGGCGCGCAGCGGCCGTGGAAGTCATGCTCAACTCGCCGCTCATTTCCGACCTGATCTTCAAGGGCGACGTGCATGAGATCAAGGAGATCATGAAGAAATCACGCGAACTGGGCATGCAGACCTTCGACCAGGCCTTGTTCGATCTCTACGAAAGCGGCCGCATCAGTTACGAAGACACGCTCCGGAACGCCGACTCGGTCAACGATCTGCGCCTCGAAATCAAGCTGAAAGGCAAGGAATCGAAAGGCCGCGACCTCAACGCCGGCATCGCGCACCTGGACATTGTGTAGGCCGGGCAGCAACCGGACGAGCGAAGGCCGGCCTACGATTTGCCGCGGTTGCCGCCGGCCACGATCGGAAACAGATACAGGCGGCAATCCAGCGCGCCGTTGTAGAGCGGGATGCGGCGCCTGGCCTGCAGCCGGATCAACTTCGGCAGGGCGGGGTCGCCGGAAAAGAACCAGCACTGCCAGCCGGCGAAATTGCGCTTCAAGGCATCGCCCAGGCGCGGATAGAAGGCCACGAGCTGATCCAGTTCACCCAGCCGCTCGCCATAGGGCGGGTTGGCGATCAGGACGCCGGCGCCCGCTGGCGCCGGGATTTCGAGTATGTCCTGCTGGGTCACCTTGACGAGGCCGTCCAGACCCGAGTAGGCAAGGTTCTGGCGCGCCCGCGCCACGGCATCCGAGGAGATGTCGGCGCCCCAGATCGGCAGGACCGCCGGGGCCGTCTCGCGGCATGCCGCGGCTTCGCGGCAGAGCCTGCTCCAGAGCACCGCATCGAAATTCTTCAAACGTTCGAAACCGAACTCGCCCGGCTCGCGCGACAGTCCCGGGGCATCGCCGAGACTCATCTGCGCCGCCTCGATGAGGAAGGTGCCGCTGCCGCACATCGGGTCGATAAGCGGCGTGCCGGGCTGCCAGCCGATCAGGCGCAGGATGCCTGCGGCGAGGTTCTCCTTGACCGGCGCCTCGACCTTGGCGATCTTGTGGCCGCGGGCCCACAGCGGCTCGCCGGAGGTATCGAGATAGAGCGTCGCCGTATCGGCGGTCAGGAACAGGTGCGGCCGGATATCGGGTCTTGCCGTGTTCACGCTCGGACGGATGCCGCAGGCGTCGCGGAAGCGGTCGCATACCGCGTCCTTGACGCGCAGCGTGATGAACTCGAGGCTTTTCAGCGGAGACTTGACCGCCGTGACGTAGACCCGCAGGGTCCGTTCGACGGCGAACAGCGCCGGCCAGTCGATCGAAAGGGCCAGGCGAAAGACGTCGTCTTCGTTCTTGTAGGCGCCGCCGGCAAGGCGCCAAAGCACGCGGCTGGCGATGCGGGACTCGAGATTCACGCGATAGCAAGTTTCCCAGCTGCCGGAAAATTGCGCGCCGCCGGGCACTTCGAGGACCTCCTGCGCGCCGGCCGCCTTGATGTCCTCGACGAGCAGGGCTTCGAGGCCACGCGGGCAGGGGGCGAAGAAATGTTCGCTCATGCCGCCTCCGATCGGCCGCCCCGGGAAGGCGACAAGTCAATGGACGGAGCCGCGGAGCGGCGGACTGCCGTCACCCCCATTCTCGGAAAGGGGGACGGGAGGATAGTCGTCATAGGATTCAAAAAGGCTTCAAGACCACGAGAATGACCACGGCGACCAGGACCAGCACCGGCAGTTCGTTGAAGTAGCGATACCAGACGTGGCTGCGCTGATTCCCGCCGGCGGCAAACGTGGCCAGCAGCCGGCCACAGTACAGATGGTAGCCGAAGAGCATCGCCACCAGCAGGGTCTTGAGGTGCAGCCAGCTTCCGGAAAAGCCATAGCCGAACCACAGCCACAGTCCCAGCGCGATGGCGAGCAGGGCGATCGGAGTGGTGAAACGGTAGAGCTTGCCCGCCATCAGGATCAGGCGGTCGCGCTCGGCAAGACTGTCGGCCGGGACCATCGCCAGATTGACGAAGATGCGCGGCAGGTAGAACAGGCCGGCGAACCAGCTGGTGACGAAGATCAGATGGAAGATTTTCAACCAGAGCATTTCACGGCTCCCTGCAGGCATCGACGAGCCCCGCGGCAACGTCAGGATAGGTCAGGCGCAGGCCCAGTTCGGACTTCAGGCGGCGGTTGTCGAGCCGGCGGGACTCGCGCATGAAAGATAACACAGTCGGTGCGAGCAGCTGCTCGGCCTCGGCACGGCTGACCCGGCGCGGACGCGGCAAGCCCGCGGCATCGGCCACGGCGTCGAACCAGTCGGCCATGCGCAGGTCGGTGTCGTCGCTGACGTGGTAGGCGCGGTTGGGCCGCCCCCGCCGCAATGCGGCCAGACTGGCGCGCGCCAGGTCATCGGCATGGATGTGGTTGGTAGAGACGTCGTCAGCGGGGCGCAGCACCGGATCGCCGCGACGGATGCGCTCGACCGGCAGCCGCCCGCGGGCATAGATGCCGGGCGCCCGCAGAATCGACACCGTCGGGCCGCCGGGCGTCCTGCCCCAACGGCGCAGTTGCGCCTCCGCATCGACGCGGCGCATCGCCCTGGCCGTCTGCGGCCGGACAGTCCGCGTTTCATCGATCAGGGCGCCGCCGCAGTCGCCGTAAATGCCGCTGGTGCTGATGTAGACCAACCGCCGTGGTAGAATTTTTCCGCGCCGCAATGCCGCGATCAGATGCCTGGTGCGCGCATCGCCGCTCTTGCCGTTGCTGGCTTCGGGCGGAGGGGCAAAATGCAGCACCAGGTCGGCCAGGCCGGCGAGCCTCGCGAGCGTCGACGGGCGGTCGAGGTCGCCGCTGATCCGGGTGACGCCGAAACGGGCAAGCTCGTCGGAGAGTTCGGCCGAGAGCGCGGCGCCATGCTCGCGCACCAGGGCATAGACGCGATAGCGCCGGGTGAGCGAGGGCAATGCCCGGCGCGCCACGTCGCCGCAACCGATGATTAACAAGCGTTCCATTCTGCGATTATCTCATGGCCTTCCAGATCACGATCCAGCCCAGCGGCCACACCTGCACGGCAGAAGCAGGAACGCCCATCCTGCGTGCCGCCCTCGATGCCGGCCTGCTCCTGCCCTACGGCTGCCGCAACGGCGCCTGCGGCGCCTGCAAGGGCCGCCTGGTCTCGGGCAGCATCGATTACGGCTTGGCCGACCCGGGCGCGTTGAGCGATGAGGACAGGGCCGCCGGTTTGGCGCTGTTCTGTTGCGCGCAGCCTTTGTCGGACGTTGTCATCGAGTCGCGCGAACTTGCGGCGGAGAGCGATTTCCCGGTCAGGACGCTGCCTGCGCGCGTGCAGAAGATGGAGCGCCTGGCGCCCGACGTTATGGCGCTGTTCCTCAAGCTGCCGGCGAACGAGCGCCTGCTGTTTCTCGCCGGCCAGTACATCGAGATCCTGCTGAAGGACGGCCGCCGCAGGGCTTTCTCCCTGGCCAACGCGCCGCACGACGACGAACTGCTGCAACTCCATGTCCGTCTGATACCCGGCGGGAGCTTCACCGAGCATGTCTTCGGAGCCATGAAGGAACGCGACATCCTGCGCTTCGAAGGGCCGCACGGCGATTTCTTCCTTCGCGAAGGCTCGGCCAAGCCGATCATCCTGCTCGCCGGCGGCACCGGCTTCGCCCCGATCAAGGCAATGGTCGAACATGCGCTCCATGAGCGGAGCGAAAGACCCATGATCCTGTACTGGGGCGCGCGGGAGCGCGCCGGCCTGTACCTGCACGAACTGCCCCGGCAATGGGCGGCGGATCATCCGCATTTCCGCTACGTTCCGGTAATCGAAGACACCTCGGATGACCGGGATGGCGCGCGTCACGGCCTCGTTCATCGGGTGCTGCTGGAAGATTTTCCGGACCTGTCCGACCATCAGGTGTATGCCTGCGGCGCGCCGCCGATGATCAATGCGGCAAGGAATGACTTTCTCGCGCATCAGTTGCCCGAGGAGGAATTCTTCGCGGATGCTTTCAGCTTCGCGGCCGACAGGCAAGTCCGGAAACCGGACGCCGTTCAGTGAGGCTCGCGCTGAACGATACAGCGAGCCGTTCCGGTCGAACGCAGGACGAAAGACCCAAGGGAGCGTCACATGGCAAAGGGTTACTGGATAGGGCGGGTCGATGTCGCTGATCCGGAGCAATACAAAGCCTACGTCGCGGCCAATGCTGCGCCGTTCCGGAAGTTCGGGGCGCGCTTCCTGGTGCGCGGCGGCCGCTTCGAGAACCCGGAAGGCAGTTGCCGCAGCCGCAACGTCGTGATCGAGTTTCCTTCCTATCGGGCGGCGCTCGATTGCTGGAACTCTCCCGAGTATCAGGATGCAGCCCGACTCAGGCTGTCAGGGTCCACGATCGATCTCGTCATCGTCGAAGGCTGCGAGAGCCCGGAGGCGACCTGAGTTCGCTGCAGCGAAACCGGGCTCGCGGCCGCTGCGCGCAGTATGGCAATCAATAAGCGAAATACGGACCGCTCACGCCGCCGCTGCTCGTTCCTTCGATCGAGGTGAACACCGTCCGCCCGAAGAAGAACGGAAATCCCCAATCAAAACCCGCTCCGGATATCGCTGTCCCCGCAAGTCCGCTCGCCGCAGTGTAGGAAGCGTTGCCCAACAGGGTGTTGGCGTTGACTACGCTGAAGCTGACCGTGGCGCTGGTGCCGTTGCTTCCCTGGTTCGCCGCCGTGAGTTGCGTGGTCGAGGCCGGGCAGTAGAAGCCGTAGTTGGCACCGGTACACTGCGTGATCGATTTGTCCGTGAAGTAAAGGGCGTTCGAGCCGCTATCGAGGAAGCTGCCCGCGTACCTCTGACCGTTGAAGGTGGTCGTCAGCGTCCCGGTCGCCGGATCGATGCCGTACACCGCGGCGCTGCCGAGCGCGTTGTTGGCCTGGGTGCCGATGCCCAGGATCAGCGATCCGCTGACGGCGGTGCTTCCCGTTGCCGGCACAGGGGGCATGGCGATGGCGACCCCGTTATTGTCGCCCGGCAGCATGCCGACCGGGTTCTGGATCTGCTGCGCCAGCGGGACGGTGACGGGGGTGCAGGAGGTGCCCGACGAACCGGAACACGCATAGTAGACACCGGTGACGGCCGGCGGCGTGACGCACAGTGCACCGCAGTCCTGCTGGAATGAGCCCACCCCGAGAATGCCGTTGCCGCCGAATGTCGCCACCGTGTTCTCGGCTGCGCCGGTGCTCGAGCAAGACTTGGGAATCGAGGCGGCGGCGGGATCGCCGATGACCTGGACAGCCAGCGAATGGAGCGTCGGCTCCCCGCCCAGTTGCACGTCGGCGAGTTTCACCGAACCCCAGCTGGAGCCATCGGCGAATTGCAGGCATTCGTCGAGGCTTCCGCTGCCGGACGTCTGCTGCTTCAGGGCGAGCGATGGCGAAAGGGCGGAGGCGATGATTCTCACGCCCGTTGATCCGGTATCGACGATGATCGGCATGACGTTCTGCCCCGCCGTGCCGGAAACCGCGTTGTTCGAACAGACCACGGTCACCCCGCTCACGTTGGCCGCCACCGTGCCGCTGCCGCCCGTCACGGTGCAGCTTTGGCCGGCCGGCTGGGTGAGTACCGTGACGAGGTAGGCGTTGCCGTAGGCGATGGTCGAGGAGAAGTTGAAAATGCCGTTGCTGGCCAGGGTCAGATTGTTGCCGCCGTTATTCTGCAGCACCACGGAACCGGCGAGTCCGCTGACTGTGCCGCCTACGCTGTAGCTGCCGGCCGCGGCCGCGGCATAGGCCGCCGTCAGCTTCGTTTCGAAGCCTGCCGGCACGGTGGTCACCGTCGCGGTGCTAGTGGCGACCTCGCCCAGCAAGGATGGGTAGGTGATGCCGGGGGTATTGCCTATGGCGGCCACCAGCGCGCTCAGCATGTCGTCGATGACGTTGCCCGCAGTCGGGGTGAACGACGTCGTGACGGGGTTGCTGGAAACCAATTGGGACAGTCCGCTAAGTGCCGTGCCAAGGCCGGCGAGCGCCGCATTCACCTGGGTCTGGTTGATGCTGGACAGCGACGAAGGATTGCTTGCCAAGCCGGCGAACCAGGCGCCGGGATTGGCCGTGCCGACGATATTGGCCACCATCAGATCGGTCAGCGGCGTGATGTTCGCGGTGCCGGCCGCGACGGCGATGGCGTGATAGAGCGTGGTGTTCGCCGCCCCGTTGATCGTGCCGCCGCTCAGTTCCATCGCACAGGGCAGGGTTTGGCTGGATAGCTGACTTGCCATGCGCCGCCCGTGCCGGTGTTGTTGGTGGCCGCGGAAAGGGGGCTGCCGCTGGCACAGATGACGCTGATGCTGGCATTGACGATGGGTGTGCCCACCGCCGCGACGCCGTTCAGGGTGAAAGTGCCGGCCGCCGCGCTGCCCGCGGCGCCGCTCCCGCCGCTCCCGCCACCGCGCCGCAGCCGGCCACTGCCATGGCAAGCAACAGCGCCAGAGCCGATGATTTCATCCGCCCACTGTCACTGGATTTCATCGACCGTAACCGCCGGCGGCATCATCCGAGGAAGATAGGCACGTCCGGAGAATGCCCGCATATGGCCGCCCGACTGGATTACCAGTCCCGGCTGTTGCACCAGAACGGGACCCCGGCGCGTGCGCTTATCGTTCCTGGCCGCCTCGTAGTCGGTGAAATGTCCGCCCAGGATCTGCTGCAAGTCGGGCAAGAGCGGGCCTTTCCAGGTCACGGCAAACACTTGCCCTTGTGCCGAAAGGTATTCCCGGACCACGGTACCCGAAGCCGTCTGGATCTCATGCGTCGTGTAATTTTGCGCGCCGACGATGCGCCGCGTCGCTTTCATCTGAGTCTGATCGGTCGCGATCGACGCTTCATCGCCGCCCAGGGTCGCTTCGGCCGGGCCGGAGTGGACGAGCAGGATGGGCAGGACCGCCATCAGCAGGGCGATAACCCGCTTCCCGCGCGGATGGCCGGGCGCTCCCTCCCGGGTCATCGCGCGGCGCCCGGTTGCGCTGCTGGCTGTTGCGAACATTCGAGACTCCTTGCGTGGCAGCAGGCATTGGATCACTTGCGGGCAGAGGAATTGTTGTCGGGCCACGAATTATTTGTAACGGCAGGTATCCAGCGCCCTCCCGGGCGATGAACGAATGACGCAGTTTTCATCCCCGTCTGAAACAGGGGCCCGACACCCGCCCCGACGTGCCGGTCCCTGCCAACGCACGGCACATCATCTGCGATCCGGATTCCGGCGCTTGCGCCGGTAATATTTGTCAATCTTTGTGACTTATCCTTACGAGGCAGCCGCGCCGTGCCCGGTGGCTGGAGCAACGGCCAGCCCGGGCAGGTCGGCAACGCGTCCGGGTTTTCTATCGGCGATGGGGCCGCCCCGGGGGCTGCCGGCTGCTACTCTCCGAGGTAGGCCTCGCGTACGCGGCGGTCGGCGAGCAGATTGCCGGCGCTGTCGGCCAGGGTGATCCGGCCGCCTTCCATGACATAGCCGCGGCTGGCGGATTCCAGGGCCAGCTTGGCATTCTGCTCGACCAGCAGGATGGTCACGCCGGTCGCGGCGACCGCGCCGATCGTCTCGAAAACCTTGTGCACCATCAGCGGCGCCAAGCCCATCGACGGCTCGTCGAGCAGCAACAGCCGGGGCCGGCCCATCAGCGCACGGCCGAGCGCCAGCATCTGCTGCTCGCCGCCGGACAGCGTGCCGGCCAGTTGCGTCCGTCGTTCGAGGAGGCGCGGCAGCAACTCATGAACGCGCTCCAGGTCGGCCGAAATCGCCGCATGGTCGCGGCGGCTGTAGGCGCCCATCGCCAGGTTCTCCGCGACCGACAGGCGCGCGAACACGCCGCGGCCTTCGGGCACCAGCGCCATGCCGCGGCCGATCAGGCCATGCGAGGGCAAGGCCGCGAGTTCCTCGCCCAGGAAGCGGATCGTGCCGCGCGCGGGCAGCAAACGCGCCAGCGCCTTCAGTGTGCTGGTCTTGCCGGCGCCGTTGGCGCCGATCAGCGCCACCATCTCGCCCTCTTCCACGGCGAAGCTGATGCCTTTCACCGCGGCAATGCCGCCGTAGCTCACCTCGAGATTGATCGCCTCGAGCATCGGAGCGCCGGCGCTAGGCAATTGCGCCTCCGAGATACGCCTCGATCACCTTCGGGTCGCGCCGCACCCTGGCCGGCACGTCCTCGATGATCTTCTCGCCGTAGTCGAGCACCGCGACCCGGTCGCACAGCCCCATCACGAGTTTGACGTCGTGCTCGATCAGGAGCACGGTCAGGCCGTCGTCGCGCAGCCCCCCGATCAGCTGGCGCAGGGCGCCGGTCTCGGTGCCGTTCATGCCGGCGGCCGGTTCGTCCAGGGCGAGCAGCCTGGGCTCGGTGGCGAGAGCCCGGGCGATCTCGAGCCGGCGCTGGTCGCCGTAGGATAAATGGCGGGCCAGATCGTTGCCGCGGCTGCCGATGCCGACGTAGTGCAGCAGTTCGAGCGCGCGCCGTTCGATCGCCGCTTCCTCTCGGCGCGTCGCTTCATTCCTCAGTACCGCGCCGATGACGCCGGCTCGGGTGCGCAGGTGGCGGCCGACCATGACATTCTCGAGTGCGCTCATGTTGGCGAACAGCCGGATGTTCTGGAAGGTGCGGGCGATCCCTGCGGCGGCCACGAGGTGCGGTGCGGAGACGTCGAGCGGCTTGCCGGCGAAGCTGAAATGGCCGCTGTCGGCGGCATAAAGGCCGGTCAGGACGTTGAAGAAAGTGGTCTTGCCGGCGCCGTTCGGCCCGATCAGGCCGTAGATCTCCCCCTGCGCGATCGAGAGCGAGACGTCCTTGAGCGCTTCGACGCCGCCGAAGCGCTTGCCTATCCCGATCGCCTCGAGCAGGGCGCTCAACGGCCGGGCTCCGGCGGGTTTTCCGAAAACTCGCGGCGCCTCGTCGCCGAGGGCCACAGTCCGGCCGGGCGGTATTGCATGACCAGGATCAAGGCCAGGCCGAAGAGCAGGATGCGCAGCGACTCCGGATCGAGCAGCACCCGTCCGAACAGCGCCAACTGCACCGGTCCGGCGCCTTGGCGCAAGGCTTCCGGCAATACCGCGAGCAGGAGGCCGCCGAGCACGACGCCGGGAACGTGGCCCATTCCGCCCAGCACCACCATGCACAACACCATCACCGATTCCATCAGACTGAAACTTTCGGGCGAGACGAATTCCTGGAAGCCGGCGAACAGTCCGCCGGCGACGCCGCCGAATGAAGCGCCCATGGCGAAGGCGAGCAGCTTGACGTTGCGGGTATTGATGCCGCATGCCTTGGCGGCGATCTCATCCTCGCGGATCGCCACCCAGGCGCGGCCGATGCGGGAATCCTCGAGGCGCATGGTGACGAAGATAATCCCCAGCGCCACGAGCGCGAACAGGTAGTAGTAGAGATAGACGCCGGGAAGGCTCACGCCCAGGACATCCAGCGGTCGGGATAATGGCACGCCGAAGACGCTGATCGGGTCGATGCGGGCGATGCCCTGCGGCCCGTTGGTGATGTTCACCGGCGAATTGAGATTGTTCAGGAAGATGCGGATGATCTCGCCGAAGCCCAGGGTGACGATGGCTAGATAGTCGCCGCGCAGTCTCAGGGTCGGCGCGCCGAGCAGGACGCCGAACAGCCCCGCCACCGCCGCCCCCAGCGGCAGTACCGCCCAGGCCGGCCAGTGCAGGCCGAAGTGCGGGCTGGACAGGAGCGCATAAAGATAGGCGCCGATGGCGTAGAAGGCGATGTAGCCCAGATCGAGCAGGCCGGCGAAGCCGACCACGATGTTCAGGCCCAGCGCCAGCATGATGTAGAGCAGGGCGAAATCGAGCACCCGCACCCAGGCATTGCCCATGCCGAGGCCCACGGCGAAGGGCAGGACCGCCAGAACCGCGGCGATCAGAGCAACGCCCTGCCAGGCTTTAACCTTAGCCTTCATGCGCGTTCGGATACCTTTTCGCCCATCAGGCCCGAGGGGCGGAAGATCAGCACGACGATCAGGACGAAGAAGGCGAAGACATCCTGGTAGTCGCTGCCGAGGAAGCCGCCGGTGAGGTCGCCGATATAGCCGGCGCCGAGCGCTTCGATCAGTCCCAACAGTATGCCGCCGAGCATGGCGCCGGTGAGGTTGCCGATGCCGCCCAGCACCGCCGCGGTGAAGGCTTTCAGGCCGAGAATGAAACCCATGTTGTAGTGGGCGATGCCGTAGTTGGCGCTGACCATGACCCCGGCGACCGCCGCCAGCGCCGATCCGATGACGAAGGTGAGCGAGACGATGTGATTGGCATCGACGCCCATCAGGCCGGCGATCTGCGGGTTCTCGGCGGTAGCCCGCATGGCGCGGCCCAGTCGGGTGCGGTTCACCAGCAGGGCCAGGCCGGCCATCATCAGGATGGCGACGGCGACGATCATGATCTGCAGGTCGGTGATCTGCGCCCCGCCGATCGCCCGCGGCGTGGCCGGCAACAACTGCGGGAAGGAATGGTAGTTGCGCCCCCAGATGATCATCGCCAGTTGTTGCAGCACCATCGACACTCCGATCGCGGTAATCAGGGGAGCCAGGCGCGGCGCATTCCTGAGCGGCCTGTAGGCGACGCGCTCGATGACGAAGCCCAGCGCCATGCAGGCCGCGATTGCCGCCGCCACCCCCGCCAGGACCGCCAGGGGCCAGGGCAGGCCGGCGCCGGCGAGCGGCTTGATCACGGCCAGGGCGGTGAGCGCGCCGATCATCACCACCTCGCCGTGGGCGAAGTTGATCAGCCCCAGGATGCCATACACCATCGTGTAGCCGAGCGCGACCAGCGCATAGATGCTGCCGAGGGTCAGGCCGTTGATGATCTGCTGAACGAAGGTATCCATGACTCTCGATAAGAAAACGGCACCGCCCGGGTGCCGTTTCGTCTTTCTTCGCGGCGGCTTACTTCTTCTCCGCCGGCTTGGCCGGCGCCGCTGCTGGCGCAGGAACGGCAGCGGTGGGCGAGGCGCCGATGGTCTCGAGCGGTTCCTTGATGCCGCCCCTGAATTGATAGAGCGTCACCGCGCCGTCCTTGATGTCGCCCTTTTCGTCGAAACTGATCATCGAGGTGACGCCGGCGTAGGCGGTCTTCGGCAACTCGGCCCGGTATTTGGCCGGTTCCACGGAATCGGCGCGCTTCATGGCGTCGATCATCACCATCACCGCGTCATAGACATAGGGCGCATAGAGCTGGATGTCGGTGTTGAACATGGCCTTGTAGTGATCGCGGAAGGCGACCCCGCCAGGCATCTTGTCCAGCGGCACGCCCGGCAGCGAGCAGTAATGTCCTTCGGCGGCATCGCCGGCGAGCTTGGCGAACTCGACGGTGCAGCCGCCGTCGCCCATCAGGAACTTGGACTTGAGTCCGAGCTTCTTCATCTGCGCCGCCATCGGCCCGGCCTGGGCATCCATGCCACCATAGAACAGCAAGTCGGGTTTCTTCGACTTGACCTTGGTCAGGATCGCGGCGAAGTCCACCGCCTTGTCGTCGGTATGCTCCTCGGCGACGATCCTGACGCCATCCGCTTCCGCGGCTTTCTTGAACTCCTTGGCGAGACCCTCGCCATAGGCCGTCTTGTCGTCGATGATGGCGACGGTCCCGGCCTTGAGCTGCTTCGCGGCATAGTCGCCGAGCACCCTGCCCTGCTGCACATCGTTGGCCATCACCCGGAAGGCGGTCTTGAAGCCCTGCAGGGTGTATTGCGGATTGGTGGCCGAAGGGGAGATCTGCGGCAGGCCGGCGTCGGCATAGATTTTCGAGGCGGGAATGGTGGTGCCTGAATTCAGGTGGCCGATCACGCCATTGACCTTGGCATCGACGAATTTCTGCGCCACCAGCGTTCCCTGCTTGGGATCCGCCTGGTCGTCTTCGCTGAGCAGTTCGAAGACCACGTCTCGCCCGCCGATCCTGGGTTTCCTGGCGTTGGCATCGGCGATGGCCAGGCGTGCGCCGTTCTCGTTGTCCTTGCCCAGATGGGCCTGGGGGCCGGTCAGGGGTGCGGCATGGCCGAGCTTCACCACCAGGGGCGGCGGAGCGGCGGTGACGGACGGCGGAGGCGGTGCTTCCTTGCTGCAGCTGATCAGCATCAGGGCCGAAGAGATCGATAGGGCAAGGCTGTTCAACTTCATCGGGAGTCTCCGCAGGAAAGGCAGGCGCCGATTGTTGCGCGCCCCCAGGCCCTTGTCAAATGGCAGGGGACGGCCATAAAAAGGCCAGCCTGAGCCGAGGCTCGGGCTGGCCTTTCCTGGCGGCGCGGGATTACTTCGCGCCGGCGAGAACCCACTTCACCAGGGTCGCGATGTCCGCATCCTTGACCTGGGCATTCGGCGGCATCGGGATGGCACCCCAGACGCCGGAGCCGCCCTTCTTGACTTTCTCGATCAGCTTGGCTTCGGCGCCCTTGTCGCCGGCGTACTTCTTGGCGACATCCTGATAGGCCGGACCGACGACCTTCTTGTCGACCGAGTGGCAGGCCAGACAGTTGCTCTTCTTGGCCAGGTCGAGTCCCGCGGAGGCCAGGGCCGGAACGGAGGTCACGATGGACGCGGCCACCAGTGCGGAGAAGACGATAGATTTCATGAGTTCCTCATTCGGTTGATTTAAAGCCCTAGGATCGGGCAGGGCAGGAAAAAACGTGGGTGGATATTACTCGAATCTCCCGGTCAAGGAAAATTGCCCAGGATGCGCTCCAGTTCCGGCCGGCTTGAAGCCGGCGGCAGACAAGTAACGCCGCTGCACACCCAGGCGTTGACCGCATCGCTGCGTGGCTTGTCCAATGTCGCCGGGAGGCCGGCCAAGTCGTTGGGCAGGGCCAGCACCAGGGTGTCCGGCCGGTAGCGCCGCTCCAGCGCGGCCTGCCAGTCGCGGACGCCTGCCGGGGGGCCGCGCAGCACCACCAGCCGCGGCGGCGTCAGCCGTTCTTCCAGCGCCGCCAGGAGGCTGGCGCAGCCGCCGCTCTGCTGCTGCCAGAGGGGCTGGAACAGACGCAGGCTGCGCTCCGCGGCGTCATCGAACTGGTTCAGGCCGGTCAGCAGCGCCAGCCGCTGCAGGGCGAAGGCGGCGACACCGTTGCCGGCCGGCGTGGCATTGTCTTGGCCGGGCTTAGGGCGGTGTATCAGCGCCTCGTGATCGTGGCGGGTGAAGAAGAAGCCTCCGTCCGCCGGATCGGCGAAGTTCTCCAGCAGCGCAAAGGCCAGGGCTTCCGCAAATGCGAGATCCTCGCTGCGGAATCCGGCCTGCATCAGTTCGATCAAGGCATCGACGAGAAAGGCGTGATCGTCGAGATAGGCGTCGAGGTGCGCCCGGCCATCCCTGACCGTCGCGAGCAGGCGGTGCCTGCCATCGGCCTCCTGCCACATCGTCCGCCGCAGGAAGTCGAGCGCGCGTGTGGCCGAAGCGAGCCAGTCGGCGCGGCCGAAGACCCGGGCCGCATGGGCCATGCCCGCGATCATCAGGGCGTTCCAGCTGGTCAGGATTTTTTCGTCGCGGCCGGGGCGCACACGGCCCTCCCTGGCGTCAAACAGCTTGCTACGGGCGGCTTCCAGCAGCCCGTCTTCGCCATCGCCCAGGGGAGCGGCAATGCGCAGATGCCAGTGCGTCGCCTCGAAATTGGGCGGGCCGTCCAGGCCCCAGCGGCGCGCCGCGACCCGGTATTCCTCGGCGCTCGTCAGGGCCCGGATCTGATCCCGGGTCCATACGTAGAACTTGCCCTCCTCGCCTTCGGAATCGGCGTCGAGCGAGGAGTAATAGCCGCCCTCCGGCGACTGCATCTCGCGCATCGCCCAGCCCGCGATGCCCTCGGCCGCTTCTCGGTAAAGGGCCTCACCGCTGATCGCCCAGGCATCGGCGTAGAGGGCGAGCAGCGGGCCGTTGTCGTAGAGCATCTTCTCGAAGTGGGGAATCTCCCAGCGCTCATCGACGCTGTAGCGGCAGAAGCCGCCGCCCAGCTGATCGTGGATCCCGCCTTCGGCCATGCGGGCCAAGGTGGTCAAGGCGATGTCCCGCGCGGCGCTGTCGCCTTCGGCGGCATAGCGGCGCAGCAGGAAGGCCAAGTCGGTCGGATGGGGAAATTTCGGCGCCTGGCCGAAACCCCCATGACGCGGGTCGAAGCTCCTGGCCAGTTGTTCGCGCGCCGCCGCCAGCGGCTGGAGGTCCAGCGATGCCGCCGCCGATCCCGGCGTGGGCACGGTGCTGGCCAGCGCTTCGCGCAGTCGGCCGTTCTGCTCTTCGATGTCGCCACGGCGCTCGCGAAAGCTTTGCGCCACGCGCTCGAGCAGATCGACAAAGCCCGGCAGGCCGTAACGCGGCGCCTTCGGAAAATAGGTGCCGCCGAAGAAGGGCGAACCGTCGGCGCAGAGAAACATGGTCAGCGGCCAGCCGCCGGCGCGGCCGGTGAGCATCTGGTGGGCGCTCTGGTAGATCTGGTCGAGATCGGGCCGCTCCTCGCGATCGACCTTGACATTCACGAACAGGCGATTCATCACCTCGGCCACGGCGGGGTCTTCGAAGGACTCGTGGGCCATGACATGGCACCAGTGGCAGGCGGAATAACCGATCGACAGCAGGATCGGACGGTCCTCGCGGCGAGCCGATGCCAGCGCCTCATCGCCCCAGGGATACCAGGCGACGGGATTGTCGGCGTGCTGCTGCAGATAGGGCGAGGTCTCGAAGGCGAGGCGGTTGGACATGACGATGGGCAGGAAGATTCCGAAGCCGATTACCTTAGTCAATTATTGGCTATGTCCGCAACCGGGATATTGCGCGAACTCGAACGGCTGTCTGGCGAGCGATCGGAAGGTGCAAACCGACGCTCAGCCGGTCAAAGGAAGCGGAGAACGGACCTGGCCGCGGTCACATCCCGCTTCGTCCGCCCGCTTGAACTTACGGACGGTGCGGCGCATCAACCCGCCCTTGCGCCGGCGAAACCCTCGATGAGGCTGCGCCACCACGCGCGGCGGCCGGCCGGCGCCGGATGCGCCGCCTCCAGGGCCATAGGCGGAACCTGGCTCATGATCCAGCCGGGCAGCGGCGGGAGGCGGCTGGAACCACAGGAAGAGCCGAGATGATTGGGGTCGTAGATCTTGACGAAGGACGGCCGCAGGAGGTCGTCGGCATAGACGATGCCGCAATAGCTCTCGTGATGCTCGCGGCGCAAAAGCTCATCGACGCTGCGCAGGAATCTGGCCGTGTCCCCGGCGCTCGCGGGCGAGGCGGGCGGCGGCTCGCCCACCGCATAGAGATACCAGGGCGCAGCCGGATCGACACGCTGCCAGAAGGTCTCGAGTTCCGGCCACGACATCACCGACCAGAGCCGGCCTGCGTAGAGGCTCTGGAAATCGCGCGCCGGGTTCAACGCTGCAACTGGCTGACGTCGCGTACCGCGCCGGTGTCGGCGCTGGTGGTCATGGCGGCATAGGCCAGGAGTGCCGCCGAGACGACACGTTCGCGCTGTGCCGGTTTCCAGGCACGGACACCCTTTGCCTCCATCGCCTGGCGGCGTCGCTGCAACTCCGCGTCGGCCACCGCCAGGTGGATCCGCCGGCCGGGGATGTCGATCTCGATCCGGTCGCCGTTTTCCACCAGGCCGATGGTGCCGCCGGCCGCCGCTTCGGGCGAAGCGTGGCCGATCGACAGTCCCGACGTGCCGCCCGAAAAGCGGCCGTCCGTGAGCAGCGCGCAGGCTTTTCCCAGGCCCTTCGATTTGATGTAGGAAGTCGGATAGAGCATCTCCTGCATGCCCGGCCCGCCCTTCGGCCCTTCATAGCGCACGATGACGACATCGCCCTCCTTCACCTCGTCGCCGAGGATGCCGGCCACCGCTTCCTCCTGGCTTTCATAGACCCGGGCCGGACCGGTGAACTTGAGAATGCTGGCATCGACGCCGGCGGTTTTGACGATGCAGCCCTTCTCGGCGATATTGCCGAACAGCACCGCCAGCCCGCCGTCCTGGGAATAGGCGTTGGCCTTGTCGCGGATGCAGCCGGCGCTGCGGTCGAGGTCGTGCTCGGGATAGCGCCGGTCCTGGGAAAAAGCCACCTGGGACGGCACTCCGCCCGGCGCGGCGCGGTAGAAGTCGAACACCGCGGTGTCGTGGGTGCGCATCACGTCATAGATCGCCAGGGCGTCGCCGAGAGTCCGGGTGTGCACCGTCGGCAGCTCGCGGTGGATCAGTCCGGCGCGGTCGAGTTCGCCCAGGATGCCCATGATGCCGCCGGCGCGATGCACGTCCTCCATGTGGTACTGCGGCGTCGTCGGCGACACCTTGCAGAGGCAGGGCACATGGCGCGAGATGCGGTCGATGTCGGCCATGGTGAACCCCACTTGCGCCTCGCTGGCAGCGGCCAGGAGGTGCAGTACGGTATTGGTCGAGCCGCCCATCGCCACGTCGAGGGTGATGGCGTTCTCGAAAGCCTGGAAGGAGGCGATGGAGCGCGGCAGCACCGTCGCGTCGTCCTGCTCGTACCAGCGGCGGCAGAGATCGACCACGGTGCGCCCGGCCTTGAGGAAGAGCTCCCGGCGGTCGACATGGGTCGCCAGCAGCGAACCGTTGCCGGGCAGGGACAGGCCCAGGACTTCGGTCAGGCAGTTCATCGAGTTGGCGGTGAACATCCCGGAGCATGAACCGCAGGTCGGGCAGGCGGAGCGCTCGACGCGGTCCACCTCGGCGTCGGAAATCCTGTCGTCGGCAGCCATGGTCATGGCGTCGATGAGATCCACGGAAATGATCTTGCTTTCCCACTGCACCTTGCCCGCCTCCATCGGCCCGCCCGAGACGAACACCGCCGGAATGTTGAGGCGCAGGGCGGCCATCAGCATCCCCGGGGTGATCTTGTCGCAGTTGGAGATGCACACCATGGCGTCGGCGCAATGGCCGTTGACCATGTACTCGACCGAGTCGGCGATCAGCTCGCGCGAGGGCAGCGAATACAACATGCCGCCGTGTCCCATGGCGATGCCGTCGTCGATGGCGATGGTGTTGAACTCTTTGGCCACGCCGCCGGCCGCCTCGATCTCGCGGGCGACGAGCTGGCCCAGATCCTTGAGATGGACGTGGCCCGGCACGAACTGGGTGAAGGAATTGACCACGGCGATAATCGGTTTGCCGAAGTCGCCGTCCTTCATGCCGGTGGCCCGCCACAGCGATCTGGCGCCGGCCATGTTGCGGCCGTGGGTCGAGGTTCTCGAGCGATACTCGGGCATGGGTTTTCTCCTGAAGCTAGAATGCGGATTCTAGCCCAACCCTCGGCCGCCATGCTCGTCCATCCCCAATTCGATCCCATCGCCTTCTCGCTCGGCCCGGTCAGCGTGCGCTGGTACGGTTTGATGTATCTGACCGGCTTCATGCTCTTCCTCTGGCTCGGGCGACTGCGTGCACGCCGCTTCCCGCTGCGCGGCTTCACCGCGGCCAGCCTGGACGACCTGCTGTTCTACGGCGTTCTCGGCGTGATACTGGGCGGGCGATTGGGCCAGGTGCTGTTCTATGAGCCAGGCTACTACTTCTCCCATCCCCTCGAAATCCTCGCCGTCTGGAAAGGCGGCATGAGCTTCCACGGCGGCTTCCTCGGCGTCCTGACGGCGATGGCGCTGTATGCCCGGAAGACCGGCAAGACCTTTTTTGAGGTCACCGACTTCATCGCCCCGCTGGTGCCCCTGGGTCTCGCCGCGGGACGCATCGGCAACTTCATCAACGGCGAACTTTGGGGCCGGGTCGCCGATGCCTCGCTGCCCTGGGCGATGGTCTTCCCTCAGGTGGACGGCCAACCGCGCCACCCCTCGCAGCTCTATGAATTCGCCGGCGAGGGCCTGACCCTGTTCCTGATCCTCTGGTGGTTTTCCTCCAGGCCGAGGCCGCGCGGCGCGATCTCCGGCATGTTCCTGATCGGCTACGGTGCGCTGCGCTTTGTCGCCGAGTATTTCCGCGAGCCCGACGCCGGCATCTTCGGGCTCTCCTACACGGTCAGCATGGGGCAATGGCTGTCCCTGCCGATGGTCCTGGCAGGGCTGTTTCTGCTGTTCCGCGCGAAGGGACCGGCGCAATGAAGCAGCGGCCATTCAGGATACTCGGCATCCAGCACATCGCCATCGGCGGACCGGACAAGGCGCGCCTGGCGAGACTCTGGGTCGATATGCTGGGGCTGACCGTCACCGGCAACTATGTCAGCGAGAAGGAGAATGTCGACGAGGACATCGCGAAGCTGGGCAGCGGCGCGTTCCAGGTCGAGGTGGACCTGATGCAGCCGCTCGATCCGGCCCGGAAGCCGGCCGTACATGAACCGCCCCTGAACCATGTCGGGCTCTGGGTAGACGACCTGCCCGCGGCCGTCGCCTGGCTCGGCGCAGAGGGCGTGCGCTTCGCTCCCGGAGGCATCCGGAAGGGCGCCGCCGGCTACGACATCACCTTCCTCCATCCCAGGGCCAATGAAGAGTTTCCGATCGGCGGCGAGGGCGTGCTGATCGAACTGGTCCAGGCCCCGCCCGAAGTCATCGCAGCGCACCCCTGAACCGGGCGAGTATGGCAGGCGACGCCCAAGCCCGTTCGGCTGGCCGGGCTCCGATGCCCCGCCGCCCCCTGCCGCGCCGGCCAGCCCGTATAATCCGGCATGAACAATCCCCAGCCGCCCATATTCAAGACAGCGTCCGAAACGGCGGCGTCGGCGCCCCTGCCCGGCCCGTCCTTTCGACAACTGCCGCTGTCGCCCGCCGCCCTGGCCAATCTGCAGCAACTCGGCTATCACCAGATGACGCCGATCCAGGCGGCCAGCCTGCCCCTGATGTTGGCCGGCCATGACCTGATCGCCCAGGCCAAGACCGGCAGCGGCAAGACGGCGGCGTTCGCGTTGACCCTGCTGACCAAACTGAACGTGCGCCGCTTTGCCGTGCAGGCCCTGGTGCTTTGTCCGACGCGCGAACTGGCCGATCAGGTCAGCCAGGAAATTCGCCGTTTGGCGCGCAGCGAGGACAACATCAAGCTCATCACCCTGTGCGGCGGCGCCATGATGCGGCCGCAGATCTCGTCCTTGGAGCATGGCGCCCACATCGTGGTGGGCACGCCGGGCCGCATCATCGACCATCTGGAGCGCGCGAGCCTGAAGCTGGACGCCGTGAATACCCTGGTGCTCGACGAAGCGGACCGGATGCTCGACATGGGCTTCTTCGAAGACATTGCCCTGGTCGCAGGAGCCTGCCCGAAGGACCGCCAGACCCTGCTCTTCTCGGCCACCTACCCCGAGGGCATCGCCCGGCTCAGCCGGCAGTTCCTGCGCCAGCCGCAGGAAGTAAAGCTGCTGGAGCAGCATCAGGGCAACAAGATCCGGCAGCGCTTCTACGAAGTGCAGGAGGACCAGCGGCTGTCCGCGGTGGGCTTGCTGCTCAATCACTACCGGCCGGTCAGCACACTGGCTTTCTGCAATACCAAGCAGCAGTGCCGCGACTTGCTGGCGGTGCTGCGCAGCCAGGGCTTCCATGCCCTGGCGCTGCACGGCGACCTCGAGCAGAAGGAGCGCGACCAGGTGCTGGTGCAGTTCGCCAACCGCAGCTGTTCGGTGCTGGTGGCCACCGACGTCGCCGCGCGCGGCCTGGACATTGCCCAGCTCGAAGCGGTGATCAATGTCGATATCACGCCCGACCCCGAAATACACGTGCACCGCATCGGCCGCACCGGCCGCGTCGATCAGGAGGGATGGGCATTCAGCCTGGCCAGCGCGAAGCAGATGCGGCGCGTGGCCGAAATCGAAAGGGCGCAGGGCAGGGCCGTCGAGTGGCATTCCCTGGGCGAACTTCAAGCCGCCGGCGATCTGCCCGTGAAACCCCTGGTGCCACCCATGCTCACGCTGCAGATACTCGGCGGCCGCAGGGAAAAGATCCGCGCCGGCGACGTGCTGGGCGCCTTGACCGGGGATGCCGGGTTCGGCAAGGCGCAGGTCGGCAAGATCGCCGTCACGGAGTTTTCCACCTATGTGGCAGTGGAACGCAGCATCGCCCGCGAAGCGCTGAAAAAGCTCTCGGCCGGCACCGTGAAAGGCCGGCGCGTGAAAGTGCATCTCTTGCAGGGACGTCGATGAAGACGCCGAAAAGACTGGAACCGCTCGTCGCCGAGGGCCTCGTGGACGAGGTCGTACGCCAGCTGATGAGCGGCAAGGAGGCGAGCGTCTACGTCGTTCGCTGCGGCGCAGAACTTCGTTGCGCAAAGGTCTACAAGGAAGCCCATAAGCGCAGCTTCCGGCAGAGTTCATCGTATCAGGAGGGCCGCAGGGTCAAGAACAGCCGGCAGGCCCGGGCGATGGAGAAAGGCAGCCGCTACGGGCGCAAGATGCAGGAAGAGGTCTGGCAGAACGCCGAGGTCGATGCCTTGTACCGCGCGTCCGCCGCCGGGGTGCGCGTGCCGCAACCCTACATCTGCTTCGAGGGCGTGCTGCTGATGGAACTGGTCACGGACGCCGACGGCAATCCCGCGCCGCGCCTGAACGACGTCGAACTCTCGGAAGAGCAGGCGCTGGCGTTCCATGCCGGATTGCTCGATCAGGTGGTGCGCATGCTCTGCGCCGGCATGATCCACGGCGACCTCTCCGAATACAACATCCTGGTCGGCGGGCAGGGTCCGGTGATCATCGACCTGCCGCAGGCGGTCGATGCCGCCGGCAACAACAGCGCCGAACAGATGCTCGGCCGCGACGTGGCCAATCTGGCCGCCTACTTCGAACGTTTCGCCCCGGGGCTGCACGGCAGCGCGTTCGGCAAGGAAATCTGGGCACTCTACCAGGCGGGCCTGCTGCACCCCGATATCGTGCTGAGCGGCCGGGTCGAAGACGACCTGCGCAGCGCCGACGTCGGCGCCGTCATGAGCGAGATCCGCGAGGTGATCAAGGAAGAAGAAGCCCGGCGCCTGCATCAGGAACAATGAAGCGACCGGGAAGCAAAAAGCCCATCTCGGCAGCTTCACCAAAACGGGCCTTTCGCACGCCGCTTTAGCTGAATTTCTCAAGCGCCCGCAAGCTGAAGCTCAAATCGGCGCCGCCCGTCAGGGCTGGGGCCTGGAAGGCCCCTAGGCAAAGGGTAGTGCTCTACATCGAGGTTGTTCGTTCAGCGCTAGTTCCCTTCCACAGGAGTGTCTTCAAGCCGAAGGCAGATTCACTCTAGGCCTGGGCGACGGCAAAGTCAAATCGGTTGCGCGGCCGGTCGTCGCTCAGGCGATTTCCTTGACGTAGGTCTTGAGGAAGGCCTTCAGGCTTTCGGCCGCCGGCGACAGAGTCCGGCCCTGGCGGGTCAGGAAGGACATTTCCCGCCGGATGGCCGGCTTCACCAGTTTCCTGACCTCGATGTCGTAGAGACGGGTGATCGGGCTGGCGTAGGAGGGCAGCACGGTGATGCCGAGGCCGGCGCCGACCATGCCGACCACGGTGGACAAATAAGACACCTCGTAGGCGGTCTGGACCTCGACGCCCGCTTCGGCCAGGCAGGTTCTGATCAACTGGCCGACGGAATTGTCCTGGGTCAGGGAGATGAAGGGGTGGCCCGCCAGCGCGCGCCAGGCCACGCTGGCCCTGGCCGCCAGCGGATGTCCTGCGGGACAGGCGAGCAGCAGGGTGTCGACCATCAAAGGTTCCGCGACCAGTTCGCGCCAGGATTTCGCGAAGGTCTCGATGCCGAAGTCCACTTCGCCGTCGCGCACCTTGGGCTGGATCTGTTCGGCGGCGGTATCGTGCAGGATCACGCTGACGCCCGGGTACAGCGCGGTGTATCGGGCGATCGCCTGGGGCAGCAGGATCGACGCCATCAGCGGAGTCGCCGCGATGGCCACGCGGCCGCGCTTCTTCGCGACCAGATCCTTGGATCCGGCGATGGCGTTGGACAGATCCGCCAGCATCTTCTCCGCGGCGGGGTAGAAATCCCGTCCGGCGTCGTTCGTCTGCACCAGCCGGGTGGTGCGGTCGAACAAGCGCTGTCCGAACTGATGCTCCAGCTCGCTGATCAGGACGCTCACTGCCGACTGCGTCAGGTGCAGCCGGCTGGCCGCTGCCGTGAAGCTGCCCGCCTGCGCGACGGCGACGAAGGCCCTGATCTGCTTCAAGGTGACACTCATGATCTTATTTCATGAAATGATTAAAAGAATGAAATTGTATTATGAATAAGAGTGTCGCAACATGGACCCATCCGTACCGTCCGGCGGCTCCGTCCGCTGCGGCGGTGCGCCGGACAGCCGACACCCCGAAAGGAAACCCCGATGAAGCTGGACCTGTTCAATCACATATTTCCCCGCGCCTTCTTCGACAAGATGGTGGAAGTGGCGCCCAACGGCAAGGACATGCACAAGCGGGTGCGCGAGATTCCCTGCATCGTGGACCTCGACGAACGCTTCCGCATCATGGATCAGTTCGACGACTACGCCCAGGTGATCTGCCTGGGCTCGCCTCCGATCGAGGTGTTCGGTCCGCCGCCGGTGTCGACCGAAATGGCGAAACTCGCCAACGACGGCATGGCCGAGCTGGTCAGCAAGTACCCGGCGCGCTTTCCCGCCTTCATCGCCTCGCTGCCGATGAACGATCCCGAAGGACTGCTGCGCGAGACCGAACGCGCGATCGACAAGCTGGGCGCCGTCGGCGTGCAGGTATTCACCAACGTCCTGGGCAAGCCCCTCACCGCGCCCGAGACCCTGCCGCTGTTCGACCTGATGGCGCGCTACGACCGGCCGATCTGGCTGCATCCCGCCCGCGGCGCGGATTTTGCCGACTACAAGGGGGAAAAGAAGAGCCACTACGAGATCTGGTGGACCTTCGGCTGGCCCTACGAGAGCAGCGCCGCCATGGCCCACATGGTGTTCGAAGGGCTGTTCGACAAACACCCGGACCTGAAGGTCATCACCCACCACATGGGCGGCATGATTCCCTATTTCGAGGGCCGGGTCGGCCCCGGCTGGGACCTCCTGGGGACCCGCACCTCCGACGAGGACTACACGCTGCTGCTGAAGAAGCTCAAGAAGCGCCCCCTCGACTACTTCAAGATGTTCTACGCCGACACGGCAATGTTCGGCGCGAAGAAGGCGACCGAACTGGGCCTCGATTTCTTCGGCGTCGACAACGTGGTCTTCTCCTCGGACGCTCCCTTCGACCCGGAGCGGGGATCGGCCTACACGCGCTGGACCATCGAGATAATCGACGGGCTCGACATCACGCCGGCGCAGCGCCACGCGATCTACGAAGGCAATGCGCGCCGGCTGCTGAAGCTGTAACAATCGCCGGCGGGGCGGAATCAGGGCGCCCTCGGGGGCGCCCTTTTCGTCTTCGGCCGATGGTCAACCGCTGACCAGGAGTCTCGTTCAGGACCTGAAGACGGGTCACGGCTTCGTCCTTTCGCTCATGCTGCCGTCGTGCATCCAGGCGGCGTGTTTGGGTGCGCGGCGCGTCCTCGCCCATTCCTCGACCATCTCGTATTTCACTTGGTCGAGCTTCTCCATCATCTCGGGGGTAGCTGTATTGGCGGCCAGCTCGAGCCGGTGACCGTCCGGATCGAAGAAGTAGATCGACTTGAAGATGGTGTGATCGGTGGGGCCGAGAACTTCGATGCCCGCCGACTCGAGGCGCGCCTTGGTCGCCAGCAGGGTTTCCACCGAATCGACCTCCATGGCGAAGTGCTGGACCCAGTCCGGGGTATTGCGGTCGCGATCCATGGGTGCCTGGTTCGGCAGTTCGAAAAAGGCGAGGATGCTGCCCCCTCCGGCATCGAGGAAGACATGCATGTAGGGATCTGGCGCTTTGGTCGAGGGCACCTCGTCTTCGGCGATGACCAGGACAAGCTTCATGCCCAGATGCTTGCCGTACCAGTCGACGGTTCGCTTGGCATCCCGGCAGCGATAGGCGACGTGGTGAATTCTCCGGATCAGCATTACATCTCCTTTGGCTGCGGAATATCTTGCACTGCGGCAGGCCGAGTCCGCTTCGCCCGCAGGGGCACGCCGTCGGCCCTACTTGAAGGCGATGATCGCCTGGTCGACCGCCAGGCTCTCGCCGGGCTTGGCCAGTATCTTGTCGACGACGCAGTCCTGCTCGGCTTTGAGCACGTTCTCCATCTTCATCGCCTCGATCACCGCCAGCTTTTCGCCGGCCTTGACCACCTGGCCCGGAATCACGCTGACTTCGCTCAGCATGCCCGGCATCGGCGAGAGCAGGAAGCGCGAAAGATCGGGCGGCGCCTTCTTCGGCATCAGCGCCAGGAGTTCGGCCGCATGGGCCGAGAGGACCATCACGTCGGCCCGGGTTCCCCAGTGGAAGAGGCGGTATTTCAAGCCTAGCCGCTCGACCTGCATGCAGAACTCGCTGCCGTTGATGCTGCCGCGGAACAGCGACTGGCCGAACTCCCAGTCGCTGCGAAGCGAATAAACGTCGCCGCGATAGGCGACGTCGCAGCCCCCGGCGACAGGCTTGGCGGTCACCGGGTGCTGCAGTTCGTTCAGGAGCACCACGAAGTCGTCGCCCGGCACATACTCGTGGCCCGGCATCTGGCCGCTGATCGTGGCGTTGCGCTCGAGGTAGCGGCGGTGGATGGCGGCGGCGGTGACGATCAACATGGCCGGATCGTCATGCGGCAGGTCGGCAGCGTCGAAGCCGTGCGGATACTCCTCACCGATCAGGCCGGTGTTGAAGTTGCCGGAGACGAAACGAGGGTTCTGCATCAGCGCCGACTGGAAGGCGATATTGGTGGACACCCCGCGGATGACGAAGGCGTTCAACGCGTCCTTCATCCGGCAGATCGCCTGCTCGCGCGTCGCGCCGTGGACGATCAGCTTGGCGATCATCGGGTCGTAGTACATCGATATCTCGCCGCCCTCGGCCACCCCGGTATCGACGCGCACGTGCTTGGGCTCCTGCGACGGCGGCTGGTACTTGACCAGCCGGCCGATCGAGGGCAGGAAGTTCCTGAAGGGATCCTCGGCATTGATCCGGCATTCCATCGCCCAGCCGTCGAGCTTGACCTCGGACTGGGCAAAGGCGAGCTTCTCGCCGGCCGCGACACGGATCATCTGTTCGACCAGATCCAGGCCGGTGATGAATTCGGTGACCGGATGCTCGACTTGCAGCCGCGTGTTCATTTCCAGGAAGTAAAAGGAACGGTCGCGGCCGACGACGAACTCGACGGTGCCGGCCGACTGATATTGCACCGCCCTGGCCAGGGCCACCGCCTGCTCGCCCATGGCGCGCCGCGTGGCCTCGTCGAGGAAGGGACTGGGCGCCTCCTCGACCACCTTCTGGTGGCGGCGCTGCAGCGAGCACTCGCGCTCCCAGAGGTATACCAGGTTGCCGTGCGCGTCGCCCAGCACCTGGATCTCGATGTGGCGCGGCTCCTCGATGAATTTCTCGATGAACACCCGGTCGTCGCCGAAGCTGTTCCGCGCCTCGTTGCGGCACGACTGGAAACCCTCCTTCGCTTCCTGCTCGTTCCAGGCCACGCGCAGGCCCTTGCCGCCTCCGCCGGCCGAGGCCTTGATCATCACCGGGTAGCCGATCCCGGCACTGATCCTGACCGCCGATTCGGCGTCTTCAATGACGTCGGTATAGCCGGGAATGGTGCTGACCTTGGCGGCGATGGCCAGCTTCTTCGAGGCGATCTTGTCGCCCATGGCCTGCATGGCGTGGGCCTTGGGCCCGATGAAGACGATGCCCGCCGCTTCCAGGCGCGTGCAGAAGGCGGCGTTCTCGGAAAGAAATCCGTAACCCGGATGCACCGCTTCGGCACCCGTGTCCTGGCAGGCACTGATGATCCTGTCGATCGACAGGTAGGATTCCTTGGAAGGCGGCGGACCGATGCACACGGCTTCGTCGGCGAGCTCTACGTGGCGCGCGAAACGGTCGGCTTCGGAAAACACGGCGACGGTGGCGATGCCCATCGCGCGCGCCGTCCGGATGACGCGGCAGGCGATTTCGCCGCGGTTGGCAATCAGTATCTTTTTAAACATGATTTATCTCCCGCGGCTCAATCGCCTCACGTGCTGCGCACGCCAGGCGATTTGACTTCGTCGCTGCGCCGCTGCGCGGCTGGTCGCCGCGATTGGCAATGAGTATCTTCTTGAACATGATTTCTCTCCCGGCGCTCAGAGCGGAATGTTGCCGTGCTTGCGCCACGGATTCTCGAGCTTCTTTCGCTTCAGCATGGCCAGCGAACGGCAGATGCGCTTGCGCGTCTCGTTGGGCATGATGACGTCGTCGATGAAGCCGCGGTGGCCGGCGATGAAGGGATTGGCGAACTTCTGCCGGTATTCCTCGGTGCGTTCGGCAATCTTCTGGGCATCGCCGATGTCCTTCCTGAAGATGATCTCGACCGCGCCCTTGGGCCCCATCACCGCGATCTCGGCGCTGGGCCAGGCGAAGTTGACGTCGCCGCGCAAATGTTTCGAGGCCATCACGTCGTAGGCGCCGCCGTAGGCCTTGCGCGTGATCACGGTGACCTTGGGCACGGTGCACTCGGCGTAGGCGTAGAGCAGCTTGGCGCCGTGCTTGATGATGCCGCCGTATTCCTGGGCCGTGCCGGGCATGAAGCCGGGCACATCGACGAAGGTGATCACGGGAATGTTGAAGGCGTCGCAGAAACGCACGAAACGCGCCGCCTTGATCGAGGACTTGATGTCGAGGCAGCCGGCCAGCACCAGCGGCTGATTGGCGACGATGCCGACGGTCTGGCCCTCCATCCGCGCGAAGCCGATGACGATGTTCTTGGCATACTCGGGCTGCAGTTCGAAGAAGTCCGCGTCGTCGACGGTCTTGACGATCAGTTCCTTCATGTCGTAGGGCTGGTTGGCGTTGCCCGGCACCAGCGTGTCAAGCGAGCGGTCGAGGCGGTCGGCGGGATCCCGCGTGGCCCGCATGGGCGGTTTCTCGCGGTTGTTCAGGGGCAGGTAGTTGAAGAAGCGGCGCAGCATCAGGAGCGCCTCGACATCGTTCTCGAAGGCCAGATCGGCCACCCCGGAGCGGCTCGAATGGCTCACCGCGCCGCCCAGTTCCTCCGCGCTCACCTCCTCGTGGGTCACCGTCTTGACCACTTCCGGTCCGGTGACGAACATGTAGGAAGTGTCCTTGACCATGAAGATGAAGTCGGTCATGGCCGGGCTGTATACCGCGCCGCCGGCGCAGGGGCCCATGATCATCGAGATCTGCGGCACGACGCCGGAAGCCAGGACGTTCTTCTGGAAGACGTCGGCGTAGCCGCCGAGGGAGGCCACGCCTTCCTGGATGCGCGCGCCGCCCGAATCGTTGAGGCCGATCACCGGCACCCCGACCTTCATGGCATGGTC
>CAIVDC010000073.1 GCA_903904605.1 uncultured Sterolibacterium sp.
GCGATGGCCGACCAGGCGGAGGTGCACCTGCGTCCGAACAAGCTGGTCAAGTACAGCACGGTGGCCATGGTCATGGCCTCGGCGCAGCGCCTGGGCGTGAACAAGATCGGCCTGGTCGGCAACGAGCAGTTCATCAATTGACGAAGCAGAAATGATGCCAGACGCAGCGCTCCTCCTCCGCGGTCGTTTGGCCGCGATCCCGGCCGCGCTTCTTATTGCTGTCGCAGCGGCCTTGTCGGCGGCAGCGCCGCCGGTTCACGCACAGGCGGAGACGGTCCGCCCCGAAGTCGGCAGGCCCCTTCAGGCGGCGCAGGAGTTGCTGAAGGCGCAGAAGTACAAGGAGGCGCTGGCCAAGATCAAGGACGCCGACGCGATTCAAGGCAAGACGCCCTACGAGAGCTTCATCGTCGAGCGCATGCGCGGGGCCGCCGCGGCGGGTGCGGGCGATACCGAGACGGCGATGAAATCGTTCGAGGCGGTGATCGGCAGCGGCCGCCTGCCCGCTCCCGAGCAGCTGAAGCTGATCGAGGCGCTGGCCGGCACGGCCTACCGCGCCAGGGACTATACCCGAGCGCAGAGCTGGGCGCAGCGTTACCTGCGCGAAGGTGGCACGGGCGGGAATATGCGCGCGCTGCTGGCGCAGGCCGACTACCTCGCCGGCGACTACGCAGGCGCAGCCAAGGAACTCGCCGTCGACATCGCCGCTGTCGAAGCGGCCGGCAACGCGCCGGCCGAGGACAGGCTGCAGCTTTTGGCCAATTGCTATCTCAAGCTGAACGACAAGGTGGCTTACATCACGACGCTGGAGAAACTGGTCGCCTATCACCCGAAGAAGGAATACTGGGTTGACCTCCTGTCGAGGATCCAGAGGAAGCCGGGCTTCGCCAACCGCCTGACGCTGGACGTGTATCGCCTGATGCTGGCAACGGGCAACCTGAAGGAGACCTCCGACTTCATGGAGATGGCGCAGCTGGCCTTGCAGGCGGGTCTGCCGGGCGAAGCCAGGAAGGTGGTGGACGACGGCTACGCCCTGGGGGTGCTGGGCAGCGGTGCCGACGCCGCCCGGCACAAGCGCCTCAGTGACATGGCAAACAAGCAGGCGGCCGAGGACCAGAAGGGCCTGGCCGCCTCGGAAAGGCAGGCCGGCGAAACCAGGGACGGCAATGCGCTGGTGGCGCTGGGTTACGCCTATGTCGCCAGCGGTCAGCTGGAAAAGGGCATTGCCCTGTTTGAGCAGGGCATCGCCAAGGGCGATCTGAAGCGGCCCGAGGACGCCAAGCTGCACCTCGGCATCGCCCTCCTCCAGGCCGGCAACAAGGCCAAGGCCCAGCGCCTGCTGCGGTCCGTGCAGGGCTCCGACGGCACCGCCGATATCGCGCGTCTGTGGCTGCTGCAGGGCGGCCGCAGTCTTTAGACGAGGAGAATCGCCGGATGAATCCATTAACGAGCTGGTTGGGCAAGATTGCCAGGCTGCTGGTCGCGCTGATCGGCGCTGCTGCGGCGATCTCGGGCTTCGCACAGAGCGCGGCGGAGAGCCATCGCCCCGCAGGGGAACGAAGGGCCGTGCCGGCCCCACCCTATGTGTCGCCAGAGACGCCACAAGGGACCGGTCCCTATCCGGCGATCATGGTGGCCGACCCAACCCTGCCCACGCATACCCTCTACCGGCCGAAGGACATTGCCGCGATCGGCAAGGAGAAGCTTCCCGTCGTCGCCTTCGCCAATGGCGCATGCATCAACTTCGGCAACAGCTTTCGCTACTTTCTCAGCGAGATCGCGTCGCATGGCTTTCTGGCGATTGCGACTGGCCCGATCGGCCCGAGAGAGGCCGAATTCTCGATCGTCGGCTTTGGCCAGCCAGCGGCCGGATCTCCCGCCGCAAGCCTGGCCGCGGCCGGAAAGTTGGTCAGCGCAACGCCGGCCAGCGGCCCCGGGCCAGCCTATACCACCGCAAAGCAGTTGATCGATGCCATCGATTGGGCGGAAAAGGAAAATGCCCGGCAAGGCAGTGCCTATTTCGGCAAGCTCGACACCGCCCGGATTGCCGTGATGGGAATGTCCTGCGGCGGGCTGCAGGCCATCGATGCCGCTCACGACGCCCGGGTGAAGACTCTGGGAGTCTGGAACAGCGGTGCCTACACGGACGACAGGCGGGCCATGGAGATCGCCGCCGCCAAGGCGACCAAGGCCGGACTCAAGGCACTGCGCATACCGACAATCTACGTGACGGGGGATCTTTCGGATATCGCATTTGCCAATACCGAGGACGATTTTTCCCGGATCGACGCGGTTCCGCTGTTCCGCGCCTGGCGCGAACACACCGGCCATGGCGGCACCTACCGAGAACTCAACGGCGGGGCGTTCGGCAAGGTCGCCGTCGCCTGGCTGCGCTGGCAACTCAAGGGCGATATGAGCGCCGCAAGCATGTTCACCGGCGCCGACTGCGGCATCTGCAAACAGCCGGAGTGGCACGTGAAGAAAAAGAACATCGAATAAGCTCATGCACCGACCTCGATTGCCGCCGGAAGAGCCAACCTGTCGAGACTGAGGAGCGAAAATGTCACCGCTTGTTACCCGCCCGATCATTGCCCTGTTCTGCCTCATGCTTGCGTCGGCTGCCGGCGCGGAGTCTGCTGCTGTCGGGGCGAACAAGCCGCCGGTCCCGGAGCGCGTCTATTCCGAGGCTGTGCGCGAATCGCTCTACGTGCCGGCGCGCGATGGAACCAAGCTGGCAATCAATATCTATCGTCCGGCGGTCCAGGGCAAGGCATCGGCGGCACCCTATCCGGTTGTCTTCGCGTTTACTCCGTATCGCGCACGCTTTCGCGCAGCCAATGGCTCGGTTGTCGAGACGGGACTGTCGGAGCGGCTTGCACTCAAGGGACTCACGGATTACGGCTATGTCGTCGCCGTTGCCGATATTCGCGGCAAGGGGGCGTCGTTCGGCGCGCGACGGGGCTTTCAGGACCGGACCGAGGCGCAGGACGGGCGCGACCTGATCGAGTGGCTGGCCCGGCAGACGTGGTCAACGGGTAAAGTCGGCATGATCGGTTGCTCTTATCTGGGTGGATCGACGCTGCAAGTGGCAACCACTGCGCCGCCTTCCTTAAAGGCCATCTTTGTCGGCGCGACCGATCTGGACAAGTATGCCTTTGTCCGCCGTGGCGGGATCACCGCCCAGTTCAACACGCGGCCCGACGAACCGCTGTCGGACGACCTGATGAGCATTCCGGTTGATGCTGACCACGACGGCACGATGTTACGTGCGGCCGTGGCTGAGCACGCCCGGAATACGCCCATGGCGCCGCTTTGGTATGGCATGCCCTATCGCGACAGCGTATCCGAATTGACGGGCAACCGCTTCTGGGAAGAGGCGGGCCCCTACACCTACCTGGACGCACTCAAGAAATCGGGAATTGCCACCTACTTCTGGGGCAACTGGCGCGATGAGCCGACCGAGCAAGTGCTCCAGGCCGCGGCCACCATCGGCGGGAAACTCCTGGTCGGTCCCGGCAGCCATTGCGTCCCTCCACCCGGGTTCGATTTTGCCGGCGAGGTCCGCCGCTATTTCGATAGATACCTGAAAGGCATCGACAATGGCATAGATCGCGAGCCGCGCTATACATACTGGATCGACAATGAAGCCGCGGGCCGGGCGTGGGTGCGCAGCAACACCTTGCCGGGGGTGGGCGTCGCCAGTACCGCTTGGTATCTCTCCGGGGTCAAGAGTGGCAGCGCACGGTCGGTGAACGACGGCACGCTGAGCGACCGCCTGCCGCGAAACGGGGCCGACAGCTTTACCGTGAACTATGACGTCGGTCCGCTCGAGGCTTTCGCATTCTGGGTCGAGCCGATGGACGACAAGGGGCTGAGCTACACCAGCCCCGCGCTGACATCCGATACCACGATGATAGGCTCGCCGATAATTCACCTGACCCTGGCCGTCGACCGCAGCGACGCCAACGTCTTCGCTTACCTGGAGGATGTCGCGCCTGACGGCAAGGCTTCCGTCGTATCTTTCGGCCGGCTCGCGGCTTCGCTCAGGAAGATCTCGAAGGCCCCCTACGACACCCTGGGTGTGCCCTGGCATTCGGGCCGTTCTACCGATGTTGTCCCGCTCGTCCCGGGGCAGCCGGTGCAACTCGGCTTCGGGCTGACGCCGAGTGCCCGGGTCTTCAAGGCCGGGCACCGCCTCCGCGTCACCGTCACGGGCGCCGATCCGCGTCAGCGCAACCTGCAGCAGATCCGCCAGGACCCGCCGCCGAAGTTCACCCTTGCGCTGGGCGGAGCGAAGCCGTCACTGATCGAGTTGCCGCTGCTGCCGCCGGGAACTCTGCCGAGTTCGGCCGCCGACTAGACACTAGACCACGCCGTCCTGGCGCAGCTTCTCGATCTGCAGCGCATCGTAACCGGCAAGAAGCAGCGCCTCTTCGGTGAACTCGCCCAGCGCCGGTACCGGGCCGCCCAGCCTGGGCGAGTCATGCTCGAACACTACGCCCGCGCCGACGACATCGAGCGGCTGTCCGCCCTGCGGCAAGCCGGTGGTTTCAAGGAGATGGCGGCCACGCACCTGCGGCCAGGCGGCGGCCTCGGCCAGCGTGCAGATCGGACTCGCGGGAACGCCCCGTCGCGCCAATTCGCCGGCCCATTCTTCGGCCGTCCTGCTCGCCAGGCGGCGTTCGATCTCCGCTATCATCGCCTCCCCGTTTGCCTGCATCGCGCGGTTGTCCGCAAAGCGCGGATCAGCCAGCAGTTCGGGGGCGTCGAGCACTTCGCACAGGGCTTCGAACCACTTCGGCCAGACGAAACTGATGAACAGGCGCCTATCCTTGGCCATGAAGCGGGCGGAGTTGGCGCGCCTGGTCATCGACACCGGAACCTTGCCGGCCATCGCGTCCACAATCGCCGCCGAGTTCAAGACCCAGGCGGCGTCGAACATCGAGACGTCCAGCCGCTGCCCTTGCTGCGTCTTCTGCCGCTGCAGGATCGCGGCCATGATCGATGCGTAAGCCATGTATCCGGCGAAGGGGTCGAGCATCGACAAGCCCAGCGTCCGGGGGTCCTGCTGTTCTTCCACATAGAGCGAGGAAACGCCCGACATCGCCTGTACCGACCATTCGATTGCCGGACGGTCCCTCAGGTCTCCCGACTGACCGTAACCGCTGATCGAGCAATAGATCAGCCTGGGGTTGAGGCCTTTGAGTTTGTCCCAGTCGAGGCCGAGCTCCGCAGCAACGCCCGGCCGGAAGTTTTCGATTGCAACGTCCGTGCCGGCGATCAGCCGGTACAAGACCTCGCGCCCCGCGGGCTTCTTCAGGTCAAGCGTGATCGAGCGTTTGCCGGCGTTGGCCTGGGCAAAGACGGTCGGGCTGTAGGCGCGGAATTCGTCGCCCTTTCCCGGGGGCTCGATCTTGAGAACCTCGGCTCCCATCAGCGCCAGATGATACGTCGCGAATGGGCCGGAAAGGGCGTGCGTCAGATCGATGATCTTGATGCCCGCCAGCGGGCGTCTGTCGGCTGCATCACTCATTTGCGCTGACCTTCAAGGTACCGAACAGGCATCGGCCAAGAGCCGCCGAGGCGCGCTTCACGCCGCCTGCGCCATGAAGCGCGCGCTTTGCCGGTCGGAATAGTTTTTCAAGAAAAGGATGAGGAGCATCGACGCCACCGCCGCGCCGCTCAATGCGTACCAGCCTGCGATGAATCCCCCCGACCAGTCTCGCAGCCAGCCCAGCACCTGCGGCCCCAGATAGCCGAATAATCCGCCCCCCAGTGCGGTAATACCCATGAGGGGACCCACATCGCGTCCGCGCATCAGTTCCGCAATGGTCGGATACAGTTGATGCGTGGCCGCGAGGCCCAGCGAAATCAACGAGATCGTTCCGATCTGGAATACGAGCAGGGTCTTCGATGTCAGCGCCAGACTGGCTGGAATCATCAAGGCAACCATCAGTGCCAGAACCAGCCAGCGGTTGAGGCGATCGGAAAGATAGCCGGAAAGCGGGTTTACGACGATTGCAACGATATAGGAGACGCTGATCAGATAACCCGCATCCGTTGCGCTGACGTGGAATTCTGCCTTGAGCGCGGAGGGCACGAAGAATGTGGCCGCGAAGCCGCCGACATTGGTCAGCCCCAACAGCGGTATGGTCCACACGATCGGTATTTTGAACGCCGAGACCGTGGTTTGCGACTTGCCGCCGTTTGGCACTGCCGGGCCGAACACCTCCGGCCTTTGTCTGTAGAACAGCCAGAAGATCGCCAGCCCGAGTACGGCGACGGCGGAAAAGGCTTCGATGCCGTGGCGCCAGCCCAGAGCGTCCCCGATCTTGGCGCAGAAGGGAGCACCCACAACGGAGGCAAGCGCCGACATCGCTCCCAGGATGCCCATCGCGCGTCCTTTCAGATTTGGCGGCGCGGTGAGCGCGATGGCGACCATCACGCAGATAAAGGCCAGCCGGTAGCCGAATATCCAGACGACGCGGGCACCCAGCGCCTGCCCATAACTCCCAGCCTGGCTCAGGAAGAACAAGCCGACCGCCAGGATCAGCAAGCCGACCGAGAGGACCTTCTTCTCGCCGAATTTCTTGGCCAGGAAACCCGCCGGAACGCTCATCACCAATGCCACCAATCCATAGACTCCGGTAAAGGTCCCCAGTTGGGAGAAACTCATCTGGAAGTCCTTCTGGATGCTGGGCAGGAGCGGAGAAAATCCCAGACTGGACATCTGCATCGACATCATGGCGATAATGACCGCGATATAGGGAACGATCCAGCCCGAATCGAGCTTGCTTGCGCCTGGCACTGCCGCGTTAGCCATCATGCATTGTCTCCTCTACTGCGTCATGCTCAGATTACGGCATCCCTCTTCAGGGCGGATATTTCATCGCTGCTGTACCCCAATAGTTCGCCATACACGTAATCGTTGTGTTCGCCCAGATCGGGAGCCGGCCGGTCAAATCCGGTAAAGGATGCGGACATCAGAATGGGCATGCCTCCTCCGTACAGCTGATCGACCTGGCCGTACTTCGGATGCTCGATCAATTCTGTTTCGCCGCGAGCCAGCAGGCGCGGATCGCGCACTCCTTCAGCCGGGCTGCGGACCTCCCCGGAGGGTATGCCTTCCATTTCCAGGATAGTCACCGCTTCGCTGGTGGTAATCGTTCTTGTCCAGCTCTCAACGAGCCCATGAAGTTCCTTGTTGTTCTTTACGCAGCCGTCCCGGCTGCTAAAGCGCGGGTCCTCGTGCAGGTCGGGCATGCCCATCACCTGAAACAGCGCGCGTGCCATGTTTTCTCTCGGCGCGCAAATGGCGATGAATCCATCCCGGGTTGGGAAGATTCCAAAGGGCGCAAGCCGGGGCAAGGTATTTCCCGTTCGTATTTCCTGCCCCGAGCGCTCGATCGCTTCGAAGGGCTCGCAGGCCAGCATCGACGTCAGGGCCCCGAGCAGGGAAACATCGACATGCTGTCCAAGGCCGGTACGTTGCGCCTGCATGAGCGCCGCAAGAGTGCCGACGACGGCAAACAGCGGCGCCGAAAGATCGCCGACCGGAACTCCCACCCGAACCGGAGGATCGCCGGGTTCCCCGGACGTCATCATGAGTCCGCTAAGTGCCTGAACGATCGTGTCCATCGCCTTGTTCTGGCCGCTGACCATGTCCGCTCCGAAGCCGCTGATCGAGGTGTAGACGATGCGCGGATTGAGCGCCGATGCGACCGAATAGCCAATCCCCAGGCGATCCGCAGTTCCGGCGCTGTAGTTCTCCACAACCACATCGGCATGCTGCACGAGATCGGAGAACACCTTCCCGGCCTGCGCATTCTTCATGTTGAGCGTAATGCTCAACTTGTTACGCCCCCGTTCTGCCATGGCGACGGACATGTCATCGTCGTGCCTCCGCATCATGGTTACGCCTTCCTTGCCCAGATAAGGAGAGTTGCTCCGCGCCGAGTCGGGCGCCAGCGGATTTTCGACCTTGATGATCCGGGCACCGAGACCTGCAAGCAGCAGGGTGGCATAAGGGCCCGCCAAAGCAGTCGTAAAATCGATGACGGTATAGCCATCTAGGGGACGCGGAAGATTTCCGGTATTGCTTTTCATGGGACAGTCCTCGCCAGGTATGCAATGCCATCAGGATCGTAGTTCATGCCCCGCTCACCACGACGCAGTCGCCGACCCAGTCGAGTCGAACCGATAGGCCTGCGGCGGCGCTGATCTTGGCAACATAGTCGCCCACTTGCTGGCCTCCGTTGCTTGCCGAGAGAGGCTGCGGACAGGCCGACTGATCGATATAGCAGGGGATGAAGCCTGCCTCCACCGAGCCATCCGGGCCTAGGACGCAGCGTGCAATGATGGTGTTGCGGCTTTCCGGATGAAACGGGTAGGTAGGCATGGTCGGGTCCGGCGCGAAACCGAACAGCCTTTCCCGCCTCAGTGCCCAGGCCACACGCTCGGGACTATCGTTCTCCGTCGCCGACAAGGCCCGCGTCACGCTGACAAAATTGCCAAGGCCGTGATAGATCGGCTTGCCGCGGTACATCTCGATACCGCGCATGATGTGCGCGTGATGGCCGATGACGACGTCGGCGCCGGCATCGACCGCCTCCTGGGCGACTTGCCGCTCGTACATCTCTATCCGCGCAGGCGTATGGCCGGTGCCCTTATGCAGCGCCACCACCGCGAACTCGCAGTTCGAGCGCAGCGCGCGGATTTCGTCGCACATGGCGTTGAGGCTGTCCGGCGCCGCGAAAGTGTATATCGTCGGCGGGCCTCCCGGCGAGGCATAGTCGAGCTCGTAGTGTGTCAATACCTTCACGTAGGCACAGCCGGCCTTGTTCGAGGTGGCCCAGGACTCGCGCGGGCCGACGCAGTTGTAGCTGAGCACGCCGACACGAATCCCCTTTCTTTCGAGGATGGCGGGGGCCTTGGCGCCTGCCAGATTGCTCCCGGCGCCGGTCGTGGCAATGCCTAGCTCGTGCAGTTTCGAAATCGTGTCTTCTACGCCTGCCGTACCCGAGTCGAAGATGTGGTTGCCGGCGAGCGTTGCCACGTTGAAGCCGGCATTGCGCAGGGCGTCCAGATTCCTCGGGTCTGCCGGAGGAGCGGGTATGTCCGTACTGACCTCAAGCCCTCGCGATGTATGCGGAACCTCGACGTGACCGACGACGAAATCGCCACCGGCCAGCGCTGCGCGACTCGGCTCGAAGAACGAGTCGGCATCGGGCTCGTCGAGGATGATGTCTCCGACCATCAGGAGCGTGACAGGCCCTGCACTCATTGCAGCCTCTTCTCGATAAAGTTGACCATCGCCTTTTCCGCGGCTTCGTTATCCCAGCCTCGGGCATCGACCATGTCGGCTTCGACCAGCAGCGTGGGAATTCCAGCCGCCTCCAGCGCACTCGCAATGAACAGCGTCCCGGAAGCCGATGGGCGGCTGCCCTTGGGCATGAGGAGAACCGCCCCGTCTATCCTGTTTAGGCCCGCCTCCTTTACGATCCATGAGGGCGCGTAGGGGGGATTGTGCAGCACCTCGTTCATGGTGACGACCCGGCTAGCCAGCGCACGCAATGGGTCATCCAGGCCATAGCGGATGTACCAGTCCGGGCCGAATGGAAGGTACATCGACCAGACGAAGACGGCACCGTAGCGTTCCTCGAAAGCGGTATAGAAATCGGTGTTATGCCACAACCCCGCACCGACCCACATCAACCTCAGTCGTTCCTCGGGGCATGCGGCTATTCCATCGGCGACTCTTTGTCCTACTTCGTCCCTGAAACTTCGGGCGTGCGCCAGGGCCCAGTCAGTGCCACGGTGCCACTGCGCCGCCATGACGTTGGTGATCTGTTCCGATATTCTGACCGGGCACTTGGGCGCACGGGCGATCAGCTGGCGGGCTTCCTCGAAGTACTCCTCCTGTTCATTGACGCGTTCCATGAAGCTGCGCAATTTGGCCTTATCGAATCGGCGATCCGTCAACTTCTCGAGCGCTCTGACCAATGTCCCAAGCTCTTCCACCATCAGATCGAGACGATAAGGTTCGGACAGTTCCTCCCAGCGATGGCGCGACAACTCCCACCAGCGATCGGGTAAGACGCTGCTGCCCGGCGCCTCGATGGCGACGAGCTCGGCGCCGAAGCTGTCGGCCCACAGGGAAAAAATTCTTTGAATGCAATCACAGGTGAGACGGGCGCAGAGAATGGCCGGCTTGGGTAGTCCGCCCCAGGGGGCCGATTCCTTGAGGTCGATCAGCGTGCTTGCCAATCCCAGGCTGCAATAGCGGCAAAGATCCTCGTGGTAGCCGAGTTTGGCCAAACCATCCAGGTAGTCGCCGGAAAGCTGCTTGGTGGCAATGATGGCCGCCCACCACTGATTGGTGACTACGGGTACCCCCATCAGGTGGAATAGATCATGGGGCGTGTCGGCCTGGATAATCGCATAAGGCTTGCCTGCTTCGAATACGTCGCGTCTGACCTCGGCAAACCAAGTCTTCTGCTTTTCGCCTGCTGCAAGCGTGCAGGCCAGCTGTTTTTCTGCTGCCATTTTGTTCCGCAACCTTTATGAAATGGTGGCCAAAGGCTTCTTGTCCCCGCCACCCTCAGGCTGGAGCGATCCCACATATTTGCCCAGCATGGCTGCCACTGCGGGACGATTCTCGGGGTAGCGAACGTCGCTCCGAACCAGCCTCCAGGTAAGTCCAGCCGCTTCCGCAGCGGCTCTCTGGCGGGGGAAATCCCAGCCCAGCACGTCATCGGGAATTGGCAGATAGAAGACTACCCCGTCGATGAACCCGGCCTGCAGCGTCTTCATGAACCACTGTTCACCCAAGGAGGCTGGAAAGGTTCTGGGGCAGGGCACTTCGCTGTAGTAATGGTCGAAGACCGCTGCCAGAGGTGATCCCTCGGTCCTGAGCAAAGGCTCTGCCGCCCGCGCTCCCCAGTCGTCATCTTCGGCGACCACCTGGCCGCCCGCCATCTCGACCAGCTCATGCAGATAGGCGTGATCAAGCGGGCAGCCCTTGACCAAAAGACGGGGCCCCGGTGCCGTCCCTATTTGGGGCGAGTCGAGCCAGTCGGCGAGAAGCTGGTTGTAATGGTGGCGGCCGAGGAAGTTTCCCGCGCCGGTAACAATGTGTGCCTGGTAGCCGGACACGGGCTGGTCCGCACGTCGCCTTGATTGTTGTAGCCGCGCCAGCAGCCTCCGGGTCTGGTTGCTTGCGGCAATGGCCGGGGCAAGCGAGTCATCGCAGACCGGCGATCCTCCGACGACGGAAAGCCGTTTCGCAAGCTCACGGGTTCGGGCCAGACCGTATTCCCTGCTGGCGGTCCTTTGAGTGTGGAGGATTTCATAGAGGATGACCTCCGGACCGGCCTGCGCGACGCCCACCCGCTTGAGCTCCCGCAGCGACAGATAGAGCTTGTGGTAGGCCTCCGTCGATCGGGGAACGACCAGCCGGCTTAGAAAATCCAATTCGCCGGCAATGTACAGTTCAACGATCAGGCGAGCATCCACATCGGTGAACGATTCGACATATCGGTCCGCGTTCGCCGTAGTGCCCGCGATCGGCGCAACTCTCAGCGGGAAGCATCCGGCAGCGATGATCAGCTCTATGGGTACCGTATTGCCGACATAGCCGACGATCACCTTGCCGCTTCGCTGGGCCGATCTGGCTTCACGCAGACGGTCCCGATAAACCTCATGGAAATAATGAAAGGGCGAGATCACCTTCTCAGCCATATGGGCATATGGCTCATGATCTTCCGGTTTCACGGTATCCATCAGGCGAACCAAGCGGCCAAGAACTTCAGTATCCCTGTCGATGTTCCTTGTCCCACAGCAGTTTCCCTGGTCGCGTTCATGACGTGATCACCGAGCTGATCGCTCTATCCGGGTGGAGTCGATAGCAAAAATGCGCAAGGCGTGCAAATAATTATTAAAAATAATCCTAACAAACTGCAACCAGTTTAGTGCCGACAGCTAAAATGTCAACAAATATCTATAGATTTTTGATTTAGCGGAAGCGCCTTCCATCGGGACGGACCATCAAGAAATGCCCAGGCGATTTCTCGTTGTCGAATGCGATCGTCCGCAGTTGCGGGAGTCAAATGGGAAGGACTCGCGGTTCCATCCGAAGGTCAGTTGCGACGGTTCAAGCGAAGCGGGCTCTCGGAAATTTCGTCCTTGCCGAATGAGGCGAAGAAGTCGGAGAGGTGGCCGATGCCCGCTCGATGCGACTCACAGGGACGCACGGATGACGCGCGCCGGAGCCAGTTGCCCGAGTGCGGGCACCCCCATCAGGGCCAGCGTGCGCACGATGTCGTCGGCGAGCAGCTGCAGCACCGCGTTGACGCCGCGCTCGCCGTCGGCGGCCAGGCCATAGAGCGTTGCCCGTCCGAGCAGCACCGCCCGCGCACCCAGCGACAGTGCCTTGACGATATCGGTGCCGCGGCGGAAGCCGCTATCGACCAGGACCGGCATCCGGTCGCCGACGGTCGCGATGATCTCCGGCAGGACTTCCATGCTCGCCTGCGCCGCATCGAGCTGTCTGCCGCCGTGGTTCGAGACGACCAGCCCGTCTATCCCATGCTCCTTTGCCAGCCGGGCATCGTCCGGATTCAGGATGCCCTTGAGGATCAGTGTTCCGGGCCAGTGCCGGCGGATCCACGAGAGATTTTCCCAGACCAGGGAAGAATCCATGCTGCGGTTCAGCAGTGCCGCCTGGGCTTCCAGGCTGGTCTTGCCGGTACCCGCATCGGCCAGGTTGACGAAGCTGGGCATGCCTCCCTGCAACAGTCCCGCCAGCCAGCGCGGATGAAGCGCCAGGTCCAGGGCCAGTCCCGGCGTTATCTTGAACGGCAGCTTGAAGCCGTTTTTCAGATCGCGCTGGCGGTATCCGCCGACCGGGACATCGACCGTGAGCATCAGCGCCGTATAGCCCGAGGCCTGTGCGCGGATCATCATCCGTTCCGCCGTCTTCCGGTCGCCCATGACGTAGAGCTGAAACCAGTTGACGCCGCCGGCCTCGGCGGGAATGCGTTCGAGGCGCGCATTCGAGGCGCTGGACATGGCGAAGGGAATGTTCGCGGCGGTTGCGGCGCGCGCCAGCGCAAGGTCGCCGTCCGGCCAGAAGAGGCTGTTCAGGCCGGTCGGCGCGATGACCAGCGGCAGGGCATGGCGCTGCCCGAAAAGCTCGATCGAGGCATCGATCCGCGACACGTCGACGAGCGCCGAAGGGCGCAGACAGAGCAGTTCGATGGCCCGGCGATTCCGCTGCAGGGTGAGTTCCTCGTCGGCACCGCCCTCCAGGTAATCGAATATCAGCCTGGGCAGTCTGCGCCGGGCGCGCGCCCGGAAGTCGCCGACGCTGATGCTGACGGACATCTCTTCAGGCGCTGGCGGAAGCCATGTCTGCGCTCCGCCCGCCGCGGCGGGCCAATTCCTTGTCCAAATCCCGTTCGAGAATTTCGATCGTCTCGCGTCCGATATATTCGCTGCTTGAATCGAGCGACTCGACCGCTTCGAGATAGGCCCGGCCGATCAGGCGGCCGAGCGGTTTCGGATTGTAGAGCAGCTTCTTGATGACGAACGGACGGAAGGTGAGCGGGTTGTAGTCCGGCTTGAGATAGCCCTGGTTGATCAGCAGGCGCTCCACGGGCGTGCCCGGCTGGATGCCGATGAAGAAGATGAAGGGCAGCACATTGTCGCGGCCGAACAGGGTATAGAGCTCCTTGATCTTATCGATGGTCTTCTTCAGCGTTTCAGGAGTCTCGCCGGGGGCGTTCAGGGGAATGTAGAGCTTTATCTGCTGGTTGCTATAGCCGTTCGCCTTCAGCATGCGAAAGGCGTCCATCTGCTGGTCCAGCGAATAGCCCAGGGTCAGCGTGTCGATGACCTCTTGCGAGCCGGTGAAGGACAGATCGACGCTGCACATGCCGCTGGCCAGCATCTTCCTGGCGATCTCGGGCGTCAGGTGGTTGAGCCGGAGGTAGCCGGACCAGCTGACATCGATCTTCCTGGCCAAAAGTTCATCCAGCAGTTCCTCGACCTGTTCCGTGCTCCTCTTGGTCGAACAGAATTGGGCGTCGGTAAACCAGATCCGCTTGACGCCATACTGCTTGCTCAATACTTCCACTTCCTTGGCAATCTCGGCGGTCTCGCGGTAACGCTGGTTGCCACCCTCGATCTTGTTGTACAGGCAGAAGTGGCATTGGAACGGGCAGCCCCGCTTGGTATGGACGCCGATGTCGCCCGCCAGATAGTTGCCGAACTTCGGGAAGATCGACTCGACATAGGCAAAATCGACAGCCGTCACCTGCCGCAGGTCGAAGGTCTCGCTGCGGGCCCGGTGAGTGACCTGCCCGGACCGGTCCTTGTAGAAAAGCTCCCCGAGCGGCTTGGTGAAGCCGTCGACGATGGACAGCATGGCGTCCTCGCCTTCGCCGATGACGACGACCGTGTCGGTCGGGCATTTTTCCGCCACATACTTGCCGAATATCGAGACCGCCGTGCCGCCGACCACGAGGCGAGTGGCCGGCAGGAGCTGCCGCACCATCTTCATGTAGCCGAAATTCTTCAGCCGGCTCGACACATAGTCGTAGATGATCGCCAGCGAATCCTTGGCGGCCTTGAGTTTGCGCCACGGATTCGGCGAGTGATCGAAGTTCATGACCACGTCGAGCGCGTCGTCCTCGGGGTGCGGTCCGAAGGACTGCATGTTGCGCCAGGAAAACGCCACCACGTCCGGGCGCATCTCGAGCAGGTGCTGCTTCAGCGTCCGCCGACGCTCGGACGGTGCGACCAATGCCAGGTCGAGAAGGTGCTGACGAATGCCGGGGCGCTGCTTGTGAATGTAGTCGGCGACATAGATGACGCCGCCAGGATAGATTTTCCAGCAGGGCAGACGAACATAGAGTACTGACTGAGTTTCGGAAGCCATATCGACAACGCCTTTACTTTCCTCTTATTCTACCGGAATAGCGTCCGGCCTTTTCAATAGCCCAGCGCGCGCGCTCCCTGGTAGAAGCCCAGGCAGAGCAGCCAGGCCAGAACCAGGGGCCAGGCCACGGCGAAGGCGGTGAAGCCCAGGCTGCGCGATTCCGCCTTCAGGGTCGCGACCGTGGACAGGCAGGGCGTGTAGAGCAGCGTAAACAGCATGAAGCTGTAGGCCTGCACCCAATCGAGCTGCTGCGCCAGGTGCGCCGTCAGGGAAGCGCCTTCGCTGGCGTAGATGACCGCCAGCGAGCCTATCACCACCTCCTTGGCGACGAAGCCGAAGATCAGCGCGACGGCGAGCTTGTCGCCGATGCCCAGCGGGGCAAGCACGGGCTGCAGGGCATGGCCCAGAATTCCGGCATAACTTTCCGGCCCTCCCGTCGAAACCCCGAGCGGCAGATGGGTCAGGAACCAGACGAGGACGACGCCGGCGACGATGAACTGGGTGGCGCGAAGGAAGAAGTGCCGTACTTCCTGCCAGGCGCGCAGCAGGATCTGGCGGAGGGTGGGCAGGCGATAAGGCGGCAGCTCTATCACGAATGGGTCATCGGAGCGGAAATAGCGGCGGAATATCAGGGCGGTCATGACCGCCGTGAGAATGCTGAAGAGATACAGCGAAAACAGCACATAGGGGGCCTGCTGCGGCGGGAACAGGGCGGCGATGATGAACAGGAATACCTGCAGTCTCGCCGAGCACAGGGACAGCGGAATCAGCAGCATCGACAGCAGGCGCAACGGCCGGCTGCGCATGATGCGTGTGCCCATCAGTGCCGGCACATTGCAGCCGAAGCCCATCATGATCATCACGAAGCTGCGCCCGTCCAGCCCCAGCCTTGCCATCAGGGCGTCGGTCAGAAAGGCGGCGCGGGAAAGGTAGCCGGTATCTTCGACGATTGCCATGAAGACGAAGAACAGCACGATGATGGGAACGAAGGTGGCGACGGTAGCGACGCCATTCCATAGACCATCGATCAGCAGGCCCTGGACGAACGGCGGGGCGCCCGCGAGCGCGGGGGCGAGCAAAGCCAGGCGCAGCCAGTCGAAAAGGGCGCTCATGCCGGCCTGCAGCGGCGCGCCGAGGGCGAAGACCGCCTGGAAGAGCAGCAGTATGACGCCTAGGAACAGGGGAAAGGCGAGTACCGGGTGGAGTACCACCCGGTCGATCCGATCGGTGAGCGTGACCGACATCGTGGCCGGTATGTCCACGGCCGCCGACAGGACGTGCTCGAGCTTGGTCTCGATGGTCTGATCGAGGATCAGCGCGGCTTTCACGGCCGCCACCGAGGTCGGCGCGGAGGCCCTCAAGGCGGCGGTGACGGTGTGCAGCGCAGTCTGATAGCCCGAGCCGAACTTGGCGCTGCAAAGCACGGTGGCGATGGACAACTGGCGCGAGACTGTGTCGGTGTCGATCCGGATGCCGAGTTTCTTGGCCTCGTCCTCCATGTTGAGCAGGAGCACGACGGGCAGTCCCAGGGCCTGGATCTGCAGGGCCAGCCCGAGCTGACGTTCGATCTGGACGGCGTTGAGGATCACCACCGCCAGATCGAGCGAATTGCTCTCGAGGAAATGGCGCACCACCAGTTCGTCCTCGGAGAAGCCGTGCAGGTCGTAAATGCCCGGGAGGTCGATCACCTCGACCATCTGCGCTCCGAGCAGAACCTTGGCGCTGGCCAGTTCCACCGTCACCCCGGGCCAGTTGCCGACCCTGGCCGCAGCCCCGGTCAAGCGGTTGAAGAAGGTTGACTTGCCGGTATTGGGCATGCCGAGCAGGGCGACTTTCCTCATGCCCGGCTCATACGGCGATCTCGATATGGCGTGCGTCGCAGCGCCGGATGATGATGTCGGTGGTGCCGATCCGCACTTGCAGCGGACCCTTGAAAAAGCCTCTGCGCACGACCTCTATGTGATTGCCGGGTTTCAGGCCGAGCGCCACCAGTCGCCGGCGCAAGTCCTCGGCGACGTGGATGGCGACGATGCGTCCGCCTTGTCCCGGGGATAGGTAGTCTAGCAATTGGGTCAACCGCATGAAGAGAGCCCTGAGCAGGAACCGGAAATGATAGCCGATTTCCCCGGTCAGAATCTCTTCTTAGGTCAGGATGCGAGCAGAAACCGCGGGCGCGCTGGGTGGAAGGGAGTGCCGGGCTTTCTCTGGATCAACCCGAGGGCGGCCCGATCTGCGAAACGAGGGGACTACGAGCGCCAAAAAAAATCCTGACAATCCGGGCTCTGTACTATCCTGATGCGTCGCTCGAGGTCGGCAAGGTTCTGCGCTTTCGACAGGTAGGCTTCTTCGGCGTCGATCGGGCGCAGGCTGGCGACCAGCCAGTTCTTGGCCCGGATGAGCAAGGAGCGGATCACCTCGCCGAGCGAGTTTCCCTTGCGCGCAGTCTGCGCGAAACCGATGTGGGCCCAGGCTTCGTTGAAGACAAAATCCCGGCCGGCTTTCTGTACGTGCGTGTTCATATCGATATCTCCTGAGCAGTTGCTTGTGGTCGCAGGGCCACCGTGTCGCCAATATAGCGGCATTGCTGCGACGCAACAAACGATATAATCAGGGCCATGAATTAGCTGAGCTAAGTTATAATGCGGTGTGACTGATCGACTACCCCCGCTCAACTCGCTCCGGGCATGCGAGGCCGCCGCGCGACACCTGAGTTTTCGCAAGGCCGCCGAGGAATTGCACGTCACCCCCGCGGCGATCAGCCATCAGATCAAGCTGCTCGAGGATCAACTCGGCGTCCAGCTGTTTCGGCGCCTGACCCGCGCGATCGCCTTGACCGAGGTCGGACGCAGCTTTCTGCCGAAACTGCAGGAAGGCTTTGAATGCATCGCCCAGGCCGTCGATAAGGCGCGTGCCCATAAGAGGACAGGCGCGCTCACCGTGAACGTTCCGCCCTCGTTCGCCGCGAAGTGGCTGATGCCCAGGCTGCACCGTTTCGTGACCGCCTACCCCGACATCGATATCCGGATATTGGCCAGCATGAGACTGGTCGACGTTCGCCGGGACGATGCCGTAGATCACGCCGGCGGGGTAAGCGAGCAGCCGTTCGACGCCGACATCGATATCCGCTTCGGCGCCGGCAAGTATCCGCGCTGCCGGGTGGACAAGCTGTTCCAGGTCTCGGTCACGCCCCTGTGCAGCCCGAGCCTGCTGAAGGGGATGAGGCCCTTGCGCAAGCCCTCGGATCTGCGTTACCACGTCCTGCTGCACGACGATTCGCTGTACGTCAGCGAGGGTCGGCCCGACTGGGCGCAGTGGCTCAAGGAGGTCGGCGTCGAAGGCGTGGATGCGAACCGCGGCCCGCACTTCAATCATTCCATTCTCGGTCTCGAGGCGGCGGTCGACGGCCTGGGGGTGGTGCTCGGCATCAGGGAACTGGCCGCCCACGACCTGGCCGCGGGCAGGCTGGTCGCACCGTTCGAGCTCAGCATGGCGATGCATTCCGCCTATTACCTGGTCAGCGCCGAAGCTAGCGCCGACCGCCCCAAGGTCGTCGTGTTCCGGGACTGGCTGCTCGAAGAGGCGAAAGACCCCCTGCTGCGCAAACCACCCCCGGCAGTCAACAACTGATCCCTATTTCCCGTACAGCGCGTCGGGCAGATAGAGGGCGATCTCCGGGAAGAACAGCAGCAGCGCGATGAGTGCGATCGGGGCCAGGAGGAAAGGCAGCGTTCCCTTGTAGATGTTCAGGATCGGCACTTCCGGGATCTGCGCCTGGATCACGAACAGGTTCATGCCGACCGGCGGATGGATCAGGCCGAGTTCGACCACGATCACCACGATGACGCCGAACCAGATCGGATCGAAGCCGCTGGCCACCACGACCGGCAGGAACACCGGCACGGTGATCAGCACCAGGCCGATGCCTTCGAGGAAGCAGCCGAGGATGATGTAGCAGACGATCAGGGTCAGCATCAGCGCCATGGGCGACAGGGCCGCCCGCTGCGTCCAGGCGATCAGCGCCATGGGCAGCTGGGCCTGGACGACGAAGTAGGAAAATATGGTGGCGCAGATGATGATGATGAACAGCATCGAGGTCGTCTTCAGCGTCGCCCCGAAGCATTCCCAGAGCGTTGACCAGCCGAGCTTGCGCTGCGCCACGCCGATCAGCAGCGCCATGAAGGCGCCGATCGCCGCAGCCTCGGTGGGGCTGAAGAAGCCCGCATAGATGCCGCCGACCGAGACGCCGAAGAGCAGCACGAACTCCCACATGCCAAGCACGTCGAGCAGGCGCTGGCCCACGGCGCGGGCTTCGCCCCTGGGCGCCCAGTGCGGCTTGACCATCAGAATGACCGCGGCGACGAGGATGTACAAGGCGGTGAGCACGAGGCCCGGAATCATGCCGGCGGCGAACAGCTTGGGCACGGACTGCTGGGCGATCATGGCGTAGATGACGAAGATCAGCGACGGCGGAATGAGGATGCCCAGCGTTCCGCCGGCCGCGACCGAGCCGGTGGACAGCCGGTCGTCGTAGCCCTGGCGGTGCATTTCCGGAACGCAGATCCGGGTCATGGTCGCGGCGGAGGCGACCGACGAGCCGCAGACGGCACCGAAGGCGGCGTTGGCGCCGATGCTGGCATAGGCGAGGGAACCGCGCAGCGTCCCGAACAGGGAGCTGGTGCCCCTGAACAGGCGCGAGGACATGCCCGAGGCGGAACTCAGCTCGCCCATCAGGACGAACAGGGGCACGACCGACAGGGCATAGCCTGAGGAGATGTCGAACGGCGCGTTGCCCATGACGATGGCCGCCCGTCCCCAGCCGGCCAGGGCCGCATAACCGAAAAAACCGACCAGGCCCAGGCAGATGGCGACCGGGATGCGCAGGAAAATCAGGGCCAGAAGCGCCATCATGCCGATGGCGCCGATCATTTGCACGGACATGTTCAGGCGTCTCCCTTATGATCGTTGGCGCGAAAGGCGGCGACGACCACCGCCAGTATCGACAGGCCGGTGCCGGCGAGCATGGGAAGCCACAGCACGTAAAGAGGCAGGCCGAGTTCCGGCTTCTTGTCGCCGAAGCGGTAGGCATCCTGCGCCTGGGGCCACATGTTCCAGGCGAGCAGGACGAGAAAGACGAAGGAGAAGACCGCGGCCAGAATCTTCAGGCGGCGGACGGTCGCCTTGGAAGCGAAGAAATCGACGACATCGACCACGATGTTGCCGTGACTCAGGAAGGTCGCCGGAATCCCCAGGAAAACGGCGAAGACCAGGGTGCTTTCGACCATGTCATAGGAACCCGTGATCGGCTGTCTGAACAGCTTGGTCATGCCGACGTCGGCGACCGATGTCAGCATCATGGCGATCAGGGCCAGCGTGGCGATAAACGAACTCAGCTCGACGGCACGATCGAGCCAGGACTTCTGCCGCATCAGCATCTCCGGAAGCGAATATTCGGGAAGAACCGGGCTGCGCCGCCCATGCGGCCGGGCAGCCCGGGTGGCGTCACTTGGCTTTCAGCAGGGCGTCGTAGATCGCGCGCGCGGGCGCACCCTTGGCGGTGAGCTCGGCCAGTTCCTTGTCGATGATCGGCTTGACGGCGTTTTCCATGTCGCGCTTGGTGGCGGCCGAGAACTCCACGATCTGGTCGCCGTTGGCGGTCATATAGGCCCGGCCGGCGACTTCGGCGTCGTCGAGCGCCTTGCCTACCCGCTCTCCGGCGGCGGGGCCGGTGGTCTGATCGATCAGCGCGCGCAGATCGGGCGGCAGCTTGTCGTAGCTTTGCTGGTTCATGACCAGGAAGAACGATGCGGCATTGATGCCGGGCTCATAGGAATACTTGGTCACCGTCCCGAGCTGGAAACTCTGCGCCCCTTCGAAGGGAAACATCGCGCCGTCTATGGTGCCCTTGCCCATGGCATCGGTGACGTCGCCGGGCGGCACCGCCAGCGGCGTGCCGCCGAAGGCCTTGATCGAGTCGGCGAAGATTTCCCCGGCATAGCGGATGCGCAGCCCCTTGAAGTCCGCCATGGTGTTGATCTTGGCCTTGGTCATGTGGAACTTGAGTGGCGTGGTGGTCATCAGATAGAGGATCTTCACGCCCGGATATTCGCCCGCCAGGTACTTGGGAGCGATTTCGGTCAGCGTCCTGGACATCTTGGCGCTGGTCGTCACCAGGAAGGGCAGGTTGGAGATCTCGGTCAGCGGAAAGCGGCCGGGCGTGGTGCCGGTCAGTCCGATGGCCATGTCGGCGACGCCGGTGCGCGCCAGATCGAACTGGCGCGGCGGCGGTCCCATCTGGCTGGCCGGGAATATCTTCAGGACCAGGCGGCCATGGGACTTCTCCTTCAGTTCGTCGCTCCAGCGCAGCAGTTCCTTCTGGAACGTATGGTTCGGCGGCAGGAAGTGCGAAACCTTCAGCTCTATCGTCTGGGCCACGGCGTTGACGGTCAGGCCGGCCATCGCCACGGCGCCGATCAAGCCCAGGCGCAGGGTGCGGATTAATTGCGGGCGAATCTTCATCATCGACTCCTCCATTTTTTCTTGGGAAAAAGACTTTGCGACAGGATACCTCTTTGTTCAAGTCACGGCAGAATAGCCGCCATCGACGACGACGATCACGCCACTGACTCCTTTGTTGCCCTGGATCAGACCGAGGGCGGCTTCGGCAACGTCGTCGGCGGTGACGACGCGGCGTAGCGGCGTCTGCTTGGCGCGGGCCGTCATCAGCTTGTCGTAGTTCTCGCCGAGCATCCGTTCCATCCATTCGCCGGCCATCCAGCCGGGCGCGATGCCGTTGACTCGGATGCCGGCAGGACCCAGGGCGCCGGCAAGCGCCTTGGTCATCGTCCAGAGCGCACCCTTGCTTGCCGAATAGGGAAGGGGCTGCGGGCCGGGGCGTGCGCCGACGGTGCTGTTGGTGTTCACGATAGCGGCGCCGTCGGACAGCCGCAGCAGAGGCGTGGCGTGCTTGGTGACCAGGAAGACGCCTTTCACATTGACCGAAAAGACCTGGTCCCACTCTTCCACCGTGACTTTCTCGAAATCCCGGGCGAGCGTCCTGATGCTCGCACCGGCATTGTTGCAGAGAACGTCGAGACGTCCGAACCTCTCCCTAATCGCCGCGAACATCGCGATCACGCTGGCCTCGTCGGCCACGTCGCAGCGCGCCAGCAACACCTCGGCGCCCGCCTTTTCGCATTCGGCCACGGTCTTCCGGGCTCCGGCCTCGCTGTTGCTGTAATTGACGACGACGTCATAGCCGGCCTTCGCGAGGGCGATTGCCTCAGCCCGCCCTATCCCGGACGAAGATCCGGTGACCAAGGCGACGCGCTTTTCATTACCCATTGCATTCTCCAAGCGGTGGTGTTGACGGCCAAATTGTTGCGGCGCATCAATTAATTATGAGCGTGTTCATATTCTTAGGCACGCCGACTGGTTTGTCAACACGGCCTCGTATTCCTGTACGCTGCGCTTGACAAAGAAACGAGCCTTGTCGAAAATGAACGAGTTCAATAATCCACTGCGGCGGACAGGAGAAGCAGAAATGGCCAGCACTTCGAAGGCACCCTCGACCATACGACGGTCCGGCAGCTCGCCGGTGATTGATTTCCACACCCACATTTTCGTGCCGGAGGTGTGCGACTACGTCAAGCAGAACCGGCCGCCGGAGGCGACGGAATACCAACTGGTCGACAACTACCGGCGCGGCGAGGCGGCGCAGCGCAAGCGCCATCCGCGCCCGACCGGGGACGAGGTCGAAGCCCGCCTCATGGACATGGACGAGTTCGGCATCGATATCCAGGTGGTCATCTGTCACATCGCGCAGTATTGTTATTGGGCGAGGCCCGAGGAAGGCGCACGTCTGACCAGGATAGGCAATGACCGGCTGGCCGAGTTTGTCCATAGAAAGCCGGACCGATTCGTCGGCATGGGCTTCGTGCCCATGCAGGACCCGCAGGCGGCCGTGATCGAACTGGAGCGCATCGTCAAGGACCTGGGCTTTCGCGCGGTCGCGGTGAATACTCACGTCGATGGCGTCGAACTCGGCGATCAGAGGCTCTGGCCGGTCTGGGCCAAGGCCGAGAGCCTTGGCATTCCCGTCTATATCCATCCGTCCGGATTCACGCATCCGCGCTTCACCAAGCACCTCATGTGGAACGGCGTCGGCCAGCCGATCGAGGAGGCCATCGCCATGTCGTCGCTGATCTATGAGGGCATCCTGGACCGCTTTCCCGATCTCAAGCTGGTGATCGCCCACGGCGGCGGTTTCCTGCCCTATTACGCCGGCCGGATCGACCGCAACTTCCGCAACCGTCCCCACGAAACGCCGAACATCAACAAGGAACCGAGCGAGTATATGCGCCAGTTTTTCTACGATACCGTGGTGTATAACGTCGATATGCTGGAGTTCCTGGCGCACAAGGTGGGTGCCTCGCAAATCCTGCTCGGCGGCGATTACCCCGTCGGCGAGGACAATCCGGTGGCCTTCGTGAACAGCGCGAACATTTCGGCCGAAGCGAAGCGCATGATTCTCGGCGAAAACGCCGCGAAGCTGCTCGGCATCCTGTAAGCGTTCCGGAGGACCCGCTGCGATGACAACCAATGTTTTGATCCTGCTGAACCTGCCCGAGAAGGTCAGGATGCAGTACTTCGATGGGATTCGGGAAAAGTTTCCCGAACTCAAGCTCGATGTGGTCGATCACGTGAGCAAGGTGGGACCCTATATCGCGGACACCAACGTGCTGATCACCTTCGGCCCGCAACTGGCGGATCGCGCCGACGAGGTGTTTGCCGCCGCCCGGAACCTGAAGTGGGTGCAGGCGCTGGGCACCGGGGTCGACAACATCGCCGACCGCCCGACCCTGGCCAAGGACGTCCTTCTCACCAGCATCCGCGGCATCCACGGCGCCCCGGTGTCGGAGGCTGCCATGCTGTCGATGCTCGCCTTCTCCCGGGACTTTCCACGCGTGCTGCGCAACCAGGACAGGCATGTCTGGGACCGCTGGCCGGCCAGGCTGCTGTCCGGCAAGACCGTGGGCATCTTCGGGGTCGGCTCGATCGCCGAATCCCTGGCGCCCCGCTGCAAGGCCTTCGGCATGAAGGTGGTCGGCATCTCCTCCGCGACGCGGGAGCTTGCCAACTTCGATCAGATGAAGAATAGCGCCGATCTCAAGGGAGCCGTGCGCGAACTCGACTATCTGGTGTTGCTCACTCCCTATACGCCGCGGAGCCACCACATCATCAACGCGGAAATCCTCGCCGCGATGAAGCCGAGCGCTTTTCTCGTCAACCTCGCGCGGGGCGGAGTCGTCGACGAGAAGGCGCTGCAGCAGGCGCTGACCGAAGGCAAAATCGCCGGTGCGGCGCTCGACGTGTTCAGCCAGGAGCCGCTGCCCGAGGACAGCCCGTTCTGGGCGATGAAAAACGTCATCGTAACGGCGCATTTCGGCGGCTTCTACGACCGGTATGCCAATGACGCGCTGCCCGTGATCGAGCAGAATCTTCGCTGCTTCCTCGCCGGCGACACCCGGAACATGATCAACCTCGTGGCACGAACCTAGGAACAGACAGATGGCGAATGCAGCAGAAGTCTCCGAACAGATCAACACGCCGATTTCCAGCGCGGAACTGGAGCGGCGCTGGGCGGCCGTGCGGGCGGCGATGGCGGAGCAGGGCATCGATGTCCTGCTGATGCAGGCCAACAACGATTTCATGGGCGGCTACGTCAAGTACTTCACCGACCTGCCTGCGACCAACGGCTACGCGGCGACCGTGGTCTTCCCGCGGGACGACCGGATGACCGTGGTCGGCCAGGGTCCGTTCGGCATGGCCCGCGAGTTCCCGCCTGGCGAACAGGGCTTGCGCCGGGGCGTCGCCCGTTTTCTCGGCACGCCGAGTTACGCTTCCAGCCATTTCACCGCCGACTACGACGGCGAACTGGCGCAGACCGCGCTCGAAGGCTATGCCGGCGCGACCATCGGCCTGCTCGGTACGGCGGCGATGTCCTTTGCGCTGGTCGACTATCTGAAGCGCGGCAAGCTGTCCCGGGCAAAGTTCGTCGATGCCTCGGAAATGGTGGATCAGATCAAGGCGATCAAGAGCGAAGAGGAAATTGCCCTGATCCGGCGCACGACCGCGATGCAGGATGGCGCCATGGAAGCGGTGTTCGCCGCCATCAAGCCGGGCATGCGCGACCTCGAGGTCGCCGCCGTGGCGGAACATTTCGGCCATCGTTTCGGCAGCGAGCAGGGCTTGTTCCTGTGCGCTTCAGGTCCGGTCGGCACGGCGGCCGTGTTCGGCAACCGCCATCTGCAGAACAGGGTGATCCGTGAAGGAGACCAGTTCACCCTGCTGATAGAGAACAGCGGTCCGGGCGGTTACTACGGTGAAATCGGCAGAACCTGCGTGCTGGGCAAGGCATCGCAGGAGATGAAGGACGAATTCGACTTCGTTCTCGAGGCCCAGGAGTATATGCGCGGCCTGCTCAGGCCGGGTGCCTCGAGCAGCGGGATCTTCGCCTCCTACAACGACTACATGCGCAGCCACGGCAGGCCGGAGGAGAAGCGCCTGCATTGCCACGGACAGGGCTACGACATGGTGGAACGGCCGCTGGTCCGGCATGATGAAACCATGGTGCTGGCCAAGAACATGGTGCTCGCCGCCCACCCTACCTACGTCACAGCGGGCAGCTACAACTGGGTGTGCGACGACTTTCTGGTCGGCGACGGCGGCGGCGCGGAGAAGCTGCACAAGTTTCCGCAGAGGATATTCGAGATCGGCTAGATCGGTCCGGGTTTAAGATGTACACGTTCGGAAATTAATTGAGCCAGAACCGAGGAGTCGATATATGCTCGAAGGCGTCGTGCCCTTCCCCCCCGAATACGCCAAGTTCTGCCGCGAACGCGGCTATTGGCAAGACCGGTCTCTGGCGCAGGAGTTTGCCCTGGTTTTCCGTAAGTACGCCGAACGCATCGCCATCATCGATCGCGAGCGGCAGTACAGCTATGGCGAAATCGACCGGCTGAGCGACCGCCTGGCGCTCAATCTGCTGACACTCGGCCTCTCCCCTCTCGATCGCGTCGTGCTCCAGTTGCCCAATGTGGCCGAGTTCGTCATCCTCTACTGCGCGTTGCAGAAGATCGGCGCGATACCCATAGCCGCACTGGCCACCCACCGCTATCTGGAGATCAGCCAGTTCGTGCGCATCGCTCAGGCGGCAGTGTGCGTGTTCCCGGAAGCGCAAGGCGATTTTCAGTTCGGCCCGATGATCAAGCGCGTCGCTGACGAGTCCTCCTCGCTGAAATTCCGCATCGTGCTGGGCGAGCCGGGCCCTGGCGAACATTCCCTGAGCGAGCTTATCGAACGTGAGCCAGCGCTGCCGCGTGCGGAACTGGACAGGATCGTCATCGACCCGACGGATCCGGCGATATTCCAGCTGTCCGGCGGCACCACCGGCGTGCCCAAGCTGATTCCGCGCAGCCACAACGACTATGCCTACAACTCGAAAACCGCCGCGCCGATATGCGGGATCACCGCCGACTCGGTGTTGCTGCTGGTGATTCCGATCGCTCATAACCTCGCCCTGGCCTGTCCGGGGATACAGGGCTACCTGTTCAACGGCGGGCGGGTCGTGTTGTCGACCAGCGGCCGTCCCGAGGATATGTTCGCCCTGATTGAAAAGCATCGGGTCACGCATATCAAGGTCGTGCCGGCGCTGCTGATCCGCCTGATCAACAGTCCTGCGATCGGAAACTTCGACCTGTCCTCCGTGAAAGTGATCCAGAGCGGCGGCCAGCGCATGCAGCCGGAGGTTCGCCTGCGCACCAAGCAGCTGATTCCGAGCGTGACGGTGCAGGAAAACTTCGGCATGTCCGAGGGCATGCTGTTCTTCGTTCGTCTTGACGACCCGGAGGATGTGCGCCTCGAGACCTGCGGCCGGCCGATCTGCCCGGACGACGAAGTCCGGCTGGTCGACGACGACGGCAGGGAAGTGGCGCCGGGCGAGGTCGGCGAGTTGACCTGCCGCGGCCCCTACACGCTGCGCGGCTATTTCGGCGTGCCCGAATACAATGCCAAACAGTTCACGGTGGATGGTTTTTATTGTTCCGGCGACCTGATGCGCCGGCATCCTTCGGGCAATTACGTCGTCGAAGGGCGGAAGAAGGATCTGATCAACCGCGGCGGCGAAAAGATCAGCGCGGAAGAAGTCGAGAATCTGATCCTGTCGCACCCGTCGGTGCAGAACATCGCCTGCGTCGCCATGCCGGACCCGAACCTGGGCGAGAAGATGTGTGCCTGCGTGATTCCTAAGAGCGGCAGATCGCTGACGCTGAAGGATCTGGTCGACTTCCTGACGGCCAAGGAGATCGCCCGCTTCAAGCTGCCCGAGCGGCTCGAGCTGATGAGCGAGTTTCCCTTGTCCACCTTCGGCAAGGTGTCGAAAAAGTCCCTGGTGGAAATGGTCACCCGGCATCTCGAACAGGAACGTAGCGCGGTTTAAAGCAGTTCAAATTTGTCTCTAGGAGAATCTCATGCGCATCATCGATCTGCACTGCTACCCCGGCACCCAGGAATGGATAGACTGCCAGGGCCCTTACGTCGACGCCCTGGCGACTTACTGGAACCGGGACTGGTCGGCGAAAAGCGAGGAAGCCGTGCTCAAGGACTTCACCGATGCCGGCGTCGAGGCGGTGCTGGTGGCGCTCGACCTCGAGACGACCATCGCCACGCCGCCATGCACCAATGAGTATGTTCATGGCATGTGGCGGCGGCACCCCGAGCGCATCATCGCGGCGTGGGGCGCGGTCGAACCGGCCAAGGGCGAGATTGCCATCATCCAGGCCAGGAAGGCCGTCAAGGAGCTCGGTTTCATCGGCTTCCATTTTCATCCGATCATGCAGCACTTCGCGGTCAATGACCGGCGCCACTATCCGCTGTTCGAGGAAATTGCCTCGATGAACGCGGCGGTGATGATCGACGTCGGCACCACCGGCATGGGCGCGGGCATGCCCGGCGGCATGGGCGCCCGGGTCCGCCACGCCCACCCGTCGGCGATCGACGACCTGGCCGCCGACTTCCCGAATCTCAAGATCCTCATGGCCCATCCCGGCTGGCCCTGGGTGGATGAGACGACTGCCGTGGCCCTGCACAAGGGCAATGTCTATTGGGAGATGTCCGGTTGGGCGCCGAAGTACTTTCCCGCCTCGCTCAAGGTCGATATGCGGGGGCGGCTGCAGGACAAGATCATGTTCGGCAGCGATTATCCGAGCATGCCTTACAGTCGCATCCTCAAGGAATGGGGCGAACTGGGTTACAAGGACGAGGTGATGGAAAAGATCTTCCACGGCAACGCCGAAAGGATACTCGGCCTGTGAGCCGGGAGACGGCCGACGCCGCGCCGCTGCTGCTGGTCTCGCGCCCGATCGAAGGCGTTGCGCTCGTCAGCCTCAACCGTCCGGAGCGGCGCAATGCGCTCAACATGGCCTTGCGCGTCGCGCTGGCCGAGGCGTTTCGCGATCTCGCCACGGACACCGGGGTGCGCGCGATCGTACTTGCGGGCGAGGGCAGTTCGTTTTCCGCCGGGGCCGACCTCAATGAATACCGGGACGCGTCCACCATCGAGGTGTTCAAGCGCGACATGCATCGCCTCTGGGCTGCGATCGCCGAATGCCCGAAGCCGGTCATCGCGGCGGTCCACGGCTATGCGCTGGGCGGCGGCTGCGAACTGGCGCAGCACGCAGACATCATCGTGGCCGGGCGTTCCGCGGTGTTCGGCCAGCCCGAGGTCAAGATCGGCCTGATCCCGGGCGGAGGCGCCACTCAGCGGGTGACCCGAGCCGTCGGCAAGTTCGCCGCGATGCGCCTGCTGCTCACCGGCGATACGCTGCCGGCGGAGGAGGCGCTGGCGCTCGGTTTGATCAGCAGGCTGGTTGAGGACGCGGAAGTGGCCGCCGTTGCCCTCGACTATGCGACGCGCATCGCCGCCTTGCCGCCGATCGCCGTGAGGCAGATCAAGGAACTGGTGCTCGCCGGCATGGATACCGCTCTGGACGCCGGACTGCGCCTGGAACGAAAGGCCTTCCAGATCATCTTTTCCACGGACGACAAGACCGAAGGGATCAAAGCCTTCCTGGAAAAGCGCCCGCCGCGCTTTACCGGCAACTGAACAATCAGCGGCGGCGGAAAATCACGTCCCAGACGCTGTGACCCAGACGCAGGCCGCGGCTCTCGAACTTGGTCTGCGGCCGGTAGTCGGGGCGCGGCGCGTAAGCGTCGCAGGTGTTCTCGAGAAGCGGCTCGGCCGACAGGACTTCGAGCATCTGCTGCGCGTATTCCTCCCAGTCCGTGGCGCAATGGACGATGCCGCCGGGGGCCAGGCGCGAGGCCAGGAGCCGCACCAGCGGAGCCTGGATCAGGCGGCGCTTCTGCTGGCGCTTCTTGGGCCAGGGATCGGGGAAAAAGATATGCACGGCGGAGAGCGCATCCGCCGGAATCATGTCGCGCAGCACGGGGACGGCATCGTGCTGGACGATGCGCAGGTTGACGAGTTCGCGCTCGGCGATCTCCTTCAGCAGGCTGCCGACGCCGGGGGTGTGCACCTCGATGGCGAGATAATCGTTCTCCGGATGGGCGGCGGCGATCTGCGCGGTGGTTTCGCCCATGCCGAAGCCGATTTCCAGGATCTTCGCCGCCGGCCTGCCGAAGACCCGGTCGAGGTCCAGCGGCGCGTCGGCATAGGGGATCCCCCAGCGCGGCATGTCCTGCTCGTGATGACGTCCCTGCGCGCTGGAGACGCGGCCCTGGCGCAGCACGAAGCTGCGGATATGCGCGCGTTCCGCCCCGGTCAAGAAATCAGGCCTGTCGTCGGGGAACTCGGGCTGGCGGCATAAAGCTTCTTCGGCATGCGCCCGGCGAGATAGGCTTCGCGGCCCGCTTCGACCGCCTTCTTCATGGCCCCCGCCATCATCGCCGGATCGCGGGCCAGGGCGATGGCGGTATTCATCAGCACGCCGTCGCAGCCGAGTTCCATGGCGACCGCCGCATCGGAGGCGGTGCCGACTCCGGCGTCGACCAGCACGGGCACGGTCGCCTGCTCGATGATCAGCTTCAGGTTCCAGGGGTTAAGGATGCCCATGCCCGAGCCGATCAGCGAGGCCAGCGGCATCACCGCGACGCAGCCGATGTCTTCGAGCAGCTTGGCCTGAATCGGATCGTCGCTGCAATACACCATCACCTTGAAGCCGTCCTTCACCAGGGTTTCCGCCGCTTTCAGGGTCTCCGGCATGTGCGGAAAAAGAGTGTTCGGATCGCCGAGCACTTCCAGCTTGACCAGGTCGTGGCCGTCGAGCAGTTCGCGGGCAAGCTGCAGCGTGCGCACGGCATCCTTTGCGCTGTAGCAGCCGGCGGTGTTGGGCAGGAGGGTGTACTCTGCCGGCGGCAGGAAGTCCAGCAGCGAGGGCTGGCCCGGCTCCTGGCCAATGTTGGTGCGGCGGATCGCCACCGTGACGATCGCCGCGCCCGAGGCGTCGATGGCGGTCTTGGTCGCGGCGAAATCCGGGTACTTGCCGGTGCCGACCAGAAGGCGTGACGCATAGGCTTTGCCGGCGATGATGAGAGAGTCGTTGTTCATGATGGAGTCCGTTTTAGCCGCCGCCCACGGCGACGACGATTTCGATGCGGTCGCCCTGCCCGACCGGGGCCTCGCCATGGTGGCTCTTCGGCACGATCTCGCCGTTTCTTTCCACCGCAACGCGCTTGCCGGCATAGCCCAGTTCTGCCAGGAGCCGTGCTACCGTTGTTTCAGCGTCGAGTTGACGCGGTTCGCCGTTCAGGCTGATGTCAATCATGGTCGGGCATTTTACCACGCCCCCATGGGTCTTCCCGGGTTCGGGGGCTGGCGCGCCGGCGCCGTGTCAGGAGGCAGAGCAGGGAAACCAGGCCGCAGGCCGAGACGACGGGCCCGTCGCCAAAGCGCGCATAGGGAGTCAGTCCCCGCATCGGCTGAACGATTCCGCTCAGCGCGCCCTCCTGCATTTCGGGAAGTTTCCGGATCACCCGGCCGCGGTGATCGATCTGCGCCGTGACACCGGTGTTGGTGGCCCGAAGGATCGGCCGGCCGGCTTCCAGTGCGCGCAGGCGGGCGATTTGCAGGCGCTGTGCGATCGCGATGCTGCCCTCGAACCAGGCCAGATTGCTCGGGTTGATGAGCACGGTGGCCGATGGCAGCCAGCGGCGGGACTCCGCGCCGAGCAGATCCTCGTGGCAAATCAGCGTGCCGATGCTTTGCGCTCCGACCCGAAACGGTTGCTGATCCGAAATCCCGGGGCGAAGATCCTTGAGCGGGATGTCGAGCGCCGCCGAAAACCAGCCGAACCCTGCCGGGCTGTATTCGCCGAAGGGCATCAAGCGTACTTTGTCGTACTGCTGGATGCGGGCTGTCCCGGGTGATATCTGAATCACGCTGTTGTGGCCTTCGGCATTGGCCGTCAGCGTGGGGATGCCGAGAAGCAAATGGCTGCCGGTGCGCCGGCTGAAATTCTGCAATTGCGACAAGGTGCCGCCGGGAAGTTCGTCGATGAACACGGTGAAGGCTGTCTCCGGCGTGATGATCAGATCGGCCGGCGCTTGCTCGATGCCGGCCAGCAGGCGAAGCATCTGAGCGTGCCGGGTCAGGGGATCGAATTTGCGCTCCTGAACGACATTCGACTGTATCAGGCGGAAGCTGAGGGATTGCCCGGCAGCCTCCACCCAGTCGAACTGGAGAAAAGCCGTGCCGCCGCAGACAACGGCAGTCAGAGCCAGTGCCGGCCTTGACGCTCTCCGGGTGAGCAGGAGCACGAGCGAACCGCTGGCACAATAGCCGAGCCAGCTGAGACCATAGACCCCCGCGACCGGCGCATAGCCGGCCAGCCAGGTATCGATCAGGCTGTAGCCCAGGGACAAGGAAGTGAAGCCGTTGAACGGGAGGCTGCGGCCCCATTCGGATAGTGTCATCAGAGCGGCAAAGGCGCCGATCGACCCTGCCGTGGCGGCGGATCGTGTGACGATCAGGCGCCAGAGCAAGGAAGGCAGCGCAGTGAATAGCGCAAGATACGAAACAAAGATCAGCGTGCTGGCCGCAGCCGGTGCCAGGGCCATGCCCGATTTGCGGTGGAGCGCGTCGAGTACCCAGCCGTGACCGAAGAAGTGCAGGCCGAGGCCGAACGAGAGTCCGATTTTGCCCGCCTGGATGGCCGTCCGGCTGTTCGCCAGCAGGAATAGCAGCAAGGCGTAAGCCAGCAAGGGCAACGGCCACCAGGCAAACGGTGCCCAACCGAGCACGGAGATCCCCCCGGCTATGACCGCCAGCGCCATGGCTGCCGTTTTTCGCACCGATTGGCTGACACAATATTCGCGCAACACTTCAGCCCCTGGCCGATAGATGTCATTGTCATGATAACACCGCGGAGGGGAGGGCCGGCCGCCGGAAGGGAGCCGAGCGGATCGCGGAAATAAGGGGGCAATACCCATGTGCTTTTCTTGCAAGAAGCCCCATATACAACTAGTATGTGCTGCGGATCGCGGCGAAAAGATGCTCTACTGAAACACAACATCTCGCCATCAATTGAGGTTTTATGTACCAGAGTCACTTCCGCTTCGAGAGCTACCCCTTTCAGAACACCCCCAACCCGGCATTTTATTTCGGCAGTCAGATCCATCGTGAGGCTCTGGCTTCGATGATCTACGGGGTACAGGAGGGCAAGGGCTTCATCCTCATCACCGGCGATGTGGGCACCGGCAAGACGACCCTGGTGCAAGCGCTGAAGACGGAGTTGGGCGATCAGCATATCGTGATCGAGATCAACAACCCGTGGATCTCGCATGAAGAGATCCTCGATACGATCCGCCGCGCCGTCCTGGTGACCGAGCCGGCACAGGCCGCAATGGCTCCCAGCAACACGCAAATCATCAACGAATTGAAGGACCGGCTGACCGAACTGGACCGGAGCGGGCGGCGGGTGGTCCTGGTGATCGACGAGGCGCATCAGCTGCCCGAGCGCACCCTGGAAGGGATCCGGCTGATCTCCAACATCGAGACCCCCGTCCGGAAACTCATCCAGATCATCTTGCTCGGACAGGACGAGCTCGGCACCATGCTGAGCCGATACTCACTGCGTCAGATCGAACAGCGGATCAGTCTCGCGTCCCATCTGACCAAGTTGAGCAGGGAGGATACCGAGGCCTACATCCGCCATCGTCTGCGCGTCGCGCGGGGATCCGATGCCCTGTTCCCGAGCGAGAGCATCGACATCATCTATCCGACGTCGCAAGGCATTCCGCGGATCATCAACCACCTCTGTGATTTTTGCCTGCTCACCGCCTTTCACAAGAACGCCCAGTATGTGGACGTGGAGACCGCGCGCGAAGTCGCGGCTAGCCTGCCGCCCATGCAGGCGTCCGCCTCGCCTGTGCCGATTGCTAGTTCACGGGTCGCACCGGCCAAGCCCGCCGCAGCCGCCCCGGTTCCCCCGCGCGAAGCGCCTGGCCATCCGTTGCCGGTGCAGAGCTTCATTCCCCAGCGCGAACCGGTTCGTCAGGCTTCGGCGCTGCCCCACTTCATGCTGCCGCAGGCCGAAGAGCGTGATCATGTGGAGCGGGACGATGCGGATCAGGGACCAGGCGGAGTCCGTTGGCACCATGTACTCCTGATCCTCTTGCTCGGTCTGGCGGTCGGTGCAGGCGCAATATTGCTCATGCAGTACGGCCTGAATCCCGATGCTCTTCCCTGGGCAAAGTCAAACCGACAAGCCGGCGCGCCCAGCCAAAAGTCCACGGAAACACCGGCCGCAAGCGCGGAGAATATGCGTGCCCGGAACGCCCAGGAGCTCTTTCTGAAGGGGGCGGCGGTGCTGTCGAGCACGGCGGCTGACATCCCTTTCCCGGTCGATCCGACCCGGACTCCGCAAGTCGAAGCGGTTACCGTGACGCCCGATCAGGATATCAGCATGTTGGCCTCGAAAAAATACGGGGCCTGGAATGAAACGGTCCAGGACGTCATCCTGGGAGTCAACCCGGAACTCGCGAGCCTGTCCAATCTACCTCCGAACACGGCGGTGAAATTGCCCGTTCTGGATCGCGAGAACATGATCGTTCCGGATGGCAAGGGCGGTGCCTATATCTACTACGCCAGCTTCGGCAACGAAGCCTTGGCCAAGGAAAATCTCGAGACCCTGAAGAAGATCTGGGCCGGTGCATTCTTGGTGACGGTCCAGCGTAAAGGCGTGCCGGTGAGCCGTATCTACCTGGGCAATTACGACTCGACGAGCGCTGCTGAAAACATGGTGCACTCGATCTGGTTCAAGTATCTGCCCAACCTCAACTGAGCCGCGCTGCAAACGCAACAAGTGGCTCTCTGGAGATCCCGCGGCGACCGGTGTGCCAGAGAGTATCGGCTTTGTGCGCCGTCACAGCAACTTGAGCCATGACAGCGACAATCAAAGCAGCGCTGAAAAGATCGCTCCCGGTCGAGGTTCGACGGAAACTCAGATCAGCCTACGGTAAGCTTTTCTATTTCGGTTTCAAGCATGCTTGCCCCTTCTGCCATTCGCGCCTAAGGACGTTCCTCCCGTACGGCGATACTTTTCCCGTTCTAACGGAAAAGCGCGTCGTCGGAGGTTATCGCCGTGATTCGCTTTGTCCGGTTTGCGGTTCAACAGATAGAGAGCGACTCTTATATCTCTATCTTTTATACAAAACCGATATATTCAAGAAGCCGCATAAATTGCTCCACATTGCCCCCGAAGCAAGAGTGGCTGATATATTGCGGGCGAAATCAAATATCAGCTATCTGACCGCTGACCTTTCTTCCGGAGACGTTATGGTCGAGATGGACATTACGGCCATCACATTTCCAGACCACTTCTTCGATTCGATTATCTGCAACCATGTTCTGGAGCACATTATCGACGACGGCAAGGCGATGTCCGAGTTGTACCGTACTCTCAAGCCAGGCGGTTGGGCGGTCCTGCAGGTACCGATGTCGCTAACATTGAAAAGCACCTACGAAGACTTTTCAATAACGACTTCAACTGCGAGAGAGGAAGCTTTTGGTCAGTGGAACCACGTTAGGATTTATGCCGCAGATTACCATGATAGACTCGAAAAGGCCGGTTTTAAGGTGAGTGTCTATAGGTGGACCACTGAAGAGGATGTCTTCATTGGACAACTGGGCGACACCGGGATAAACAGAGAAGAGTGCGTCTATTTCGTCAGCAAGAGCGGTTAGGCATTCGTCGGCGGTTGTTGCCGGTCTGACAATCGGCAGCAGCCTGCAGCGGCGCCGCCAAGGCAGCGAAATTTCGGTTCTTACCGGTGCCGAAGCGGGACTGAGCTTGCATCTCGACCAGAACTGGAACTGCACCCGGACGGAATAATTGAATCGTTAGGCTCCGAGAGAGCATTCATGGCCGAGGTCCCTTCAGAGATGGATAAGTACCTGAAGCCCGCATCGTCGATGTTGCAAGTTCTCCCGTGCGGAAGTGAAGGCCATGAAGTCCGATAAATCGCATAAACGCGTGTCCGCTAAAGAGAAGACAAGGCGGACTTTAAAAAAACACCTTGGTGTCTCGCTATACTATTTGTTGCGAGATCTTATGAACAGGAAGGATAAGTATCTATTCAACAAGAAGACATTCTGCGCAATTAAGGCGAAGCTGGCTGCGCGAAACGGCCAAGCAATTGCAGATGACTTGGAGTTTATAGAGTTCCTTCACAGTCAATTTCCTCATTTCGAGAGTGAGAAAGATGACTTGCAAAATCTGTTAACGGACGCCAGAACGACGTTCGATGAAATCTCAGCACTGGGGGTGCCCCTGGAAAATGCAAGAATATTGGATATCGGCTGCGGCTACGGGGAAACACTATTAGCGTCCAACGAATACGGCGTAGGGTTCGCATTAGGAATTGATTACAACCCGGAATGCCGCAATGTTTTTGAAAAGCTCAAAAGCAATTTCGAACCGAGCAAAGTCGAGCATACCAATTACCTGTCTTGCGATTTCTTGAGTTCCGAGCTTGAGAGCGACAGTTTCGATGTGGTGATTTCAATTGCCAGTTTTGAGCATTATGACGATCCGGTGGCGGTGCTGAAAGCGTGTCATTGCGCCCTTAGAAAGGGAGGGTATCTTTTCGCCCAATTCGATCCGCTTTTCTTGAGTCCATTCGGTGCACATAGATTCGGAACTTCGGGAACTCCATATATCCAAAACCTTTTTTCTGATCAAACCGTCTTTGAGTTTCTTGCAGGCAAACGGGCAGATGCGCTTATTCATCCCAGCAAGAAAACTCAGTTGAGCATCAAAGATCCATACGCGGAAATGAACCGCTGGACTGTTAGACAATTTGATGAGCTATTCAGTCAGCCAGACCAATGGGAAGTCGTTTCCTATCGAAGAAGACAAATCTACAAGTATTATTTCATGTATCTGCTTTTCAGGACTGAACTTGCGAAATTTGCCGAAGAAGATCTTTTTACCGCAGGCATTACGATTCTCCTAAGAAAGAAATAGAGTCGTCCGGCGCTTGCCCTGGCATCTTTCCCCTACGCACGAATGTGGGTACGGTGATGTTCGCTCAAGAGGCGAACGACGAAGCCAGGTCAAGGTGGAAGCAGTGCTTCCTGGCGTTATCCTCGTCACGGGACGGTCTCCGGAACGGCATAATATCTGTCGTCACGATTCACGGCCCCAGTCGCTGCCAAGCGTCCGCCGGCAGCTAGTCAGGAGTCCCGCGGGAAGTGCCTGAGCGCCGGGAGCCCATATTGCACGCCATGACGGCTCATTTCGCCGGCCCGCTCTGCCTGCGCCACGCCCGAAAATAGTCCACCTTGAATGCGCCCGGCAACTCGTTTGCTTCCGGAAGGCCCATCCATTTGACGTTGATTTCAGTGCCCAGCTGAATCGCCATCGGTACATGCCAATCGGTGTTCGCCTTGGTGCGCACGAGTTTGCCGTCCAGGTACCACTTGATTTCCTTCTCATCCCATTCGAGGCCATACAGATGGTAGTCATTCGTGAGGGGGTTCGCCGTTTGCCATGTTTGCGGGTCCGAGCGGCGGGTCTGGTCGTTTTCCTGCTCTGCCGGGCCGTAATAGACATGGGCATTGGTATGAAGGCTCGATTCTTGCCCCTGTGCGGTACCCGCAATTTCGAAAATGTCGATTTCAAAGGAGGCGGCATCCGTCCATCGATACAGCCAAAACGCGCAGTCAACCCTAGACTTCATGACCTTGGCGCGGACCTCGAAATAACCGTACCTGACCATGACCTTGCTGCTGATATTGCCGGTGGTGAAGCTGTAGCCTGGAGGTGCTCCGGGTATGCTTTCCTTCCGGGCGAATAGGTTCAACTCGCCGCCCTCCAGTTGGGCATTGTAAGGCATCATCATCCCGGGTTTTCGCCCCAGGTAGGATGGATTCTGCTCGTTCGCCCATTTTTTCGGGTTGAGTTGCGCCCCGTTGAATTCATCCCACAGTTCCGGGATCGGTTCCCAACTTCCGGTCGGTGGAGTATCAGCCAGCGCGCGCACCGGCACGAAGAGAAAGGCGGCCAGCAATGGATAGAGGTATCTAGGGGACATTCTTCTTGTCTGGGGGAGGATGCCTGTCCGTACGAATCCAACGCAACTCGCGTTCGCGGATAAGGGAGGCGAGCACGATGACGGTTTTCCAGAGGATATACCACGGCACGTACACTGCCAGGCGCGGCAAGCTGCCGAGACTGCCGTAGCGCCAGGCAGCGATCAGATAATGGAGGAAGAGCGCCAGCACGAGAGCCAGGGACAGAACCCTTTGCAGAGGGTCACCGAGGATCAGCGGCGGAAGAAGCAAAAGGACGATTACGCTGACCGGTGGCATGATCACGTCAAGAAGACCGTCTAGAGCATAAGAGTCCCCCTTCACTGCACGCAGCAACAGCTCGGGCGCGTACCGCCCGATCATCTTCAGGCGGCCGCGCTCCCAACGCACCCGCTGTACTTCGGAGCCGCGGCCGCCCATCGGCATCTGAGCCTTGACCCACACCTGGTCGGCGAAAGCGACCCTGTAGCCGGCCTTGAGCAGGTGCATGTGATACTCGATATCCTCGACGATGGAATGGGCCAGATAAGGTACCCTGGCGACCACCTCCCGGCTCAGGCAGAAGCCATTGCCGTATATACCGCTGGACATCCCCAGGGCCGTCCGGCCCTGGGGCCGCAGGCCGTTGAATGAGGCGGTGGTCAATTCCATCGCACGGGTACGGACCGACTCTTCCGGATTCGCCACGCCATAACGTATCTGCACGGCCTGGGCGCCGCTCTCGAGCATGCGGTCCACCTGCCTCAGGGTGTCCGGATGCAGGTGGGAGTCGGCATCCATGATCAGGAAGGCGTCCCACTCCTCTTTGCGCAGCATGCTCAGGGCGTCGTTGAGTGCCTGCCCGTTGCCCGGGTTGCCGCTGCGTTCCAGCACCCTGGCGCCGCCGGCGCTGGCTTTCGCGCAGGTGTCATCAGTGCAGTTGTCGGCGATCACCAGAAGGCCATAGCGGTCACGGGGATAACTTTGCCTCATCAGATCCGCCACCGTCTCGGTGATGAGCAGGCTCTCGTTGTGGGCCGGCACGAGCACCGCAATGCGTCTCGGCTTCGGGCCCTCCTGGGTCGGCCGGCGTGGCAGGAAAGAAGCCAGGGTGAGGAGGAGAAGATAGAATATCGGCAGGGCTGCTATGATCAGGAGCACCCAGGTAAAAATGGAAATGATTGTCTCGACCACAAACTCTCTCCCGCTTGCTACTGCAATATGACGGCAATGAAGTCAACTCCGCCGGACAATGTCGATACGCTACCACACCCTGCGGACGAAGGTTTGCGGACAGCGGATGGGACAAGTAACGAGACGGCTCGCGCGCCGCGGCGGATCATCTTTCTGAATTCGATCTTCCCTTGCCTGAGTGAAACATTCGTCTACGATCAGTATGAGGTGCTGCGCCGTGCCGGTTTGCCGATGGAAATCACATCCAACAGGCCGCCGCCCGAAAGCCAGGTTCATCCGCACATGCGCGCAATCCAGTGCGAGGTCTTCACGTTCTTGCAGGCGACTGTATGGCAAGTCTTGGCTGCCCATAGCCTTGCCCTGCTGCGCCATCCCGTGCGCTACCTGACGGCCCTTTGCCGACTGCCGTCTGCCGAGGCGTCGTTGCGCACCAGCCTCGCCTGTCTGACCGGAGCCGCGCTGCTTCTTCGCCGTTTCGATCGCGCGCCACGGCCTAGACTCCACGCGCACTTCACCTACGATGCAGCCGGGGTTGCCCTTTGGGCGGCGCGGCTGTCGGGTATCAAATATTCCCTCACCCTGCATGGCGCCGATCTCATTTTCGACTACCCTCCCGATCTTGCGGCCAAACTCGCGGAAGCCGACGCCCTGGTCTCCATTTCCCGGTTCAACGTCGACTTCATCCGCAGCCACTTCCCTCTGGTCGATGCCGAAAAGATTACGGTGATTCCGCTGGGAATACCGCCGCTGGAAGCGGCGACAGCCCACCCCTGCGCGTCTGACGGCCCGTTCCGCATCCTGAATGTGGGCCGACTGTCCGAGCACAAGGCGCAACATCTGCTCATCGATGCCTGTGCCATCCTCGCCGGACGTGGCCATGATTTCCGCTGCGACATCGTCGGCGAAGGGCCGAAAAGACAGTTCTTGGAAGAGCGCATCCGGCAACTCCATTTGGCAGGCAAGGTCAGGCTGCTCGGGCCTAAGTATCATCACGAAGTGCTCGCCCTGTACGCCGAAACAAGTCTCTTCGTGTTGTGCAGCATTACCGAGGGCATGCCTCTGGTACTCATGGAAGCGATGCGGGCGGGTGTGCCGGTGGTGGCCCCTGCGCTTTCCGCCATCCCGGAACTCATCGGCGACGGTGGGGTCCTGGTGCCGCCGGCCGCCCCGGATGCCTTGGCCGATGCCATCGAGCGCTTCATGGCGGGCGAGATGAATGTCGCCTTCCTGACGGAAACAGCGCGAAACAGAGTCGAGGCGGAATTCGATCTCGAAACCAACGCCCTGAGATTCAAGTCGTTCCTCGAATCTCTGGAGGCGTAACGGCGGAGACATCCGCCGGCGCAGGCCGAGGCCGGAACCTCAGCGGTCGCCTCTGCCCAGGAGGACCACCGGAATGGTCTTGGCCAGGATGGCGAGATCGGTTGCCAGTTTCCAGTTGTCGATGTACTCCAGATCCATCTCCATCCACTCATCGAAGCTGATATTCTCGCGACCCGGCGCGATCTGCCAGGTGCCGGTGAGGCCCGGCAGAACGCTCAGGCGTCGGCGCTGGGAGGTGCCGTCGATCCGGGCATAGTCGTTCAATGAAACAGGCCTGGGGCCGACCAGGCTCATGTCGCCCTTGAGGACGTTGAACAGTTGCGGCAGTTCGTCGAGGTTGGTCCTGCGCAGCCAGCGTCCCACGGCGGTGACGCGCGGATCGTTCTTCATCTTGAAGGCAGCGCCGGTGCGCTCGTTCCGCGATCTCAATTCCTCCTGCAACTCGTCGGCTCCCCGGATCATGGTCCTGAATTTATACAGATGAAAGATCCGCCGGTTATAACCAAAGCGCTCCTGGACGAACATCACCGGCATGCCGCTGTTGAGAACGATGAAGATGGCCAAGACCAGCATGATCGGCGCGCTCACGACGATGAGCAGAAATGATATCAGGACGTCGAGCAGGCGTTTGGTGATGAAGGCAAGGCTGAGCTGGTGGCCGGAAAATATCACGACGTCGATTCCGATCGCGCCATGCGAGGCGGGCATGGTTTCGGCGCGGATCCGATATTTCTTGTAGCGGACGATCTCCTTGAATAGCTGGTCGGCGGGGAAGCGCACCGAGATTCCCATGACATAGGCCAGGTCGATGACCTTATTGATTTCGTCGCGACTTGCATGGACGGGCATGATGACAACAACCTCGTCCACAATCGTCTTCTCCAGCAGGGCGGGAAAATCGCGCAACCTGCCGATGTAGGGCGAGGCCTTAGTCTTCTTGTCGAAGATTTCGTCATCGAGGAAGCCGAGCAGCCTGTACCCGATCTCCTGATTCGCCTTCACCATCTCCGCGTAAGACAGGGCGGCCTCGTTGGTTCCGATGATGAGGACGTTGCGCTCGTTGCGGTCGCCAAGATTGACGCTTCTCAGGGAGAAACGCGTGATCCTGCGCAACAGCAGATCGACGAAGGTCACGCAAGGCAGGAAGACGGAGAAGAACAGGGGCGTAAATAGCGCGATGTGAAAAAACAGGCCCGAAGCGGCGAATATGATGCAGCCTATGGCGCTGGCCTTGCCTATGGCGGCCGCCTCAGCCAGCCAGTCCCGCCTGCGGCTCTGAGGCTGGTATAGATCCATCCACTGATAGGACATCAGCCACAGGCCGACCAGGATCATGAAACCTGCGACGTTGCCGACCGTATAGCGGGTCGACAGCGTGTCGATGAGGGAAAACCCGGTCTGGATCATGCTGGAAAACTCAGTGGCGCCGAGAAACGCCACGAGCAAAGCCAGCAGGTCCGCTAGCGCCGAAGCTCGAGCGATGATCTGGTGTTTGGTATGTAGCAGCATAATCTTTTCTCCGACTTACCTTTCAGTTCCTTAACCACGCCGACTGCCCCGCATCACGATGAAGCAAGCTATCTATTGAGATTCGCCGCACTCATGCCGAGCCGGCTCAACAACACCCGCCACAGGAAGAGCGGATTGCCGATGAGATAGCGCCGCCAGGTGTAGGCGGGCTGGACAGCCAGACGGTACAGCCACTCCAGGCCATTCCGGGTCATCCAGGGCGGACCGCGTTTGATTCGGCCGGTATATAGGCGTGCCATGCCGCCTACGGCAAGCGCCACCGGCGGCTGCAGGCGATGCCGGTTCGCCCACACCCACTTTTCCTGGATCGGCATGCTCATGCCCACGAGCAAAATCTTCGCACCGCTGGCATTGATCACGTCCACCACGGCATCGCTGTCCGGCCCGGTCTTCTTGAAAAAACCATGGTGGCAGCCGGCCAGCCGGCATTTCGGGTGCCGTCTCGCCAGTTCGCGCCGGAAGTCTTCCCCCACCGGGTCGATGTCGCCCAAGTGAAATACCGGCCAATCCCGCTCGACACAAAGGGCGAACAGGTCATCCACCCAGTCGCCGTAGGCCAAGCGCTCGCCCACTTCGACGCCGGCGATGGCCGCCCCCCACTGAACACCGGCGCCGTCCACGAAGACCAGATCCGACGCATTGAGAATTGCGCGGAACTCGGCATCGCGGTAGGCCAGGTTCATGGCCTGGATATTGACGTTGTTGATGATCCCGCCATGCCCGGTTTCCACCGCCCGGGCGATCGTATCGAGCAAGCCGCCGCGGTCAACGACATGGATCTTGACCCCCAGTATTTCGGTGATGGGGTAGCTCACGGCGCTCGTCCTTGCCGAGATTTTCGATGGACATTGTCGAGCAGATCGAAAACCTGCTCGGCGTTATGTTGCCAGGTGTAATCCCGCTCGATGCGCAGACGCGCCGCAGCACCCATTTGCCTGCGCAGCTCCGCGTCCCTGGTCAGCACGTCCAGCGCCGTGCCCAGTTCGTCCAAGCTGCCTTGAGCGAACAACAGACCTTCCTTCCCGTCCAGCAAGGTCGCGGCCACGGGGCCAGTGCGAACGCCCACCGTGGGTTTGGCCATGGCCATATATTCGAACAGCTTCAGAGGCGAGCAGTAATAGGCCGTGTTGGGCAACGTGGTGATATCCATGGCCGCGAGGTAGGGAGGAATGTCCCGAGGGGGAACAAAGCCCGTCACCGTGATGTGAGGAGCCAGATCCGGGGCCGCGATGCGAGCGAGCAGTGGCCGCCACTGCGCATTGGCTTGCCCGACCAGCAGCAGGTGTATGGAGGAGTGGTCCTTCAGCAGCCGCTCAAAGGCATCGACGAGAAGGTCGAGACCATGCCAGGGGGCGAAGCTGCCGACGAAACCGTAGACCACCGCATCGTCGGCGATGCCGAAGCGCCGGCGTATCTCCTTGCCCGAGATCCCCGGAGCGAAGCTCTCGATGTCCACGCCATTGGGTATGGTCACGACCGGTTTGCCGCCGCCGTCGGCCCGCATCGGGCCTGCCAGTTCCTCGCTCACGGCAAAGGCTCCGTGCGCCAACTTCAGGGCATGGCGGTTGCTGAACAGTCTCTTCAAGCCGGGCATTTGCCGGTAATTACTGGGGTGTTCCTCCCGGTCCGGGCTGTTGACCTCGATCACCGACGGGATGCCCAGCCAGCGGCAGGCCCAGAGCAGGGAAAGCGCCTCGCCTTCGAAGCGCATCAGGACGATGTCCGGTTTTTCCCGGGCCAGATACCGCCAGTGGCCGAAAACGTGCCGGACCTGTAAGGCGAAGACCATGATGTCGCGGAGGTAGAAGCGGCCCAGCCTGCGCCTGAGGTTGCGCAGGAAGCTCGTCCGCTCGGCGCGCCCCCCGTCACCCGCCACGAGCGGCGGCGCCAATACGCTGAACTGGATTGCTTTGGCTGTGCACAGCTTGCGAAAAGCCGCCTCGAACTCCCTCGTGTGCACGAAGGAACCGTCACGTTCGTAGCACTGATAATGGGCGTAGAGAATCCTCTTGATCATGACGGTAGGTCGGACTTCAGCCCGACATGTGTGCTTGTTGGCAGATCGGTCCGACATGTTCTCACAAGGAGACTGAATTGTTGAGACTTCATTGAAAGCGCCGCAGCAGCCATCCGCGGATAACCGGCGGGGCGTGGTGGCCGTAGTTCAGGGCGAGCCAGGCGGGCATTTTGCCGATGATGCGTACGGGAAGGTATAAGACACAGAGCAGGGAAGCTATCGCAGAGACCGCCACGAGGATCACCAGCATGATCGTCGCAGGCAGGGGCGCCATCGTCCGGCTCAGGACTGCCATGACCAGGATCTGCCCCAGCACCACCGCTGCTGCCACCGCCAGGCCGGGAAGCTGGGCCCCGACAAACTCCTGCCAGGAACTGCGCAGTATCCTTCCGGCCAGCTGCGCCATGCTGAGATAGAAGACGAGAGAGCTGATCACCACGGCCCAGCCGGCCCCCTCGATCCCGTAACGCACCAGGCCGAGACAGCCGACGGTCATGACCAGCAGGGAAAGGATCTGACGGCGCACCTCGGCATAGGGGTGTCCCGTGGCCTGGACCACCGGAGCGGCCATGTTGGTAACGACTTTGATCATGCCGGCGAGGGAGAGAATGCGCAATACCGACGTGGCGCCCTGCCAGTTTTCGCCGTACAGTCCGAGGATGACGAATTTTGCGCCCATCGCCAGTCCCGCCAATAGGGGGAAGGAAATCAGGGCGACGAGATTCACCACCTTCAGATAGGCTTCCTTGAGCCGCTCGCGCTCGTCGCGTATTTCGGCAAAGGACGGGAACATCACGGCCGAGAGCGTCGCGGCGATCCTGTTCAGCGGCAGCGTGCACAGTTGCATGGCGCGGGTGTACAGGCCCAGCAAGGCCGGATTCAGGAACCTGCCGATGATCAGGCTATCCACGTTGTTGGAGAGGAAGTTGATGCTGACGATCAGGCTCATGCCGCTGCCGAAGCCGAGCAGATCCTTGGCTTCGCGCCTGGGCAGGCGGAACGCAAGTTTCGGCGGCGACAGATAGAACAAGGCACATGCCGTGACCAGCGCCGAGGCCGTGCTGCCCAAGACCAGGCTCCAGACGCCGAACCCCGCCAAAGCGAGACTGACGGCTACGCCGGCATAACCCAGCAGGTAGGCGCTGATGTCCACCCGGACCAGGTATTTGAAATCGAGTCGGCGCAGCAGCAGGCCGCGACTGACGGCGGAAAGGGAAGTGAACCACAGGCCGACGGACAGGACGCGCAGCATGTCGGCGACCTGCGGTCTGCCGAAAAAATCCGCGGCGGTCTCGGCGATGCTCCAGATCAGCACGACCAGCAAGCTTCCCATCACCAGGGAAAACGTCGTGGCGATTCTGATATGCGCCTCCTCGATCTCCTTGAGGCGAATGATGGACGAGCCCATGCCCAAATCGGAAACCAGTTCGGCAAAGCTGATGAAGACCATGGCGACGGCCAGCAGACCGAAATCGGACGGAGGCAGAAGCCGTGCCAGGATGACTCCAACCACCAGCCCCAGAGATGTCTGGCTGAAGACCCGCAGGAAGTTCCAATTGATCCCACGCAGGGTGCGCTGTTTGTGGGATTCAGGCATGAAGCTTGGGCTGGATTTGTCGCGTCTTCGCTTGCGGCAGAGGCGGACGCGGCGTCGATCTGGAGACTGCCGCCAGCAAGCCGATCAGCACCCAAATCGTCGGCTCGTCGTAAGGCGCAGTCAGGTTGACCAGGTTATGCACCGACCATCCGAGCAACATGCAGAATATCCCGATACCCAGCGTGGCCATCGTGCCCTGGTTGTTCTGGAAGACACGGTAGCCTTCCCGCAGGAACAGAACGAAGAACAGATAGGCAAACACCAGAAAAGACGGTAGGCCGGTCTCGGCCGACATGAGCATCCAGGTATTGTGTACTGCATAGGGGTACTCTGTGGCGATGCGCTCCGCAGTGTGGTCGTAGCGGGCCATCTCATGGGTGTAATTGTTCAGCCCGACGCCCAATACCGGGTTGGAAGCAATCACTTCCTCGGCGACTTTCATCAGCGGTACGCGCGAATAGGCGGCGCCTTGGTCACCTTCGACCAGGCGGTCCCTGAAGGTCGTTGAAGCAGCGAAGAGGACGCTGAACAGGAGCAGCATCAGGATTCCTGAGATGCCTAGTCCAACCAGGGGGTTCCGGCCCCGCTTCCGCATCCACAGGAAGATGCCCGTCGTGATGGTAATGAGCATGCCCAGCCAGGCGCCGCGGGAGCCGCTGAAGACCAGCGCGATCACCGCCAGCACGACCGCGACCAGGAGCAGGATGCGCATGGACGCCTTTTTCTCCACGAGGAACAGGAAACCCACCCAAGGGAGCATGAGATTGAGATACATGGCCAGGGCGTTCGGGTGACTTTCGGTGCCGGCCATGCGCAGGATCTCGCCCCCCGCCGATCCTATGCGACTCTTCAGAACGACCGCCGACCTTCCCAGATGCTCCGCGGTGAAGATGACTCCGACATACCGCTGCTCCAGGACGATCACACCTTCCATGATCAGAATGCATGCGAAGGCGACGCCGATCAATTTGAGGGTCTTCTGGTCCCGGACGTTGTTGGCGAAATAGAGCAGAATCAGGTAGCACTTCAACTGCAGCCAGATCATGCTGACGCTGTAGAAAGGAACGGGGGCGAGGAAGGAGGAAACGAGATTGATCAGCAGCAGCAGTGTCATGGGCAGCAGCCAGCCTCGCGGCAGCCGTATCGGCGGACAGTCCGGATCGAACATCAACTCGTAGATCCATAGGAGTATCAGCGGGATCAGGAAGGCGTTGGACAGGGTGATCGGAAAGCCGTTGGCCATTACAATGAAAGGGGCTTCCTTCACATACATGAAGGTATTGCTGTAGTAGATCGGCAATGACACGACGGAGCCGAAGAGCAAGACCTTCCTCAGCAGATTGGTCGTGGTCGCCAATAGGAGGACGCCGACGCTGGCTGCGACCAAGGCCATGACGATGAAGGCCGTCCACTTGAGTTCGATGTTGGCGATGCTGTAGACGACCAGCGCCCCTGCCGCCAATCCGATTGAGACCGGCAGCAGAATGCTCAGCAGCGGAGGGCGTTCGAAGTACATACGCGCTACTTTCGCCTCCAGAGGTTGTCAGAGCAGCTTCAGCAGAGCCTTGGGTATCGGGTACTGGCGATTGTTGAGAACGGCCCCCAAGGTATTGATTCCCATCTCATTGAGATCGTTCACCAGGGTATTGATCGCGGGATAACGCGATTCTCCGCAGCGAAGCACCAGGATGACGCCATCGCTTGCCCTTGCCGGTGCATAAGCCATGGGAGTGAATGCGATTGGAGGAGAGTCCACGACGATGACATCGTAGGTCGTGTGCGCCGTCGCCATGAAGTCACGAAACCAGGCCGTCGACGATGCCGTCGAGGCCGCAGTGGATCTGTCCTGGCCGACCCGCACCGAGACGATATCCAGGTTCGTCTCCGGCTCGGCAAGCAATGCCGTCATATCTTCCTGGCCAACGAAGAAAGTGGCCCGGCTGCCCGAGACGGCCGGCTTGTTGAGTTCCGGGTCGAAATCCACGAAAAGGATGTTCCTGCTTGCGGCATCGGCGGCGAGGATATAGGCGAAGAAATAACTGACGGTGGTATTCCCCGCACCCGCGGCCACGCTGGTGAACAAATAACTCACCGGGCGGTCTTCGTCGGTCTCCCGGGGCGAGAGTTGAAAAGCGATCTTGTGCAATTCCATGGCCCACTGCCTGGGAAGATCGAGGGCCTGCAGCGGGTTCTTGGGCCGTGGCTTTTTCGCCCTGGCGGCCGAAGCGACCGGTGGAATGGGCGTGGCGCCCGGCGTTGCCGGTGCGCCGCCGGATTGCCGGTGCAGTAGGTCATGGAGCATGATCATGCATTTCTCCTCGACGGCATCAGTGACCATCTGGCGGCACGCCGCGCAGGTTTCGATTCAGCGGCATCGAGCGACCCCAAGTAGTACAACTGTGTGTGCATGCTGAGGTCCGTCGGGGTCCAGACGCGTTTCTCCCAGGCGTAAGATCCCGCGCTCACCGCCATTGCCAGAATGAGCGCCAGCGGAATGGACAGCAGCATAATGTAGCCGCGCTGCGGGAACCACGGCGAAGTCGGCGCGGATGGACGGGCCACGACTTCGATGTTGGCGAACATCGCCTGGTCCTTCTTGTCGTTGATTCGCGCCTCTTCCTTCTTGGTGTTGTACATGACGTAGTTATCCTTGTTCATGCGCTGTTCCAGTTCCATGCTTTCGAATGTCAGCGCATCTCCCGTCAACTTGACATTGGCCTTCATGGCTTCCTTGATCTGGGCGTCGATGTCGTTGATGCCGCTGTTGAGCGCGGACATCTCGGCGCCGAGATCGTGGGTGATCTGCTGCATCTGCAGCCGAATCTGCACTTTCATATTGTTGTACTGGTTGTCGGCGTCCACTACCGGCTTGGAGCCAGGGTAAAAGTCGGCATGGGCCCGTTGCCGGTTGATGAGCAATTGCGCCAGGCTTTTTTCCATTTCAACCAGCGCCGGATAGCCCTGGATTGCATCCTGCGGCAGACTGGGCAGCAGTGTGTCCTGGGTATCGTGTTTCAGGCGCGCCAATACGGAATTGAAGGTGGCGTTCTTGTCCCTGAGCAATTGCATCTTGTCGCGAAGTTGCGACTTGTTGAGCTCCAGATCCCTGATCAGGGAAAGGCCTTTCTCTTTCTGGAGATCGGGCTTTATCACATTGAGGTCCTTGCTTGCCGCGACGAGTTCATTGGTCACCTGCAGATACTTGTTCCTGTATTGTTGTGTCTGGTCGTCGAAAAAGGCGAACCGGCCCTTGGTCGACTGATAAGTCTGGATGTAGAAGCGGATATAAGCATCAACGAGGGTGTTGAGCTGGTCGGCCACTTCGCGTGCTCCTCCCCCCCGATAGGTCAACTGGATGATGCTCGACTGGGTTTGCGGTTCCGCCTTGAAGCGAGCGCGCACTTTGTCCATAGCCTCGAGGATGTCGCGTTCATCATCCGACTTTGCCAAGTGGTACTTCATGACCACTTCGCGCAGAACCTCAGGCGCGCTCAGGAGAAAAATGAAGGTATTGAGCGTGCTTTCGTCCACCTTACTCGTGTCGTAGGTCGCCCCGGCGCGCGTGCTGTCCTGGTCGAAGATCAGCGGCTTGGAGTATTGCGGCTTGATCAGCAACATGGCCGTGGTCTGATAGATGGGCGGGGTGAGAAAACTCAGCAGCAGGGCGCCGACGATGACCCCGATGAAAGTGAGGCTGAACGCGCGCTTCTTGAGGAAGAAGATGCTGATGATGTCGCGCGCGGTCTGAATGTTCGCACGGCGGGTGTTCTCTGTATCCGTCATGGAGGACTCCTGATGGGCGGTGCGGCGGGAAGGTCCCATGCTTATCTCGTCACGTTGACGCCGTAGCCGTAGGTAATGTTCAGGGCCGGCGGGATTATTTGTTTCCAGAATCCGCCCAGGATCGCGTTCTCGCCGATCCAGGTGTTGGGCACGAAGACTACGTCAAACTGGTGGAGCATCACGTCAGCCGAGAGATTTCCGTTGCTCAGGATTTCCTTGTGGTTGAGCAGTCGCGCAACCGCCTGGTTTTCCTCATTGTGGGTGATCAACAGGACGCTGGAGGTCTCGGCAGCAGGCGTGAACCCTCCGGCGATGGCGATACTCTGCAGGGCCGAGGTGGGGCCTCTGAGTTCGTAGTATCCCGGCTTGCTGACCGCGCCGAATACGTAAATCACGTTGCCCTTGACTTCAAGCAGCGAAGCCGACGTGTGCATTCCCGGAATGACCTTGGCGTATGCTTCATTGATCTCGCGCTCGGCCGCGTCGATTGTCTTGCCGGCGACCATCAGCGGCGGGGACAGGGGCAGGGTGATCTTGCCGTCCGGTTGCACCAGTGCCAGTTTGCTTTGTCCTCTCGAAGCCGTCCTGATCGAGTCCTGCAATGCGCGTATGCGCTGACCATAGCGAATGAGTGTCACGGTAGCCTGCGGCTTGTTGAGAAAATCCGCATAGGCTTCGTCGATGCGATGGGAAAATTCAGAAGGCGTAAGGCCGGCCGCCATGATATCCCCCTTGTAGGGGAGGGTTACCCTGCCGTCAGGACGGACGTCGAGAGTTCGGTCCAGTTGGGGATGAAAGTAGAACTCCACGCGCATCTGGTCGCCGATGGCCAGCAGATACTTTTCTTTCAGGTCGACATCCACATGGTAGGTGACCTCGATCTGGTCCCCGGCGGAAATCAGGTAATCACGCCCGTAATAGACGACCTCGTCCTTATAGGTCTGTTTTCCGCCAGGTATGTTGGCAGGGGGATGCGGAGTGTAGCCAATACACCCTGTCATCGCGAAGATCAAGAAAATTGAAATAACCTGGCGCATTTGAACCCTCCTCGCAAGCCACCCCCTCCGGCTGCTGCCGGCGTGGATGACCGTCACCCGCAATTTCGCAACCCTGCACAAGCAGTGAACTCGTCAAGCCTACTCGTTGCCGCCGACCATTTTTAGGATGTGAGCTTCTGTCTCGATTTGCTCTGCCCCTATCTCGACTGGTTGATGGCGCCAATATACCTAAGTAGTCACCTTAATTTTATACCATAACATCAAGAAAGGTAAAGTATTTAACATAGTTTGGCTGGAATCGACATCGACCCCCTATTGGCCCGGGCGGTATTACATTCGTCAGCTATTCACGCCCCATCAAGAACGGAGATGCGAGACGGTCCCTTGCTGCGCTGGACTATCGAACGAAACAACTCGCAACAATTGGCAAAGGGAATCGCTTGCCCCTGCTCGTCCTTGCCCGCTCGTCGCGTCTCCGCGGGCCGCGCTCCTCCTTTGTCTCCCCATATAATCGGCATGTCCACTCATTTTCAAGCGTCAATAACGCCTGTCTTTTCCTGCTAATTCCGGATTAGGCTGAACCGACATCGGGCGGCACACCGCTTCTTCGGAGTTCCTCCGGTATTTCGGTCCACCTGGATCTTCTGCGCGAGAAGACCTGTCTTTGTGGCCGAAGCTTCTCGCTGGAGTCCATCGACTGCCTTATGGTAGAGTAGCCCGCGCCAGCATTCAGGAAGATTCCGATGAGTAACGACGAGGAAGGCGGCAAGCAGATTTTCTGGCGATATGTATGGGTATGGAATGGTTGCGGAGACCGTCCTTCGATTGCGAATTCGCCTGTCCTTTCGGGCCATAGTCATTCCGTGGGCGCATCGCTATTGCAAGACTCGGCATGGAGATGATGGCGCAAGGTGCGGTCGGCGGTTTCGCCCGGCACAATTTCCCGTCCGCCGTCAAGGTTCTCGAAGTCGCGCACCTCGAATCGACTCGACAGGAAGCAGGTTCGCAGCATGTGCTCCAGACCAATCGGAGCATGGCCATTGTCCGCCTCCGCTTAGCCCGACACGATCAGCACGCACAAAGGCGACCGGGGCTTCCGCGGCCTGTCTATCCCTCCTGTAAGCGCTGCTCGGTGCATCGTGTCGCCGCAGTGGCCAATTCCTCCTGCCGAGAGCGCCGCCTGCTTCATCGTTTCCATCCCGATTTTCGGTATCGCTCGTTTGACCGGTCAGCGGCGAAATCGTTTACGCGTTATCCAGATTCCTTAGCCATGGCTCGCGCCTAATGTGCGGCATTGCCGGAGTCATCAGCGCCGATTGCAGCCGGGTTGAGCCTGCCGTGCGGGCGATGATGCGCGCGATGATCCACCGCGGTCCGGACGACGAAGGCTACCAGGTGTTGCCCATGGGGGATGCGGATAGCGCGGACCCCATCCTTGGCTTCGGTTTTCGCCGCCTGTCAATTCTCGATCTTTCTCCGACAGGCCATCAGCCGATGATTAACCCTGCGACCGGGGACTGCCTGATCTTCAACGGCGAAATCTACAACTTCCGGTCGCTTCGAGCCAGTCTCGAAGCGAAGGGAATTGCGGTCCGCAGTTCGGGCGACACGGAAGTACTTCTTAAGGCCTTGTCGACTTGGGGCGAGAAGGCCATCGAACGGTTGGACGGAATATTCGCGTTCGCCTTCTACGACGCACGGACGCGACGAATTCTGCTCTCCCGGGATCCGGTCGGCGTCAAGCCCCTGTACATATCGCGCTTGCGACGTGGCTACGTGTTCGCCAGCGAGGTCAGGGCAGTTCTGGCATCCGGCTTGGTTCCCGACGATATCGACCCGGCTGGGATCGCTTCAGCCCTCGCCTACGGAACCCCCCAGGATCCGCTTACCGTTCACCGCGCTATCCGGTCGATGCCGGCCGGCACTTTCCAATGGATCGGAAGCGAAGCGTCCAGGGGCGAACCGTCGCTGCCCGCGCGTCGCTACTGGCAGTTTCCGCAGGCGGTTGAATCCTTTGGCGAGGCAGAGGCTGTTCGCGCCATCCAGTCTCGGATGGATGCCGCGGTGCGTGATCAATGTGTAAGCGACGTGCCGATGGCCGTGTTCTTGTCGAGTGGTATTGACAGCTCAACCGTCGCGGCGATGGCCCGGAATGACGGCAAGACAGTGCACACCTATTCCGTAGGCTATGCCAGCGCGCATGGGGAGGACGAGTTGATTCCCGCTGCTGCCATAGCCCGCGCGCTAGGGACACAGCATCACGAATTGGTCCTGGACGACGAATGGATCGTTGCACAATGGCGGCATTGGCTGGCGGGGGCCGATCGCCCAAGCGTTGATGGCTTCAACACCTATCTGGTCAGCGGCGCCGTGAAAGATGCCGGAGCCACGGTTGCTTTGTCGGGCCTGGGGGCTGACGAACTATTTGGCGGCAATTACACATTCAGCGACGCGAAGCGGGCACGAAGGGCGCAGCGGTACTTTTCCTTGATTCCACAGCCGCTTCGAAAATATGCCGCGCATTTGGCCTACGCACGATTGTCGCCGCCCAGGCAGCGGCGCGCCATCGAAATGGCCTGCTCCGGTAGTTCCATCGTCGACATCGTGGCACGTCTTCGCAGGCTGACCACGGACGTTGACATGGAAGCCATGGGCTTCAACTGGCAACACCTCAGCCTTTCTCCGAACTACCTGCCGGCGGAGGCGTATGAACCCTTCAGCGAGACGCGCGTAGACGTATTTAGAACGGTCTCCCAGGCAGATTTCTTCTTCTACTTGAACAATACCCTGTTGCGCGATGCCGACGCGAACGGCATGGCGCACTCACTGGAAATCCGGGTGCCATTCTTGGCGCGCCAGGTCATCGATTATGTTGGGGCAATCCCCGGCAGCATGCAAGAGCCGACGGGGGCCCCGCAAAAGCATTTGCTTCGCGAAGCAGCAAAGCCATTGCTGCCCAGGGACGTTTTCAGTCGCCCGAAAAGAGGGTTCGTACTCCCCATCGGGGAGTGGATGTACGGCACGGTGCGTGACGAGTGTGAGGCCGCCATTGACAAGCTTGCTGCGTCCGGCGTGCTTGACATCTCGGGAATGCGATCTCTGTGGGCGCGCTACGAAGCACAGCGAGGCCTGATCCAGTATGCCTATCCATTGGCCCTGGTCACGTTAGGCAGCTATCTCGGCTCGCTCGGGACAAGAAGAAATGAACGTCTTTGAGCGAAGCCAATTGGCCTACGTGGACTACAATCGCGGAAACGTGCCTGACAGGACGTTGCTTGTTCAATTCGACAGCGGTACTGTCCGGCGGCGGGTTTGTCCTTGGCGCAAGAATCTAGCAGGAGCAAGATGAGAAAGTTGGTAATTCGATATTTGTCCCGGATTGCGCTGCCTGCCCTGTTCCGCCGGCTGCACCGGAATCACGTCGCGGTTTTGATGTATCACGGCGTGATGCCGGATGAGGTGGCGGTCGCCGAGGGGGATTGCCTGCAGGTCAAGGCCAGCGATTTCCGGCAGCAGATGGAATATCTGAAAAAGCACTATGCTGTCTGCTCCCTGCACGAAGCTTATAGCCAGATCGGTGAAGCGGGGGCAAAGCCACGGGCCGTAGTTACCTTCGACGACGGTTACGCCAACAATTATCTGACCGCATTTCCAATTCTCAGGGAACTCGGTATTCCTGCGACGATATTTGTCGTCACCGGGAAGATAGGCACGGACAAGGTATTCTGGTGGGATCGTCTGCACCTGGCGACGCGTGGAACGGTGCCGATCGGGGTGGAGTTTACCGAGACGCTGAAGCGGGTTCGTCCCCAGGCAGTCGAGGATCAGGCGGATGGTTATCTGCGGCGCCTGGGGCTGGCTTTCGACCACGGGCAGGCAGCGTATTATCGGGTACTCGATCGCGATGAAATTCTCGAGATGGCCGCTAGCGGCCTGGTCGAATTCGGCTGCCACAACCACGATCACGAGCCTCTCAATACCCTGCATTGGCAAGAGATCGAAGCCACCCTGCGGGATTCCACGGCTTACCTCGAAGCGCTGGTCGGCCCGGTGCGCTACTTCGCGGCACCTTATGGGGAGTACGACAACTATACCTTCCCGAGCCTGCGCTTGTTCCAGTTTGAATTGGCCTTGTCGACCGAAGAAGGCTTCCTCAGTGCGGCTTCCGATCGATTCCGGATTCCGCGACTGAGCATCGAACGCGATGCTTCGCTCGCCGAATTTGCCTGCGTCACTTCGGGTCTCATGTTCTGGTTTCACCGATGCAAAGCCGCGCTGGGATTTCGGGTTCGTCGGGCAACTGTCGAGCACGGCACGGAAGGTGCCGCGGCAGCAAACAGGCAGAATTGATGGTCGGCTCGAGATTTCGGGAAACACCCACAAGCCTGTTACGAACAGATATTATGAACGAATACACTAGCTGTGCAGCGCTGTGGTGTCCAAGATTTCGGTGCTCTTGATCGCTATCCTGAGATCAATAGACGTAGAAGGGAAAATCGTGAACGGCAATAAGATATCGCTGCTTTGGCTAATGGCGCTTGTCCTGTCGGGTCTGGCGTGGGCCGACGGGGAGATGACGCCCGGCCCTGATAGATACGGCAAGGGCGAGGCGCCTCGCTACCCGGACTGGCGCTTCGACGGTCCCGACGGCAGGGGCTTCGCCTACTACCTGGCGCATAACTATTGGCGTTACGCAAAGCACGAGGACAACGAGCAGGACTTCATCAATTCGGCCAAGTTCTTTGAACGCGCGGCGGCGACGGAGCGGGGCGAACGAGTCGATCCTGAAGCCCTGTCGCAGCGGACGCTGCCGATCTATGCCGTCAAGGATCTGACCCAGGCCCGGCAACGTCTGATGGCGGTGCTGAACAAGGGCGCGCGCGGCACCTATCCGAAGCCGGCGGCGCAGGCCCAGGTGATGTTCGATTGCTGGATGGAGCAGCAGGAGGAAAATATCCAGCCCCACGACGTCCACGCCTGCCGCCAGGGCTTCGAGGATGCCATGGCCCGGATGGAACCCCCGCCCATGCCGCCGCTGATGGTCCAGCCGGCTCCGCCGCCTCCGCCTGCGCCGCCGGCGATCTGCCCGGAGGTCACATGCCCAAAGACCCCGGTCTCGTTTATCGTCTATTTCGACTTTGACCGCTACAACCTCACCGCAAAGGCGCAGGAGACAGTCGAGCAGGTCGTCGCGGCGGTCCGGGAACGCAACCCCACACGTGTCGTCATTACCGGCCACACCGACCGGGCCGGCAAGGATGCTTACAACGAGAGACTTTCCAGGAGGCGATTGGACACCGTGATTGCGGCCCTGCGCCAAGCCGGTATCACCGAAGCGCAATTGATCGACGGCTCATACTACGGCGAAAGAAGGCCGCGCGTGCCCACGCCGGATGGCGAGCGAAATGCGGAAAACCGCCGTGTGGAGATAAATTTTCAATGATTTGAAGCGGCGACTTCAGGGAATCGGGTGCAGGCATGAGTGACCTGCTGGTCGGCAATGCGGCGCCGCCCGCCCGTGCAATTTCAGACGGGCTCCGCTTCACCGACGATACCCTAATTACGCCCCTGAAGTGGGGCGCATTCAGCGTCGCGCTGGCCAGGGTGGAGGGAGCCGACCTTTGGGCCCCTGCCCTTGATCCGGTCACGGGCATATCGCTGGGCCTGGCGGGTCGCGCTGCATTTGACGAAGAATTATGGCGGGAAGCGGACACGCTGCCTTTCCAGGGAGGCCGGGCATGCAAGCTGTTGCTGCGGGCATGGCTGCATGGAGAGCATGAATTCCTGGATCTTCTCAACGGTGTCTGCGCCGTTGTGGTGTTCGACCCCGGTGAGAAGGCGCTGCATCTGATCACCGACCGGCTCGGTGCCTTTCCCGTTTATCGCGCCGAATCCTGCTCGAACCTGCGCCTGTGTTCCCACCCCGATGTGCTTGCGGATTGGCTCGCTGCGGAGGGGCACCCCCCCGAACTCGATCTCGACACCATCGCCGAATGTCTGGCCACGGGATCGGGCGTGCACCCCTACAGTTATCATCGGAACGTCCGCCAACTGGATCCGGCTTGCCGTTACACCTTCACGCTCAAGGATGACATCCTGCATACCCGGCAGGAAGTATATTGGGATCCGCGCCGGATTCCGCATGACGAGAATATGTCTGTCCCTGAGTGGATAGAGGGAATCGCCGACGCATTGCGACTCGCTGCCCGGCGCCGCACCGCGGAAATACTCGGCAAGCCGGGTCTGCTCCTGAGCGGAGGCCTGGATTCGAGGGCGATCCTCTTCGGCGCGCGGGATCCCCGCCTGGTGGAGTGCGCCACTTTCTGCGACAGTGAAAACGCCGAGGCCAGCACGGCCAGGCAGCTGGCGGCTGTCGCGGAGGCGCCTTACCATCTCCTGCTGCGCGACCCCGAGCATTACGCCAAAGGGGCCATGGCGAGCGTGCGCATCTCCGGCGGCATGTGGTCTATCCAGGATGCGCACTACCACGGTCTGATCGAGGAGTTGAAAGGATTGGGCGCGGGCGTGGTGCTGACCGGCTGCTATGCCGACTATCTGCTCAAGGGCCTGGCTTTCAACAAGGAGCCGGTGAGCTTGTTTGGCATGGCACTCCCCATCTACAAACAGCGTGGCTACGATCCGTGCTTCTATCAGCCACATTTCGTTCTTGCGGCCGAATGGAATGCCAGGGTAGCAGCGCGTCTGGCGGGACGATTCCCGGCCGCATTGCGCAACGATTGCAGCGCCGTCGAAGACCTGCGGATCCGTCCTTTGTCGCGTGAGGCCGATGCCATGGGACGCCATTATCTGATGCGCACCCTGCCCTGGGAGCCGGTCATGGCGGACAAGGGGATCGTCGACCTCTACGCGCGCATGCCGCCGTCCCTGAAAAATGATTTTTGCGTCTACAGTCGTGCCGTAGGCCGGGTGGTGGGCAAGCCGGGCCGGCATGTTCTCAACAACAACTACGGAACCCGCCTGGACGCCGGGCCGTTGCGGGTTGCGGCTACCGAGACAATTCGCCGCCTGGAGCGAAAGTGGCGAACGTTCAATGACCGCCGGACCGGGCGAGCCAGCAATACGACGACAGCGGGCTCCTGGCCGGAGTTCTCGTTCTACGTGGCAAGAAGTCCGCTCATCGCAGAACTGTGGTCCTCCCCTTCCCCGTTCATACGGGAACTATTCACCGCGATGTTGGGCAGGGATCCCTGGGGAACCCCATTGCCAAGCTGGGGGAGCGAAGCGCCGGATCTCTTCCTGAGATTATTGACCGTTAAGCTGTGGCTGGAACTGCGCCAGCGAGCTCTCTAGCGGTCGCCATAAGCTAATGCCGAAGAAAGAGCGATTGTTTTTCGACTCGCTGGAGTCTCTCCGGGGACTGGCGGCATTGCTGATCGTGTTTCACCACTTGCCTGCGTGGTACGTGCCTGCATATGAAGTTGGCTTTGTTCGCCACAGTTATCTAATGGTGGAATTCTTCTTCGTGCTTTCGGGCTTCGTGCTATTCCATAGTTATGGCACGCTGATTGCCAACAGGTTTGATTTTCTGAGATTCATGTTCTTGCGCTTTGGCAGGCTCTACCCTGTGCACGTTACGTTCCTGCTCCTTTACTTAGGCCTCGAAACGGCGAAATACATTGCCGCGACAAAGTACGGCATCGTCGGCGGCAACACCAGGCCATTCGTCGAAAATAGCATCGGTGCTTTTTTCGAACATCTTTTCCTGGTTCAGGCTTTAGGGTTTTCCAGCCATGCACTGACCTTCAACATACCAAGTTGGAGCATCAGCACGGAGTTTTACACCTATGTCGTGTTTGGGCTGAGCGTCCTGTATCTAAGCCGAAGAGGTTTTCTTTTCCTTTCAGTCGCCGTGGTCGCCGGTTCCTTGTCCTTGCTGCTATTCCGCGGCGAGCAAATTGGCTATTTCGACTCGATTCTGAACTGTCTGGCCGGATTCTTTTGCGGATGCTTGGCTTACGGCGTATTTCAGGCGGCAGGATCCCGAGCCCTGTCAGGCGGGTGGTCCTGGCTAAGTCTGGGCTTTGTCGTCATCCTGCTTTGCTTCAAGGCAGAAGGCAATGGCTGGGACTCAGTGATGTTCCCCTTGTCAGCGCTATTGATACTGTCCCTGCTCCTCGCTCCCCGGTGCGGCTTGAACTCAATTTTGCTGAAAAGTCCTTTGCGCTGGCTGGGCAAGGTATCCTATTCCCTATACATGTCACATGGCATCACCATCTGGGCCATTAACCAGATCTGCAGATTGATCCTGAAAATGCCCCAGGCCATGGTCGAAGGAGTTCTTACTCCGCAGCTTTCTCCGCATCTTGCGCTGATCGTCTATCCGATGACCGTCATTGCCACCTTGGCTGCAGCCCAGATAACATTCAAGCTGATTGAAAATCCGTCTCGACAATGGACGCGAGCAGCAGTCGATGCTTCACGACAGCCGAAATGAAGGACTTTGAAAGCAGACGAACTGTGCTTGGATACTCGGTCCGCGCTACATTAGCAAGCGCTCGCCAATCTGCGTCACCGCTGTTATTTGCATGAAGAAACTGGAGCAACACGAACATGGAAGAGATCAAGTGCATATTTTGTGGGACCGATAGCGATCACGTAGTGATTGAAGAGCATGGGTACCAGGGAAAGCAATGCGCTCAATGTGGTCTCATCTATATATCGCCCCGGCCCTCGTTAGCAGAAATAGTCGATTTGTACGGGCACGATGACGCCTATATATCAGCGGACTCGCACATTGCAAATGCCTATCCGACGCGGTTGTACGCGAGACATCATCTCAAAATAATACGTTCGTTTGTCAAGAGCGGCGCGCTCCTCGAGATAGGCGCCGGCGCGGGCTATTTTTTGGATGAGGCACGAAAAGTCGGCTTTTCTCCGTATGCGCTAGAGTTCAATCCCATTCAAGCGGATTTCATGAGGAATAAGCTCGATATACTTTGCGAAGAGTCACCGCTAGATTCATCCGTATTCGGCGGGAAACATTTTGATGTCGTCTACCACTGCGATGTCATCAGCCACTTGTTCAATCCGGTTGCGGATTTCATAACGATTAACAAGATATTGAACGATGATGGACTGCTGGTCTTCGAAACAGGGAACATTGCCGAAGTAGCGCCAATGTATTTCAAGTACTTTCAGTTGTTCCAGTATCCCGATCACCTGTTCTTCTTTAGTGTTGACAATCTAGTCGACCTGCTTGGGAGAACCGGGTTCAAGCTGGTACGGGTATACAGATATCCGATATTGCCCCAGTTACTCGCAATAGGATTAATGTCCCGGGTAAGAGCGACAATAAAGAAATGGATTCTCAAATCCGATACTGAAGGAAAGCATTCCCTTGGCGACGAAGGTGATGGCGACTTGTCTGGCAACAGTGCACGACCGCTGAGCGCCAGAACCATGATCAAGCATGCCATCAGGAATGCTTACGAATATGTGAACTATCTGCTTCGCTATAAGATCGGCCTGATCACGCCCAAGGAGGGTCGCCCGCAAACCGTTATCATCGTCGCCAAGAAGCAGGCGACGACCGCCGGTGGAATGCGCCCGGCCTTCAGCGCGGGGCGACTCCCGTGATCTGCTTGACCGTGGCGGCCGGATTGTTCGGCAATGTCTCGTCGTGATGATGCTGGGATTACGCCGCTTGGGCGTCTCACTGATGAAAACTCTGTCACGCCTATTCAAGCCGGTTCTGGAATTTGGCTACCGCACCGTAGTCAGGCTAATTCCGACAAACAGACTCGGAGACAAGATTTTCAGTTTTGTCCTTTTTGTTTATAGACACAAGAGGATTCCGACAAAGTCGCTCATGTTCAACGACGTGATTTATCAGATCAAGGTATCGGACGAGATTCTCGACTCCGTGCGGGTGTTGGTTTCCGACAAGGAGTTCGTCAAGCGATATGTGGCGCAGGTCGTCGGAGATCAATTCAATGTACCGACCATCAAGATACTGAGCAGTGTCCAGGAAGTGGAAACCTATGACTTCCCGGCCAATTGTTGCATTAAGCCAACGCATGCGAGTGGCAAGGTCATTCTAAGAAGAAACAACGAACCGATCGACTTGAAGCAAATAAGGCGCTGGTTTTCCATAGACCACTACCGATCAGGGAGAGAGGCAAACTACAAGACGCTGAAACCGAAAGTCATCGTTGAGCCTGTTTTATTTAATGACTTCAACATTTCGGATTACAAAATTTTCTGCTACCAAGGCAGCCCGAAACTTATCCAGGTAAATATGGATCGATTCATAGACCGAAAGCGCCAATTCCTTGATACGCAATGGAATGAACTGTTTTTTTCAATTAACGACAAGCGCTGTGAAAGGCGTCTGGACAAGCCCGCTAACCTTGAGGAGATGCTGAATATCGCGGCAAAGTTAAGTCAGGGCTTCTCATTCGTGCGCGTCGACATGTACAGCGACGGCAAAAGTTGTAAAGTTGGCGAGATTACCAATTGCAGCGAAAATGCGACCGGAAGATTTATACCCAGGTCTGCCGAGAAGATCGCCTCCCAAATAATCTTCGGCCAAAACCTACGATGAGGCTGGCGGCTGTCGGTGGGTCCGTCGGGCTATAATCCGGCCATGATGATCAGCCTCAAGAACCGCAACCATCCCATCTCCTCGGTACCACACCGATGAAGCGCGAAGCCGCTAAGACTGCCGCCAGGACAGGCTTGAGGGAGCGGAACAAGCTGGACAAGCTGGAGCGCATCAAGGTCGCTGCAGCGGAGCTTTTCGCCGTCAAGGGCTTCGATGCCGCGACTACGCGAGAAATCGCCAAGGCAGCAGGGGTCGGGCTCGGCACCCTGTTTCTCTATGCAGAGGACAAGCGCGACTTCGTCTTTCTGATCTTCAACGACGAACTGGACCGGATCACCGACGAGGCGTTTGCAGCGGCCGATCCGAAGGCGCCGCTCACGGAACAGTTGTCCGCGGCCTTCAGCGTCTTCTATCGCGCGTTCAGCAAGAACATCCCGCTGGTGCGAATCCTGCTCAAGGAACTGGTGTTCTTTTCCCGGGGAATGCAGGCGCAGCGATTCTATGATGGCCGGACGCGCACCATCAACTGCATCACCCGGCTGGTCGCGGATGCGCTCGCGAGCGGCAAGATCGTCAGCGACGAGAAGCCCGAGTTCATTTCGCGGAATATCTTCTTCCTCTACGCGGGCGCGGTGCGCTGGTGGATCGCCGCAGAACGCCCCAGCCTCGCGCGCGGAATTGCTGACCTGAAGCGTGTCTTCGCCCTGCAGGTCAGCGGCATGCAGGCGGCGTCCGAACCCGCCGCCAAGTCCAGGCGGAATAGCGCTCTTCGGGCTTAAAGGAACAACTGCAACAGGTCGTTGAGGAAGCGCTGCCCTCGTGGCGTCGGCGCGATCCGGCCTGCTGCCATCGCCACCAGGCCCTGTCGCTGCGCTGTCAGCAAAGTATCGGCAACAGACGATATTGGACTGCCGGTGCGCTCCTCGAACAGTCCGGCGGGAAACCCTTCCGTGAGACGCAGGGCGTTCATCATGAATTCGAAGGGCAGTTCGCCGGCGGCGACGAGGTGGCGCTCCTGGAGGAAATCGCCGCGCAGATAGTCTCGCGGACCGCGGCGCTTCGACTCGCGAACGATGCCCTGGTGAGAGGACAGCTTGCCGTGGGCGCCGGGGCCTATGCCGAGATAGTCGCCGAAATTCCAGTAGTTGAGGTTGTGGGCGCAGCGCCGCCCGGGCAGCGCGAAGGCCGAGGTCTCGTAGTGCTCGTAGCCTGCGGCGGCCAGCGTTTCCTCGATCATTTCCTGCATGTCGGCGCAGAGCTCGTCGTCGGGCAGGGCAGGCGGCGCATGGTGGAAGGGCGTGTTCGGCTCCAGCGTCAAGTGGTAGGCGGAGAGATGCTGCGGGGCAAAGGAGAGCGCGGCATCGAGGTCGTGGCGCGCCTGCCCGAGGGTCTGGTCCGGCAGCGCGTACATCAGGTCGAGGTTGACGTTGTCGAAGTTCTCCAGCGCCAGTTCGACCGCCCGGCGCGCCTCGTCGGCCGAGTGGATGCGGCCCAGGGCGGCGAGATGGGCGTCGTTCAGGCTCTGGATGCCGAGCGAAACGCGGTTCACGCCGGCACTGCGAAAAGCCGCGAATTTCGCCGCCTCGACCGTGCCGGGATTGGCTTCCAGGGTGATCTCGGCATCCGGCGAGAGGGTCAGCCTCGCCCGGACGGCCGCCAGGAGGGCATCGACTCCCTGAGCCGAGAGGAGGCTCGGGGTGCCGCCGCCGATGAACAGGCTGCCGACGCGCCGGCCCCAAACCTGGGGCAGCGCCGTCTCCAGGTCGGCGATCAGGGCAGCCAGATAATCCTGTTCGGGAATGCTCCCTTTCGCCTCGTGGGAATTGAAATCGCAGTACGGGCACTTCCTTACGCACCAGGGGAAGTGGATATAGAGCGAGAGAGGCGGCGGGATCGTTATGCCTGTGCCGGTTTCCGGCTTGGTATCGGAAGCTGCGGAAATAGGAATGATGCGTGCCATCTCAGGAAATCTGGGGCAACCGTTCCAGCAGTTTCCTCATGGCTCGGCCTCGGTGGGAAAGACTGTTCTTCTGTTCCGCGGAAAGCTCCGCGGAGGAGAGTCCGAGTTCCGGCACGAGGAACAGCGGGTCGTAGCCGAAGCCGCCGCTGCCTCTTGCCTCACGCAGGATCTCGCCGTGCCATTCGGCCTCGAAGATCAGGGGTTGCGGATCTTCCGCATGGCGCAGCAGCACCAGGACGCAGACGTAGTGAGCGCGACGGTCCTCTTGGTCGGCGAGATCGGTGAGCAAGCGGGCGTTGTTCGCCGCATCGGACTTCGGCTCGCCGCCGTAGCGGGCTGAAAACACGCCCGGTGCACCGCCCAGCGCCTCGACGCAAAGTCCGGAGTCGTCCGCCAGCGCCGGCATGCCGGTGGCAGACGAAGCGTGGCGTGCCTTGGCCAGGGCATTCTCGATGAAGGTGGAGTGCGGCTCTTCGGCCTCCGAGACGTCGAAGGCCGATTGCGGCAGCAATTCCAAATCCAGGGGCGCCAGCAACTGCGCGAACTCCTTCAACTTGCCCGGATTGTTGCTGGCCAGCACCAGGCGCTTCATGCCAGTCCCAAAGCGAGCTTTTGCGCCGTCACCAGGCGCCTGACGCCGCTTTGCGCAAGGTCCAGCAGTCTTTCGAGTTCGATGCGCGAGAACGGCGCCCCTTCGGCGGTTCCCTGCACCTCGACGATGCCGCCGCTGGCGGTCATCACCACGTTCATGTCGGTGTCGCAGGTGGAATCCTCGTCGTAGTCGAGGTCGAGCAGCGCCACGCCCTCGACGATGCCGACCGATATCGCGGCGACGAAATCCCTGAGCGGACTTTGCGCGAGCTTGCCCGCCGCGACAAGGCCGGTGACGGCGTCGGCGAGCGCCACGCAGGCGCCGGTGATGGCGGCGGTGCGGGTGCCGCCATCGGCCTGGAGCACGTCGCAGTCGAGGGTGATCTGGCGCTCGCCCAGCGCCGCAAGATCGGTCACGGCGCGCAAGGAGCGGCCGATCAGCCGCTGGATTTCCTGGGTCCGTCCGCTCTGCTTGCCGCGCGCTGCTTCGCGCGCCATGCGGGTGTGGGTGGAGCGCGGCAGCATGCCGTATTCCGCGGTGATCCAGCCTTGCCCTTTGCCGCGCAGAAAGCCGGGCACACTTTCTTCGACGCTGGCGGTGCAGAGTACCCGCGTCTGTCCGAACTCGACCAGGACGCTGCCTTCCGCGTGGCGGGTGAAATTTCGGGTAATGCGAATCTCGCGCAGGTCTTCTGCGCTGCGTTCATTCTTTCGGGTCATGGCGGATTCCTAGTCTGAAGATTTCTGTATGGCTTTGTGGATCTGTTCTATGGCGTGCCCGATGTCGTCCTCGGAGAGGTCGGACGGCACGCTCTCTGCGCCGACTTCGCCCATCCTGGCGGTGAAAGTATCTGGCGGCATGGTTTTGGTCGAGACATTGCTTGGGCTGTCCTCCGCATAGTTTCTGTCCCATTGCATGGCGATCAGGGAGAGATTATCGCTGTTCGCGCCAGCGAGCGCTTCCGCCTGTTCGAGCAGGCGCGGTACGGAGAGCATCGGATTCGCGCCGGCCAGCGAATGTACCAGGAGATCGTTGCCGAGTGGCGCCCAAACGCCGTCGCTGCAGAGTGCCAGGACATCCCCCGCTTTCAGGGGCATCTTGCGCGAGAAATCGATCCGCGGCTGATGGCTGCCGCCCAGGCAGCTGAAAACGCGGTTCCTGGCGGGATGCGTGGCCGCATCATCGGGGTCGATCAAGCCTTGATCGAGCATCCGCTGCACCCTCGAGTGATCCCGCGTCTGCACCAGCAGCCGTTCGCCGCGGATCAAGTAGAGGCGCGAATCTCCGGCATGCGCCCAATAGGCGAGCTTGTCCTGTGTCACGCAGGCGACGCAGGTGGTGCGCGGAGCCTCGGGCAGTCCGCGGTCGGCGGCGAAGTCGATGATGGCGCGGTGGGCATGGGTGAACGCCAGCGACAGGAACTGAAGGGGATTGCTCAGTGACGGTCTGGCTTCGCGCCTGAAAGCTTCGGTGATGGTTTGCACGGCGATATGGGCCGCCACTTCGCCGTGCAAATGGCCCCCCATGCCATCGGCGACGACCATCAGCAGCGCGTCGCGGGAATAGCAGTAGGCAGTGCGATCCTGGTTGGAAGCGCGTTTGCCGATGCGGCTTTCCTGATAGACGGTAAACTTCATTACGAGATCAGATTGCTCAGGCGCCTGCGTACCGTGCTCAGCCAGTTCTGGGCGTAGTTGGCCTGGCGACGCCCGCCCAGCGCACGCTGCAATACGAACACGCTCTCGGGCCGATCCGCTTGCTTGAGTTTCATGCACCAGTCGATGGTTTCCAGCAGTTCCTGCGAATAGGCATTGGCCCAACGCCTTGCGGCCGGCACGAGCCTGTCCTGATCCAGGCGCAGGTCGGCCGACTGGGGCACCGATCGAGAGAGGCAGTTGTACATGCTGGCGCCGATCGCATAAATATCGGTCCAGGGACCGAGGCCTTCGCGGCTCCGGAACTGTTCCGGAGCCGCGAAGCCGGGCGTGAACATCGGCTTCAACATGGTCGAGTCGGAGCTCAGGGTTTGCCGCGCCGCGCCGAAGTCGAGCAGCACCGGCGTGCCGTCGTTGCGCAGGTAGATGTTGGAAGGCTTGATGTCGAGATGCAGCAGCTTGCGCGAGTGCACGTCGCGCAGTCCGTTCAGGAGGCGCGAGAAGACGTTGCGCACGAAACTCTCGTTCAATCTCTCATGATGCTTCTGGATGTGGGCCTGCAGGGTTCGGCCAAGCTCATACTGCATCACCAGATAGACCGTCTCGTTGGCGCGGAAAAAATTCAGCACCCTGACCACGTTGGGATGTTTGAGATGCGCCAGTGCGCGCCCTTCCTCAAAGAAGCACTTCATGCCGTAGCGAAAGGCGGCGACATGCTCCTCATGGATGACTGGAACCGCACTCCCCTCCGTGCGCAGCGCAAGCGAGTTGGGCAGGTATTCCTTGATGGCCACCGGCGTGCCATCTTCGCCATGGGCCAGATAGACGATCGAGAAGCCGCCCTGCGAAAGCTGATGGTCGATGCGATAGCGATCTAGCTGGAAGCCGGGCGGCAGCGGTTGATTGACTTGTTGTGATGACATGTCGCGAAGGTTACACTAATGGGCCAATTGTCAGCGTTAGGTGCGGCCCTAGTCAAGCTGCATAAATCGACATGATCCACAGCATGACCGGCTATGCCGCCGTCCAGCGTGACCTCGGACCCGCCATTCTCCATCTCGAGCTGAAGAGCGTCAATTCGCGCTACCTCGACATCACCTTCCGCATCGGTGAGGAGTTGCGCTTTCTGGAAATGCCGCTGCGCGAGTTGATCTCAGCCCGCATCACCCGCGGCAAGGTCGAATGCCGCGGCAGCCTGGCTTCCTCGGCGGCACTGCCGCGAGAGCTGGCGCCGCATGCCGGCTTGCTTGCCCAGTTGGCCAAGCTTGAGGGGACGGTGCGCGCAGTTCTGCCCGGGGCGCCCCCCCTGTCGGTGGCCGATATCCTGCGCTGGCCTGGCGTCTTGGCTGATCAGTCGCTGCCCCAGGCGACGCTGCAGACAGAATTCCTGGCCCTGGCCGCGACGGCACTCGACGAATTCGTCGCCACCCGGGCGCGCGAGGGCGGCAAGCTGGCCGCGATGATCTCGGAGCGAGTCCTGCGCATGCGCGAACTGCTGGCCGAGGCCGGGCCGCTCCTGCCTGCGGCTCTGGCTGAATATCAGGAACGCCTGGCCGGCAAACTGCGCGAAGCCATGTCCAGCCACGACGAGGAGCGCATCCGCCAGGAAGTCGGCCTCTATGCGTCGCGTATCGATGTCGCCGAGGAGATCTCGCGCCTTACCGCCCATCTCGGCGAGGTCGAGCGCGTCCTGCTGAAAGGCGGAGCGGCAGGGAAGAGACTGGACTTCCTGATGCAGGAGCTGAACCGCGAGGCCAACACGCTGGCCTCGAAGTCGGTTTCCTCGGTGATTACCGGTATCGCGCTGGAGCTCAAGCTGCTGATCGAGCAGATGCGTGAGCAGATCCAGAATCTCGAATGAGTACCTCAGGCTCCCTCTTCATCGTCTCCGCGCCTTCCGGCGCCGGCAAGACCACTCTGGTGCGTCTCCTGCTCGAGCAGGACAAGGATGTGCACTTGTCGGTCTCCTACACGACGAGGCTGCCGCGCCCCGGAGAACGGAATGGGTGCGAGTACCACTTCGTCGCCGCCCCTGATTTCCTCGCCATGCGCGAGCGCGGCGATTTTCTCGAGTGGGCGGAGGTCCATGGCAATTACTACGGCAGTTCCCGCGTCCGGCTCGAAGAGCAGATGGCGGACGGCCGCGACATGGTGCTGGAGATCGACTGGCAGGGAGCCCGTCAGGTGCGCCGGCATTTTCCCGCCGCCGTAGGGGTTTTCATCATGCCGCCCTCGCTGGCCGAACTGGAGCGGCGGCTGCGCGGCCGAGGCTCCGACAGCGCTGACGTGATCGCCCGACGCCTGTCCGCCGCGCAGGAAGAGATGCGGCACGTAGTCGAGTTTGAATACGCTATAATCAACAACGAGTTGCAAACGGCGCTCGGTGACCTTCTGAGCGTGGTGCACGCCTCCCGGCTGCGCCTGCCACAACAACGGGAACGTCACGCCGAATTGTTCACGCCACTTTTCCAGGAATAAGCCATGGCCCGCATCACCATAGAAGACTGCTTGAAGCACATCCCCAACCGTTTTCAGCTGACGCTGGTCGCCACCTATCGGGCGCGCCAGATCACGCTCGGCGGTACGCCGCAGGTCGAGGGCGACAAGGACAAGGCCACCGTGGTCGCGCTGCGCGAGATCGCCGGTGGCCTGGTTGGCCTGGAGCTCCTCAATCGCGGCCAGGCCTAGTGTCGCGATGAGTTGAAGCGATGGCCACGCCGGGTGTTCATGCTGCCGCCCCAGACGAGGCCTCGCTCATTGCCCCGGAGATGCTCTCGCCAGTCGATCTGACGGAGGATCTCGAACGGTTCAAAGCCAAGCTTTCCGCGTACCTCAAACCGGAAGAAGTCGTCCGCGTGGAGGCCGCTTACGTCTTCAGCGCGGCCGCGCATCGCGGCCAGATCCGCTCCAGCGGAGATCCTTACGTCTCGCACCCGCTCGCGGTCGCCGGCACGCTCGCCGACTGGCACCTTGATCCGCAGGCTCTGATTGCCGCCCTGCTGCACGATGTGATGGAAGATACCGTCATCACCAAGCAGGAGATCGCGGACAGGTTCGGCAAGTCGGCCGCCGACCTGGTCGACGGCGTCTCCAAGATCGACAGAATCGAGAACCAGTCCTACGAGGAAGCGCAGGCGGAGAACTTCCGCAAGATGCTGCTGGCCATGGCGCGCGATGTCCGGGTAATTCTGATCAAACTGGCCGATCGCCTGCACAATATGCGCACCCTGGGCGCGGTGCCGATCCAGAAACGCCGCCGCATTGCCCGCGAGACGCTCGACATCTACGCTCCGATTGCCAACCGCCTGGGTCTTAACACGCTCTACCGTGAGCTTCAGGAGCTTTCTTTCCTCAATCTGCATCCTCTGCGCTACCGCGTCCTGGCCAAGGCGGTGAAAGGAGCGCGCGGCAATCGCCGCGAGGTCGTGGGCAAAATCATGGAGACCTTGCGCCGCCGTCTGCCGGAGGCCGGCATCGAAGCCGAGGTGATGGGCCGCGAGAAGCACCTCTACGGGGTCTATCGCAAGATGCGCGATAAGCATCTGACCTTCTCGCAGGTCCTCGATATCTACGGCTTCCGCGTCATCGTCAAGGATGTTTCCACCTGCTATCTGGCGCTCGGCGTTCTGCACCGTTGCTACAAGCCGGTGCCAGGCAAGTTCAAGGACTATATCGCGATCCCCAAGGCCAACGGCTACCAGTCACTGCATACGACTTTGATCGGGCCTTACGGCACCCCGGTCGAGTTGCAGATTCGCACCGCCGAGATGCACCATGTCGCGGAAAGCGGCGTTGCGTCCCATTGGCTCTACAAGGATGACAACGCGCTTTCGGAGTTGCAGCAGAAGACCCACAAATGGCTGCAGTCGCTGCTCGAACTGCAATCCGCTTCCGGCGATTCGGCCGAGTTTCTCGAGCACGTCAAGGTTGATCTATTCCCCGGCGAAATCTATGTATTCACGCCCAAGGGCAAGATACTCGGTCTGACGCGCGGCGCGACCGCGGTGGACTTCGCCTATGCCGTGCATACCGATATCGGCAATCGCTGCGTCGCCTGCCGGATCAATTTCGAGCTGATGCCCTTGCGCACGGAACTGCGCAACGGCGATCGCATAGAGATCATCACCGCGACGCACGCCAACCCCAATCCGGCCTGGCTCACCTACGTCAAGAGCGGCAAGGCGCGCGCGCAGATCCGTCACTTCCTCAAGACGCAGCAACATGAGGAGTCCGCCGCGCTCGGCGAGCGCCTGCTGGCTCAAGCTCTCGCCGGCCAAGGTCTGAGCCTGGCCGACATCGAAGCTGCCGTCTGGGAGCGTTTCGTGCGCGGTTGCGGCGCGAAAACGACGAAGCGCGACGTGCTGACCGACATCGGACTGGGCAAGCGGCTCGCCGCCATCGTCGCAAGGCGGCTTGCCGCCTTGCGCGAAGCCGAGGGCGGGACCCCGATCGAGCACAAACCCCAGGGCGCCATCATCATCCGCGGCAGCGAAGGGCTCACCGTGCAGTTGGCGAAATGCTGCCGGCCCATCCCGGGCGATCCGATCGTCGGCATCATCCGCAAGGGCCAGGGCCTGATGGTGCATACTCACGACTGTCGCAGCATCGGCAAGGCTCACCACGAAAGGGACAACTGGGTCGATGTCGAATGGGAACCGGGTAGCGAGCGCCTGTTCGAGGTCGGCATCCGTATCGTCGCCGAGAACCGCCGCGGCGTGCTGGCGAAGGTGGCAGCCGAGATCGCTGCGGGTGGCTCGGATATCCAGAATGTCAGCATGGACGATGATCGCGGCATCTATACCATGCTCCACTTCACGCTGCAGGTGGCCAATCGTGTCCATCTCGCGCGCATCATGCGCGGTTTGCGCCATATCCCCGAAGTGCTGCGAATCACGCGCACCAAGGAATAGTCCGGTTTCAACATTCACGAAGGAGCACCCATGGCCACATACGAATCCGATCACACCAAGTTCATGCGCGATTGGTTGAAGAACCATCCCGAACAGATCGTGGAGCAGCAGCGCGGTCGCGCCCTATGGTGGGACAAGCCGCAGGACCTGGAAACCGCGAGGCGCAATGCCGCAGCGCAGGTGCCGCAAAAGTCGTACTACTACGACAACGACTGAGCACCGCCATTCCTCCGCCACCCGGCGAAGCGAAGGTTCCGGGGGCGAGGTGTGGCTAACCCTCCCAGGGCATCAGCTGGATTGCCCGGGGCAGCAAGGTCACCGTGGCTTCGGCTCCGGGCGTGATGGCGTCCTGTTCGGCGATGTGGCTGGGTAGCGAGAAGGCGAGCGGGGGACCGCCGCGCGCCGGGCGCAGGGTGACATGGGTGAACGGGCCCAGGACGAGCTTGTCCTCTATGCTGCCTGTGACCTGATTGCTGCCCTCGTTCGGGTAGGGCCGGCCGCGCCGGTGCAGACGCACGCCCTCCGGCGGCACCACCCAGCACACCCGGGTTCCGGCGGCGAAGTCCTGGTCTCCGTGCACTTCGAGGTGCAGTCCCTGCCATTCGAGAAGGATCATGCCGTCGGCAGCTCTGCCGCCGACGATCCCCTCGAACAGGTTGTTGAGTCCGGTCAGGCGTGCGACTGCGGCGTTGCGCGGGCGGGTCATGATTTCTTCGGGCGGGCCGCTTTGCAGGCCCACTCCGCGATGGAGCAACACCATGCGGTCGGCCAGCATCCTCGCCTCATCCAGGTCATGCGTCACGAGGACGATCGGTATCGACAGTTCGCGGCGCAGACGCGCCAGCTCCTGTTGCAGTTTGCGTCGGGTGACCTGGTCGACGGCCGAGAAGGGTTCGTCGAGCAGCAGCACGGTGGGCTGCGTCGCATCGCCGACGGCGCGGGCCAGGGCGCGGGCCAGCGCGACGCGCTGCTGCTGGCCGCCGGAGAGTTCGCCGGGGCGGCGCTCACCCAGTCCGTGAAGATGCACTCTTGCCAGCCAAGCCTGTGCCGCCTCGAGTCGTTCGCCGCGCGGCAACTGCCAAAGGGCCAGCGCGACGTTGTCCTGGGCCGAAAGGTGCGGCAGCAGGGAGTAGCTCTGGAATACCATGCCGACCCGGCGCTGTTGCGGCGGCAGGGCGATATCCTTGTCCAGCCAGGTTTTGCCGGCACAAGTGATGCGGCCGTTCTGCGGTCGCTGCAGGCCGGCGATGCAGCGCAGCACCGTGGACTTGCCGCTGCCGGAAGGTCCGACCAAGGCGAGGAGTTCTCCCGGTGCACAGTCCAGGGTGCAATCGAGGGCGATCGGCGAGCTCTGCGATAGAGTGACCGAGAGTCCCTCAGCCTTCATGGTGGCCGATGCGGCGAGTCAGGAGATGGAAGGCGCCGATGGCCGAGAAGGAAATGCCGACCAGAAGTGCCGACATCGCCGCCACTCCGCTCTCGTCGAAGGCCTGCATCCGGTCGTAGATGGAAATTGCCACGGTGCGGGTCTGCTCGGAAATGTTGCCGCCGACCATCAGGACGACGCCGAATTCTCCGAGCGTATGGGCAAAGGTCAGCACGATAGCGGAAAGGAGGCCAGGCCAGGCCAGCGGCAGTTCGACCCGCCACAAGGTGCGCCATGAGGACAGGCCGCAGCACCAGGCCGCCTCTCTCGCCGCCCGCGGGATGCCGCCGAAGGCTCGCTGGATCGGTTGCACCGCGAAGGGCAGGTTGAAAATCAGGGAAGCCAGCAGGAGGCCGTCGAAACTGAACACCAGGGTGCGTCCGGTCAATGCCGCGTAGGCCCGGCCTATGGGCGCATGGCTGGCAAAGGCGGTCAGCAGGTAGTAGCCCAGCACCGTCGGCGGCAGCACCAGCGGCAGCGCTACCAGCGCTTCCAGCAGGCCCTTGCCGGCAAAGCGCGACCAGGCCAGGGGACGCGCCAGGAGCACCGCCAGCGGTACGAGGAGCAAGGTTGTCAGGACGGCCAGCTTGAGCGAGAGTAGTAGTGCGGCCCAGTCCATCATTGCGCCGTGGCGAAGCCGTAGCGGGCAAGAGTAGCCCGTGCTTCCGGTTGTTGCAGGTAGGCGTAGAACGCCCTCGCGGCCGCTCCCGCACCCTTGAGCAACACCATGCGCTGCCGGAGCGGAGCGTGCCAGGATTCCGGCAAGGTGATGAAGGCACCCTTGGCGACCATCGCCGGGACGCGTGCCAAAGAGAGCGGCAGGATTCCGGCCTGGGCGTTCCCCGTGGCGACGAACTGGGCTGCCTGGGCGGCGTTCTCGCCTTGCACCAGTTTCTTCTCGACCTGAGCCCAAATGCCGGCGTGGTTCAAGGCTTCGCGCGCGGCACGGCCATAGGGCGCGTGCTCGGGGTTGGCGATGGCGAGGTGTTTCAGGCGGCCATCGAGTGCGGCGCGGCCAAGATCGGCGAGATCGCTGTCTGCCTTGATCGGCGAGCCATTGGGTATGAACAGGGCGATCCGCCCCGTCGCATAGAGTTTGCCGCGGTCGGCACTGCGGCCGGCGGCAAAAACCTTATCCACGTAACTCTCGTCGGCGGAGAAGAACAGCTCGAAAGGCGCACCTTGAATAATCTGCTGGGAGAACACACCGGAAGAGCCAAACGACAGGCGCAGGCGGTGTCCGCTGGCGCGCTCGAAGGCTTCGGCGATTTCCGGCAGGGCAAACTGCAGATCGGCCGCCGCCGCGATTGCTGCTGTTGGTTCGGCGGCCCGCCCCGCCGGCATGACGAGGCAGCCTAAGAGGAAACTCAGGCACAGCAAAATTTCTTTTGCTGGCCTGATCGTCAAGGGACGGACCGTTCGATGATGACCACCAAGCCTTTGGCGCCGGGTTTCACCGCGGCGGATTCCCCGATCAGGTCGCCGCTTTGCGGCGTCGCATTGCCGGACTTCGAAATGCGCGCTTCGATCTTGACCTGGCTGGCGCCGGAGAGCTTCATGTCGGGATTGATGGCCATCGAGTCGTCGAGGACGAATGACAGCGGCAGATCCTGCGCACGGGCACGCAGCACGGCAAGCGGAATTCTCGGGCCGTCGACGGCGCGGGCGAACACGAACAGGGTATCGGCAGGCTGCATCTTTGCCGCCAACGCCGGCGCCAGGGTCACCCGTCCGCTCACCGTTTTGCCGGAGACGGCCCTTTCCGCGACCTTCGCGGCGGGCTTGGCGCCGCTTTTTTCGCGGGTCTCGGCAATGGCGGCGGCAATGGATTTGGCGTCGTCGGAGTCCGGCGGAAGAAGTTGCCTCAGCTTTTCCCAGTAGCTGATCGCCTCGGTGAAGTCCTTGCGGTCGTATGCGGCGGTGCCGGCGAGGGCCAATGCCATGGTGTTGACCGGATCGAGCTGGAGCGCCTTGTTCACCAGTTCCAGCGGCTTGCCTTCGAGATTGCCGCCGGCTTTCACGGCCAGAACGTCTGCATATTCCGTCAGCAAGCCGGGGTCGTTGTTGATGGCGACGCCGATGCGCACAAAAGCTTTTTCCGCGTCGTCGAAGCGGCGCATCGCCTTATAGGAGCGCGCCAACATGGCCCAACCCTGGATATCGTCAGGATTCTTCTCGAGCCGTGCTGCGAGGGTGGCAACCATCTGCTCGATCTGGGCCGGGGTGACCTCGTGGCCGGCCTGCGCCGCCGACTGCTGGATGGCCGCCGGATTGCCGAGCCAGGCATAAAAGGCGACTGCGGCCACGGGAAGCGAGAGGCCAAGGGCGATGGCGCTGCGCCATGCCGGACGCGCAGGAGCCGGTGCGACGTCGGCAACAGCCGCATCCTGAATCATGCGACGCTGCAGTTCGGCATTGGCCTGGGCGAAATCGGCCGCGGCCAGGCTGCCCGAAGCGCGGTCGCGCTCCAACTCGTTCAGTTGGTCGCTGTAGATGGCGGTATTCAGGGCTTGGCGCGAGGTGCTGGGTGGGCTGGCGCGACGCCGCACGAGCGGGCGCAGAAGGAGGGCCAATGCAACCAGACAGAGCGCTGCGGAGGCGGCCAGAAAGCTTATGTTCATCGTTTGGCCTCGACTTGTTTTAACAGGGCGTCTGCCCGTTGCTGCTCCTGGGCGGAGAGCGCACCTTCCACACCTTCCGCCCCCTGATCGAGGCGGGCTCCGCGCCGGCGCAGATAATTGACCAGCACGAGAATGGCTGCCGCCAGGAACAGGAAGGGGCCGAACCAGAGGAGGTAGGTCGTTGCCTTCATCGGCGGGCGGTAGAGCACGAAGTCGCCATAACGGTTCACCATGAAGGCCTTGATCTCGCTATCGCTCTTGCCTTCCTTGATCATGGTGCGGATCTCGCGTCGCAAGTCCTGCGCCAGTTCGGCGTGGGAACCGGACAGCGACTCGTTCTGGCAGACCAGGCAGCGCATCTCGTCGGAGATCGCCACCATGCGCTTTTCCACTACCTCGTCCTCGGCCAGCGGAGCTGCCTCCTTGGCCAGGCTCAGCGTAGCGATGAGGAGGAGCAGGAAGAGAGCCAATATTTGCCTGATGCCAAAGGGACTCGCCTTGTTCATGATTTCTCCAGTTCCTTTACCAGCGGCAGGATCTTCTTCTCCAGGGATTCCTGGGTCACCGGGCCGATACGCTTGTAACGGATGATGCCGGCCTTGTCGATGACATAGGTCTCGGGCACGCCATAGACTCCGTAGTCGATGCCGACGCGGCCCGTGATGTCCATCGCCGTGAGCACATAGGGATTGCCGTGCTGGCTGAGCCAGGCTTCGGCGCGTCTACGGCCGAGAGCCAGTTCGGCGGCGTTTGACTCTGGAGTCTCGACGTCCGGCTCCTTGAATCCGCCGTCGCCGCGGACTTCCTTGTAGTTGAGTCCGTAGATCGGCACCGCCCCGGTTTTTGACAGGGAGAGCAGCACCGGGTGCTCCTCGCGGCAGGAAACGCACCAGGAGGACCAGACATTGAGTAGCCAGACCTTGCCCTTCATTTGTTCCGGAGAAAAGTCGGCGGCATTGCTATCGACCTGCTTGAGCAGGAATGCCGGGGCCGGCTTGCCGATCAGGGGCGAGGGCACCTCGTGAGGGTCGTATCCCGGCTTCAGTCCCCAGGCGAGGAAGCCCAGCAACACCACGAACAGGAAGAGCGGAATCATGAAGCGTTTCATGCTGCTACTCCTTTCACCTTGAGGCGGTAGCGCCGGTCGGTTACGGCAATCAACCCGCCCAGGGCCATCAACAGACAGCCGCCCCAGATCCAGTCGACGAAGGGCTTGTGATGGACGCGCACGCTCCAGGCGCCGCTGCCATCTTTTTCTCCCACGGGTTCGCCCAGGGAGACATAGACATCGCGGAAGAACCCGGTGTCGATCGCCGCCTCGGTCATCGGCATCTCCGAGGAGAAATACTTGCGTTTTTCGGGGTTCAATGAGCGCAGCAAGCGGCCGTCCTTGGACAGTTCGAGTTCGCCGACCACGGCACTGTAATTCGGCCCCGTCCTGTTCGTGATGCCCACCAGGCGGACGCTGTAGCCGCCCACCAAGACCGTGTCGCCCGGCGCCATGCGCACGTCCTTCTCCGACTCGTAGCCCTTGACCAAGGTCACGCCGATGACAAAGACGGCAACGCCGATATGGGCCAGATGCATGCCCCAGAAGGCGCGCGGAGGCTTTCCGCCGGCGCTGTTCTTCAAGCGGTTCCTGATGTCGGTCACGGTCGCTGCGGCGACCCAGACGGCGAGCAGCACTCCAAGGCCGATGAGCGGCTTCCAACTGCCCAGGGCGAAGGGCAGGATAATGCCGGCGGCGAGCGCAACGCCTGCCGCCACCCGCAGGCGGCGCGCCAGATCAATCACGCTGGCCTCTTTCCAGCGCGCCGAGGGGCCCAGTCCGATGAGGAACAGGAGCGGCACCATCAGCGGCACGAACACCGTTTCGAAGTAGGGCGGCCCGACCGAGATCTTGCCCAGAGCCAGTGCGTCGATGATCAGCGGATAGAGCGTGCCCAGGAGTACCGAGCCGGCAGCCACCGCCAGCAGTACGTTGTTCATCAGAAGCAGTGTTTCCCTCGACATCAGCGCAAAACGTCCGCCCAGACCTACCTTGGGGGCGCGCCAGGCGAACAGGAACAGCGAACTGCCGATCACCACGCCGAGGAAGGTCAGGATGAATATGCCGCGGCGGGGATCGGTGGCGAAGGCGTGGACCGAGGTCAGGACGCCGGAGCGCACCAGGAAGGTTCCGAGCAGGCTGAGCGAGAAGGCACCGATGGCCAGGAGCACCGTCCAGTTCTTGAAGGCGCCGCGCTTCTCGGTCACTGCCAGCGAGTGCATCAAGGCCGTACCGAGCAGCCAGGGCATGAAGGAGGCGTTCTCGACCGGATCCCAGAACCACCAGCCGCCCCAGCCCAGTTCGTAATAGGCCCAGCCGCTGCCCAGGCCTACGCCCAGCGTCAGAAAGATCCATGCGGTGGTGGTCCATGGCCTGGACCAGCGCGCCCAGGCGGCGTCGAGCTGCCCCGAGAGCAGGGCAGCGATGGCGAAGGCGAAAGCCACCGAAAAGCCGACATAACCCATGTAGAGCATGGGCGGATGGATCACCAGGCCGGGATCCTGCAGCAGCGGGTTCAGGTCGCGGCCATCGGCGGCGGCCGGCAGCAAGCGCTCGAAGGGGCTGGAGGTCATCAGGATGAACAACAGGAAACCGAAGGAGACCAGTCCCAGCACGCCCAGCACGCGCGCCACCATGGCCTCGGGCAGGGCGCGCGAGAGCAGCGACACCGCCAGCGTCCATGAGGAGAGCATCAGCATCCAGAGCAGCAGGGAACCTTCATGCCCGCCCCAGACTGCCGCGACACGATAGACCGTCGGCAGTTGCGAATTGGAATGCTCGGCGACGTAGAGCACCGAGAAATCGTTGGTGACGAAGGCGTAGGTGAGGCAGCCGAAGGCGGTGGCGATCAGCAACCACTGTGCCTGGGCGGCGGAGCGCCCGATTGCCATCCAGGAGGAGTCGCCCCTGTGGGCGCCGACCAGCGGCAGCACGCCGAGCACGGCGGCGACCGCGAGGGCGAGGACTAGAGCGAAAAGGCCGAGTTCTGGGATCATAGTGTTTTCTTTAGGGTTTTGTTCGTCTTCTGGGCTTCGTCGATGGCCTGCTTGGCTTCCGGCGGCATGTAGTTCTCGTCGTGCTTGGCCAGCACTTCGCTGGCGACGAACTCGCCGTTGGCCGCCAGCCTGCCCTGAGCCACCACTCCCTTTCCTTCCTTGAAAAGATCGGGAAGGATGCCGGTGAAGGCGACCGGTATGTCCTTCGCCGTGTCGGTGACGACGAAATGTATGGTCATCGCGTTTCTTTGCACCGTACCGGTCTTGACCAGTCCGCCGATGCGGAAGGCGCGGTCCTTCGGCGCTTCCCCGGCCGTCACCTGGGTTGGCGTGTAGAACAGGGCGATGTTGCTGTTCAGTGCTCCCAGCACGAAATAGGCGGCGACACCGAGCGAGGCCAGGCCGCCGACGATGAGGGCGATGCGCTTATGGCGGGATTTCATTGTGACCTTTCCTTTGCGGACAATTCTCTCTGCAAACTGCGCAAGACTTCGCTTCGACGCTTCTTCAGCAACATAGGTTCAATCAACAGCGCCAATGCCGTGACACCGAAGCTGCCCCAGACGTAGAAGGCGTAGCCGCCCATGGCGAAGAATTCCGCGGGACTGTTCCAGGTCATGGCTGTACCTCCCTGAGGTTTGCAACCCATTCCGAATGTCGTTCGCGCTCGAGCATGATGGCGCGAACGCGCATCAAGGCCACGGCCACCGAATACATCCAGAAGCACAGCGCCATCATGAGCATGCCCAGGAGCATGGTCTTGGCCATCGAAGGCGCCTGGGTCAGCGATACCGAAGCGCCCTGGTGCAGGGTGTTCCACCACTTCACCGAAAAGTAGATGATGGGCACATTGACCACGCCGACCAGGGCCAGGATGGCGCCCGCCTTGTCGGCCCGCCGCGGTTCGTCGATCGCCGCCTGCAGGGCGATGAAGCCGAGGTAGAGGAAGAACAGGATCAGTTCGGACGTGAGCCGGGCATCCCACACCCACCAGGTACCCCACATCGGCTTGCCCCACAGCGCGCCGGTCCACAGCGACAGGAACGCGAACATCGCGCCGGTGGGGGCGAGCGCCGTTGCCATCATCGAAGACAACCGCGTGTTGAAGGAAAGACCGATGCCGGCCCAGAAGGCCATGACGAGGTAGAGGAACATCGACATCCAGGAAGCGCCCACGTGGATGAATATGATGCGGTAGCCTTCGCCCTGCTGGGCGTCCGTCGGCGCGACGAAGAAGCCCAGCCACAGACCCGCGGCGCCGAAGATGACCGCGAGCAGCGAGAACCAGGGAATCATCTTCCCGGCCAGCGGATAGAAATATTGCGGCGATGCGTACTTCCAGGTGATCACGCTCATCATTTATTCCAATGCAATTTTCAGGGCCGCCGTGGTCGCCCAGGGCGCGAAGAATACGGCCAGCGTCAGGAGTGCCGCCAGCAGCGACAGATGCCCGGCGGCACCGAGTCCGGAGATGTCTGCCTCGACTGCGCCGGCGCCGAAGATCAGCGCCGGAATGTACAGGGGCAGCGTGAGCAGTGAAACCAGCACGCCGCCTCCGCGAACGCCCAGGGTCAGCGCCGCACCGATCGCGCCGATCAAGGACAGGAGCGGCGTTCCGAGCAGGAGCGAAATCACCAGCACCAAGAGGGCACGCGGCGAGAGGTCATACTGCAGGCCCAGGAGCGGCGCGATCAGGACCAGCGGCAGGCCGGCCACCAGCCAGTGCGCGAGGATCTTGCCCGAGACGAGCAGGCCCAGCGGCACGGGCGAGAGCGCCATCTGTTCCAGCGTGCCGTCGGCGTGGTCGTTGGCGAACAGCCGGTTCAGGGACAGCATCGCCGCCAGCAGCGCCGCCACCCAGAGCACGCCGGGTGCGATCTTGCGCAGCAGATCCATCTCGGAGCCTATGCCGAGCGGAAACAGGCTGGCGACGATGACGAAAAAAAACAGCGAGGTCAGCACTTCGCTCTTCCGTCGCAATGCCACCAACAGGTCGCGCCGCACCACCGCCGAGAGCACGCCGAATGCATTCATCAGGCCGCCAGACGCAAGGTCTGCATCGTGCTTCCTTCAATCAGGACTTCCTGGTGGCTGGTCAGTATCGCCATGCCGCCTGCCGCCAGATGGCCGGCCAGAGTCGCGGCGAGCCAGGCCACCGCGGCGACGTCGAGCGCCACGAAGGGTTCATCGAGTATCCACAAGGGCGACTCGGACCACAACAGGCGTGCCAGCGCCACGCGCCGCTTTTGACCCTGCGACAGGAAACGCGCCGGCAATTCCTCACGCCCGGCGAGCCCGACGCTGCCGAGCAGGGCGTCGGCCCTGCCGGCATCGAGGTTGATGCCGGCCATCGCTGCGCCGGTGCACAGATTTTCTCTTGCCGTCAGTTCTTCCTTCAAGGCGTTATGGTGACCGAGGTAAGTTACCGCCTTGCGGTATTCGTCGCCGAGGCGGCCTATGGCCGAACCCTGCCAGCGGATTTCGCCGGCCTCGGCCGGCGAGAGGCCGACCAGGATGCGCAGGAGGCTGGTCTTGCCCGAGCCGTTTTCGCCGGTAAGATATATCCAGGCGCCGGGCTCCAGTGTGAAACCCAGTCCCGAGAACAGGCGGCGGTCGCCGCGAACACAGGCGAGATCGGTGGCAGTGAGCATGGTTGCGTAGAAGTTGCATCGGCAGCGGCGCAGCGCTGCGAGTGTCCGATTATACCGGGTTGCGGACTTCACACGAAGCCACGATTGCCGCGACTAAGCCATTCCTGCAATGTGGGCATTGCGAGGGTCGCCGTTCGTGTTCGAGAAATTCCGTGCTGTTCTTCGCCCAGACCCCTGACTCGCCAAGGCTGGGATCTTGACGGCGAAACGAGGAGCGGAAGACGTGGAACCCCTTCATCGAAATACGGAGCCCCAATTGCCGGGGTGTGCCTGGGCACCTGTGTGGCGGTTCCCGATGCTGCCGGCCGCAATGGCCGTGGCCGGCAGCATCGGAAGATGCTTACTGGGATTGCTTGATGATGTACGCGTTGGCAGCCTTGATGTCGTCGGCGGTCAGAGCGGAATGGCCGCCCTTGGCCGGCATCTTGCCCTTGCCCTTGAGCGCCGCTTCATCGAGCGCGGCTTCGCCGCCCTTGATCAGGGGGGCCCAGGCGGCCTTGTCGCCGATCTTGGGTGCGCCCATCATGCCCTTGTTGTGGCAGGTGCCGCAGTTCTTGTCGAAGATTTCCTTGCCGTCAGCGGCGGCGGCGATCTGGGCGGCGCCGGAGAGTACGGCCAAAGCGGTAACAACGATCATTGCGTGTTTCATTTACGTCTCCTTACAGGTTAACAAATATCCCCCGCGAAAACCTCGGCTTTGTTGTCGCCGCATCAAGAGGGCCTATGTCGCATCAAACAAGCCTGCCGCAGCGGGCAAGCCGTCCGTATCCAATAACGCAGTTGCCGGCGAATAGTTACAGTCTATCGCCATTCTGAATCGCAATTGACTCGGCGCTTTGGGTGCCTCATTATTACCCGAAATCCTGGAATCCAAAAGCGTCGCCGTCAATTTCCCGTCCATACCATGTCAAACATTCTGATTCTCTATGCGAGCACCGAAGGCCAGACGGCGCGCATCGCCGAACGCATCGCCCAGACGCTCCGGAAACTGGGCCACGCTGCGCAGACCCAGGCCGCCGACGGACTCCAGGCGGATTTCGAGCCGGCAACATACGACGGACTGATCGTCGGCGCGTCGATCCATTACGGCCATCATCCCGCTTACTTGCGTCCCCTGGTGCGTAGGTACCGTACTGCGCTTGAGACGAGGCCTTCCGCCTTCTTTTCGGTCAGCCTCTCCGGCGGAGGGCCGGGCGCCAAACCCAAGGCGGCCAGACGCTACCTCGACGTCTTTCTGCGCCAGGTCGGATGGCGTCCGCAGCAGGCCGAGATGTTCGGCGGAGCGTTGCAGTTCAGCAAGTACGGCGCCTTCAAGCGCCTGCTGATGGTCATGATAGTCGGCATGGCCGGTGGCGATACCGACACTTCCCGGGACTACGAATACACCGACTGGGCCGCCGTGGAAGACTTCTCCGGAAGTTTCGCCAAACGACTCGGGCCGCCATTGTAGGCGGCCCGAGATCGGGTTTCGGATGCTGCAGCTTACATTGCCAGGACCCACTTGACCAAGGCCTTCACGTCGTCTTCGCTGGCCTTGACCTTGGGGTGTTCCTTGCCGCCCATGATCTTCGCGACCAGGGTCGCATCGGCGCCTGCCTTGCCCTTGTATTTGGCTGCGACATCCTTGTACGCGGGGCCGACCTTCTTGGTGTCAACCGCGTGGCAGTTGAGGCAACCGCTCTTCTTGGCCAGTTCGGAGGAAGCGCTTGCCGGGCCAGCCATAACAAGACCTGCGAGTGCCAAACCTGCGACCATCATTGCTCTCATTTTCACTCTCCTAGATAAGAATAGACGACGAAATCGCCGTGCAGAACCTGTACGAACTGTACCAAGTTTCCGGGCATGAAATTTGGACTTGAGCCCAGCGACTCAGCGCAAATTTTAGTGAACCTGCACGGGTTGTGAATTGATGTATGTCAAGTCATACGGTCTTCCTTCGATCATAATCCGGGGCAGATGCTCTCCATTGTTTTGTTCCGTCGCCGGCAGTAAGGATAATGGGCAGAGCAGTGTCAGATGAATCTGTAGATAATTTGCGGGGAAAACTATGCGTGTTTCAAAAGTTGCAGCCTGGGTAATCGCGAGTTGTTTGGCGGGGGCGGTATTCTCCTGGAGCGCTGGCGCTGTTGCCGCCGAACCGGCCGCAGAGAAGTTTGACAACTCGACTTGCCTGGCCTGTCATGGCATCAAGGGATTCGACACGAAGATGGCCGACGGCCATACGCGCTCGCTGTACGTGGTCGAGGACAAGTTCGGCAAGAGCGTGCACGGCAAGCGACTTTGCGTCGAATGCCACAAGGACATTACCGAAATTCCGCACAAGCCGGGCGTGACGCACAAGGTCAGCTGCGTGAAGTGCCACGAGGACTTGTGGGAAGATGCCAAGGATTCGGGCAAGACCCAGGAGAATGCGAGACTGGGCGTTGTGGTCAAGCAAATCGATCGGTACATGAAGTCCATTCATGCGCGGCCGAGCATGGAGGACCAGTCGCGCACCAACGCCACCTGCTACGATTGCCACGATGCCCACTACGTCTATCCGAAAGGCAGCGCAGCGCGCGCGGAATGGCGCCTGAACATTCCCAACGTTTGCGGCAAGTGCCACGCCAAGGAGCGCGCGGAGTACGGCACCTCGGTGCACGGCAAGGAGGTTCTGGAGAAGCACAATCCGAAGGCGGCGGTCTGCTCCGACTGCCACACCACCCATGACATCGAGTCACCGTCACTGGATTCCACGCGGCTGGTCATCACCAAGAACTGCGGCAACTGTCATGAAGCGGAACTGAAGTCCTACATGGGAACCTACCATGGCCAGGTCAATACCCTGGGCTATGCCTATACTGCCAAGTGCTTCGACTGTCATGGCAACCACGGCATCCAGCGGGTCAATGATCCGAAATCGACCGTCTATCCGGCGAACCGCCTCGATACCTGCAGGCAATGCCATATGGGCGCGACCGAAGGATTCCTCACCTTCAGCCCGCATGGCAATACCCACGACTTCAAGCGCTATCCCTATATGTGGCTCACTTCGAAGTTCATGATCGCCCTGCTCATCGGCGTGTTCGCGTTCTTCTGGGCGCATTCGGCGCTTTGGTTCTATCGGGAGTACCAGGATCGCAAACAGCGCAAGAATATCCCGCATGTCCGTACCGCTGAAATGGAGCTGCTTGCGAAAGGCGGCAAATACTACCAGCGCTTCAAGCCTCTGTGGCGGCTGGCGCACCTGCTCTTCGCACTCTCCGTCATGACGCTGGTGCTGACCGGGATGTCGGTGTTCTATGCCGAAACTACCTGGGCTTCGGCGATCATGAGGGCGCTCGGCGGCCCGAGATCGGCGGCCTTCATCCACAGAATCGCGGCCACCGTCATGCTCGGCATCTTCTTCCTGCACCTGGTCTACGTCACCTTCTTCCTGGGGCGCAACTGGAAGAACTTCAACTGGTTCGGCCCCAGGTCCCTGGTACCGCGCTGGCAGGATCTCAAGGATGCGACGGGCATGTTCAAGTGGTTCTTCGGCCAGGGCCCCCGTCCGGCACTGGACCGCTGGACCTACTGGGAGAAATTCGACTACTGGGCGGTGTTCTGGGGGATGGGGATCATCGGCGGCAGCGGCCTGATGCTGTCGATGCCCAACGTCACCGCCTCGATCCTGCCGGGCTGGGTCTTCAACGTCGCGACCATCATCCACGGCGAAGAGGCATTCCTGGCCGCAGTGTTCCTGTTCACGGTGCATTTCTTCAATAACCACCTCAGGCCGGACAAGTTCCCGCCGCCCGATATCGTGATGTTCACCGGCGCCGTGTCCCTGGAAGAGTTCAAGCACGAGCACAAGGTGGAATACCAGCGCCTGGTCGATAGCGGGGAGCTCCAGAAACACCTGGTGGATGCGCCGTCGCGGCCGATGACTCTTGCTTCCAAGACACTGGGCATCGTCCTGCTGATCTTCGGCCTGAGCCTCCTGGTCCTGGTAGTGATAGGCTTCGTCGGCAATGCGACGGGGGCATGAAGCGATGGAACAGGCCGAGTCAGGAGTAACGTATTAGAATATTGTCAGTGTGAGGATCTGCACCCGAGTGAACCTCGCGTGCAGATCGAGCATAGGCCGACTAATTACTCTTAGAGAATTGAAATGAAAAATTTGATCCTGAGCATCTTCGTGTCGCTGGCCCTGATCGGTTGTTCGGAGAAGAAGGCGACTCCGACAGCGGCGCCCGTCGACGTGAGCGCCGGAAAAGCCGTCGCCGAGCGTAACTGCAAGGGCTGCCACGGCCTGGACGGCGGCGGCGGAGCGCCAGGCATTCCTCACCTGGCGGGGCAAAGGGAGCGCTATCTTCTGGCTTCGCTCAACGAGTACAAGGACGGCAAACGCGTCCACGCCGCCCTGAAGGAAATGACGGGCAACATGAGCGACGCCGAGATACGCAGCGTGGTCGCCTACTACGCCAGCCTGCCGCCGGTCGCCAATGCCGCGGCCAAGGACATTCAGCTCTCTTCCCCGTATCAGGAAGGCAAGGCCCTGGCGGTGCGCTGCGCCAAGTGTCACGGCGAAGACGGCAACAGCAAGACGCCGGGCACGCCCACCCTGGCCGGCCAGCAGGCCCACTATCTGGTCACGGCGATCGAGGAATATCACCAGGGAGACCGCAAGGCGGCGATCATGGGCTCGATGCTGCGCGGCTCGAAGAGGCTCGATCTGGAGAAGCTGGCCTTGTACTACGCCTCCCAGACTCCGGCACAGCGCGCGGCGCCGGCTTTCGGCGACCCGGTCGCCGGCGAGCCGGCCACCGCGATGTGCGGCGGTTGCCACGGCGCACACGGCATCAGCATTGACGGCGCGACGCCGAGCCTGGCAGGCCAGGACGCGACCTATCTGCTGAATGCGATGAAGGCATACAAGAAGAGCCGCCAGAACTGGGGCATGCAGCGCTACATCGCCGGGCTCTCCGACAAGGACATGGAGAACATTGCGGCCTACTATTCGATCCAGAAGTCGCAGCCCGCCGACGTGGTGCCCAATACCGTCAAGGAAGTGGTCGAGAAGTGCAACCGCTGCCACGATGCGGACAGCAATCCCGCGATGGCGGTGCCGACGATGAACGGCCAGGACCGGGACTATCTGGTCATGGCGCTGAGGGCTTACCGTGATGGCAGACGCCAGAGTTCCATGATGCACAACATGAGCTTCGCCTACAGCAATGCCATGATCGAAGGCATCGCTTCCTGGTATGCAAGCCAGCCGGCAGACAAGCACTGAATTGTCCCTCAGGGACTTCCAGTGGTCGTTGGTCCGAAGCGGCTCTCATGAAAACCGAGTGCAGCGATCTTGCTGCCCTCGGTTTTTATTTACTGCAATCGAATACCCGTTCCTCTCCTGAATGCTGAAGCGTTGTGAACAGATTGCGCCCTCACACCCTCAAGTTCAAAGTCGCCTTATACCTGGCGCTCGCCCTGGCAGTGGCGATGCTGCTCTTTACCATTCTGGTCGTGCGCACCCAGCGGAACGAGCTTCTTGCGGGGGCGGTGAACCATCTCAACCAGATCTCCGATGTGGTCATCAAGAGCACCCGTTATGCCATGCTGCAGAATCAGCCCGATTACGTGTTCAGAATCATCCAGGACGTCGGCCATCAGGAGAACATCGACAAGGTCCGGATACTGAGCAAGGAAGGCAGGATCATTCATTCGTCCTACGCGCCCGAAATCGGGCAGAAGGTGGATAGTACCGCCGACGGCTGCATCCTGTGCCACCAGGGCGAGAAGCCCCTGCAACAGCTTCCGGAAGGCGCCAGGTCGCGGATCTATTCCGGCCCTGGAGGACTTAGACTGCTCGGCAGCATGGAAGTGATTCGCAACGAGCCGTCTTGCTCCTCTGCATCCTGCCATGTGCACAGCAAAGCCCAGTCGGTCCTGGGCGTCCTGGATATCGTCTATTCCCTGGGAGAAATCGACCAGACGATGAAGGAGAATACCCTCACCATCGCGGCATTTTCCCTGGGATTCATCGTCATCGTCTCGCTTCTGGTGAGCGGCTTCATCAGCCGCCTGGTTTATCGGCCGCTACGGGACCTGGAAAGCGGTGCCAAGCGGGTTTCGTCCGGCAATCTGGGACAACTGATCCCGGTGCGGAGCAAGGACGAATTCGGGCAACTGGCCGAATCTTTCAACGCCATGACGCTGGCTCTGGGAAACTCTCAGACGGAATTGCAGGAATGGGCTCGCACCCTGGAGCGGAAAGTGGCAGAAAGAACGAAGGAGCTGCGCATCGCCGAGGCCGAGACTGCGCGCACGGAAAAGCTCGCTTCGGTGGGTCTTCTCGCTGCTGGGATCGCCCATGAGCTGAACAATCCCCTGACTGGCGTCCTTACCTTCTCGCACCTGCTCCGCAAGAAGATGCCGGACGGCAGCCAGGATGCGGAGGACCTCGATCTGGTGATCCGGGAAACCAAGCGGTGCGCCGCGATCATCCGGCGACTGCTCGATTTCGCCCGCGAGAAGCCGCCGGAAAAGAAATTCGCCGATATCAATAAGATCATCGAAAACACCGGACGCATCATCGAGAATCCCGCCGCTTTCCGCGATATCAAGATCCAAATGGACCTTGATCCCGATCTGCCGCCGCTGTGGGGCGACGCCGACCTGATCGAGCAGGTGATCATGAATATGCTCGTCAATGCCCAGCATGCCATCGAGCACGAAGGCAGCATCACCATCCGCACCCGCCGTGTTGCCAAGCCACTCGGACAGGAACCGGGCGATGTGCCCGTACCCATGGTGGAGATCTCCATCATCGACAGCGGCTGCGGGATTTCCCAGGAAAACCTGAAGAGGGTCTTCGATCCCTTCTTCACGACCAAGGAAGTGGGCAAGGGTACGGGACTGGGCCTGTCGGTCAGCCACGGTATCGTCAAAGCCCACGGCGGCACGATAGAGGTGGATAGCGTCGTCGGGAAAGGCTCGACTTTCCGGGTCTACCTGCCCCTGCAGCCCTCTTCGGAAGACATTGCAGGCGATAGAGTCGGGAGCAAGCCATGAGCGCCAGGATACTGGTGGTTGATGACGAGGAAATCGTCATAAGAAGTTGCCAGCGCATTCTCAGCGACAGCGCTTACCAGGTCGACGCTGCCCAGAGTGGCTGGGAGGCATTGAGGAAAATCGAAGAGAACCATTACGATGTGCTGATCCTGGACATCATGATGCCCAAGATGGATGGACTGGAAGTTCTCCAGAGAGTGAAGGAGACGCATCCCGACATCGATGTCATCATGGTTACCGGACTCTCGCAGATTGAAACCGCAGTGCGCTCCATGAAGCTGGGCGCCTTCGATTACCTGCCCAAGCCGTTCGACCCGGATAATCTGCTGCTTGTCGTGGAGCGGGCGCTGGAAAGACGGCGGTTGCTGCAGGAGAATCTCGATCTCAGGAACGAGCTCAGTTCCAAATACCGTTTCGAGAACATCATAGGCTCCAGCCCAGCGATGCAGAGCGTCTACCGCCTGGTCGCCCAATGCGCCCCGACCAACAGCACCGTCCTGATCACCGGGGAGAGCGGGACGGGCAAGGAGCTGGTGGCGCGCGCCATCCATTTCAACAGCCTGCGCAAGGACAAGCCGTTTGTCGCAGTCGACTGCAACTCGCTCTCCGAAACCATCCTGGAGAGCGAACTGTTCGGCCACATTAAGGGCTCATTTACCGGCGCCGTAGCCAACAAGAAAGGAATGTTCGAAACCGCCAGCGGTGGAACCCTTTTCCTCGACGAAGTTTCGAACATCTCCCTTTCCACCCAGGCCAAGCTGCTCAGAGTGGTTCAGGAGCGGGAGTTCCGGGCCGTGGGTGATACGCGGACGCAAAGCGCCAACATCCGGCTGATCGCCGCAACGAACAAGGATCTCAAGGAGATGGTGGCTGCGGGAACCTTCCGTGAGGATCTCTTCTATCGCATCAACATCTTTCCCATTCAGTTGCCGCCCTTGAGGGAGCGGCGCGAAGATATTCCCGCCCTGGCCTGCCACTTCCTGAAGGTATTCGGCAAGGAACTCGGGAAGGAGGCGATGGAGTTTTCCGAGGGAGCACTTTCAGCGCTGGTGAATTACGGCTGGCCGGGGAATGTCCGGGAATTGGAGAATACGGTGCACCGCGCAGTGATTCTGGCGAGCGACAAGGTCATCCGTCAGGCCCACCTGACGAATATCATCGACATGTTGCCGCAGTTGGAGATCGATGTGCCGAGGACCGGCGAGGAGTTGAAGCGGATAAAGAAAGTGACTCGGGAGAAATCGGTTGAAAATATCGAGAAGCTGTTCATCCTCGAGGCACTCAAAAGAAATGCCTGGAGCGTTACCCACAGCGCTGCTGAAACGGGCATGCTTCGGGCGAACTTCCAGGCGCTGATGAAGAAGTACGATATCAGGATCCGCGGACTGGAGCCCGAAGAAGGCCAGTAGCGACTATATTGGATCCGGGCCGGGCTCTTCTTCTATTTCCTCGTAGCCGGTGAACATCGCCTTGAAATGGGCTGCCGGCGTGTGTCCGAGGCTCGCCAGATAGGGGTGGACGAAGATAAACGCCGTGAAGAAAATGAAGATGTTAACGGCGGTCAGTATCATTAGAAATCCGGCGTCGATGAATTTTCAGCGTAGCGAGCAGCGCAAGCCGGACGTGATTTTGGGTTTCGAATTTCA
>CAIVDC010000074.1 GCA_903904605.1 uncultured Sterolibacterium sp.
GGCGCGGCGGCGGCGGCGGCGGCGGCTTGTCCGGAGGCGGCTTGGCCTCCTCGATGATCTTGGTTTCCAGTGGCTGGCGGACCACGTCGACGATCTTGCGCGCCAAGCCGTTGACCAGGCCATACACCAGCAAGGCGTGGAACAGGACAACGACGACCAGACCTACCACTCTTCTGCCGGAGTCTTCTGGTTGTACGTAACTCATCAGCCTGCGGTCTCCCCCTGGATGTGGAACTGGAACTCGAAAGCGCCTCTCTTGAAAGCGTTTCTCTCTACTACTTTCGCTTTAGGGCGCCAACGGTGGTCGGGAGCCAAACAGCGCGCGCATCATACCACCACTGCAGGCAAAGTGCACCGGCATTCCCGCCCCGATCGGGAATTGTAATGTCCCCCCGCTACGGTTAACATGCGCGCTTGCTCAGCCGCGCCCGGCAACGGGCGAAGAAACTTCATCATGTCCGCAAGCAGGCTTTTCCAGATCGCCGCGGCCGCCATCCTGGCGGCGTGTGCCGGCGCCTCGGCCGCCGCCTCGAAGACGCTGGTCTATTGCTCCGAAGGCAGCCCGGAAGGTTTCAATCCGGCCTTCTTCAGCACCGGCACGACCTACGATGCCTCCTCGGTCCCGGTGTTCAACCGCCTGGTCGCCTTCGCCCCCGGCACGACCGAGGTCGTGCCCTCGCTGGCGCAGTCCTGGGACGTGTCCAAGGACGGCCGCAGCTACACCTTCCATCTGCGCCGCGGGGTGAAGTTCCACGGCAATGCGCTGTTCGCGCCGAGCCGCGACTTCGACGCCGACGACGTGCTGTTCTCCTTCATGCGCCAGATGGACCCGAAACACCCGCTGCACCAGCTGAGTTCAGGCCAGACCTTCGCCTACTGGGACGACATGGGCATGAACAAGATCATCTCGAAGATCGAAAAGCTCGACGCGAACACGGTGCGCTTCACGCTCCTGCACCCGGAGGCGCCGTTCATCGCCGACCTGGCGATGGACTTCGCCTCGATCATGTCCGCCGAGTACTTCGACCGGATGATCGCCCGCGGCACGCCCGAAATCGCCGACAGCCAGGTGATCGGCACGGGCCCGTTCCAGCTGGTTTCCTACCAGAAGGACGCGGTGATCCGTTACAAGGCTTTCGACGCCTACTGGGGCGGCCGGGCCAGGATCGACAAGCTGGTCTTCGCCATCACGCCGGACGCCGCGGTGCGCTACGCCAAGCTCCGGACCGGGGAATGCCAGGTGATGGCCTATCCCAAGCCCGCCGACATCGCGTCGATGAGAAGGAATCCGGCCATCACGGTGAATGAGAAGGAGGCCCTCAACATCGGCTACATCGCCCTCAACGTCGAGAAGAAGCCGCTGGACGACAAGCGGGTGCGCCAGGCGCTGGCCCTGGCGACCAACCGGGCATCGATCCTGAAACTGATCTACCAGGGCAACGGCCGGGCGGCGAAGAACCTGATTCCGCCGACGCTCTGGTCCTACAACGACCAGATCAAGGACACCCCCTACGACCCGGACCAGGCCAGGGCATTGCTGGCCAAGGCCGGCTTCCCCGACGGCTTCGCCATCGACCTGTGGTATCTGCCGGTGTCCCGTCCCTACAATCCCGACGGCAAGCGCATGGCCGAACTGCTCCAGGCCGACTGGGCCAAGATCGGCGTCAAGGCCAGGCTCGTGACCTACGAATGGGGCGAGTACCGGAAGCGCAGCAAGGACGGCGAGCAGCAGGCGATGATGTTCGGCTGGTCGGGCGACAACGGCGATCCGGACAATTTCTTCACGCCCCTGCTGGGCTGCGCGGCGGTCAGGGGCGGCGGCAACGTCTCGCGCTGGTGCAACCAGGCGTTCGAGAGCCTGATCCAGAAGGCCGCGGTGACGACGCAGCAGGCGCAGCGCGCCAAGCTCTACGAGCAGGCGCAGGTGGTCATGAAGGAGCAGGCGCCGCTGATCACCATCGCCCACAGCCTGGAATTCACGCCGGCGCGCAAGGAGGTGCACGGTTACGTCATGGACGCGACCGCGCACCACAATTTCTACGGAGTCGAGTTATCGAAGTGACGCCTCCCTTCCGGTTCCCCTAGCCCATGCTGGCCTACGTCGCGAAGCGCGTCGGGATGGTGATCCCGACCTTCATCGGCATCACCCTGCTGGCCTTCTCGCTGATCCACATGATCCCGGGCAACGCGGTCGAGGCGCTCTCGGGCGAACGCGGCATGTCGCCCGAGCGCTATCAGCAACTCTCGCACCAGCTCGGCCTGGACCGGCCGCTCCGTACGCAGTACTTCGACTATGTCGGCCATCTGCTGCACGGCGACTTCGGCCGGTCGATCAACACCCACGACGGCGTGTTGCAGGAATTCCTGACGCTGTTTCCCGCCACCGTGGAACTCGCCCTGTGCGCGCTCGCGCTGGCCCTGCTGCTCGGCTTGCCGGCGGGCATGCTGGCGGCGGTGAAGCGCAACAGCGTGCTCGATTACTCGGTGATGGGCGTGTCGCTGACCGGCTATTCGATGCCGATCTTCTGGTGGGCCTTGCTCCTGATCCAGCTATTCTCGGTGACGCTCGGCTGGACACCCGTTTCCGGACGGATCGACATCGCCTTCGACTTTCCCGCGCCCACCGGCTTCATGCTGATCGACGCCTGGATGTCCGGCGAGGACGGCGCGGTGGCCTCGGCGCTCTGGCATCTGATCCTGCCCGCCATCGCCCTGGGCACCATACCGCTGGCCGTGATCGCGCGCATGACCCGCTCGGCGATGCTCGAGGTGCTGCGCGAGGACTACGTGCGCACGGCGCGGGCCAAGGGCCTGTCCTGGTTTTCGGTGGTCTGCGTGCATGCGCTGCGCAACGCCCTGATCCCGGTGATCACCGTGATCGGCCTGCAGGTCGGCACGCTACTGACCGGCGCGATCCTGACCGAGACCATCTTTTCCTGGCCGGGCATCGGCAAGTGGCTGGTCGAAGCCATCCACCGGCGCGACTATCCGGTGGTGCAAGGCGGCATCCTGATGTCGGCGACCATCGTGATCGTCGTCAATCTCGCGGTCGACCTGCTCTACGGCGTGGTCAATCCGCGCATCCGGCACAACTCATGAACCGCCCGGCCGCCCCCGGTCCGCAGGCGGCGCCGTCGCCGCTGGTCGAGCTATGGCATTACTTCAGCCGCAATCGCGGTGCGGTCTTCGGCCTGTTCACGGTGCTCCTGCTGTTCTTCCTGGCGCTTTTCGCCGACTGGATCGCGCCCCATTCGGCCATCGAGCAGTACCGCCAGTCCGCGCTGGCGCCGCCCGCCTGGCAGGACGGCGGCAGCAGGCAGTTCCTGCTCGGCACCGACGCGGTCGGTCGCGACATCCTGTCGCGGCTGATCCACGGCGCCCGGCTGTCGCTGTTCATCGGCCTGGTCTCGGTGTCCCTGTCCCTGTCCCTGGGCATCGTGCTCGGCCTGCTCGCCGGTTTCCTGCGCGGCTGGGTCGAGTTCGCGATCATGCGCCTGATGGACATCATGCTGGCCCTGCCTTCCCTGCTCCTGGCCATCGCCGTCGTCGCCATCCTGGGTCCGGGGCTGATCAACGCCATGTACGCCATCGCCGTGGTGATGCTGCCCCATTACGTCCGGCTAATGCGCGCCTCGGTGATCACCGAACTGTCGAAGGACTACGTCGCCGCCTCGCGCATCGCCGGCGCCGGCACGCTCAGGCTGATGTTCGACACGGTGCTGCCGAACTGCACGGCGCCGCTGATCGTGCAGGCCACCCTGGGCTTCTCCAGCGCCATCCTCGACGCGGCGGCGCTCGGTTTCCTGGGCCTGGGGGCACAGCCGCCGACGCCCGAGTGGGGCTCGATGCTCGCTTCCGCCCTGGAATTCATCATGAGCGCCTGGTGGGTCGTCACCTTTCCCGGACTGGCGATCCTGATCTCGGTGCTAGCCTTCAACCTGATGGGCGACGGCTTGCGCGACGCCCTCGATCCGAAGCTGAAGAGCTGACCATGGCCCTGCTCGACATCAAGCAGCTGAGCATCGGTTTCGGCCGGCCCGGCGCACCCCTGATCGCCGTCGACGGCCTCGATCTGTCCATCGAGGAAGGCGAGGTGGTCGGCGTCGTCGGCGAATCGGGCTCGGGCAAGAGCGTCACCTCGCTCGCGATCATGGGTCTGATCGACGCCCCGGGACGGGTCAGCGCGCAGCGCATGGAACTGGCCGGCCGGGACCTCCTGGCCCTCTCCCCGCGCGAGCGCCGGGCCATGCTGGGGCGGGACGTGGCGATGATCTTCCAGGACCCGATGAGCAGCCTCAACCCCTGCTTCACCGTGGCCTATCAGCTGATGGAAACCTTGCGCATCCATGTCGGCGGCAATGCGCGCGCGCGCCGCTTGCTGGCCCTGGATCTGCTCAGACAGGTGGACATGCCCGACCCGGCGCGTCGCCTCGACGCCTACCCGCACCAGCTCTCCGGCGGCATGTGCCAGCGCGTGATGGTGGCGATGGCCATTGCCTGCAATCCGCGCCTGCTGATCGCCGACGAGCCCACCACCGCGCTCGACGTGACGATACAGGCGCAGATGCTCGACCTGCTGCTCGAACTGCAGCGGCAACGCGGCATGGCCCTGATGCTGATCACCCACGACCTGGGCGTCGTCGCCCAGATCGCGTCCCGCGTCGTCGTGATGTACGCCGGGCAGGTCGTCGAGACCGGCGCTCTGCCGCGTATCTTCAAGACGCCGCGCCACCCCTATACCCAGGCCCTGCTCGCCGCCCTGCCCGAGAACAATCTGGGCAGGAAACGTCTGCAGACCATTCCCGGCGTCGTGCCGGGACAGTACGACCGGCCGGCGGGCTGCCTGCTCCATCCGCGCTGCGCACGCGCCGCGCCGCGCTGCGTGAGCGAGCGGCCGGCGCTCGAAGGTCGTCCCGGCAGCCAGGTGCGCTGCCATTTTCCGCTGACCGGCGAGGAGCCCCGCGCATGAATACGCCGCTGACCGAGCCGCTGCTCGAAGCCAGGAATCTGGTCAAGCACTATCCGGTGGCGCAAGGCCTGTTCAAGCCCAAGGCGCTGGCCCGCGCCCTGGACGGCGTCTCCTTCCGGCTTGCCGCCGGCGGCTCGCTCGCGGTCGTGGGCGAATCGGGCTGCGGCAAATCCACCCTGGCCCGTCAGGTCACGATGATCGAGGCGCCGACCGCCGGCGAACTGCGCGTCGACGGGCTGGACGTGGCGCAGGCTTCGCGCGAGGAGAAGAAGCGGCTGCGGCCCATGGTGCAGATGGTCTTCCAGAATCCCTATGCCAGTCTCAACCCGCGCAAGAAGATCGGCGCGCTGCTCGACGAGCCGCTGGCCATCAACACCGCGCTGGGCAAGGCCGAACGCCGCGAGCGCGTGCTCGCCATGATGGAGCGGGTCGGACTGCGCCCGGAACACTACGCGCGCTATCCGCACATGTTTTCAGGCGGGCAGCGCCAGCGCGTGGCCATCGCCCGGGCCCTGATGCTCGACCCCAGGATCGTCGTCGCCGACGAGCCGGTCTCGGCCCTGGACGTGTCGGTCCAGGCCCAGGTGCTCAACCTGTTGATGGATCTACAGGAACAGACCGGGGTCGCCTACCTGTTCATTTCGCATAACCTCGCCGTGGTCCGCCACATCGCCGATCAGGTGCTGGTCATGTATCTGGGCCGCGTCGTCGAGTCGGGCCCGAAGCAGGCGATTTTCGACCGGCCGCAGCACCCGTATACCCGCGTCCTGCTCGCCGCCACGCCGAGCATCGAGGCCGGGGGACACCGGCTGCACGTGCCGATCCGCGGCGAGCTGCCCTCGCCACTGGCGCCGCCGCCGGGCTGCGCCTTCCACCGGCGCTGTCCCTTCGCCATCGACCGTTGCGCCATCGAGACGCCGCTCCTGGCCCTGCACGACGGACGACTGGCGGCCTGCCACCGCGTCGGCACGATCGATCAATAGTCCGAGGTGTCCGCCGCAGCGCAAATCGCGCCACGGCCCTGGAAAGGCCTCTGCGTGAGCTTTCCCGCTACCAGATCGTCACACGCTGCTGCGGCGGCAGGTACATCCGGTCGCCCGGCTTCAGGTCGAAGGCCCGATCGAAGGCCGCCTGGTTTTCCAGCGCGCCCTCGACGCGAAACTGCGGCGGCGAATGCGGATCGGTCTTGATCCGGACGATGGTCATCTCGTCGCGCATCTTGGACCGCCAGACCTGGGCAAAGCCCATGAAGAAACGCTGATCGCCGCTGTAGCCGTCGATCACCGGCGCCGGCTTGCCGCCCAGGGACAGCTGATAGGCCTTGTAGGCGATGGCCACGCCGGAGTTGTCGGCGATGTTTTCGCCGAGGGTCAGCGCGCCGTTGACCGGATAGCCGGGCAGCGGGCTGAAGGCGCCGTACTGCTTGACCAGCGCGGCGGTCTTGGCGGCGAACTTCTGGTGATCCTCCTTGGTCCACCAGTCGCGCAGGTTGCCCAGGCCGTCATACTGGCTGCCCTGGTCGTCGAAGCCGTGGCTGATCTCGTGGCCGATCACCGCGCCGATGCCGCCGTAATTGACCGCGGGGTCGGCCGCGGCATCGAAGAAGGGCGGCTGCAGAATCGCCGCCGGAAACACGATCTCGTTCATTTCCGGGTTGTAGTAGGCATTGACCGTCTGCGGCGTCATGTCCCACTCGCTGCGATCGATCGGCTGTCCCAGCTTGGCCAGGTTGCGCTGATACTCGAAGGCCGAGGCGCGGCGGACATTGCCGACCAGGTCGTCCGGGACGATGGTCAGCGCGGAATAATCGCGCCACTTGTCCGGATAGCCGATCTTGGTCACCAGGGTGGCGAGCTTGGCCTGCGCTTCCTTCCGGGTGGCCGGACCCATCCAGTCCAGGGTGTCGATGCTCTGGCGGTAGGCGACGAGCAGATTGCCGACCAGCTGCTCCATCCGCGCCTTGTTCTCGGGCGGGAAATATTTGCCGACATAGAGTTTGCCCAGGCCTTCGCCGATTGCCCGTCCGACCAGCTTCACCCCCCGCTTCCAGCGCGGTTCGTTGCTCGGTATGCCGGAGAGCACGGTGCCGTAGAAGGCGAAATTCTCGTCGGCGTAGGCGTGGCCCAGATCGGGCGCGTAGCGGCTGAGCAGGTGCCAGGTGAAGTAGGCTTTCCAGACCGGCAGCGGCGTCTTCTCGAGCACCCGGTTGAAGCCGGCGAGATAGCTCGGCTGGCTGACGATCAAGTAGTCGATCCTGCCCGCGAGGCCCGCCGCGGCCAGCCAGGACGGCCAGCCGTAGCCCGGCGTCAGGGCATCCAGCTTGGCCAGTTCGAGCTTGTTGTAGGTTTTCACCGGGTCGCGGTTTTCCACCTTGGTCCATTGCACCCTCGCCAGTTCGGTTTCCAGCGCCACGATCTTCGCGGCATCGGCAACGGCCGCCCGGTCGCCGGCCAGCGTCAGCATCCTGGCGATGTGCGCCTGGTACTGGACGCGCACCTTCTTCAGCCTGACATCGTCATGCTTCAGATAATAGTCGCGATCGGGCAGGCCCAGACCGTCCTGCGCCAAATCGACGATGTAGCGGGTGGCATCGCGGTTGTCCTGGTGCACTTGCGGCGCATAGGGGGCGGTCGCGCCGAGGCGGTTGAAGTGCGCGATCAGCGCCGGTATCTGGCGTTTGCCTTGCAGCGCCCGGATCAGCTTCAGATCGCCTTCGAGCGGCTTCAGGCCCAGTTCGTCCAGCTTCGCCTCGGCCATGAAACTCCGGTACAGGTCGCCGATCTTGCGCTCGTCCGCCGTCGGCGTCTTGCTCTCGGCGGCGGCCTCGACCAGGCCGCGCAGTTCCGCCAGGGTGTTCTCGGCCAGTTCGTAGAAAGCGCCCCAGCCCGCCTTGTCGGCGGGAATCGCGGTTTCCGCGAGCCACTTGCCGTTCACGTAGCGGAAGAAGTCGTCCTGGGGACGGACCGAGGCATCGACGTACTGCAGGGCGAGACCCGAGGGCTGAGCGGCGGGAGCCTGAGCCAGGGCGGCGGTGGCGGCCAGCAGGACGAGGGAACTGCTGAAAACGATCTTATTCACGGCATGATCCTGACATTCACGTAAAGCGCGCCCGGCCGGGCGCACCAGAAGAAAGAAGGCCCCAAGCAAGCTTGGGGCCCCGTTGCGCTTGCCGCCGTCGGGCCGACTCTAGAACTTGTAGGAGCCCGACAGGTAGAAGGCGCGGCCGATCGGATCGGCGTAGCGTCCGTCGTAGCCGACCTGGTTGCCGCCGCCGCCGGTTTGCAGCGTGAGCGGCGGGTTGCGGTCGAACATGTTCTTGATGCCCACCGTCAGTTGCGCGGCCTTGTTGTAATTGAACTTGGTCTGCCAGTCGAAGGTCGTGTAGGACGGCACGTCCAGTCCGGCGAAAGCGACCGATGCACCCAGCGTGCCGTTCGGACCGGCCAGGAAGACGTCGGTGCCGGCCCCATAGGACTCGTCCTTGTAGCCCGACTTGTAGTGCGCCGTCAGGGTGTTGATGAAGGCGCCGGTCTGCAGGCCCACCGAGAAGTTCATGGTGGTGCGGAAGACCACCTGCTGATCCGGACCGAACACGCCCAGATCGGTGTTGTAGGGCTGCCCCGGGCCGAAGTTGTATTGCTGCTTGAACATCTGGGTGCCGGTCCAGCGCGCCGTCAGGTTGCCGAAGTCAAACCGCGACTTGTAGCTGAAATCCCAATCCAGGCCCTGGTACTCGGCCTAGCCGCCGTTGAACGGCAACTGCTGGAAGGCGATGGTGGTGAAGCCCGCCGGGTCCTTGTAGGGATTGACGAACAGGCCCGCGTATTGCCCCGGACTGGCGAATCCGACCTGTTCGGCGATGCCTTGCGAGAGCACCTGGTTCTTGATCGTCACGTCCCACAGATCGAGCCCGAAGGACAGGCTCTTGATCGGATCGAAGCGGAAGCCCATGGTCCATTGCGTCGATTTCTCCGCCTTCAGGCCGTCATTGCCGGACAGGCCATTCGGACCGTAGAGCAGGTCATACTGGGCGCTGCCGGGAATGCAGCCGGCGGAACCCGGGAAGGGACAGGCATAGCTGCCCGCCGTGCTGCCGCCGAAGGTCAGGGCGCCGGCGATGTCGCTGATGTTCGGCGCCTTGAAGCCCGTGCCGTAGGAACCGCGCAACAGCAGGGTCTCGACCGGCGTGAAGCGGAAGCTCAGCTTGCCCGTGGTGGCGTTGAAGGTATTGCCCAGGTCGGCATTGCCGATCTGGTTCTGCAGCCCGCTGACCGGATCGACCGCGGAGCTGAAGACGTACTTGCTGAAGGTCTTGCCGTAGCTGTCGTAGCGCGCCGAGGCGGTCACTTCCAGCTTCTTGGTCACGGGCATCAGCAGTTCGCCGTAAGCGCCCCAGTTGTTGCGGCTGGCGTCGAAGGGCACCTGGCCGTAATTGCCGCCGACCGGGTAGTCCGCGGAAGCCGGCTGGGTCGAGAAGCCGCTCTGCGACAGGATCAGGCTGTTGTAGCCGACCGTGTAGTGGGTCTGCGAGTAATCGGCGCCCAGGGCGAGGATGGAAGTGCCGCCGGCCAGCTTGAACAGATCGTGCTGCGCCCCGAAGTGCAGGGTGTTGAGGTCCGACGTCGTCTTGGAGAACTGCGTGCCGTTCAACAAGGCGGAGGTGAGCACACTGGAGCCCGTGCCCATCACCGGGTCGTAGGCGCCGCTGGCAATGTCGGCGCTCAACATGTTGAAGTCGGTGTAGCCGCCGGCCGCGGTATCGGTCAGCTTGCTGTTCGACAGGGTCAGGGTGGCCTTGTAGTCCCAGCCCTTGAAGGCGCCGTCCACGCCGAAGGCCATGTGCCGCGCGTCGGTCTCATACGTGTCGGCGCGGCCGCCCATCGATATCGAACGATAGCCGAGGGAGCCGGTGCCGGACATGGTCAGGTTGTTGGCGGTCAGGTAGGGCTGGATATAGGTGTTGTAGAGGGCCGGCAGGCGCGTCGCACTGACCCCCATCGGCTGGGCGGAAGCCGCGAACTGAGCGGTCATCTTGTATTGCGACAGGTTGAGCTCGCCCCACAGGGTGGTGTCGGCGTTGAGCTTGAAAGTGCCCTTGAGCAGGCCGCTGTCGCGCGTCGATGAGGGAATGTCCTGCACCGTGGCGGCGTAGTTGAAGCGGCAGGAAACGCCCGCCGCGGCGGTGGCGCTCGCGGCGATCGGCAGGACGCCGCCCAGGGGCGAACCGCAGTTGCCGTTCTTCGCATAGTAGGGGTTGAGCGAATAGGCGGTCGGCACTGTACCTGCCGGGCTGCCGTTGGGCACTGCCTTGAAGGTCACGTTGGCCGGCTCGGTGTTGCTGGTGCGGCCATTGAAAATGTAGTTGGTACCGTTGTAGGCGAACGGGAAGTAGGCGCCGGTCGCGGAGAAGCTGCGCTGGCTCGCCATCAGCGAGTCCTGCTTGTCGTGGCTAAGGGTGAACAGCACGTTGTAGCCGTCGACGTTGAGATCGCCGAAACCCTTGCTGATGCCGGCGTTCCAGCTGCCGCCGCCGGGGTGTTGGGGCGAGGTGTAGTTGAAGAAGGCATTGCCGTCGGTCTTGTTCTTCTTGGTGATGAAGTTGACCACGCCGGCGATGGCATCGGAACCGTACAGGGCCGAGGCGCCGTCGGTCAGGATTTCGACGCGCTCGATGGCGTCGAGCGGAATGCTCTCGAGATTGACCCCGAAACCGCCGCCCTGGGATGTGCCCAATTGCATCGGCGCGACGCGCTGGCCGTCGAGCAGCACCAGGGTGTACTTCGAGGGCAGGGAATGCAGGGCGGCCGTGGTGACGCCGGCGCCGCCGCCGTTGACCGAACTGGACGAAGGCACGAAGCCCTGCATCGCCGGCAGCATCTGGACCAAGTCGGTGACCGAAGTCGCGCCGGTCTTCTGGATGTCTTCGGTGCTCAGCGTGGTCACCGGCAGGGCGCCTTCGGCCGCCACGCGGGAGATGGAAGAACCGGTGATCTCGACGCGCTCGACCTTCTCCTGGGCCATCGTCGCGGTTGCGGTCATGGTCAGGGCGCCGGTCGCCAGGGCATAGCCGATCAGGACATGTAACCGTTTGTGCTGAATATTGAACTCCATCGAAGCATTCCTCCCGGAAGTGTTGGGCAATCCGCGCGCAAGCTCGCCAACAAGCCGCCGCAGAACGACAAATTTACGTACGCACTCGAAGGGAAGGCAGCCTCTGGGTCTGAATCCATCCGCAGCCCATGCCGTCCGAGTCGTTCGTCACGGGTGCATTAAACGATAGATGTAA
>CAIVDC010000075.1 GCA_903904605.1 uncultured Sterolibacterium sp.
GGGGTTCGACCGGAAGTTTCTTGATTGGTACTCGACATGATGGGCTCTCCGAGTTTGAATTTGCGATTCCCAATGTTCTTACCACTGGGGCGCGACCTATGTTGCGCGAGGCCTAGCCTTACATCGGCACCGGCGTGATCGGAATCACCCTGGGCTTGAGTTCGGGCGGCTTGACAGCGATCTTGCGCTGCCCCGGAAACGCCAGTGCCTCGGTCAGGAGGTAGGCGGCCTGGGCATAGGAGGTGGGGCAGAGCGGGAAGCACTCCTGGCAGGCCCAGCACTCCTTCGCGGCGACTTCGGGAATGAAGCTGATCTCGCGTTTCGGGCCGTTGTCGATGAAGCCGACGGCGTTCTTCTGCTTGACCTCGTTGCAGTAGCGCACGCACAGGCCGCAGAGCACGCAGAACGACGCCTCCCTCTCGAAGCGGTTGCGGTCGGCGCCATACTCCTCGGCCAGCTTCACCAGTTCCGGCGCATCCGGCGCGTGCGCCATCAGTTCCTCGACCAACACGCGACGTATCTTGTCCACCTTCTCCGAGCGGGTGCGCACGACGATATCCTTGGCCACTGGATAGAGACAGGAGACGACGTAGCTCGTCCAGCCGCGCGATTCGACTTCCACCATGCACAGCCGGCAGCCGCCGAAGGCCTCCAGCTTCTCGTGATGACAGAGCGTCGGGATGCTGTTGATGCCCGCGGCCCGCGCCGCCTGCAGGACGGTCATCCCGGCGGTGGTCTTGACTTCCTTGCCGTCTATGGTCAGGACGATGTCATTCGTTGCGCTCATTTCGCTACTCCGCTTGCTGCTACCTGATTCGCCGCCTGATTCGAGATCCGCGCCTCATACTCGGGCCTAAAATAGCGGAACATGCTCTTCAGCGGATCGGAGGAGGTCTTGCCCAGCGCGCACAGGCTGCCCAATCCGGTCACCTCCATCAGATCCTCCAGCCGCTCCAGGTCGCCCGCCTTGCCCCGGCCCTCGGTCAGCCCGGTCAGGATCTGCAGCATCTGCTGCATGCCCTCGCGGCACGGGACGCACTTGCCGCAGGACTCCTGGGTCAGAAAGTCCATCAGATAGCGCGCCACCTCGACCATGTCCGTATCCTCGTCCATCAGCAGCAGGCCGCCCGCGCCGATCGGTGCGCCGAGCTTCGACATCCCGTCGAAGTCGAGCGGGGCGTCGAGGAGGCTCGCCGGGATGGAGCCGCCCATGGCACCGCCGAAATGGATCGCCTTCAAGGTCTTGCCGTCCCTCACGCCGCCGCCGATGTCGAAGACCAGGGTGCGCAAGGGCGTGCCCATCGGCACTTCAACCACGCCGCTGTTGACCACATTGCCCGACAGCGATATCAGTTTGGTACCCTTGCTCCTCTCCGAGCCGATGCTGGTGAACCACTCGGCGCCTTTGCTGATGATCTGCGGCACGTTCGCCCAGGTCTCGACGTTGTTCAGGTTGCTGGGCTTGTCCCAGATGCCGGACACGGAGGTGCGGATGTACTTCGGCCGCGGTTCGGGCGCATTGCCTTCGATCGAGCGCATCAGCGCACTGGATTCGCCGGAGACGAAGATGCCGACGTCGAAGTGCAGTTCCACTTCGAAGTTAAAACC
>CAIVDC010000076.1 GCA_903904605.1 uncultured Sterolibacterium sp.
CGTCGATCTGGTAGGGCTCCGCCGCCCCAGCCAATGCCGACAGCCCCGCAAAAAATGAAAACATCAGTGCCGCGACCATCGTCGATCCCTGCCTAAGCTTGTTCATAGCGACTCCTCCTCCGGTTCCGCGGCGCCTGCCGCGTGCTTGTTGTCATCGCGCTTGCCGCTTCCCGGCAATGCGCTGGAATCGCAGTTACCGCTATCCGGCTTGGCGCGTGTTCGCACGCTGCAGCGATGTGAGACATGCGAGGCGGAACTTTGCGACAGGGCCCACTAAACATCCAGAAGTATTTTCGTAGGAGAGCCCAAAGATTCCGCTACTGGATTACCTGGGCAAGCTGAGCTTTAATCGCCGGACTCAGCCTTGCCGGCATCAGCCGGTGTCCAGGAAACAAGAATCGGGAGGAAGCAAGATGTCCAAGCTCAATCTGTCGATCGCCATCGGCAACTATGATCGCACCCGTCCTTTGCTCGACGGCGCAGTCACGATCGATGGCGTGGATCCCACCTATCTGGCCCTGGAACCGGAAGAAATCTTCTTTCGCGCCTTCCGCCATGTCGATTTCGATGTCTGCGAACTGTCCCTCTCCAGCTTTACCGTCAAGACCGCGAGGGGGGACAATCCCTATGTCGGCGTTCCCGTTTTTCCCTCCCGCGCATTTCGCCATACCTCGATCTACATTCGCACCGACCGCGGCATCAACAGCCCCGCCGACCTTAAGGGACAGCGCATCGGCATCCCCGAGTACCAGCTGACCGCCTGCGTCTGGGCCCGCGCGATCCTGGAAGACGATTACGGCCTGAAGCCTTCCGACGTGATCTGGGTGCGCGGCGGCGAAGAAGACCCGGGCCGACCCGAGAAGATTCCCCTGAACCTGCCAGCGGATATCCGGCTCGAGCAGGCGCCCGAGGGCACCACCTTGAACGCCCTGATCGCCGCCGGGGAGATCGACGGCATCATCGCCCCTCGGGCGCCGTCATGCTTCGATCAAGGCCATCCCCATGTCGGCTGGCTGTTCCCCGACACCATGGCAACGGCCAAGGACTACTTCCGGCGGACCGGCGTCTTTCCGATCATGCACATGCTGGGAATCCGGCGGGAACTGGTGGAAAGACATCCCTGGCTGCCCGGAACCCTGCTCAAGGCGTTCGAACAGGCCAAGACCGCGGGCTACGCCCATCTTGCCGACACCGCCGCGACAAAAGTGGCCCTACCCTTCGTCGAGGAACAGTTGAAAGCCGCGCGCGATCTGATGGGGGCGGACTTCTGGTCCTATGGTCTGGACGCCAACAGGAAAGTCCTGGATACCTTTCTCCATCACCACCATGCCCAGGGTCTGTCTATCCGGCGCGTCAAGCCTGAGGAACTGTTTCATCCATCGAGCCTGGAGACGACCAAGATCTGAAGGCCGCCCTGACCTGGCTTGCGCCTGAAACCGCGCTTCGCCGCTGGCCGGTCCCGGGAATGGCAGAAGGTGGTCGGCGCCCCGCCGCGGCTATCAGCCGTTGGGCAGATAGTCGGCGTGATATCGGGCAAGGGGGCCTATGGCATCCTTCAACAGCACAATCATGTCCTGGATCAGCAGGGAGAGGGCGGCTTCATTGAAGAATGGCGGCCTCCCCGTGGGGCGGAAAAGATAGAGCGTGCGGGTGATTGCCGGTTCGACGAGACGTCGCCCAACCAGCGCACCACGCTTGATTTCGTTGATCGCGGTGCCATAGGGCATGATGCATGCCGCCAATCCGCGCAAGGCGATGTCGCGCAAGGCTGGAATCGACTGCACCTCAAACATCATGGGCACCGGCAAGCCCATCCTGGCCGCCGCAGCTTCGGTCAGGTGGCGCACCATGTCGCGTTTGCCCGTGAGCGCGAGATTGTGCGTCATCGCCTCGGCGAAGGTGATCGGATCTTCCGAATCGGAAAGTTGCGGGGCGGTCAGGAAGAGCAAGTCTTCATCCAGTACCGCCGTCTTGCTTGGCCCGGGACGATCCGCCAGGTCGTAGGCGAGAGCAAGGTCCAGCTTGCCGTCTGTCATCGCCTCGACCAGTTCGTAACTGACGTCCTCCACCAGGCTGAGGAACACGCCGGGAACGCGTTCGCGCGCCTGAACCAGCAGTTCGGAGCCGAGAACCTGAATGATGCTGGGGGTCAGGCCCAGAGTCACGATCTCGCGCGCGACTCCGCCCAGGCGCGCTACTTCCTGTTCGGTATCGGAGATCAGTTGCATGATCCTGAGGGCGCGTTCAAAGAGAAGACTGCCGGCCTCGGTAGGCGCGACCCCTCGCGAATGCCGCACCAGCAGGGGCACGCTGAAGCTCTCTTCCAGTTGGCGCATTTGTTGCCCCAATGCCGGCTGCGCAATGTGCAACTGTTCGGCCGCCTTGGTCAGGTTTCCGACCTCGACGACCTTGCAGAAGTTTCGGAGTTTTTTTAGATTGATTTTCTCTCTCCGAAGTTCCCGCCGCCAAGCGCATGCAAATGTCCCAATCGAATCACCAGCAGATCCTGGCGGCCAGGCCGTCAATGGAAACCATTGTACTGCACCCGCTTGCGGACGATTGACTTGCCGCCATGGAGAGCGCCATCTGCCTGGTCATCGCCTTGTCCGGAAGAAAGGCGACCGGCCGGGCAAGAGGGGATGGCCGTTGCCCGGCCGCGATCGGCGCACCGGCTGCCGATCCGCGTGATGCCTACGCCAGCGACCCGGACAGACCCAGGCAGGAGGCCATCAATTCGGGATTGCCCGACAGTTCGATCGAGCGGCCGTCAAAGATGGCGCGCCCGCGATCCAGCACGATGGTTCGCGGCGCGAATTCGAGCGCCATCAAGGCATATTGCTCGACCAGCACGATGACCAGGCCGCCCGCCGACCGGAGCGTATGCAGCACCTTCAGAATCTGGTCGATGATCACCGGCGCCAAGCCTTCCATCGGTTCATCCAGCAACAGGACGCTGGGGTTGCCGACCAAGGCCCTGCCGATGCTGAGCATCTGCTGCTCGCCGCCCGAAATTTCGTCGCCGCGGTTGCGGCGCCGGCCGGCAAGATTGGGGAACAGTTCGAAGATTGCCTCGACCGTCCAGCGGCCGCTGCGGGCGGATATTCTGAGATTCTCCTCTATCGTCAGCGTGCCGAAAATATCCCGCTCCTGCGGCACATAGCCGATCCCCGACAAGGCCCGACGATAGCTCGGCAGGCGGCCGATCGATTCTCCCTTGAGGTGCACTTCCCCGCGATGCAGGCGGGTCTGGCCCACGATCGTCTTCATCAGCGTGCTCTTGCCTACGCCGTTGCGGCCAAGCACGGCGAGAACCTCGCCGGCCTGAAGCGCGAGCGAAAGATTCTCGATGATCACGGTGGGGCCGTAACCTGCCGTAACGTCGCAAAGATCAAGAACGGCGCTCATGATCGCTCCCCGAGATAGACATCCCGAACACTCTGGTCGGCGGCGATCTCGGCGGGGGATCCCTCGACGAGTATCGCTCCCTGGACGAGCACGGTGATGCGTTGCGCGAAACGGAACACCAGATCCATGTCGTGGTCGATCAGGAGAACGGCGATATCGCTGGGCAGTGCCTTGACGATGTCGAGAATGAGGTCCCGCTCGGATGTCGGAATACCGGCGGCGGGCTCGTCCAGGAGCAGGACTTTGGGCTCCAGTGCCAGCGCCACGGCTATCTCGATCAGGCGCTGCTGGCCATAGGGAAATTGTTGCACGCTCGTCGCGGCCGCACCCAGCAAGCCGACTTTTTCCAGAAGTTCGTCGGCCCGGTCGTGCAAGGAACCGTAGGAGCGGGCACTGCGCAGGATATGCATGCCGAAGCCGGCACTTTCCGCCAAGGCGAGAAATATGTTTTCGTGCGCAGTCAGGGCCGGGAAAAGGGAGGTGATTTGGAATGTGCGTCCTATTCCCAACTTGCTGCGGGTGGCCTCGTCGGCTCGGCTGACATCGATGCCGTTGAGAAATACATTCCCCGTCGTGGGGCGCAGACGCCCGCTCAGGAGGTTGACGAACGTGGTCTTGCCGGCGCCGTTCGGTCCGATCAGGGCCCGCCGCTCTCCGCGCATCAGGGACATATTCACGTTGCGGGTCACCGCGATGGGACCGAACGCCTTGTTCAGTTCGCGGGCTTCAAGAACCGGCAGCTCGCTCATCCGGGTCTCCTTCGGCAGCAGGCATGGAAGCCCCGCTCCGCCAGGCTCAAGACTCCGCCGCGGGCGAACAGCACCAGGATCAGCAGAATGATTCCTTGCCAAAGAAACCAGTTTGTCGGATCGCGCTTCGCGAGATAGTCCTGGGCGAACATGTAGATCGGCACACCGAACATCGCTCCGTAAAGACGTCCCGAACCTCCCAGGATAAGCATGATCAGCACGGCACCCGAAAGCTCGAAACTCAGCGAGTTGAGCGCCACGAACCCCGTGCATTGAGCCTGCACCGCGCCGGCCAGGCCGGCCAGCGTCGAGGCGATGGTATAGGCGGTCAAACGGCGCCGGTAGTTGTGGCAGCCGATCGCGGACATGCGCAGATCGTTTTCGCGAAGTCCGCGCAGCGACCAGCCAAATGGCGAGTTGACCACCCGCCGCAAGAAAATGAAGGTGAGAAAAAGCATGACGAAGCTGTAGAAGAACGCAGTCGTGCCTCGGAAGTCGAACTCCCAGAGGCCCAGCAGGGGCGAAAAAACCACGCCCTGAAGGCCGTCGTCGCCGCCGGTGATGCCGGTCGCCTTGTTGGCGATTTCGTAGAGGAACATTCCCGACGCGACGGAAAGCATCAGAAAGGCGAGCCCCTTGGTTCGCAGCATCAAGGAGCCGAAGAACAGGCCGATGCAGCCCGCTGCAACCATGGCGATAACGGCGGTCATGGTCGGGTCCGTGATCCACCCCCTCGCGGCGAGGATGCCCGCCACGTAAGCGCCGGTACCGAACTGTGCGGCATGCCCGAGAGTGACGATTCCCGTATAGCCCACGAGCAGATCCAGGGACATGGCGAACAGGATCATCACGAAGATCTGCGTCAGAAGGGGGGCATACTGAGGCGCGGCAGCATAGGTTCCGAGCGCCAGGAGCCACGGAACAGCTTCCAGCCACCTCTTTGACGCAGGAATTGCCGGCATTCCCTTGCCCGGCAAAGCCGTATCGGTCGGACGGGTCATCTGCTATCCCTTGCGGCGGCTGACAATCCCCTGGGGGCGCCAACGTAACAATAGAAAGACGAAGGCGAAGACGAAGATCATGCCCGCCTCGGGCATGATGTACTTGGTCGCCGTGTCGGCCAGGCCTATGATCAGGGAGGCATAGAGGGGGCCCTTGATGCTCCCCAGGCCGCCTACCGCGACGACGATCAGAAAGAAAATGATGTATTGCAGCGGGTAACCGGGGCTGATCGCCAGTATTTCGGCACCGAGACCTCCGCCCAGGGCAGCCAAGCCGGTCCCCAGGCCAAAGGTGAGGGCAAACAGGCGATCGGTGTTGATGCCGACGGCTTCGGCCATTGCGTGATCCTCCACCGCCGCGCGGACTCTGGCGCCGAACAAGGTGCGATCGAAGCCCAGCCATAAGGCGGCCGCAACAACACTGCCGAAGACGAGCAAGAACAGGCGGTAGGTCGGAATCGTGGCGCCGATCAAATCGATATGTCCGTGAAGATACTTCGGCAACGCGATCGGCTGCGCCAGCGGCCCCCAAAAGATGCGGGCGATGGCTACCGAAATGAAGATCAGGGCCATCGAGAACAGCACCTGATCCAGTTCGGTGGCGCCATACAGCCGCCGGTAGAGCAGGCGCTCCAGGACGAAGCCGAGCACGGTTACCATGATGCAGGCTGCCAGCAGCGCGGGAAAGAACGGCACGCCCAGAGAGTTCATCAAGGTCACGGTCGCATAGCCGCCCAGCATCGCGAATACACCATGCGCCAGGTTCACAAAACCCATCAGCCCCATGGTGATCGAAAGCCCGACCGAGGTCATGTACAGAATCATCCCGTACGACAGACCGAAAAACAGAATGTTGATCAGGGTCGATGACATCCCCGGCCTCCCGCGCCGTCAATGATCCGCTTCGCGCATTTCGTCCCGATCAGGGCTTCGCCTTGAACTGCTTTTCGGGATCGCCAGTCGCAGCCAGCGTCTCGATTTCGATGTTGGCCAGATGGCCATCCCGTTCCTCGACGCGGCGGACATATTCATGCTGGACGATTTCCCCCGTTTCCGGCTCGATATGTATCGGTCCCCGGGGACTGTCGGGGTTACTCCAATTACGCAGATAGGCCATTGTGGCATCCGGCGTCATTTTGCCTTTCTGCGCACGGACGGCATCGAAGATCGCCTTCATCCCGTCCCAGCCGCCCACGGAAAAGAAGCTCGGGGTCGAGTTGGCGCCATATTCCCGCTTCCACGCGGCGACAAAATCCAGGTTCGCCTTGCGGGTGGCCGCCGCGGAATAGTGATGGACGGTGATCACGCCCAAAGGCGCGCGCCCCATGTTCGGGAGCTCCTCGTCGGTGGTGATGTCGCCCGTTCCGATCACTTTTATTTTCGACGTGGTGATCCCTATGTCGGCAATGGCCTTCATGAAGGCGGTCGCTGCCGGTCCGCCCGGATTGAAGAGAAAGAGCAGGTCCGGATTGGCTTCCTTCACTTTCAGCAGGTAGGGCAGATAGTCGGTCGTCTTCATGGGGACCCGCACCGAACTCATTACCTTGCCGCCGCCCGCGGTAAAGCCCTTGATGAAAGCGGCCTCGGCATCGTGCCCGGCGGCGAAGTCGCTGACCAGCGTGTACGCGGTCTTATAACCCTTTTTCGCCGCCCATTGGCCGAGCGGATAGCTTGATTGCCACACCGTGAAGGACGTGCGGATGACATAGGGCTCCTGCCATGTCACATTGCTGCCGCCGGCACCCATCACGACGTAGGGCATTTTCGCCTGCTTGCTCAAGGCCTCGATCGCCATGGTGTTGGGGGTCCACTGACCGCCCGTCAGAATATTGACCTGATCGCGTACGATCAACTCTTGTGCCAGGCGCTTCGCAAGGTCGGGATTGATCCCCGTATCGTCGCGCTTGATGATCTCGACGGTCGTCCCGGCAGGCAATTCCTTTCCGTGCAACTTGACGTAAAGGCTTGCCCCGCGATCGATCAACTCGCCCAGTGACGCATTCGGACCGGAGTAGGTCAGGATCATGCCGACCTTGACCGCTTCGGCGTTGGCAACGCCTGGAAGCGAAACGGCTGTCACGATGCAGGCGAACGAAGACACCAGGGCCTTGCGCAGTGCTGACTTCGAATAAAGCTTCTCCACGGTTCTCTCTCTCCATTGCTTTGTAAAAATCTGAATCGTTCTTTGAAACCTGGGGCTTCTGGTCCGGGCCCTCATAGTCGGTTCATCGTGGCTTCTGCCTTGAGCTCCTCCAGGAAGGCGAGGCATACGGGAGACAGTTCGTGCTTCGAGCGATAGATGACGGCGACGTGCCATGACGGCATTGCCGATTGCATCAGCAAGGGCGAAATGCCCCAGCGTATGGCGCGATCGGAAAAAAGCTGCTTGGGCACCAGGGTGACATAATCGCCGCGCTCGGCAAGCGCCACGGCGCAAGCGAACGAGGAGCATTCGATGGTGCTGAGGGGAGGCTCCAGGCCGGCGGAAATGAAGGTCTGCTCGAAAATGTCCAGCCCGCTGCGGCCGCGGCGATAGATCACCCAGTCGGCGTTGACCAGGTCGGAGAGCTTCATTCGACGATGTTCAAAGGAGTGCCCGGTGCGGACTGCGGGCGTCACGGTATCCTTCAGGAGCAGTTCGAAGGTGACCCCCTCGTCCCCGGATCCTTCGGGAACAAGACAGACTGCAAAATCGACCGCGCCGGTGCGGACCGCCTGGAGGATATCCGGGTAGACGCCTTCGTGGATCTGGATCGACACTTTCGGCCTGGTGCGCTTGAAGCTCAGGATCGATCTCGGCAGGAGCGACATGCCCACCGTCGGCGAAGTCACCACCTTGATTTCGCCTATGCCCGAACCGCGTATGTTGTCGATGTCGTTTCGAGCCTCTCTCAGTTCGGACTCGATGCTCTTTGCCCGCGCAATCAGGGCATGCCCGGCGGCGGTCGGAACGACCCCGTGCGAAGCCCGGTGCAGTAGCTCCGCCCCCACCGCTTCTTCGAGCTGCTGAATGCTCTTCGTTACCGAGGACTGCGAGAGAAAGAGCCTTCTCGAGGCCTGGCGCACCGTGCCCGCCTCGGCGACGGCGATCAGGTGGCGAAGCTGGCTGAGTTTCACTGGCGAAGTCATGGCGTATCCGCAAGGCACAATGGACTGTGCACTATAGCTCGCCATCGACTACTCCAGTACCGGCGCGATGCGGCAAAGCAGGCCGCGGAGGTGGTAGGTGCCCATCGCCGGATCGTAGGGCGGGCCGTTCCTGGTCAGCATGTTGGCGTTGGACTTCCAGACGCCGTGCTCGGGTCCTTCCTCTTCCGGAAACCACCAGCCGTGTTCGACATGGATCACTTTCGGGTCCACGTCGGTCGTCACCTTGGCCCGCTGCTGGATTTTCCCGCGCAGGGTTTCGATCCAGACCCAGTCCCCGTTTTTGATGCCGAGAGGCGCAGCGGTCTCGGGATGAATTTCGACCAGAGGATCCGGGTGCGCCTTGCGCAATCGGGGCAATTGCCGATGTTCCGAATTGAAGAAGAACGGAATGCGCGCCCCGGTCGTCAGCACGAGCGGGAAGTCCTTGGCCACGTCGGGCGTGGACAGGGGACTTTCCGGCGGCTCTTCATAGTAGGGCAGCGGGTCGTAGCCCATGGCTTCGAGCCTTGTGGCATACAGTTCAATTTTTCCGCTCGGGGTCTTGAAGCCGCCCTCCTTGTACTTTCCGTAGCGGAAGGGCAGTTTGTGGAATCCGGTTTCGGCCAGTTCCGCGAAGGTCTTGCCGCTCCCCCCGCTGAGAAGCTGCGCCTCGAGAACCTCCTCCAGCGATTCGGTGCCCACCGGAAGATTCATCTTCCGCGCGAGTTCGATGAATATTTCCTCGTCGGCCTTGCACTCGCCGATCTGCACCGATTTCTGCTGGGCGAAGATCACGTTCGCCGCAACCGTGGGCAGGCCGGCGAGCGTAGTCAGTTCAGGCCAGGAGGCTGCCGGCAGGACGATATCGGCCAGCTCGGCAGTCGGCGTCATGAACAAATCGGCCACCACCAGCAGGTCGAGCTTGAGCAGCGATTCGTAAGCTTGCTTGGCGTTGGCGTAGGTGGTCAGGGTATTGTTGCCGAACACCAGGAAGGCCTTGACCGGGTAGGGCAGGCCCTCGCGCATCGCTTGCAGCAAGGTGGGAATGTGCGCGGCAGGCAGGTCGGCGCCTTCGCCGGCGAGCATCTTGAAGCGGTCGGCGCCCAGGCGCTTGGCATTCATCTCCGGGGAGAGGTTTTCGATCAGGCTGGGGAATTTGCCCAGACCCTTCACGCCGAACACCCATCCGCCCGGAACGTCGATATTTCCGGTCAGGGCAGGCAGCATGGAAATTGCCCGGATGGTTTGAATGCAGTTCGGCGTGTGCTCGATCGCGCAGCCCCATTCCATCATCGAAGGCTTGGTCGCGGCATACAGGCGCGCCGCGGCGCGAATTTTCTCGGCCGGCACCCAGGTGATCGGCGCGGCCCATTCGGGACTGTAGTCGCGCACCCGTTCGGCAAGCGCGTCGAAGCCATGGGTCCACTGCTCGACGAACGCGGCATCGTAGAGCTTCTCTTCGATGATCGCATGCAGCATCGCCAGCGCCAGGGCATCGTCGGTGCCTGGCCGCAGTTGCAGCCAGATGTCGGCGCGCTTGGCGAGTTGCGTGCTGCGCGGGTCGACCACGATGATCTTGGGGTTGCCCTTCAAGGATTCCCTGGCATCAAACCGGGTCTCGCCGTCCGGTCCCGAGTTGAGCGGATTGTGGCCCCAGTACACGATGCACTCCGGTGCCGTGCCGCCGGTGAAGTCGCACACCGGAAAATCGCCGAAGGTGAGGATGGTGGTGTTTACCCGGGGATGAAAGCATTGCGCAAAGCCGGGTTCGCACCAGTTGGGCGTCCCCAGCGCGTGGGCGAAGCGGGAAACCCAGCGGATGTGATGCCGGCCGGTTCCCGTACCAAGCGCGATCGCTTCTGCGCCGTGCTCGTCCTTGATGGCCTGCACGCGGCTGGCAATTTCATCAAGGGCCTCATCCCAGGAGATGCGCTGCCACTTCCCTTCGCCGCGCTTGCCCGTCCGCCTCAGCGGATACTTGAGCCGGTCCGGGTGATAGACGAGTGCCATCGTGTTCGCGCCGATGGGACACAACGAGCCCTTGTTGAGCGGGGAAGCGCGATCGCCGACGACCTTGCTCAGCTTTCCGTCAGTGACGTGCAGATCGACGCCGCAGCCGCCATGGCAACTGCGGCAGACGCTCTTCAAGATCCTGGTCTCCGGCACGCCCTCAGTCATCTCATCCACGCTCTGATCCATCCGCGGTTCTTCAGTCTTTGGTCTCGGGCACGATCAAGTGCAGCAGCTTGATTTCGCCGTTGGCGCCCGGCCGGATGACGGCGGCCTCGTTCGGACCCAGATAGACACCGGCGCCCTTGGTCACCGGGTAGGCCTGCTGATTGAGGTTGATGACGGCATCTCCCTCCATCAGATAGATCAGCTCGTGCGTTCCTGTCTTTGCGTTCGCCTTCAGCGTGTCGTCGCCTTTCAGCCAATGGAGTTTGGCCAGGACATTCTTGGCCCCGCACAGCGCCTCGTTGAGAATCTCGGCGCTCGAGCCGGCCCCGGCCACGCTTTGCCGGGCACATTCGTCGGTCTTGATAAAAGTTAAGCTCATGTCGTTTCCCTAGTAAGTGGCGCTCGTGTTCAGCTCTGAACCCAGACCTTGCCGTCAATCTTTTCCCAGAGAAGGTCGTCAGGGGTGCCATCGAGGATGGTCGTCTGAAACCGGTTGGGCGCCTGGAATTCAAAGTAGAAGAGCGGCTCGGTCGCACGCAGGCGGTGCTTCTCTTCGGCGGGAATGAAGATCATGTCGCCGGGGCCGACCTTGGTCACGCCTTCCTCGCTCTCGACCGTCGCCTGTCCTTCCATGATGAAGTAGAAATGCTCGCAGTTCTTGTGCATGTGATACGGAGAGGCCGCGCCCTTCTTGTAGTGCATGACCCCGGCCAGCATGTGATTGATGTTCGAGATCTCCTTGCTCACAAAGAAGATGCGTTCCCGCCCGGGAACCGTCGATACGAGCTTTGGCAGCTCGTTTTCGTGAAAGAGATAAGCCATAACTTCTCCTTGATTTAGTTTTGGTAATAGATGGATTGCTACGCCGAGGCTTCGATGGCCCCGAGATAAATGCTCTGCTCCTTTAGGTGCACGTCAAGCCGGGGCCTGTCGAGAATTTGCAGCTGGTAGGCGCCGCTCCCCGGTTTCAGATTGCTGAAGCGAAATTCGCCGAAGGTGTCGCTCGTCTGCTCTGCGACGACGCTACCCTGCTGCAGCAGCTTGACATGAACGCCGTCTGCGCACTCCTCCACGCCCTTTACCGTCTTGGTCAGCGCGCCGCCGATGAATACCGAGAAGAAACGCACCAGATTGCGGTAATACACCCGCGGTCTGGTCCCAAGTTCGGGGGACAGCACTTCGAGCCCGTCGCGCTCGACCAGCTGTTGCATTTCGGCATCGGTCACGTGCAGCGTTCGCATCGCCTGGGTCGGACACATCTGCGAACCGCGCGTCTTGGTCCAGCCCTGGTCGAGCAGATGGGCATCGAAGGGCCAGGCTTGCGGCAGCTGTTTCTCTTCGTTCCAGAATACCGCTTGGTAGGGGCAGGCTTCGACGATCTGTCTTTGGCCTCGCGCCTTTTCCGGATGGATGATCACGATCCCGTCATCGCGCTTGACCACCGCACCGTCTTTCGCGGCCTTCAGGCACGGCGGGTTGTCGCAGTGATTGCACATGACCGGCAGGTAGCTCACCTCGACCATCGGCTTCTGGCCTGTCTCGCGCGCGCGGATATCGATCCAGCGCTGCCCGTGTTTCTGCATTTCCGCGGCATAGCCGGGAAATTCGTTGCCGTAGTACTCGTCGTGGCAGGACAGTGCGCAACCATTGCAGTTAAAGCACTTGGCCACGTCGATCACGAGGTTCCATTTCTTCACAGCGCCACCTCCTGCTCTTCGCGCTTCCCGGGCGCGGTCTTCAAAACTGCGCTGCCGTCCCAGAGCTCCACCTGGATCAGGCAGGAGTTGCAGGCCGTTCCGGTGACCTTCTTGGCGATCGAACGCTTGGGCGTCAGCTGGTTGATGCAGCCGCCCCGATCGACCGAATGGCCGGGCTCGCCCATCGGATCATAGACGCCCGAGGCGCTGTACGAATGGACCACGCCGTCGGGCAACCGTCCCGTCACTTCCGCGGCGCAGACCACGGAGGCGCGATCGTTGTAGGCCAGGACCAGATCGTGCATATTGATCCCGCGCGCCAAAGCATCCTGCGCACTTATGCGGAGGGTCCAGTAGTAGTAGCCGTCGATCAGCACGCGGTGCTCGCGAATGTCGTTGGTCGAGCTGTCCTTGCCGTCGTTCATGGTGTGATAACTGAATCGCGAATGTGGCGAGATCAGCTGCAACGGATAGCGCTTAAAGTCCTCCGACTGAGCCCCCTCCCAGGAAGGCAGATATTTGACGATCGGCGGGCGCTCCGGATCGTTGGCGTCGAAATGCTTGAGGCTCGAGCACTCGAATTCGAACTTGCCGGACTGGGTCTGCAGGCCTTCGAGGTAGTTCTCGCTATAGTCGCCTGGCAACGGATGTGGCTCCGGCACGTCCTTCTTCCGTCCTTCGTAAAACCACCGGTTCGAGGGTGGATCGCGCTGATCTTCCGGCGACGGCGGGACAACGAAATAGCCCTTCTTCAGAAACTTCTTCCAGGAGATGTGCTTGGGCAGATCCGAAGCGTCGAACATCTTCTTCACCCAGTTGAGCTCGGTCATGCCCTCACAGAAATAGGTGCCGAGGCCCAGCCGCGAGCCAAGTTCGGTGAAGATCTGGAAATCCGACTTCGACTCTCCCAGGGGCTCGATGCATTTGTGCTGCATCAGAACCACCCGGTGGTTCATCTGGGTCTGGCCATGCAGCGCATATCCGCCGGTTCCGCCGAATTCGCTGATGTCGTAGCGTTCGTAGTTGGTGCACGCCGGCAGGAGAATGTCGGCATACTTGGCCTCGCCCTCGAACCAGATGGACTGATTGACGACAAACGGCAGCTTGTCGGTCCGGTAGGATTTGACGTAGCGGTTGGAGTCGTTCATCGTCCCGAACGATGCCCCACCATACTTGTAGAGCATCTGGATGGTCGAGTGCCCGGCTTTCGGGTAGCTGAATTTCTGGAACTGGCCTTCGATCGTCTGGCCATCCCACGGGTAACCTTCCGCCTTGCCTTCGAGGATCGCCTCGGGAATCTGTAGCCGGGGCACTTTCTGTGACGAGGTATTGAACGACGGGAGTTGCGGCATGCGCAAATACAGGCTGACGCCCAGGGCGGTCGAGGTAAGGTCGCCGGACATGCCGCCATCGGCATAGCCCGGAAACGAGAAGCCCAGATCGATCGGCGTGCCCCACTGAAGCAGTCCGTAATTGACGCCTGGCTTTCCTACGCCCTGCATGGCCATCAGGCAGGCCATGGTCCGCGCCCATTGGATGCCCGTTGCCGATCGGCAGGCACCGCCGTGGCCGTTGCCCCAACTGCCGGCGCCCAGATAAGTCTTCCTGCTTGCCCAGCGCCGCGCCAATGCGCGCACTTCCCGGGCCGGAACGCCGGTTTCGCTTTCCTGCCATTCGGGAGTCTTGGCTATGCCATCCTCTTCGCCCAGCAGGTAGTCGCGCCATTTTTCGAAACCCAGGCAGCGATCGGCGACGAATTTCTTGTCGTAGGTGTCGTCGGTAATCCACACGTATGCGATGGCCATGCCCATCGCCGCATCGGTCGCGGGCTTGGGCGCAATCCACTTTCCGCCGAGCAAGGCGGCGGTATGATTGAGGTACGGATCGATATGAACAACTTCGATGCCCATTTCCTTCAGCCACTGGCGGCGTGGCGTCCCTTCATGCGCTGAATATGAGCCGCTGGTGGTTTCCGGATCGGCCGACCAGAACACGACCATTTCAGCTTCCTTCATCAGGTCCTCGACCAGGCCATAGGTCTCGACCTGGCCCAGGCGCATGCTGTAGCCGTAATGGTGCATCGCGCCCCAATACCAGCCTTCCCAACTGTCCGGGTTGTGCATCACCTTGGTCGTGCCGATGGCGTTGAAGAACTTGTAGGCGGCGCTGATGTAATAGCCGATGTTGCCCCAGGTATGGTGCGAACCGTGGTTGCACATGATCGCGCCCTGGCCATAATCGCGCTTCACGCGCTTGATTTCCGAAGCGACGATATCGAGCGCCTCGTCCCAACTGATCCGGACATAGCCGGAAATGCCGCGATTCTCGCAATTGCGTTCGCCGTTTGGATCGAAGTCGACGCGCTTCATCGGATACAGCAGGCGATCCGGCGAATAGATGGTGGATTTCTGGCAAACCGTATGCGACGCCATCGAGGTTTGACGGGGCGGCGTCCAGCGCTTGCCTCTGGCCTCGATGGACCAGGTCGGCGCGTCGGTGTCGTCAAACTCTATCGGCGTCAGTCGGACTACCTTGCCGTCCTTGACATGCACGAAGGCCGGGCCGCCGTTGGTATTGGTCACGTAACGCGTGACGCCGTTGCCCAAGTCGGTGCCGTATTCCCAATGCAGCGTCGGAATCATGTTCAGCGTCTGGGTGAACCAGACCACCAGGTCGTCAGGACCATCGGCTTGCAGCTGAAAACCCTTGATCGCCTCGACGCGCTCGATCTCATCGACATGCAAGCTGAATAGCCGCAGGCCGAGTTCGGCGCTGGCGACCGTTACCTTGATGTCCGGCGCCTTGTGCAGGCCGCGGCCCGAAATGACCTTGCCATTCTCGAAAGTAAAATAGCGTGCGACCGCATTGTCTTTGGTGCGCATCTGTGCGGTAAAATTCTTCTCGGCGAGGTGCTTGGCGAATTTCGGATGGCGGCGCGCCATGAACCGAACAGCCTGCAGGAGACCCCACAGGACAACTGTGAACTTGACGTCGGCGGATCGCATGCTTTCTCCCTGATTCTGCGAGACGGGCTAGTTTCCCTTTCTTCTCGCCGCAAACTCTGTCTATTGAAAGAACTTTCAGGGAGCGATTCTAGAGGCTGTACTGATCACCAAGTGATTCACTATCTTGCGATGTTGATCGAAGATATGCATACGGCCGAGCACAAAGATCATTGGAGAGGTATTCTGTACGAACAAAAACCCTAACCCACCTCAGGAGAGAACAGTGAAAAGATTGATGAAACTAGTCCTGGCCGCAGCCTGCCTCGTTGCCGCGACCGCCAGCTTGGCCGCGGAGCCGTTCAAGATAGGCCTGATACTGCCGCTCTCCGGTCCGTTCGCCTCGACCGGCAAGCAGATCCTGACCGCGGCCAATCTCTACATGCAGCAAAAGGGGGACACCGTTGCCGGGCGCAAGATCGAACTCATCGTGAAGGACGATGGCGGCCTGCAACCGGAAGTCACCAAGCGCCTCGCCCAGGAACTGGCCACCCAGGACAAGGTCAATGTCCTGGCCGGTTTCGGCCTGACGCCGCTGGCTTTCGCCGCGGCGCCGATCGCCACCCAGGCGAAGATCCCCATGGTGGTCATGTCGGCGGCGACGGACTCCATTCCCCAGCGTTCCCCCTACATCGTCAGGACATCCCGGAACATGTTCCAGCTCACGGCCCCCATGGCGGACTGGGCGGCGAAAAACAAGATCAAGACGGTGATCACCCTGGTTTCGGATTACGGGCCGGGCATCGACGCGGAAGGGATCTTTACCAAGCGCTTTGCCGAAAACGGCGGCAAGATTCTGGACACGCTGCGCGTCCCGCTGAAGAACCCCGACTTTGCGCCCTTCCTGCGGCGGATCAAGGACTCCAAACCGGATGCACTCTTTGTCTTCGTCCCCTCGGGCGTGGGGAGCGCGGTGATGAAGCAGTTCACGGAGAAGGGACTTGGCGCCGCCGGCATCAAGCTGATCGGCACGGGTGACGTGCTGGATGACGACATCCTGCCCGGGATGGGCATGGAGGCGGTCGGCATCGTGACCGCCGACAACTACTCGGCAGCCCACGATTCTCCCGAAAACAAGGCCTACGTCGCCGCCTTGAGGAAGTTTTCCGGCAGCAACATGCGTCCCAACGTCATGTCCATTGGCGGCTACGACGGCATGCATCTGATCTACGAAGCCCTGAAGAAAGCCGGCCCCGACGCCGACGGCGATAAGCTGCTCGCCGCGATGAAGGGCACGAGTTGGGTCAGTCCGCAGGGACCCGTGCACATCGATCCGGAAACACGCGATATCGTGCAGGACATCTACATCCGTCGTTCGGAAATGGTGAAGGGCGAGGTGTACAACATCGAGTTCGACAAGTACGAGAACTTCAAAGCCCCGATCCATTGAGCGAGGTCCGGAGCCCGGCATCGGCGATGTCATCCGGGGCCGCCGCCCCGGCGGTGACCGGCTTCGCCGCCTGATTCCCTCTGCGGGGCGCCGGAGCCTCTATAATCCGCCTGCCTTGACGAACCTAGACCCGCCCATGAAATTCCGCATCATTCCGGTCACCCCTTTTCAGCAGAACTGTTCGCTCCTGTGGTGCGAAGAAACGGGAGAGGCTGCCGTCGTCGATCCCGGCGGCGACCTTCCGCAGATCATCGATGCGGCCAGTCAGTTGCAGGTGCGTATCGTGAAAATCCTTCTCACGCACGGCCATATCGATCATGCCGGCGGCACGGCGGCGCTCGCGTCGCAACTCGGGGTACCGGTGGAAGGCCCGCAGCAGGAGGAGCGCTTCTGGATCGATCAACTGCCGCAACAAGGACGGATGTTCGGTTTTCCGCACGTGGAGTCCTTCACCCCCGATCGCTGGCTCAATGATGGCGACCAGGTGCGTTTCGGCAACGTCACTCTCGACGTGCTGCACTGCCCTGGCCATACGCCCGGGCATGTGGTGTTCTTTTGCGCCCAGGCGAAGCTGGCGATCGTCGGCGATGTGCTTTTCCAGGGGTCGATCGGCCGCACCGACTTTCCGCGCGGCGACCACGAAACCCTGATCCGCTCGATCCGGGGCAAACTCTGGCCGCTGGGCGACGAGGTGAGCTTCATTCCCGGCCACGGGCCGATGTCCACCTTCGGCGCGGAGCGGCGCAGCAACCCCTACGTCTCCGACCGCGCCTGACCGGACCGGTGGCTATTTCTTCAGCGCGTCGCGGATCTCGCGCAACAACAGGACATCCTCCGCCGGCGCAGCGGGTGGAGCGGGGGGCTTGGGCTGTTCCCGCTTCAGGCGGTTGATCTGTTTGACCATGATGAAGATGATGAAGGCCAGGATGGCGAAATTGATGGCGATGGTCAGGAAATTGCCCCAGGCGAATACCGGTATGCCGGCTTTTCTGACTTCGGCCAGTGTCATGCTCACCCCGGGCGGAACTTCCTTCAGGGCGATGAAGTAATTGGTGAAATCCAGACCGCCGAGAATGCGGCCGACGACAGGCATGATCAGATCGCCGACCACCGAATCGACTATCTTGCCGAAAGCTCCGCCGATGATGACCCCGACCGCGAGATCGATGACGTTGCCCTTGACCGCGAACTCCTTGAATTCCTGCATGATGCTCATGGTTCTCTTCTCCCGGGACGGCGCTTCCATGCTGCGGCTGGTTCGATGAAACACATGGTAGCAGGAGCCGGCGCTTGAAGAAACCTGTGAAGTTGCGCCTCGGTGTCGACCTCGGCGGCACCAAGATCGAAGTCGTCGCGCTCGCCGAGCCCGATGGGGAGCTCCTGCGCCGCCGAGTGCCCACGCCCAAGGGCGACTACCCGGGCACGGTGCACGCCGTTGCGGACCTGGTCTTGCAGGCCGAACAGGAATTGCGGCAGCGAGGCAGCGTCGGCATCGGCATCCCTGGATCCGTCTCGGCCCTGACTGGCCGCATCAGGAACGCCAACTCCACCTGGCTCATCGGCCAGCCGCTGCAGCGCGATCTGGAGGCGGCTCTGGGTAGTGAAGTGCGGCTGGCCAACGATGCCAACTGCTTCGCCCTCTCCGAGGCAATCGATGGCGCCGGGGCCGGTCATGAGGTGGTGTTCGGGGCCATCCTGGGGACCGGCGTGGGCGGCGGGATCGTCGTTCGGGGCCGGCTGCTGAATGGCGCCAACGGCATCGCCGGCGAGTGGGGACACAACCCGATGCCGGGAGAAGCGGCGGGCAGGCCGGGTGGTGAATGCTACTGCGGTCGCCGCGGCTGCATCGAGACCTATCTTTCCGGCCCGGGACTGGCCGCAGACCACCTCGCCGCCACGGGACGGATGCTTTCACCGCAGGATATCGTCCTGTCTGCGCCCGGGGACGCCGCCTGCGAGGCGACGCTGCAGCGCTTCGAATCGCGCCTGGCGCGGGCCCTGGCGCAGGTGATCAACCTTCTTGACCCGGACGTCATTGTCCTGGGCGGCGGCCTTTCGAACATCGACCGACTTTACGATACGGTCCCGCGACTCTGGCTGGAGCACGTCTTCTCCGACCGTGTCGCCACCCGCCTCCTGAGGAACCGCCATGGCGACTCGGGCGGCGTGCGCGGCGCCGCCCGGCTTTGGCCGGGAGAAGGATGAAGCGCAGCGCCGGCGGGCTTCCGGCGGCGGCGCCCGCTCCGGACTCTCGGACACCGCCCGTGGGACGACGCGGAAGCAGCCCGAACCCCTGGCTCAGAGTGTTCCTGCCCTTCGCCGTCGGTTACTTCCTGTCCTACCTGCTGCGCAACATCAATGCCGTGATAGCGCCGGAACTGACCCGCGAATTCGGCGTTTCGGCCGCCGGCCTCGGGCTGCTGACCAGTGCCTATCTCGTTGCTTTCGGCGCCTTTCAACTGCCGCTCGGCATCCTGCTCGACCGTTACGGTCCGCGCCGCGTCGAGTCGCTGCTGCTGCTGGTCGCCGCGAGCGGCGCTGCGCTGTTTGCGCTGGGCCAAAGTCTCCCGCAACTGGTCCTGGCCCGGGCGCTGATCGGACTGGGCGTTTCGGCCTGCCTGATGGCGTCGTTCAAGGCATTCTCCCAATGGTTCCCGGTCGAGCGCCAAGCCTCGCTCAATTCCGCAATCATGGCCGCCGGGGGCCTGGGCGCCTTGACCGCCAGCGTGCCCTTCGGCTGGGTGCTGCCCCTGATCGGCTGGCGCAGCGCCTTTTTCGCCATAGCGGGACTCGGCACGCTGGCAGCCCTGCTGATCGCCACCATGCCCGACAAGCCGGTCGAGACCGGTCGTGAGAACCTCGCCGAACAGCTCCGTGGCCTGGCCCAGGTATTTTCCAGCCGGGTATTCTGGCGCTTCGCCCCGCAAACCGGCTTGATCGTCGGCGGCTTCATGGCCATCCAGGGGCTCTGGGCGGTGCCCTGGCTGATGAAGTTCAGCGGCTATTCGCGCGAGGTGTCGGCCGCCCATCTGTTCCTGACGAGCATCGGCACGCTGATCGGCTTTGTATCGATCGCCGCTTTCGTCACCCGACTCGCCGCGCGCGGAATCCATCCGGAGCGTCTCCTGATCGTCGGGATCGGCTGCGGGCTCCTGGTCAGTCTCTTGATCCTGGAGGACGCTGCGCCGACTCACCTCCTATGGTTCTGCATGGGCATCGCCTTCAGCGTCGGCAATCTGTCCTACGCCTTGCTCTCCCGACATTTTCCGCTGCGGCTTGTCGGGCGCGCCAACACCGCGCTCAATCTGCTGACCTTCGTCGGCGCTTTTTCGGTGCAGTGGGGGTTCGGCGCCGCGGTCGATGTCTTTTCCGCCTCGGGACTGTCGCCTCATGATGCCTTCCGGCGCAGCTTTGCGCTCTTGCTGGCGTTGCAGGCTGCCAGCTTCTCCTGGTTTCTGCTGGGCCGATCCTGGGCCCGCTAGAATTCCAGCGGATCGACGTCGATATGCCAGCGCAGGTCGCGCGGGGCCTTCTGCAGGTAGAGCTGCTCCGTCCAGAGCGCGAGAAACGCCTGCAGCGCCGGCCGGCTCTTCGATTCCGCCAGGAGTTGCGCCCGCTCAAGAGCCATGACCCGGTAGAGTCGCATCGGCACCGGGTCGTAAAGGCTCACGGCGTGCGGCAGCAATGCACTCGCCGTGGCGGCGGCGATCCTGAGGAAAGCGAGCGCGTCCTCGAGTTGCCTGGCTTCCGCGCGCAGCAGGACCTGAAAGGAAAAAGGGGGGAACCCGGCGACGCGCCGCTCTTCGAGCTGGGCGCTGGCGAAGCGCGTGTAATCGTGCGCCACCAGCGCCTGGTAGAGCGGATGCGCAGGATATTCGGTCTGGATCAGGACTTCGCCCGGCAATGCGGCGCGGCCGCTCCTGCCGCCGACCTGCATCAGCTGCGAAAACAGTCGCTCCGGCGCGCGGAAGTCGGCGGCGAACAGGGCAGCGTCGGCGCCGACCACGCCGACCAGGGTCAGCCGCGGGAAATCATGCCCCTTGGCGAGCATCTGCGTACCGACGAGGATTTCGGCGCGGCCTTCGTGTATCGTATCCAGGAGTGTCTGCCATTTTTTCGGCGTGCTCGCGGAATCGCGGTCGACCCGCAGGACGCGCGCACCGGGAAAGCGGGCGGCCAGCGACTCCTCGAGCCGCTGCGTGCCGCGACCGAAAGGGTGGATGTCCACGTTGCCGCAGCCGGGGCAGTGGATCGGAATGATTTCCTCCAGACCGAAATGGTGGCAGCGCAGGCGCCGGTCGGCAAGATGCACGACGAGGTTCGCGGCGCAGCGGCTGCAACGGCTCACCCAACCGCAGGCTGGGCAGGCGAGCACCGGAGCATAGCCGCGCCGGTTGAGGAACACCAGGCTTTGCTCGTTTCGGGCAAGCCGCGATTCGAGCGCCGAGAGCAGGGCCGAACTGATGCCTTCCTGCAACTTTTCGCGGCGGGTATCGATACAGCGCACGCTCGGCATTTCCAGGGCGACGGCCCGGCGCGACAACTCGAGCAGGCGATAGCGTCCGCTGCCGGCGTGGTAGAAAGTCTCCAGCGAAGGTGTCGCAGAACCGAGCACGATCGGCACGCCGCATTGATGGGCACGCCAGACGGCAACGTCGCGCGCCGAATAGCGCAGCCCTTCCTGCTGCTTGAAGGAAGCATCATGCTCCTCGTCCACCACGATCAGCCCGAGCCGCGGCAGCGGGGAAAACACCGCCAGGCGTGTGCCGAGGACGATGTCCGCGCGGCCGTCGAGGGCCGCAATGAAGCCGCGCGAACGCGCGCCTCCGGACATGCCGCTGTGCGCCGAAACCACCATGGCGTCGGGGAAGCGAGCCGCAACGCGAGATTCCAACTGCGGCGTCAAGGCGATTTCCGGCACCAGCATCAGCGCCTGCAGACCCATGGCCAGGGCCTGCTCGATGAGGCGCAGATAGACCTCGGTCTTGCCGCTGCCGGTGACCCCGTGCAACAGGAAGGCTTCATAGCGGCCGAAGCCCGCGGCGACCGCGGCGACCGCAGCATCCTGCTCGGGCAGCAACACGGGAGAAGGCGGCGCAGGGCATAGCGCGGCGGCTGCCGCCTTGGTCTTCCTGGCGGCGGGCAGCTTGCCGCGACGCAATTGGGGAGGCAGCGCCAGGGCGATCACCTCACCCCAGGGGTGTTGGTAGTAGCGGCTGCAGAATTCGGTCAAGGCCAACCAGTCCGGCGGCAGCGCCGGCAAACCGCGCACGATCTCGCCCGCCGGCTTGAGCTTGGCGTGTTCGCTTGTTTCGCTCACCGCGACGATGACCCCGAGTTTTTCGCCGCTGCCGAAAGGCACGCGAACGCAACAGCCTATGTCCTCAGGCGCAGCAGCGGCAACCGTATAGTCGAACAAGCGCGGCAAGGGAAGGTCGAGGGCGACGCGAAGAATTCGCAAGTTCATTCAGTGATCAGAGGGTTGCCGTAAACTCTTCAAGCCAACTTCGTCATTATCGGCTAATCCATTGCCGAGAAAGGGGATTGCGCCCTCGTTTTTCCCCTGTGGATAAATATGTGAACAATTTTCGGCAGAATCGCCGCCATCCGCCTCGCGCAAGGCATTCGGCCCAACCCTGTGATCGGCGATATTGAAATCTCCATTTAATAACAATGGATTGAAATCGATTCTCGGCAGGGGCCCGGGTTTCCGAAGTTTTCCCCGGTCGAGCGTGTTTCTGTGCATAAGTCAACTGCAGCGCAGCATTGGGATGCCCGGCCGCGACCCGACGAAGCGGTCGCTAGGCAGGCCGTCCGCGCAGCTTCCGGCTATGTTCATGCACCGCATTGACCAGGGCCGTCACATGCTCCGGCGGCGTGAATTGGGAGATGCCGTGGCCGAGGTTGAACACGTGGCCGCCACCGGGACCGGCCGCATGGAAGTCGTCGAGCACGCGTCGCGCCTCTGCGGCCACCACCTCCGGCTTGGCGAACAGGGCAATCGGGTCGAGGTTTCCTTGCAAGGCCACACGGTCGGCTACGCGCCGGCGTGATTCGGCCAGGCTCGACGTCCAGTCGAGACCGACGCCATCGCAGCCGATGGCGGCGATGTCTTCCAGCCACTGGCCGCCGCCCTTGGTGAAGACGATGCTCGGCACGATGTTGCCGTCGTGTTCCCGGGTCAATCCGGCGACGATGCGCGCGAGGTAGGCCAGGGAAAACTCCCGGTAAGCGCGGTGGGAAAGGGCGCCGCCCCAGGTATCGAAAATCATCACCGCCTGGACGCCGGATTCGATCTGCGCATTGAGATAACGGATCACCGATTGGCTGGTCACGTCGAGAATGTGGTGCAGCAGGTCGGGACGATCGTAGAGCATCGTTTTGACGCGGCGGAAGTCGTCGGAGGCGCCTCCCTCGATCATGTAGCAGGCAAGCGTGAACGGGCTGCCGGAAAAACCGATCAGCGGCACCGAATTGTCGAGTGCGCGGCGGATCTCGGTCACGGCATCCATGACATAGCGCAGATGATCGTAGGGATCGGGTGCCGCCAGGGCACGGATTTCCCACTCTTCGCGCAGCGGCCGCTCGAACTTCGGCCCTTCGCCTTCGGCGAAATACAGGCCAAGGCCCATCGCATCCGGCACGGTGAGAATGTCCGAAAACAGGATCGCCGCGTCGAGTTCGTAGCGCGCCAGGGGTTGCAGCGTCACTTCGCAGGCCAGGCTGGGATTCTTGCACAGGTCGAGGAAGCTGCCGGCCCGGCGCCGCGTCTCGCAGTATTCCGGCAGGTAGCGGCCAGCCTGGCGCATCAGCCAGACAGGGGTGTAATCGACCGGTTCGCGCAGCAGGGCGCGCAGGAAGGTGTCGTTTTTGGGACGGGTCATGGTCAGGTCCGCTGCAGGAAATGCCAGATTCTACCTCCTTACGCCGACCCGAAGCGCCGCTCCCGGGCCCGGGGAGGAGGTCAATCCTCCTCTTTCCGGGGCGTGCGCAGGCCGAGGTCCTTCAGCTTGCGGTAGAGGTGGGTGCGCTCGAGCCCGGTCTTTTCCGACAAACGGGTGATGTTGCCGCCCTCGGCCCGAAGATGGTGCTCGAAATACAGGCGCTCAAACACTTCGCGCGCCTCGCGCAGGGGCAGCGCCATCACATCGTCGGTCAATCCCGCCATGGCGGCGGTTTCCACAGCGGCATTGGGAAAGAACAGACGCATCACGTCTTCGGCGGAGATTTCCTCCTCGAGCGCGGTGAGCGCCAGCGACTTGACGGCGCTCTTCAATTCGCCGTAGCCGCCGGGCCAGGCATACTGGCGCAAGGCATTCAGGGCACCGCTAGACAGGCGCCGCGGCGGGATCTCGTCGGATTCGCTGTGGTGCGCGAGGAGATGGGTCGCGATCTCCGGTATCTCGTCACGCAGTTCAAGAAGCGTCGGCGCACCCAGCCAAACGTCGAACAGTACCGCGAGCTGCGGCTCCTCCCAGCCTTGCGCCAACAGTGCCGCAGCATCGAGGGCGGTGGCCGCCGCCAGATGCAGGCCGTACTTCTCCAGGCGCTCGGCGGCAAACAGCAGGTTCTTTTGCTGCAGCCGGGTCAAGCGACCGATTTCCTCGGCATAGAGCACGCCGCCAGCCGCCGCCTGCAACACTTCCAGGGTCAGGGGGAGGCTGTCCAGGGACAGGTCGATCCACGCCTTGCCCGGTGACTGCAAGGTGCGAGCCGTCAATTCCACGATGCCCCCCGGGGCCGACTTGATCATCACGATGCGGCTCTTGGCGGCCACCTGTTCGAGCCGCTTCCTCAGATCGCGCAGTGGCACCGAACGGGCGAAGGCCGCCAGGGAAAGACTGCTGGCAGCCGGCGCCGGCGGCTTGGCCAGGGCACGTTTGACCGCGGAGAGAAGTTTTTGCAAGGCGATGGGTTTCTCGAGGAAGTCCATCGCACCGATCTTGGTTGCCTCTACGGCGGTGTCGATGGTGCCGTGGCCGGACATCATGATGACCGGCATGGTGAGCTTGCCGCCCCCGACCCATTCCTTGAGCAGTGTGATGCCGTCGCTGTCCGGCATCCAGATATCGAGCAGCACCAGATCGGGACGCCCGGCCTCGCGGGCCGCGCGGGCCGCGGCGGCATTCTCGGCCAGGACCACGTCGTAACCTTCGTCGCGCAGGATCTCCGAGAGCAGTTCCCGGATGCCTATTTCGTCGTCGACCACTAATATTTGGGACATAGAATCGTCAAGGGCTAAGAGGGAAAAGGCGCTGCGCAGCGGGCGCAGGTGACATGACCGGCAGCCGGATCGTCACCTCGGAGCCGCTCGGCACTCGATTGGCGACATGAATGTCGCCGCGATGCTCGTCGATGATCTTCTTGACGATGGCCAGGCCAAGACCGGTGCCCTTGGCCTTGGTGGTGACGTAAGGCTCGAAGGCGTGCGCCAGGATCTGCGGAGGGAAGCCGGGGCCGTTATCGCGCAGCGAAAGCAGCACGAAATTTTCCTCGCGCCGCGTCGCAACGACGATCTGAGGCTGCGTCACATCGAGCAGGGCATCCGTCGCATTGGCCAGCAGATTGTGCAGCACCTGCCGCAACTGTGTCTCGTCGCCGGCGACGGTCGGCAGACGCGGTTCGAGCTCAGCGACGACCCTGACCTGCGAGGTCTCGTAGAGGACCAGCACGTCCTTCACCAGGGCATTGAGGTCGAGCGCCTGCAGTTGCGGCGGTGGCGAGCGCGCGTAGTCGCGGAAGTTATTCACCATGTTCTTCATCGCCTCGACCTGATTGACGATGGTTTTCGTCGCGCGCAAGAGAAACTCTCTTGCCGCCGGGTCGAGTTTGTCGGCCAGCTTTTGCTGCAAGCGCTCGGCGGAAAGCTGGATCGGCGTCAGCGGATTCTTGATCTCGTGGGCAAGACGCCGCGCAACCTCGCCCCAGGCAGCGGAGCGCTGCGCTGCGATGAGCGAGGTGATGTCATCGAAAACCACCACGAGTCCGCCGCCGGCCGCCGGCAGGGTCGAGCCGCGCAACAGCAATACCTGGGGCGCGGCGCCGGCCCGATCGATTTCGACCTGCTGCTGCCATTCGCCGGTACGTTCGAATCCTTCGCGGATCGCCGCCTTGAGCGCATCGTGGCCGGGCCACAGTGCCAGCGATCGCCCGGCGACCGCCGTGAGATCCTCGCCGAGGATGGCGTAGGCGCCACGATTGGCGGCGCGCAGCAAAAAGTCCCGGTCGAAGGCCAGCACGCCCGCGGAAAGATTGGCCAGCACGCTTTCAAGGTAGGCGCGCGCCGCTTCCAGTTCGGCGCGATGCCGCTCCGCCTCGCGTCGCGCATCGTCCAGCTGGCGTGTCATCCGGTTGAACGATTGTGTCAGCACGCCCAGTTCATCGCGCCGCTCCAGTTCGGCGCGCGGAGAAAAGTCGCCTGCGGCCACGGCGCGGGTGCCCTCGGCCAGGATCAGCAGCGGCTCCGCCAGCCGCCGCGCCAGGTAGAAAGCCAGGGCGATTGCCGCAAACAGCGCCAGAAGCAGCGTCAGGGTCAAGGTCAGCGTGTAGATGCGCTTGAGTCCTTGCCGGCCAAGCGACAACTCCTGATAGTCGCGATAGGCGGCCTCCACGCTCTCGGCACTCCTGGCAACGGCAGGCGACACCCCCTGGGTCAGTTGCAGCACGCGGGTCTCGACCGACAAGGCGCCGCCGGTTACCGGCACCAGCACGCGCAGGGTCAGGCCGGTCGTGGCATCGCCCTCGATCAGGGAAAGTCCCCGACCCAGGCGCGCCTGACGCAATTGCATGGCGCTGGGCATGTCCGGCAACAACAAGGCAATTTCGCCGGAACTGCTGGCCAGCACCTGTCCGCTGGCAGACAGCAGCGTCGCCGTCTGCGCGCCCGCCTGCTCGCGCAGGCGGTTGAGCTGGGTCGGGCGGGCCGGGCCGGGATCGCCAAGGTCGAGCGCCATGCTGCGCGCCTTCTCCGCGAGATCGGCAAGCTGGCTGTCCAGCACGCCGCGGCCAAGCTCCAGGCCGCCTTCGAGCGCGGATTCGACGCGCACGTCAAACCATGACTCGATGCTGTTCATGGCGAACTGCAGCGAAACGCCGTAGACCAGAGCACCGGGCAACACCGCCATCAGCGCCAGCATCAGGAGCAGACGCGACTTCAAGCGCGAGCCGAAAACGCCCTGCCGGTATTCGCGCCATAGCGTGGTCAACTGCACCATCACCAGCGCCAGCAGGGCGAGCGCGACCACGGCATTAAGGCCGAGGAGCAGTGGATAGTGGCGCGCGAACAGCGCGGTATTGGCGCTGGCCGACGCCAGCAGGAAGAGCAGGATCGCAGCGACCGCTGCGGCGATGATGGCCAAGACTCTCATTTCGCCGTGTGCTCAGCCGCCGGCGTGCGCGGCATGAATTGCCAGCGCAGTGTTATTGCTTCGACTTGCCAGTCCCGGTTGGCGATCGCGTCGACCTGGAACGGCTTGGGCAACTGCTGCCGGTCGAGCGCCAGACGAAGCGCCGCCTGATAGACTTCGCCGGCCTTGACCGAGCTCTTGTCGACGACCGGCAGGGCGGCAACCCGCGACATCATGCGCAACGCTTCTTCCAGCGTGGAAAAGCTCTGATACAGCCCGCCTCTGGAAAGCCGGTACTGGCGCGTCAGGGCGGCGTAGGAAAGGCGATAGTTGATCGTAGTCCCGGCGATATGCTCATTGGCCCAATACCAGCGATTTCGCGTCAGGTCGAACTCCAGAATGAAATAAAGCGGCACGCCGCGCGAGACCGCCTCCTCAAGATGGGCGCCGAGGTCGATCCGGAATTCGGCGGAAAGCAGATAGCTCTCGTCGCCGGCCGTCAGTTCGGCGCTGACCGGCTCGATCATGCCGGCCCTAGCCAGACCGGAACAGCCGAGCACGAGCAGCAGCAGCCAGCGCATCAGGCGGGCTTGCATGGCCTTACCCGAGCTTTTGCAATAAGGCATAGTAGAAGCCGTCATGTTCCGCCTGCGGCGTGAGTTGCCAGCCGGGTTGCCGAGTTGCCGCCCCCCCGGCGCCGGTCGGCGCGAGCCGCGCATCGGCATGCCGCGCCGCGAAGGCGGCGACCTGCAAGGCATTTTCCTGCGGAAACAGCGAACAGGTGCAATAAAGCATTCTGCCACCGGGCGCGAGGACGCGCCACAGCGCATCGAGGATCTGCGCCTGGCTGCGAGCGAAGCCGGCGAGGTCGGTTTCGCGCCGCAGCCACTTGATGTCGGGATGCCGACGGACCACTCCGGAGGCCGAACAGGGAACATCGGCAAGAATGCGCTCGAACGGCCGGCCGTCCCACCACGCTTCGAGCTTGCGGCAATCTGCCGCCCGCACCTCGGCGCGCAGGCCGAGGCGCCGGAGATTTTCGGGGATTCGCGCCGCGCGGACGGCATCGGCATCCAGTGCCAGCAAGTCGACATCGGCCAACTCGAGAAGATGGGCGCTCTTGCCGCCGGGCGCGGCGCAGGCATCGAGCACGCGCATGCCGTCCCGAACTTCGAGCAGGGGCGCCGCCCGCTGGGCCCCCCAGTCCTGAACCGAAAGCAGCCCTTCGACGAACCCGGGAAGCCGCTCCACCGGCAGCGGCCGCTCGACCAGGATCGCCGTCTCGTCGAGCGCGCGCGCAGCGATGCCCAGATCGCGAAAGCCGGCGAGGCAGGCGGCTGCGTCGCTGCGCCGTCGATTGACGCGCAGCGTCAAGGGAGGCCGGGCGTTGCCGGCGGCGAGGATTTCTTCCCAGTCGGACGGGTAGTTTTCGCGCAGAGTCCCGATCCACCAGGCCGGATGCTGATAGCGGGCGGTCGGGTCGGAATCGGCCGCAGCCTCCAGCACCGCGCGCTGGCGCAGGTAATTGCGCAGCAGGGCATTGCTCAACGCCTTGAAATTGCCGCGCCCGATGGTGGCGGCGGCAGCGACCGCCTGATCGACGGTGGTGTGGGCGTCCTCGGGCCGGACGGCGAGCCGGTACAGTGCCGCCAGCAGCAAGGCGCGCAGGCGCGGATCCTTGAGCGGCTCACGCAGCAGCCGGTTGAGCAGAAAGTCTCCCCGTCCGTAACGGCGCAGCGCGCCGTAGGCGAGGTCCTGCACCGCGCCACGGCTCGCCGCGGCCAGCCCGGGATGGGTGCGCCAACAGGCCGCCAGCGTTGCATCCAGATTGCGGCCGGCAAATACGGCGGCGACCGCCGTGGCGGCAAGGTCGAGCGCGTAGGCGAGGGATTCGGGAGAAATGGGTTCGGCTGGCATCGGGTTCGGCGCCATCGTAGCAGACAGCGCCGGACCGGGGGCGGAAGCCTGCGCGCCCTAGCGCATTGCGCGCAGGCGGGCGATGCGTTCCTCGATCGCCGGGTGGGTGGAAAACAGTCCGGCGATGCCTCCGCCCGAAAGCGGATTGACGATCATCATCTGCGCCGTCTCCGGATGCGCCTCGGCTGCGGCCATGGGCGTGCCGCGAGCATAGGCGTCCATCCTCGCCAGGGCATCGGCAAGCGCTCCCGGGTCGCCTGAAATCGCCGCGCCGCCCCGGTCCGCTTCGAACTCGCGCGCGCGCGAGATGGCCATCTGGATCAGGCCGGCGGCCAGCGGCGCGAGAACGGCGACGAGTATCGCTGCGACGGGATTGTGCCGGCCTTCGGAATCTCGACCGCCGAAAAACACGGCAAAGTTGGCCAGGGCGGCGATGGCGCCGGCCATGGTGGCGGAAATCGTCGAGATCAGAATATCGCGATGTTGGACGTGGGCGAGTTCGTGCGCCATCACGCCGGAGAGTTCGCGCGCCGACAGGAGTCGAAGGATGCCGGTCGTCGCCGCGACCGCCGCATGTTCGGGGTTCCGTCCGGTCGCAAAGGCGTTCGGTTGAGCCTCGTCGATGATATAGACGCGCGGCATCGGCAGGCCGGCACGGCCGGCCAGGTCGGCAACAATCCGGTAGAGGTAGGGGGAGGACGCCTCGTCCACTTCCTGCGCGTCGTACATCTTCAGCACCATCCGGTCCGAAAACCAGTAGGAGAAAATGTTCATCGCGCCGCCCAGGACGAGCGCCAGCAACATGCCCTGGCTACCGCCGAGCATGCCGCCGAGGGCGCCGAACAGCGCCATGATCGCGGCCATCAGGATGCCTGTCTTGAGCCAGTTGCCGAGCATCTCGGATTCTCCTCGAAAGCGTATTCCGCTAGGAGATTGCGCCGGAGGGGAGAAATTCAATCCCGAAGAGAAAATTCGTCGCCGGGCCCAAGGCTGAAGCCGCGCAGGAACTCGTCGGCGCTCAAGCGCCTGCTTCCGGGCTTCTGCAATTCGACGAGGCGGAGAGCCCCTTCGCCGCAGGCAACGACGATGCCGCTCGGGTCAGCCGAGAGCACCTTGCCCGGCCTGCCGCAGCCCGCAGTCGCTTCTGCCCGCCAGATCTTGAGAAGTGCGGCACGGATCGCCGCCGTCGCCACCGGAAACGGATTGAAGGCGCGCACCTGGCGCTCCAGTTCCGGCGCCGGCCTCTTCCAGTCGAGCATCGCCTCGGCCCGGTCGATCTTGGCGGCGTAGGTCGCGCCCTCGTCCGGCTGGGCGACCGGCGGCAAGTCGTCCAGCCGCCCCAGCGCCTCGACGATCAGCTCGGCGCCGAGTCCGGCGAGCTTGTCATGAAGCGTGGCGGCAGTATCGGCCGGGGCGATTGCGATCGCCCGCTGCAACAGCATCGCTCCGGTGTCGAGTCCCGCCTCCATCTTCATGATGGTGACTCCCGTCTGCCGGTCGCCGGCCAATATCGCCCGCTGAATCGGGGCGGCACCGCGCCAGCGTGGCAGCAGCGAGGCGTGGATATTGATGCAGCCCAAGCGCGGCAGGTCGAGGACCGCCTGGGGCAGAATCAGGCCATAGGCCGCCACCACCATGACCTCGGCCGCCGCCGCGCGTATCGCTTCATGGCTGGCGGCTTCCTTCAGTCCCGCCGGTTGATAGAGCGGCAGGCCGTGGCTTTCGGCGAGTTGCTTCACGGCGCTGGCGTGGAGCTTCATGCCGCGGCCGGACGGCCGGTCGGGCTGGGTGAGGACAAAGGCTACGTGGTGCCCGGCGGCAAGAATGGCAGCGAGCGCTGTTGCGGCAAACGCCGGCGTGCCGGCGAAGATGATTTTCAAGCGGTGACCCGGGCGTGGTGCTTGATAAACTTGCTTTTGATCCGCGTCTGCTTCAGGCGGGAAAGGTATTCGACGAATACCTTTCCCTGGAGGTGGTCCATCTCGTGCTGGATGCACACCGCCAACATGCCGTCGGCCTCCAGTTCGAAAGGCTGGCCATCGAGGCCTAGGGCGCGCACTCTGATCGAAGCGCTCCGCGTCACATAATCATAAACTCCCGGCACGGACAGGCAACCTTCCTCGCCCTCGCATTCACCATCGCGTGCCAGGATCTCGGGGTTGATGAAGACCTGGAGCCGGCTCTTGTCCTCGGAGACATCGATGACGATCAACTGGCGATGCACGTCGACCTGCGTTGCGGCCAGTCCCACGCCGGGCGCGGCATACATCGTTTCGGCCATGTCGGCGGCAAGTTGCCGGATCGAGGCATCAACGCGTTCCACCGGGGCCGCCTTCTTGTGCAGGCGTTGATCGGGGTAGATCAGGATCGGCAATAGGGCCATAGGCTGGGAGTTGCTGGATTGGGTAATTACATGCAGAATCGGACGCCATCGGAATGCGCATGAACGGCGAGGTGCCACAATGATTCGTATTATATCCGCGCTGCTCCTGATTTTTTCAAGCCTGATGATGTCGAGCCGGCCGTCATGGGCCGAGCAGGCACAAGCTCTGGAACTGGCCGACGGCGCGCCGGCGCGCCATGTCGTCGTGCCCGGCGACACGCTGTGGGGCATCGCCGCGACCTTCCTCAAGGAACCTTATCGGTGGCCGGAGATCTGGCGCCTCAATCAGGAAGACATCAAGAACCCCCACCTCATCTATCCCGGCCAGGTGGTCATTCTCGATACCAGCGGCGACCGGCCGCAACTGAGGATCGCCGAATCCGAGGCGTTCAAGCTGGAACCCCGCGCCTACGCCACGGAAAACAGGGTGGCCATCCCCAGCATCCCGCAGCAGGTGATCGAACCGTTCCTTACGCAGTCGCTGGTCGTGGACGCCCATGCGCTGGAACATGCTCCGCGCATCGTCGCTACCCAGGAAGACCGCGTCTATCTGAGCGCCGGCGATCAGGCCTACGTCACCGGGGTAAAGGAAAAGACCAAGCTCTGGCAGATCTATCGGCCCGGCAAGGCGCTGATCGATCCCGAGAGCCGTGAGACGCTCGGTTTCGAAGCCAAGTCGCTGGGCAGCGCGCGACTGGTGGGCGAGGGTGAACCGGCCAGTTTCCAGATCGTCACTGCGAGCGAGGAGATAGGCCGTGGCGACCGCCTGTTGCCGGCAACGCCGCCCGGTCTCATCGACTATGCGCCCCATGCGCCGGCGCGGGAAGTGTCGGGCCGCATCATCTCGGTCTTCGGCGGCATCGGCGAAGGCGGCCGGAATTCGATCGTCACCCTGTCGCGCGGGCAAAGGGACGGGCTGGAGCTCGGCCACGTCCTGGCGATCTACCGCAAAGGCCGGGTGGTCGTCGATCGCTTCGAAGGCAAGGAGTCCACCTACATACTGCCCGACGAGCGTTCCGGCCTGCTCTTCGTGTTCCGAGTCTTCGACCGCGTCTCCTATGCGCTGGTCATGAACGTCACGCGCCCGGTGGTGACCGGCGACCTGGTTCGGACTCCTTGAGGGCGCCGGCGCCGTGTCTGCCGACGCCAGCCTCGCCGCCTGGCTCCGCCTGACGCTGATCCCCGGTGTCGGGGGCGAAGCGCAGCGCGGCCTGCTCAAGGCTTTCGGCGAGCCGGAGGCGATCTTCAAGGCAGGTCTGAACGCCCTGTGCGGGGTCATCAAGCCGGTGCTGGCGGAGCGTCTGCTGACGCTCGACGTCGCCGCCGAAATTGCGGCGGCGCTGGAGTGGGCAGAGGCCGCCGGCAACAGCATCCTCACCCTCGGCGACGACGGCTACCCGACAGCACTCCTGGATTGCGCCGATCCGCCGTCGCTCATCTATCTCAAGGGCCGCGCCGAACTCCTCAACCGGCAGGGCCTCGCCATCGTCGGCAGCCGCAACCCCACCCCGCAAGGGGAGGCCGACGCATTCGCCTTCGCCCAGACGCTGGCGGCGGCGGGCCTGTCGATCGTCAGCGGCCTGGCCCTGGGCATCGATGCCGCCGCGCATCGCGGCGCGCTGTCGGGCCAGGGCGTTACCGTCGCGGTGATCGGGACCGGCGCCGACCGGGTCTACCCTGCCGGGAACCGGGAACTCGCCCGCGCCATCTGCAACCGAGGCGCAATCGTGAGCGAGTTTCCGCTGGGCACGCCGCCCCTGCCGGCCAATTTTCCGCGCCGCAACCGCCTCATCGCCGGTTTGAGCCAGGGCTGCCTGGTGGTCGAAGCGGCGGCGCGCAGCGGTTCCCTAATTACCGCGCGCCTGGCTGCGGACGCCGGGCGGGAGGTGTTCGCCGTCCCCGGCTCGATCCACTCGCCGCTGTCCAAGGGTTGTCACCAACTCATCCGGCAGGGTGCCAAACTCGTCGAATCGGCCCGTGACGTCCTTGAAGAGCTGCGCTTGCCGGCACCCTCCGCCACGCCCTGCCAGGCGACCAGCTTGGTCTCGGAGAGCGAAGCGCTGCTCATGGCGTTGGGCTACGATCCCTGCGATATCGACACGCTCGCGGCGCGGTCCCGCTTGACGCCAGATGCGCTTCTTGCCATGCTGTTGCAACTGGAGCTCGAAGGCCACGTCGCCAGTTTGCCCGGCGGCCGATATCAACGTCTCACTACATAAGCCTCTGACGCCAGAACCATGTTCGACATTCTCGTCTATCTGTTTGAAACCTATTATCAGCCCGGGGCCTGCCCAAGGCCTTCCGTACTCGCGCGCAAGTTGTCCGCAGCGGGCTTCGAACAGGAGGACATCTCGGCAGCGCTGGAGTGGCTGTCCGGCCTGGAGCGGCTCGCCGAAGACGAGGGGCGCTCCGCCGGCCCCCGCTCCCTGAGGCTGTACTGCGACACGGAACTGGCGAAGCTGCCGCCGCAATGCCGCGGCTTCCTGAGTTTTCTCGAGAACGCCGGCGCCATCGACGCGATACTGAGGGAAATGATCATCGAGCGTGCCATGGTGTTGCGGGAACAGACGGTGTCCCTCGGCAAGCTGAAGATCATCGTGCTGATGGTGATGTGGCGACGGCACCAAGCGGTGGACACCCTGCTGCTCGAGGAACTGCTTTCCGAAGAAGACGACCCACCCTACATGCACTGAGCCGTGTGCCGCGCGCCGACCTCGCCTTGCCTGTTTCCCCGCCGCGCGCTTATCATGCGGCGCTTCCCGCGCTCTCCGGCATCTTGAAATGAGCAAACAACTGATCATCGCAGAAAAACCCTCCGTGGCGCAGGACATTGCGCGCGTGCTGGGGGGCTTCACCAAGGAGAAGGATTACTTCGAGAGTGACGAGTACGTCCTCTCCTCGGCCATCGGCCACCTGCTCGAACTGGCGGTGCCGGAGGAGTACGAGGTGAAGCGCGGCAAGTGGTCCTTTGCCCATCTGCCTGTGATTCCGCCCCATTTCACGCTCAATCCGATCGAGCGGACCGAGGACCGCCTCAAGCTCCTCACCCGGCTCATGAAACGCAAGGACGTCGGCGGGATCATCAACGCCTGCGACGCCGGGCGCGAAGGCGAACTGATCTTCCGCTACCTGCAGCAGCACGCCAAGACCGACAAGCCCGTCCGCCGCCTGTGGCTGCAGTCGATGACGCAGGGCGCGATCAAGGAAGGCTTCGCCCATTTGCGCACCGACGACGAGATGAAGCCGCTGGCCGATGCCGCGCGCTGCCGCTCCGAAGCCGACTGGCTGATCGGCATCAATGGCACTCGCGCCATGACCGCCTTCAACTCGAAGACCGGCGGCTTCCACAAGACCCCGGTCGGCCGCGTGCAGACGCCGACCCTGGCGATCCTGGTCGAGCGCGAAGAACGAATCCGCAAGTTCGTCTCGCGCGACTACTGGGAAGTCGAGGCCGAGTTCGGCGCCGTCGCGGGCACTTACCGCGGCCGCTGGTTCGACGAAAAATTCAAGCGTGACCCAAATGTAGACAGTGACGAGCATGCCCGCGCCGAACGCTTCTGGGACGTCGCCGCTGCCTCCGCGATCCGCAACAAATGCCTGGGCAAGCCGGGCATCGTCACCGAGGAAAGCAAGCCGACGACGCAGGCTTCGCCGCAACTGTTCGACCTCACCTCGCTGCAGCGAGAGGCCAACGGCCGCTTCGGCTTCTCCGCCAAGTCCACGCTGGGACTGGCGCAGGCGCTCTACGAAAAGCACAAGGTCCTGACCTACCCGCGTACCGATGCCCGCTGCCTGCCGGAAGACTATATCGGCACGGTCAAGGAGACGCTGCAGGCCTTCTCGGGCACTCCTTACGCGCCGTTCGCCGGGCAGATCCTGAAGGGCGGCTGGGTGCACCCGAACAAGCGCATCTTCAACAACGCCAAGATTTCCGACCACTTCGCCATCATCCCCACGGCGCAGCAGCCGAAGAACCTCTCCGAGGCCGAGCAGAAGCTCTACGACCTGGTCGCCAAGCGTTTTCTCGCCATCTTCTACCCGGCCGCCGAATACAACGTGACGACGCGCATCACCCGCGTCGAGGGCGAACCGTTCAAGACCGAAGGCAAGGTGCTGGTTTCCGCCGGCTGGCTCGCCGTCTATGGCAAGGAAGCGCTGGGCGACGACGAGACGCCGCAGCTCTGCGCGGTGGAAAAGAACGAGCGGGTCTGGGCCAACGACGTCCTGGTCAAGCCCAACCAGACCAAGCCGCCGCCGCGCTTCAACGAAGCGACGCTGCTCTCGGCCATGGAAGGTGCAGGCAAGCTGGTCGAGGACGAGGAGTTGCGCGAAGCCATGGCGGCACGCGGCCTGGGCACGCCGGCCACCCGCGCCGCGACCATCGAGGGCCTGATCAACGAGGAATACGTGCATCGCAACGGCCGAGAACTGCAGCCGACGGCGAAAGCCTTTTCCCTGCTCTTCGCGCTCTCCAAGCTCGGCGTCGACGAACTGCACTCGCCCGAACTCACCGGCCACTGGGAATACCAGTTGCGCCAGATGGAGACCGGAGAGCTGGGGCGCGACGCCTTCATGGGCCACATCGCCGAGCAGACTCAGGTCATGGTCGAGCGCATCAAGAACGGCGAGATCCCCGACGAAGCCTTCAGCACCCTGAAGACGCCGTGCCCCGCGTGCGGCGGCGTGATCCAGGAGAACTACAAGAAATTCCAGTGCAAGTCTTGCGACTTCTCGCTCTGGAAGGTCGTCGCCAGCCGCCAGTACGAACCCGAGGAAGTCGAGGAACTGCTGGAAAAGCGAGTCGTCGGCCCCCTGCAGGGCTTCCGCAGCAAGATGGGGCGGCCCTTCGCGGCGATGATCAAGCTGAATAGCGAAAACCAGCCGGAATTCGATTTCGGCAATGGCGGAACCGAGGGCGAAGGCGAGGAAATCGACTTCAGCGGACAGGAAACGCTCGGCGCCTGCCCGAAATGCGCGGCACGCATCTTCGAGCACGGCATGGCCTACGTCTGCGAAAAGGCGGTCGGCCCGGCCAAGAGTTGCGACTTCCGCTCCGGCAAAATCATCCTGCAGCAGCCGGTGGAACGCGCCCAGATGCAGAAGCTGTTATCCGGCGGCAGGACCGATCTCCTCAAGGGCTTCATCTCGTCGCGCACCAAGCGCAAGTTCTCCGCCTATCTGGTGCGCGGTCCCGATGGCAAGGTCGGCTTCGAGTTCGAACCCAGGGCCGCCAAGGTGGCCAAGGCGGCGCTGCCGGAAGACGCCCAAGCGGCCGCGGCGGAAAAGCCCGCAGCAAAAGCCGCCGCCCCGGCCAAGGCGGCCAAGACCGCTAAGACCGCGGCGCCAGCCAAGCCGGCCGCCAAGAAGCGCAGCGCCAAATAAGTCGGCGCCGGACCGGGCATGCGTCGCCTCGCGCTCCTGCTGGGCCTCATCGCCACCGTGCTCATCGCGCCGGCAAGTGCGCAGAACAGGCTCGACGAGATTCTCGAACGGGGCAGTCTGCGCGTGGCCACCACCGGCGACTACCCGCCGTTCAGCTATCGCGATCCGGCCAGCGGTGAGTATCGGGGCATCGACATCGACCTGGCCGGAGAACTGGCACGGGCGCTGGGGGTGAAACTGGAACTGGTGGCCACTTCCTGGCCGACCTTGATGCGGGATCTCGGCGGAGACAAGATCGACATCGTCATGAGCGGCGTGTCGGCCAATCTCGAACGGCAGAAGCGGGCATTATTCTCGGTTCCCTACCTGAAGGACGGCAAGACTCCGATCACGCGCTGCGAAAACCAGGGTCGCTTCCAGACCATGGACCAGATCGACCGGCCCGGCGTGACCCTGATCGTCAATCCCGGCGGCACCAACGAACGTTTTGCCAGAGACGCGATCAAGAACGCGACGATCACCGTGCATCCCGACAACGGGACAATCTTCGATCAGATCGTCGATGGTCGCGCCGACGTGATGATCACCGATGCCGTCGAGGCACGCTTGCAGCAGAAGCTGCATCCGCAACTCTGCGCCGTCCATCCCGACGCGCCCTTCGATTACTCGGAGAAGGCTTACCTGTTGCCGCGCGACTGGCTGTTCAAGGCCTTCGTCGATCTCTGGCTACACCAGACCATGGAGAGCGGCAAGCTGCGCAAGATCCACGACAAGTGGCTCGACTATCCCTGGCCCAAGGGCTGAGCCGGCCGCTCGAGCCGGCCCGTCCCGCGCTTCCGGCGGAGAAGTGACGGAAAGCAGCCCTCGCCGGCCGGCGACCGCCGGGAGCTGTCGGCTAATCTGACAGTCGTATCCGCAAGTCTTGAGGAGTCATGGCCGGGTGGAGATCGGCGTCGGCTGGCTTCATGCCTCAGGAATGCATTCAGGCAACAACATCTGGCAATGGCACAAACTCTGCTTTGGCCCTGGAAACTCGTCGTGCATTGGCGCCGCGCTGGCGGGGAAGGCCCAGTGATCAGCAGACCGCCCCGAGTTCAACCGACGTATTGAAAGGAACGGCCATGAACAATATCCGGAGCGCCATCAACCGGTTTCCGGAAGGCGGCGCCCCATTCGCCGAGTACACGCTGATCTTGCTGCTGGTCGCGGCCACGGTCTTCGACTTCCGCTGGCAGCGCATACCGAACTGGCTGATCCAGGTCGGCGTCCTGTTCGGCCTGGCCTGCAACATCGCCATCCCGCCATACCCGCAAGCGGGTCTGCTCTGGCCTTTTGAAGGCATGGGCCTGGGCTTCATCGCATTCCTGCCGCTCTACCTGGTCGGCGCCATGGGTGCAGGCGACGTGAAACTCATGTCCATGGTCGGCGCCTTCGTCGGGCCGGACGACATGGTCGGGGTGCTGTTGTTCACCATGATCGCGGTCGGCCTGCTGTTCATCGTGCATGTCCTGCTGCACGGCACGGGCGGCCGGATACTGCTCGATCTGAGGGCATTGTTCAAACGGGGCTTGCCCGAGAATCGAGGCCGCATGCGGCCCGCGGCCTCCGCCACCAAGCAGTTGCCCTACGCGCTGGCCATTTCGGCCGGCACCATCGCTTATCTCATGGCAAGACAATCGGGTCTGCTGTGATCGTCGAAGGGATCGCGCCGCCAATTTGTCCGTAAAGCGCTCCGGGTTGGATGAGCCCCGTGAGATCCGGACGCCACGGGTTCCGAGCCTCGGTTTGCCCCATTCTGCGAATTCTCACGCGATCACGGAAGTTTCCGGCCGAAACGACATCCGCCTCGTGCCGTTCATCGGCGATCGGCTTTCAGGATGCCGCCGCGAAGGTCCGCAGCGGCCCTTACTCCCCGGGTCCGTTGCCGCCGCCGACAACGATGCGACAGGCCCGACGAATGAAATTCAGCTGCTGCTTGTAGCGCGAGCAGCCTTCGCACACGGCCAGGTGCATTTTCAACCGCATCTGCTCGGCCATCTTGAGCTTCCGGTCCTGGGATTCGGACAATAGGCGGGTGATTTCCTTGCAGGTCAACATGCGCGCTCTCCGGGACCAAACCATGTCTGCTCCAGGCAGCGGCGCAAGCCGTTGCGCGCGCGATGAAGGATGACATGGCAATTGCTGGACGTGATATTGAGTTCGACGCAGACCTCGTTGGTTTCGAACTCCAGGAATTCGCGCATCATGAACACCCGTGCCGTATTGTCGGGAAGGTGTTTCAGGCAGGCGTCGAACACCGCCCAGAATTGCTCCTGGTGCAGGGCCTCTTCCGGATCGCCCCAAGCGCGCGGACGCGATTCGGGCTGCCAATGCGCATTGGGTTCGAACAGCGCCTCGAAAGCCTGATCGAGGCTGTCATCTTCCGGCGACAGGGACGAAACGTTGATGCTCCGGCTCCGCTGCCGGATGGCGTCGACGATCTTGTTGCGCAGGATCGCGAAAACCCAGGTCTTCATGGCGGAGCGTCCGGAAAAATCCTCTTCTCCCGCCAAGGCGGCCATCAACGCCTCCTGCACCACATCCTCGGCCAGTTGGTCATCGCGCAACTGCAGACTGGCGAAGCGCAGCAGATCGCGCCGCAACTCGGCCAGATAGGGCGCATCCTGCTGCAACCGTCCGCCGCTCATCGCGCAGGCGGCCGGCGGGAGGCGCGCCGCTTCGCGCAGCAAGCCGGTCGATGCCGGCTTCGGGTTCCGGGCCTTTCGGCGCAGCCGCGGCACCCGGACCGGGCCGGGGGTGCACCGTCATCGCCGCCGGGCATCCGGGTAAAGTCCTTCAGCAAATTCATGTGGCCTTTCCGTCTCCAGGGACAGTCGAGCCAACCGCGGCCCTGTCCATCTCCGTCAGTCGCCGGAGAAGTTCGAATCCTAACAGTCGCTGCCGTTGGAGGAACAACGACTGCGGCTCATGCCGGTCGGCGTCGGGCTGAGAATACATCGGTTCGGTCCTGTAGCACACGTCGCATGCCGCCTCCGCTACGACTTCGCACCAAAGCGACGAGCGATCAGGTGATCCAGCGACAATCGCCCTGGCCCCCTGGCGACCAGCATGAGGAGAACGGTCGCCCAGACGCCGTGGGTCGGATAGGCATCGGGATAGACGAAGATCTCTATGATCAGGGTCATGACCAGCAGGGCGACAGCGGAAAAGCGCGTGGCCAGCCCGACCAGGATCAACAGCGGAAAGAGATGCTCGGCGAAGGCCGCCAGCGGCGCCGCCAGTTCAGGCGATATGAACGGCAGGCGGTATTCCTCGCGAAAGAGATCGGTGGCGGAATCGGAAAGCCGCGGCATCCCGAATTGAAACGTGCCGCTGACAATGTCGAGGGCGAAACCCTGGATCTTGGTCTCGCCGGATTTCCAGAAGACCGCCGCGATGGAAAACCGGCCAAGCAATGCGGTCACGGAATCCGGGATGCGGGAAAAAATGGCGACCAGTCTCCGGATCGGCTTCTCCGGCCAAGAGACGAGGCGGGAAGCCGGCGCGGCTGCGGGCGATTCGTTCAAGAGGGGATACTCCCTGCAATAGTGGCGCTTGTTATGGCGCCGCTGCGGATCAGCAGACCCAGGGCGGCGGCCAGATCGAACGCGGCGTCGCCGGCCGAGGCCAGTCCGGCGGCCGGTCCGAAGGCGATGCCTTGCCGCAGATTCATGATGAACAAGGCCGAACCTTCCGGGACGAGAAAAACTTCCACGTCGAGCCCCGAGCGCAACACCAGCGCCGCTTCGCGCGAATCGGGAACAACTGCCGCCAGTGCCGCAGAAACACTTTCGGCTTGATGCGCCGCCCACAGGGAAACCAGCGCATGGCGGGAGCGCACAAGCGCGAGCGACGGATGCAAGTCGAAACAGACTTGCGGCAGGCGTCCCTCATCGGCCAAGAGCCGCGAGATTTCCCCGCTATCGAGCGGTGTCGCATCCTCGGCATGATAGGCACGCACGCGCAGCATTTCCAGCCGCGCCACGTCGGCGAGATAGGGCAGCGAAGCCGCCGGCGTAAAGGCTTCTATGAAATCCGCCAAGCCGTCGCCGTAGAAGGAAAGAATTCGCGTGCGCGGCGGGTTTGTCCGCACGAACAGGCCTGCCATGGCGCGGAAGAATTCCTCGCCGACCAAGGCCTGGGTCACCGGGTAGGTTTCGGCCAACGCGTCGACCAGCGATGCGGCGACGTTGTTGCGATAGACGGCAAAGCGCCGGCCGGGATCAGATCCGTTCCATGCAGTCAGGCCCGGCGGGCATGTCGATTCCGCCGCGAGCAAAGCGTCGGCAAAGGCCTGGTGATCGCTCATGTGCGCAGCGCGAGGGAGGGCCGGACGAGGTCGCGCATCATCCGCTCCGCCCGATGTGCTTCGGCGAGCAGGACGGGAAAGGCCGGGATGTCGTTATCGCGTTCGATCAGGGTCGGCACCGGACCGACGCGTTCCAGCGCATAAGCGTAGAGATCCCAGACAACCTGCGCCACCGCCGCGCCGTGGCTGTCGATGAGGAGCGAATCGCCGGCTGCGTCGACGTCGTGGGCAAACCCCGCGAGATGAATTTCCGCAACGTGCTGAAGCGGCAGCGCGCGGATGTAGTCGTAAGGATCGCGGCCATGATTGACGCAGGAAACGTAGACGTTATTGACATCGAGCAGCAGTCCGCAGCCGGTGCGCCGGACAAGCTCGGCGATGAACTCCGCTTCGGCCATCGTCGAGGCGGAGAATTCGACGTAGGTCGCCGGATTCTCCAGCAGCATGCGGCGCTGCAGGCGATCCTGCACCTGGTCGATGTGCCCGCAGACACGGGCCAGGGTGCCGGCGTGATAGGGCACGGGCAGCAGGTCGTTGAGAAACACCCCGCCGTGGCTGGACCAGGCCAGGTGTTCGGAGAACGATTCGGGCTGGTAGCGCTTGAGCAGCCTGGAGAGCTGGGCAAGATGGTCCCGGTCGATCGGCGCTGCCCCGCCAATGGAAAGGCCGACGCCGTGCACGGAAAGGGGGTAGTGCTCACGGATGCGGCTCAGATAGTGATGAAAAGGACCCCCGTCCACCATATAGTTTTCGGCGTGGATTTCGAAGAAACCGACATCCGGGCGCGTCGCAAGGATCTCCTGGAAATGCTCAGGCTTGAGGCCTACTCCGCCGCTTGCGGGCAAGCGACGGGGGGAGGCGGCGCCGACAGCCATCGGCACGGAAGGGAGTCGTGAGTTCATGGTCGGCGTCCCGGGTCTGCCGGCGGGCGATCAGGCCTTCTTTTCCTTGAATTCCTGGAGCTGGCCGTAGCCTGTCGGCGACGTCGACGAAACGGTCTTCTCGCAAGTGCCCTTGGGCACCAGGGACCAGGCGTTGCCTTGGTGGTCCCTCATCGACGTGCCCGCGCAGCTTGTTCCGGCACCGGCCTTGCAGTCGTTCTTGCCCTTGAGGGCCACGCCATAGCAGTGCTCCTTGTCCGACATCTTGTTCTGGGCTGCGGCCGGGCTCGCGGCAACGGTCATGGCGGCACCGAGAGCCAGGGCGAGAGAGGCGGCGGTCAATGTCTTGTTCATTTTGGATCTCCTTAACGCTGAATGGGCAGGTAACTTAGGTTTCGCCGCAGATACTCGAGGAATGTGAGCCTGCTGTAGCATTAGTCGGCGCCGCCGCGAATTTCTTACACGCCTCGGGCAATGATCACGGCTTCTGGGGAAGCCCAAGTGCCGGGCATGGAAGTCGGCGCCGTTTCCCGTAGCGCCGAAGGATGAGGCCGGAAGGGTCCGCCGGCGCACGGATCGCATCTGTGAATCAGCGATCGGGATGGGCGTTCCTGGGTTAGCATAGCGGGCCCGGATCGCCGACTCGATCCGCCGATGGCTGATGTCGTGAGTTCCGGCAAGCCGGTGGTGTTCCGGAGATCAGCATGGACCTGACCATCGCCAGCGGGTCGGCGGCGCAAATTTCGGCCGATGTTCCGTCGAACTGCGGGTACTTTTTTGAAAGGATGTGTAAATGAAATGCGCATTGGTGGGATCCCGATTCTTCGCCGCCTCGGTGTTCGAGGCCTTGCGCAAGGAAGAAGGGATCGAGTTCACAAGCATCGTCGCTCCGGCCACGGATGATCGGCTGGCGCTGGCCGCGAGGGCGGCGGGCGTGGCATTGCATGTGCTCGAAAATCCAAGAGTCGTGCCCGGCAACGCGGTTGCCGAAGGCACTGATCTCATCATTGCCGCGCACACGCACGCGAGGGTGAGCAACGAGGCGCTGGCGCGCTCACGCCTGGGCGGCATCGGCTATCACCCATCGCTACTGCCCAGACACCGCGGCATTGCCGCGGTCGAATGGACAATCATGGAAGGCGATCCGATCGCCGGCGGCTCGGTATATCACCTGGCCGACGGCTGGGACGCGGGCGCCATCGCCGCTCAGGATTGGTGCTTCGTCCTCAAGGGCGAAACGGCGCGCGAGTTGTGGGAGCGCGCTCTGGCGCCGATGGGGCTTGCCCTCCTGGCCAAGGTCGTCCATAGCGCCCGACTGCAGGGAAGCATCCCCGCCTACCCGCAAGATCCCCGCTTCGCAACCAAGGCCCCGATGATCCGCAAGTCGGTCGTGCTGACCGAGGAGGTGTCTGCGACCACCACCTCCCTCGTCGTCACCATCGTCGGCGCCGACCGTCCCGGCATCGTCAACCTGCTGGCCGACCGGGCGCAGCGCTTCGGTGCCAACTGGGCGGCGAGCCGCATGACAAAGCTTGCCGGTGAATTTGCCGGCATGGTTCATTTCGAGGTGCCGCGCGAGAATGCCGATGCACTGGCAACTGCGCTGCGCGGCATGGAGTCCAGCGGTCTGCAAGTGGTCATCGCCCGAAGCGACGGCGCCGAGCTGCCCTCGTCGCTTCGCGCGGTCGAACTGGAATTGGTCGGAGAGGACAGGGTCGGGATCGTCAGCAGCCTGACCAAGATGCTGGCGGAGCGCGGCATCAGCATCGAAAGTATTCACACCGAAATCGTCCGCAGCGGCGGGGTCGGCAAGCAGACTTTCAAGATCGAAGCGCACTTGCTGGTCCCTGCGGCCTTGTCCGTCGATGCGTTGCGGCGAGAGCTGGGCAGCTTGGCCAGCGAGATGATGGTCGACATCTCTTTGGGAGAGCGGCAGATGCCCGGCCGTTCGAGTTGACCGTCGGCTCGAGTCAGATCGCCTGTCGGCCCCGCAGGCTGCCTTTAGCAGTCTGCCGGCTTTCCCTGAACCGGCGGCTTAAAGGGCAGGCGGCACGAAGTCCCGGGAGTACAGGCCGGCCTGGCGACCGCATTCCTGAACCAGCGCAAGAACGACGTCGATGGTGGCAGTCGGGACATCCGTCATGCGGCCCAGTTCCTGAACTGCGGTGACCAGCGCATCGATTTCCATCGACCGCCCGCGCTCAAGGTCTTGCAGCATCGACATCTTGTGCCCCACGACCGAACCCGCCGCTGCAAGACGGCGTTCGATCATCTCCTCCGGAATATCTATTCCCAGTGCCCCGGTGACGGCCCTGGCTTCGTGCATCATCGATTTGCATAGCGCTCTCAGTCGCGGCTCGGCGGTGATTCGGTCTAGGCTTGCATGGGTAAGCGCACTGATCGGATTGAAGCAAACGTTACCCCACAGCTTCAGCCAAACATTCCAGCGGATGGCATTTCGGATGGGGGCATCGAAATTGGCCGCCGTCAAAGCTTGATTGAGCGCGACAACGCGTTGAGAGTGGCTCCCGTCCGGTTCACCGATGATGAATCGATTGAATTCATGATGCTCGATGACCCCGGGTGCGATGACTTCACAAGCCGGATCGACGACACAGCCGATGGCGCGTTCCGGCCCGATCAGTTTCCATTGCCGTCCGCCCGGGTCGACCGATTCCAGGTGGCGGCCGTCGAAAGAGCCACCCGTCTTGTAGAAGTACCACCATGGAATGCCGTTCATCGCGGTCACCATCGCGGTATCTGGTCCAAGCAGCGGTTTGAACTGTGCCGCGCTTTCATGGGACTGGTGCGCTTTCAAGGCGCAAATCACGAATTCCTGGTGGCCGAAATCGGCCGGGTCATCGCTCGCGGCCGGTCGCGCCACCTTCTCCCGGCCGCCGATCAGCAGCTTCAATCCATTCCTTCGAATCGCTTCCAGATGCGCGCCCCTCGCCACGACACTGACTTCATGTCCTGCCAGTGCCAGTTCGACTGCCAGATATCCGCCGATCGCGCCAGCGCCGAAAATGCAGATCTTCATCTGATGGTGCTCCGCTTAGATGTTCACGATAGGATCGCTGCAACGATCGCGGCGCTACACGCCGTCACGGCCATTGCCGCCGGTCATTGCACATCATGTTCCCGCCGAGCGGGCGAGAACTCCGGCAAGGTCGACAATGCTGGAAACCGAAATATCTACGGCGACGGTCGGGGCAGCTTCGCCTTTGCCGCGGCCAAACTCATCGGGACGCGCGACGAAAGCGGTCTGCAAGCCAGCCGCCGCTGCGGCAGAAAGATCCGAAGAGTGTGCCGCCACCATCATGGTCTGAGCCGGCTGCAAATCGAAAGCATCTGCCGCCGAAAGATAGACAGCCGGGTCTGGCTTGTAATTGCGCGCCAATTCAGCGCCCAGGATGGCATCCCAGGTGAAGCCATTGCGTCTGGCAAGATCGACCATCAGGGAAATATTTCCATTGGAGCACGGAGCCAGCAAATATCTTGTTCGTAGCGCATTCAGGCCAGGACCGACATCCGGCCAGGCATCCAGCCTGTGCCAGGCCAGATTCAAGAGGCATCGGCTTGCTTCGTCCACATGATCCATTCTGTATTCGGACAGAATGGCGTCGAGGTTGCGCCGGTGAAGGCGATCGAGTTTCGAAAAAGCGATACGCCCCGACCTGATTTCATTCATCGCCGGCTGATACAGATTGCGCCAAGCATCTGCAAACTCGAACCAATCGATCGAAATGCCAAAGGGCGCCAGCACTGCTTTCGACTCCCTGGCGATCGAAGTGCGCCAATCGACCAAGGTGCCAAAAACATCGAATACAAGAGCCTTGACCTGATGCATGGAAAATCCCGAAAGTGATTCAGCGCGATTGGCCAGGAAGCATCTTAACAAATCGGAACAGATCGCCCGCGAACAAGGCTGGGGCCAGGTCGCCCTTGCTCATGGCTTGGCGATCACGGTTTCGGCCGGATCAGGCCTTGCAAGCAGTCTTCAGATCTCGACCGTGATCCGCGTACCTGATCCTGAGACGGAAGTCAGATTCAATTTGCCGCCGATTGACTCAGCCCGCTCGCGCATCGAAAGCAATCCCAATCCACCCAGGTTCCCGCCGCTAATGAAATTGCTCACGTCGAATCCTGAGCCGTCATCGGAGATCACGAACAAGATGTGATCGTCCCTGCTGTTGAGTTCGATCGTGACGGTTTCGGCGCCGGCATGTTTGGCGCAATTTGCCAGTGCCTCCTGGGCGATGCGGTAAAGCGCTATCTCAGCCTCGGCTGGCAGGCGGATGCCCCGATCGCTTCCCGTTATCTCCACGACGATTCCCGTTTGGCTGTAGTATTTCGGCGCATAGTCCTCCAGCGCGGGGAAGACCCCGCCATACTCCAGTACCGCGGGATGCAGGTCGTGGCTGATTTCCCGGGCATTCAACATGGCGTCCTTGAGCAACTCCCGGGTAACGGACAGCCGGTCCCTTATGCCGGCGTCAGACTCGCCGGGCAGCTGACTTTCGATGAGGCCGAGGCCGAGGCCGATAGCGGTCAAGCTCGATGACACCCGGTCGTGCAGCTCTCTCGCCAATCGGCGCCGTTCCGTCTCCTGGGCGTCCGCATAGCGTCGGGTCATTGCCTGAAGGCGGGTCGCGAAGTCCGAAGCCAACGACTCGGCGATCTTCCGGTCGTGCACCTCCTTCTCCAGTTGCTCTTTCGCCTCGAGTTCCTTGATGCGGTCGAGGCCGCTGTCGGCCAGCATGGCTGCAAGTTGTGCATATAGGCGCGTTACGGACTCGATCCGTTCCTTGGGCAGGACCGGAACTCGGGAGACGGAGTCCAGGTAGCTCGCTTCGTCGAAGCCGAACTGACGGGCCTGCCGGCGAAATGCCTCCAAGTCGGGCGGCTCGGTGAGGAGTTGGCCGGTAAAAACGTTTGCCACGTGCTCACCCGCCACTATGATCGGGGCCGCCGCATCGACCAGACCGTTAGGGCATGCGTAAACTGCAAAATGCGCTCCTTGCATCATGCTCGCCGCAAGGGAAGTATCGCTTTCCACACACCGGCTACAGGTTTCCGCATTGGCTCGATGGAAGCCGGCACAGACGTCCTGCCATCCAGCATGGACGATGACGGTTCCGTCGACGTCTATAACTGCGTTGGCTATACCGAACGCTTCGCTGAAGCTCTCCATGAGCGCTTGAAGCCTCAGGACGTCAATGAGATCAGCATACCTGATGCGACTGACGATGCTCATGGATACCTTATCACGCTGCCTGCCCGGACAGCGATATGCACGTTGTCGAGTTGAGATGCCGCCGACTTACCGGATCCATCACGAGCCAGGCAGCGGCCGCCTGCCATTCTGTAGGGACTACGCCCAGTCGGCAATTACTATAGCATATTCTGATGGCCATAGAGCTTTCCGCCGAGGGCGCGGTTATCCGTTGGCAGTGCCCGGCCAACGGCCCTGGCCGGCAGGGGCATCATCGGCGGGTTGGAGGCCTCGCAGGTGTGGCCAGAGAGGCCGCCGCACTGCCTGGCCGACCGCCCGGCGTCACGACGTCGACGGTGTCGGCGGTATCGGAGACTACGTAGTTTCCGCAATTGGCTGCGGAACTTACGGATTAACAAGATGCTTCCAGCCTGAGATCATTTCTCTGGCTGGAAGGAAATCTCCAGTCGAAATGCCCGCGATTCAGAACGCAGGACCACGGGCCGGTCATGCCGCCGTCGATGGCCGAATGCTCGTAGGTTTTTGGAAAGATGCGTTCCAGGACGATCCTATCCGGAATTGATGTGCCCGTGTTTGCCGGACTGGCTTGTTCAGAGGGGCGCGGCCTGTCGATCAATCTGAACCGTTCGCGCTGCGTGTCGGTCAGGCGACTGAGGCCGGGCGGATGCGTGGCGGCAATGCGGTGTCTGGCAGCCCGCAGCACTGCCGGGTATGTAACAATAAGGCGCACCGCCGCTGTCTTGAAGCCAAGGGAAACCCCGTCATGAGCATCCGAACTCGAATCCTGATCATCATCAGCCTGGCGATGGTCTCCCTGGCCGCGATCGTCGTCTTCAACGCCCTGCAGGTCCGCGCGAACCTGATGGCGGAAAAGAAACTCCAGACACGCCATCTTGTGGAAACGGCCTATGGCGTTCTAGACTTCTGGTACGCAAAGCAAATGACCGGAGCAATCGACGAGGAAACCGCCAAGCGTGAAGCCGCCGCCGCGATCAAGACGATGCGCTATGCGGGCAAGGAGTATTTCTTCATCACCGACTTCACGACGCCGGTACCGAAAATGGTCATGCACCCGACCGTGCCGACCCTGGATGGCAAGGTGTTGGATTCCGAGAAGTTCAACTGCGCGACCTCGATGCAAGCGGGCGAGGATGGCCCTGTCGTCTCCACGGACGGCAAGAAGAACTTCTTCGTTGCCTTTAATGAGGTCGCCAACAAGGCGGGTTCAGGCTATGTCACCTACGACTGGCCCAAGCCTGTCGCCGGTGGTGGAGCGACGAAGGAACTTTACCCCAAGATGTCTTACGTGAAGAAATTCGATAGCTGGAACTGGCTAATAGGAGCCGGTATTTACATCGACGACGTGAGCGACGTGGTGGTTGCCAGGCTTGTGCGGGATACTGCCATCGCCGGCGGCATCGCGATCCTTCTGCTGGTGCTCTCCATCTGGCAAACAAGATGCATCGTGCGGCCATTGGCGGCGGCGGAAGCGGCCTCCAGAGCCGCAGTGGGCGGCAACGACTTCACGCACTCCGTCCCCGTTTCAGGCGACGACGAGGTGGGGCGGGTATCCGCTGCCTTCAACGAAATCATGGCCAAGTTGCAGGCCATCATCAACGAAATCCGCCGCTCGGCCGACGCCATCGCCGGAGCGGCGGGCGGTATTGCCAAGTCGGCCGGGGAGATCGTTGGCAACACCGAACAGCAATCCACAGCGGCGAGCGCGACGGCCGCGGCCATCGAACAGATTTCGGCCTCGCTTTCCGAAACAACGGCCAACGCGGCCGAATCCGAGAAGTCGGCCGAAAGCGCAGCCGAGGATGCCGGGCGGGCCTTGGTGGTCACGCGCGACAACGTCTTGGGCATGGAAGGCGTGGCGTCGGCCAGCCGTACCGCGACCGAAGAGGTGCGCAAGCTATCGGAAAACTCCAGCAAGATCAGCGGCATCGTCGGCGTCATCAAGGAAATCGCCGACCAGACCAACCTCCTCGCGCTCAATGCCGCCATCGAGGCGGCACGGGCCGGAGAGCAGGGCCGGGGATTTGCCGTCGTCGCGGACGAAGTGCGCAAGCTGGCCGAAAGGACGGCGAATTCCACCCAGGAGATTGGCAAGCTGATCGATCTCATTCAGGCACAGATTCAACAGGCCGTCGGCGCGATGGAGACGGTGGATCATCAGGCCGGAGCGGGCGCTGAATCGGCGCGGAAGACCGAGGCAGAACTCGAACACATTGCGGCGAACAGCGAACACGCGGGCGAACGGGCCCGCGGGATCGCTCACAGCGTGCGCGAGCAGGATTCCGCCGTGCAGGAAATTGCCCGTCAGGTGGAGGCAATTGCGCGCATGACCGAGAAGGCGACGGTGTCGGCCAACCACAACAACGTGACTGCAGAAGAACTCCTGGGGCTTGCCGCCGCATTGCGCACGGCCGTCGCCCAGTACAAGGTCTGACCCGAAAGCAGAGGCACAGGCGCTTCAGTCCCGGCTTGGCCGACGATGGGCTCACCGAGAGCGACCCTCGAATATGGCCGGCTGCTGAAGGATCGGGGTCGATCGGAGCGATCCGTCGGTGCGCGATTCCGGCGTAGTGTCGGAAAGACGGCGAACCGGCCATCGAATTTTGATGGCCACGCCGGCCGCTGTAATATTCGAACTCAAGTTGAAAGCAAGCGGCTGCCGGCAAGCCGCAGCGACCGACGGATTACGAATTTTCTCCGCAACCATCACCGCCCGACAGCTGACGGCCATACACCAACAATGCCCATTTCCAGCGAGGCCGCCTGGCACCCCGAGCGCCGACATGACGGGCGGTTGCATCTTCGCCGTCGCCGTCGCCGGCAGGCGTGAAGTCCCGCACCGCCGACTCGTCCATGCGTGATTCCCGCCCGCCCGTTCCCCGCGCCATCTGGGCGCTCGGCTTCGTCAGCCTGTTGATGGATGTGTCCTCGGAACTCATCCACAGTCTGCTGCCGGTATTCATGTTCACGGCGCTGGGCGTTTCCGTCTTCGCCATCGGCTTGATCGAGGGAACGGCGGAAGCGACGGCGCTTATTGTCAAGGTCTTCTCCGGAGTGCTGTCCGACTGGTGGGGCAGGCGCAAGCCATTGGCGGTTCTCGGTTATGGCCTGGGGGCACTGTCCAAGCCCTTGTTCGCAATCTCCAGCGGGGCCGGGTTGATCGTTGCTGCCCGGCTGATCGACCGCGTCGGCAAAGGCCTTCGCGGCGCGCCGCGCGATGCGCTGGTGGCCGACCTCACCCCCGCTGAAATACGTGGCGCGGCCTTCGGTCTGCGCCAGTCGCTCGATACCGTCGGTGCCTTCCTCGGACCCCTGCTCGCGATGGGTCTTATGTTGCTGTGGGCCGACGATTTCCGCTCGGTGTTCTGGGTAGCGGCGATTCCCGCATTCCTCGCCGTCGCACTGCTGTTGTTCGGCGTTCAGGAACCGCAGCGTCACCGGAACGGCAAGCGCGTCAATCCGATAACGCGCGCGAACCTGCGACGGCTGCCGGTCGCCTATTGGCGCGTCGTGGCAATCGGCGCGATCTTCGCACTGGCACGCTTCTCCGAAGCCTTCCTGGTATTGCGTGCGCAGCAAGGCGGACTGCCGCTGGCCTTGACGCCACTGGTGCTGATCGCCATGAACGTGATCTACGCGGCCGCAGCCTATCCCTTCGGCAAGGTGGCGGACGCGATGCGCCACGAAATGCTGCTGGCGGCCGGTCTGGCCGTTCTGATCGCGAGCGACGCGGCACTCGCGGACGGCGCGGTCTGGAGTGTCTGGGCCGGCATCACGCTCTGGGGCCTGCATCTGGCCATGACCCAGGGCTTGCTCGCGGCCATGATTGCCGATACCGCCCCGGCCGATCTACTCGGAACGGCTTACGGCTTCTTCAATCTGGCCAGCGGGATCGCCATGCTTCTTGCCAGCGCCTTGGCCGGGTTGCTGTGGGACCGTTTCGGCGCGTCGTCTACTTTCGTCGCCGGAGGAGCATTCTGTTTGGCGGCGCTCGGCGTCATTGCCTGGCGTGGTGCGCGGCAGGGTGCGGGATAAGGGAGGGGTCCGTCGGGCGAGTCCGGCTCCCGCCAAGGCAGATAGTCCATGGTTGCCCCGGTCTGATCAGCCGATCTTCTTCCCCGCAGTGGGACCGGGTTTGAGTGAGTGGATCTCGGTGACGTGGAGGAGTGCGACCGCCTTCGGAGCCCGCATCCCGTTCTTGAGCGAAAGCTCCTTCGCCTGCTCGTAGGCGTCTCCCTCGCTCCGGAGTTCGGCATCGCAGAGGAAGCGGTAGCCGTCGGGGACTTCGCGATCGACCAGGGCGACCGAGACCTTCGACCCGTTCAGTATGTTCTCGAAGGTCGCCCCGCCGGTCCCTTCGTTGAAGATGAGCGTCTCATCGTCGAGCACCCGCGTCGACCGTTTCGGTGCCACGTTCGGGATGCCGTCCTTATTGACCGTACCGATAAAGCACTGCTGTCCGGCGATCATGGCCTTCATTTCTTGCGTCAGCGTAGACATGACTATCTCCTTATCTCTTAAGAAATCCCATCGCCCTTCATCGGTGCGACTGAGGTCCGATGATGGCCGCCACGACCGGCTGTTCGCGCCCTCCCGGGCGCGAAAAGGCGCTTTCAATACTACAATCAAGCCCGACATTGCGCTAGTTGTCGGTCATCGGTGAATCGATGGGGCAATTCGCGGGCCTTTTACGCCGCTCGTCGGCAATGAGGCCCTCAGTCACCGAAGTTTGTGCCCACTCGGCGCGCGCTACCGATCCAGGAGTGATTGATCGGTACTGTCTTCACCTTGCCGGCAACCTCTTCCAATCTCACAGGCCGCGTGCCGTCGCCTTTGGCTGCCACCATCACGCCGTACCTCCCATTGGCAATCAGGTCGGCGCATGCGGTGCCCAGTCGCGTCGCCAGAATCCGGTCAGCCGCGGACGGCGCGCCGCCGCGCTGCACATGGCCAAGGATGGTGACGCGGGCTTCCAGGCCGGTCAGCGCTTCGAGATGCTTGGCGAGCCGCAGCGTCCGGTCGGCGTAGAGCAGCTCGGCGGCATCGGCTTCCTGATCATCGGCCTTGCGCCCATCCCTGAGCTTCGACGACTTCCTTCCCGCCGACCTCGCTGCGGCTATTGTGGCCAGGTCCTGCTTCGACATGGCCCCTTCAGCCACGGCAACGATGGAGAAGGGTTTGCCGCCGCGGACCCGCGCCCGGATCGCCTCGGCCACGCTGTCCACCTCGTAGGGAATTTCCGGGGTCAGGATGACGTCGGCGCCGCCGGCAATCCCGGCGCCGAGTGCCAGCCAGCCGGCCCGGTGGCCCATGATCTCGACCACGATTATGCGATGGTGGCTGTGCGCGGTACTGTGCAGCCGATCGATGGCCTCGGTGGCAATGCCCAGGGCGGTATCGAAACCGAAAGTGGTGTCCGTGCCGGCAACGTCGTTGTCTATGGTCTTGGGCAGTGTGATGACATTGAGTCCCATCTGCTTAAGGCGCAGGGCATTCTTCACCGTGCCGCCGCCGCCGAGGCAGACCAGGCAGTCAAGATGGTTGACATGGTAATTGCCCGCGATGGAGTCGAGCATGTTCACGAGCTTGCCACCGACCGGCATCTTGTGCGGCTTATCGCGGCTGGTGCCGAGGATCGTGCCACCCACGGTCAGGATGCCCGAGAGCTGGCCGCCGTCTAGGGGTGCGGTGCGGTTTTCCATCAAGCCGCGAAAGCCGTCCCGAAAACCCACGATGTGCATGCCGTAATGGCCGAGCGCCGCCTTTCCGACGCCGCGGATAGCGGCATTCAGGCCAGGGCTGTCGCCACCCGCGGTAAGAATTCCAATGGTTTTGCTCATGCTTGCGGCCTTCCGACTGAATGATTGGCTATCCTGGTGCTGACGGCGGCATGACGATAAGCGGCCGTTCACATCGCTCGCGGGCAGCAGCGAGCGGTGCCGAGCCCCAGAGCGCAATGCCGGCCATCGGCACCGGCAGGGAGCCCTCGGTCCTTATCCACCCATCAGCGGCATCGCTTCGTGGATGCCCAGGTAGATGAGCGCGACGCTGCCCATGAGCGCGTAAGCGCCCACCTTGGTGAAATAGAGCAGGCCGGTGACGACGACCACGGTCGCCAGTCCGAGCGCTCCGGCATGAGCCGCCCTCAGCACGGTGACCGCACCGGCGAAAATCAGGCCGACGGCAATCGGCGCCAAACCGCGTTCAATGGCCATTCGTACCGGCGATGCCTCGTTGCGCTGCCACCAGCCCGCCGCGAAGAAGACGACCACGGACGACGGAAGGTAAATGGCCAAGGTGGCGACGACGGCGCCCCAGAACCCATAGACCTGCCAGCCGATGAGGGCGCAGATCAAGCTGCTCGGTCCGGGCGCGGCACGCGAGATCGCGAAAAGATCGGCGAACTGCGGATCGCTCAGCCAGCCATGAACCGCCACGGCCTGGTTTTGAATTGCCGGGACAATTGCCTGGCCGCCGCCGAAGGAAAAGATCGAGAGCGGGGCGAAGACAAGGATCAGGCCGAAAAGGCGACTATCGATCATTGCGGGCCTTCCTTTCGAGAACGAATGCCCAGGCGATGCTAACCGGGGCGGCAACCGCGACCACCGGGACCATCGGCCATCGGAGAATGCCGACCACCGCGAAACAGACTCCAGCGACCACGGGCGCCATGACATTGCGCGGCAGTCGTGCAGCCACCTTGATCCCCATTTGCAGGGTCGCGCCGACCGCCGCGGCCGCCATGCCTGCAAGCACGAAGTGGACGATCTCGAAATGGCCGTAGGTGCGGTACAAGTAGCCCAAAACGAGAATGACGCAGAAAGCGGGGATGACCATGCCGAGAACGGCAATGGTACCGCCGACCCCGCCCCGCAGCCGCATGCCCACATACAGCGCAATGTTGACCGGATTGGCGCCGGGCAGCACTTGGGCGACGGTCAGGCCGGACAGGAATTCCTTCTCGTCAAGCCAACCGCGCTTGACGACGATGTCGTGATGGACCCAGGCTTGGACGCCGCCGCCGAAAGTCGCCATTCCCAGCCGGACAAAGGCGCCCAATAGCGCCATCAGACTGACTTTCGGTCGGTTGAATTCTGAGTCGGCCAGACTTGAGCTATCGGTCGCCATGGGTCGTCCTTAATGGGTGGGAAGTGGAGTTCGCGGTTGGGGTCTCCGCCATTATGGCCTAAGCGGCAATCTTCAGGAAAACGCTTGCTCCCCGCCGTTCTGAAGATGTCGAATCTGGATTGGATTCTATATGCAGGTCGTGATGACCTGCCTCCTTTTGACCGAATTCTTCCGGATCAACATTCTCTGCCGATCCGGTGAGGAGATGCCGGTCATGGAAGGTGGCGAGGTGACCGACAGCAGGCAGACACGCGAGCGGATCGCGCAACTCAAGGCCAGCGTTCGCGCCAAGGTCGCGCACCCGTTTCATATCGTCACGAATCGCTTCGGGCAAAGGAAGGGCGCAATCGCGGATAGGCCAAGAACGCGGCCCAATTGCTGCGGCATCGAAAGTGCATAAGACGCGCATGACCGACCATCTGCAGTCGAGAAGAGCGCCCTATTTCACGGATTGCCATCTGAAAAGTACTGGAGCGGGCGATGGGAATCGAACCCACGGCTCTAGCTTGGGAAGCTAGGGTATTACCATTATACGACGCCCGCCTTGGCGGTCATTGTAGTCAGGACTATCGTCGCTGGCAAATTGCCCGCGACGATGATTTCGCACTTGACGCGCAATCTCAAAAGCTTATTATTCATTTGGGATATTTTGCAAGATGACCCCAATGACTTCTGGCAATCGCAGCAACTTGAGTCGCCGGCCTTTGTCTCTGGTTGTCCACGGCGCCTGGTCAATGCTGCCGATTCTTCACGATATTTTCCAAGGAGCACACCCATGAGCAGTCTGTCGATAACCCGGCGTCAATGCGGTCAGGGCATGACCGAATACATTGTCATCGTGGCGTTGATTGCCGTCGCCGCAATCGCTGTCTATCAGTTCTTCGGACAGACGATACGCAGCCAGACCGCTGGCATTGCCAAGGAAGTCGCGGGTCAGAGCGCGGCGACCTCGATCGGCAATTCGCAGACGGCGGCAGGCAATGCCGAAGCGGAGGGTACGACAAAGAAGGGGCTGGACAAGTACCAGAACGACAATTCACGTTAGCGCCCCACGGAAGCTGGACATCATGGAACTCGCCAGGGCCGGTCGAGATCCGCGGCGCGCGGGCGACAGGGGTTGTCAGCGAGGCCAGGCACTCATCTACGGACTGTTTGTCCTGACAGCCGGTCTTGCCGCGCTCTTTTTCCTGTTCAATACCGGACAACTGGTCAGTGAAAAGACCAAGCTCGTCAATACCGGAGACGCCGTGGCCTATAGCGCCGGAGTGATGCACGCACGCCTGCTGAATTTTGACGCCTATGCCAACAGGGCGATGATCGCCAACACCGTGGCCATCGCCCAAATGGTGAGCCTTTCCTCATGGCTTCAGTACGCTGACAACCTCGCCCGGTTTGGCGCGGCTACGATGAATCCAAAGTTTCTGCCGTTCTATCCCGCTTATGCCGTCGCATTGCAGATCGGACCCGCCACCAAGGAAACACTGGTCGATTCCGGTACGCTCCAGGAACTGGCCGCCGGCTCCGACATGATCGTGCGAAAGGCGTTGATGACGGCACAGTGGGTCGCCTATCAAGGCATGGCCGTTGCGCGTAAGGAGGTGATGGACGAAGTGGCCCAGGCCAACTATGGCGGCGACGGGACTGTCACTGTCGAATCCTTGACTGGAGATGAATTGACCGGCTTCCTCACGCGCTACGCCGATGAGCAGCGCAGCCGCTTTGCCGACGCCTCAAGTGCTTCCGCCGGTCGCGACCCATTCGTCCCGAAACGCAGTTGGAGCCTCCCCGGATTTTGGAGCGATTGCCCAAGCGCCACTGCCACGGGCCGGGTAGATTGGCTTGACCGCAGGGGCGGCACTGCCTTAATCGGTTTCGATGAATGGCAGGCAATGGACACGCTTTCGGAAAAGCGCTGGGTCCCCAAGAGCAAGAATGACGTGATGTGTCAGGGTCTGGCCGAGGTTCCCGATGGCTGGGGAGCGCAGTCGGCCGCCGACAACCCGTCCTTCGACATGGAGCCGAACCGCTATGGCGGATCCCCGGCGGTCAATCCCGCAGCCAGCGGCTTGGCACTCGTCTTCTCAAGTAATTCCTGGGCCTATTCCGGATTGCCCAATTTCTACGACCTTTCCGTAGACGGACTGAAGCAGGAGGATCCGCGCTTCCGATTTGCCATACGATTGCGCCGCGAGAAAAGTCAGACGGCGACCTCTGAAGCCCGTTCGGCCATTAGGCCCAGCGCTCGTGTCAATGCCTACCAGGCAACCCCTGCCGGCGGACAAGAACTGGTGGCAGTATCGGCGTCGGAAGTCTTCTTTCAGCGTACCGGCCCCGATGAAACATGTTCGGATGGCAAACGGATGGGACGCGACAACTGCTACGGGCGAAACTCGCTCGGCAAGGCCCGCGAGCTCGCCAGCCTTTTCAATCCCTACTGGCAGGTGCATCTGGTTCAATCCGGCGAGGCCGTGGCGACAGCGCAGGAGATGCAGGGAGCGACGCTGCCATGAATGAGCCGTCACCTTTTCGGACGCTTGCGGGAGGGCAGGCTTTCACGGAATTCCTTGTCGTCGTTCTGGCGCTGCTGCCGCTTTTCCTGCTGATGCCGGTCATCGGCAAGTATCAGGATATCGCCCATAGCACACGGATGGCGAGTCGCTACGTGGCATTCGAGGCGATGACTCGCAACGCCGCAACAAGCAGTTGGAAGCCAGAGGCCCAATTGGCCGACGAAGTGCGGCGCCGATTCTTCAGCAATTCCGACGCGCCCATCAAGACCCATGACCGGGCAGGCAATTTTGCCGCCCATCGGAATCCGTTCTGGAGCGACCCGAAAGGCGATCCCTTGATCAAGGACTTCAACACCGACATCACGATCAGCTTCGGATCGGACAATAGCAGCGGCCAGAATGATGCATTCTCCGCCGCTTCAGATGGCGAACCCTTCCTGGAATACGGCTGGTTCGACTTGCGGGCCCAAGGAATCTACACGGCCAAAGTCTCGGTCGCACTGGCCAATTTGCCGGGTGGATTGAGGAACTACGAGCCATTCGACACGATAGATCTGTCCATCGCCCGAAGCACCAGCGTCGTCATCGATCCTTGGACGGCCGCAGGGCCGAAGCAAGCCGAAGCGCGCTTCGGCGGCAATGCGCTGGTCTTCCCTGCTGGCAGCCTCAAGGAAGCCGCGGCCATCGTCGACGCTCTGGTGAGCGTGATCGACCTGCCGGGCGGCGTAAGCGCTCCGGCACTGGGCAAACTGGATTTCTGGCGCGACGTGGTGCCTGAGGACCGGCTCAGATAGGAAGGAATAATCATGTTCGATGCCTTCGGAATTCGCTTTGGCCTCATTGTCGGCGTGATGTTTTCACTGTCCGCAGATGTGGACGGATTGGCATTGACTCAATCAGTCTGGCCGGTTATGGCCGCACCCGAGGAAGCTCGACTTTTCGACATCGGGAACAAGATGACCTTCGCTGGTTTGCCGATGCGCGTCCAGGGCTTCGTCTCGGCAGTCAGGCCGCCACAACTGGCCGACGGTTTCCGCCAAAGCCTGGGCCAGCCCTTGGTCGAAGACAGACTCGGCGACAAACTGATCCTCGGCCGCTTTCAGGGCGAACATTACCTGACGGTTCAACTGGAGCCCGCCGGAGCGGGAACGCGGGGCCTAATCGCGGTGACGCACCTGAGCGCCGCATACGAAAGTCAAGGTGAAATCCAGGCCGCCATCGACCAAAGGCAGTCACGACTGCCGCCGGGCTCCCGGATAATCAGCCAGATCAACTCCGAAGATGGGGGCAAGCTTGCCGAGCATTTCGTGACGGTCAGCAGCCAAGGCCTGGACCAAAATCTCGAATACGTGAAGGTCCTGATGCGCGAAGACGGCTTTGCACTCCAACGCGAAGCCGACGCCGCCCGGAGTGATACCTCGTCGGACCCCAGCCAGATCGCCGACGGAAAAGTCTTGTTCTTCAAAGGCCCGGGCAAGGAGGCGATGGCCGTTGTCTTCCGCAAGGACAAAGGCGACACGACCATCGTACTCAACACCGTCACACTGTTGGCTCGATCCAAATGAGCACTCGCCCGGCAAAGGCTCCCGAAGCCCAACGCGGACAGTCCTCCATGGAGTACGTCGCAGTCTGTGCCGCGCTCGTTCTTGCGCTGGGCATTGGTCTGCGAGATGACAACAGCGCTCTTTCGGAACTGATCGGAGCCTTCAAGACTGCCTACCAAAAATTCAGCTATGCGATTTCATTGCCCGGATAGTCATGAAACTCTCGGGCCTGCGTACATTCAAGTTCAACAAGACCTGGATTGTCCTCGGGGTGGCCCTTGCCGCCGGGCTGGCGGCGGCCCTAGGCGCGAAACACTACCTTGCCAATCAGATGGCCGCCATCGAGGCGCGCGCGAAGGGCAAGACCGTGGCCATCGTGGTGGCCAAGCGCGATCTGGCCAAGGGCACCCGCCTGTCGGCCGAGAGCCTGGCGGTTCGTCCGGTACCGCAGGATTTCGCCCACTCGGCCGCCGTCGTACCGGAGCAATTTGACGGCATTGACGGTCAGGTCCTGGCTTACCCCGTCAAGAGCGGCGAGATGATCTTTTGGGGACTGCTGGAAAGCAGGAAATCCGCCGGCTTTTCATCGCGGGTGGAATCAGGGCGTCGCGCCATGACGGTGCAGGTCGATGAAATCAACTCGATTTCCGGCCTGCTTGAACCCGGCGACGCCATCGATCTGATGGTCACCATCGACCAAAGGGGCCGGAAAATCACTTTTCCGCTGGTGCAGAACGTCAAGGTCATGGCGACAGGCCAGCGTTCGGTGGATGACAAGAAGAGCGGCGAGCGACGGCAGTATTCCAGCGTTACGCTCGACACCACGCCGGAACAGGCGCAAATTGTCATCGTTGCCCGCGAGGCCGGCAGGATCACCGCGCTGTTGCGCAATCCTCAGGACAGGAAGGCGATGTCCAATGTTCGCCGCGATCTCGCCGCGCTCTTGGGTATTCGGAACGGCAAGGACGAAGTTTTCGATAACGATGAGCGCCAGGTTCCTGTGCTCTATGGCGGTCGTGCCGGAAAGCTTCCGCCAGAGGGCCTCCAACTCGGTCAATACGCGAGCGCCTCCGACTCCGCTTTTCCGACGGGTTCGGGTTCACAGGTGCCGGGTCTTCCCGCTGCACCGCGGCATGTACCTGCACCAGGCCGGCCTTGATTCGTCGAGGCCCTTCAACTGCGTTCCCCAATGACAGGCAACGACATGACTCATTTTCCGAGAAAGCACGGACCTGACCGCGCTGTCGGCAGTTCTGTGCAGGGACTCATCGGTGCGGTACTGCTTTGCCTAATCTCCGGCGGTATCGTCCATGCGCAAAGCGCAAGTCCGGGCGAAGGGACAGTGAATTCCGCGAAGCAAGCGCCGGCTGTTCCGGTGGCAGCGAGCTTGCTCAAGAACAGCTTCGGAGAAAGTCTCCGGTCCAGGATCAAACGTCCGCGTATGGTCCTGAGCCAGCCCTATGACCCGATCAAGAGCCACGACGACCCGGCACCGATTCCCGAGATAGAAATGTTTGTCGGCGAGTCGCGGGTATTCCCCGCCCCGGCCGTGGCGCGCATCGCCGTCGGCAACGGGCAGATCATGACCGCTGCGGCGCTCGACAACAAGGAAGTGATCATCTTCGCCAACGCGGTGGGAACTTCATCGCTTTTCATATGGAACGAGGACGGACGTTATCAGAGGGTCAAGGTCAATATCGTCCCGGGCGACACCAGTCGCATCGCCAGCGAGGTAGCTAAATTTCTCTCTGCGATCCCCAATGCCAAGGCGGCCATCGTGGGTGACAAGGTGATCGTCGAAGGCGACAACCTGTCAGACGCAGATCTGGCAAAGATAGAGCAACTCGGACTGCGCTATCCACAAATCGTGAACTTCACCAATCGCCTGGGCTGGGAACAGATGGTGATGATGGACGTCAAGGTGGTCGAATTTCCAGTCACCGAACTGCGCGATGTCGGATTCAAATGGGGCACGACCGGAGGTGCTGCAATCGGCGGGGTATGGGCGCCGATCCGCCGCGGCAATGCCGGCCCCTATCAGCTCAACATCATCTCGGGGCAGGACACGCCGGCACCGGTCACCAATCAGAGCGGCGGCCTTCCGGTGATCTTCCCGCAGGGGCTGAATATCCTGAGTGCAGTCAATCTGGGATTGAACGCGCAGCTCAATCTCCTGGCTCAGGAAGGCCGGACAAGCATTCTTGCCGAACCGCAACTGTCCACCCGCAACGGAACGAAGGCGAGTTTCCTTGCCGGTGGCGAATTTCCCTACGTCGTTTCCACCATCAACGGACCCAGCGTCTTCTTCAAGCCCTATGGCGTCAAGCTTGACATTCTCCCTCGCGTGGATAAAAACGGCGTGATTCGCGCCACAGTCGAATATGAAGTCAGTTCCATCGACGACTCGATCACTACCGCCGCAGGCCCGGCCCTGCGCACACGCAAGACCAATACCGAGTTCAATGTGAAAAGCGGCGAGACCATCGTCCTTTCCGGATTGCTTGCACGCGAAGACAGCACCAACATCGAAAAACTGCCGTTTCTCGGCGACATCCCGATCTTGGGCGCCCTGTTCAAGTCCAAGCGCTACCAGAACAAGGAAACGGAACTGGTGGTGTTTGTCACGCCCATGGTCATCGACAGCCATTCTCCCGGACTGGTCGATCGCGTCGAACGCGCCGCGGAACGTTTGCAGCAGAATCTTGGTGAGCGACCCTACCTTGGTGATCCGCTTCAACCCGGTCACGACCCGGTGCTTGTCGGCCCCTCTGCCCGGAGCTCTGCGGACATACCGCTGACGATGTCGCCGACCTTGACCAGCCCGACTCCGGCGCGCGCCATTCAGAACGGCAGCGGCCATTCGTGGCCGGAATCCCCAGCAGAAAAGGATTGACAGCGGGGGCTCAATGCTGCAGGTAGAAATCATCGATGCCGATCAAGCTCCGCGTCTGGTTCAGGCTCCGGACGACTGTATCCTGGGCAAAGGCGCACAAACAGGGATTCAGCTGGACAGTTGGCGAGTATCGAAGGAGCATGCGCGCCTGCTCAGAACGCCCTCAGGTGTCTTGATAGAGGACATGGGATCGTTCGCCGGCGTCAGTGTCAACGGGCAACGCATCGATAGCCAGTTTGGTCCCTTGAAGGGCACCGACGTCATCGGCATCGGCCCCTTCAAACTGCGCGTGACGGAAGTCGCCGCCTGGCCTGCACCGGAAGCGTCCCTTCCCAGTGAGGACCTGCCGCCGCGGCATGCCATACAAGCTGCGCCGGACCCGGCGGAGATTTCAGTTCTGAGACGCAGGGAAACGGAGTTCGAATGGCGGAAACACATCCACGGCAAATTGCTCGAGACCATGGACTTGCGCCGACACGATGTTTCCAGGATGAGCGACGAGCGCCTGCGGAGCGAGACAGACAGCTTGATCAGGCAGATTCTTCAGGAGCAAGACCAGGACATTCCGCCGGAAATCGATCGCGACCTGCTGCGCAAGCAGGTGCTCGACGAAGCGATCGGACTGGGACCTCTGGAAGATCTCCTCGCCGACGATAGCGTCAGCGAAATCATGGTCAACCGTTGCGACGAAATCTATATTGAACGCCACGGTGTCCTGCAGAAACACACGCTCACCTTCACCGGTGACCGGGCAGTGATGGGTGTCATCGAACGCATCGTAGCACCGCTGGGGCGCCGCATCGACGAATCCTCGCCCATGGTTGATGCCCGACTGAAAGACGGTTCCCGGGTTAACTCCATCATTCCACCGCTGGCGCTGAAGGGTCCGGCGCTCACCATACGCAAGTTCGCCAAGCATAAACTGAACGCAGAGGACCTGGTGCGCTTCGGTTCCATCAGTCGGGCCATGGCCGAGTTCCTGAGAATCTCCGTGGAATCCCGCAAGAACATCATCGTTTCCGGGGGCACCGGCTCCGGCAAGACCACGCTGCTCAACATCCTTTCCAATTTCATTCCACCAGGCGAGCGGGTGATCACCGTTGAAGATGCAGCGGAACTCAAACTGCATCACGAACATCTGGTCAGCCTGGAATCCCGTCCTGCCAACGTCGAAGGCAAGGGCGCAGTCCATATACGGGATCTGGTCAAGAACACTTTGCGCATGCGACCTGATCGCATCGTCGTCGGTGAGTGCCGGGGTTCGGAAGCGCTTGACATGCTGCAAGCCATGAACACCGGTCACGAAGGCTCCCTCACCACGCTCCATGCCAATTCCTCGCGGGATGGCTTGGCCAGGTTGGAAACAATGGTGCTGATGGCCGGCATGGACTTGCCGCTCACCGCCATTCGCGAGCAGATAGCCTCGGCGGTGGATTTGATCGTGCAACAGACGCGCTTTGCCTGCGGCGCCAGGATCGTCAATAGCATCACGGAGATCACCGGGATGGAGAGCGGCAAGATCCAGATTCAGGAGCTCTTCAAGTTCGTCCACAAGGGCTACGAAGGGGCCAACAGAAAGATAGTCGGCTACTTCACGGGTTGCGACATGGTGCCGAGATTCTACGAGGAACTGCTCGTCGCCCGAAACGATCTGGATATGTCGATCTTTAAACCGTCCGATGACATCATGGTCGCGTCTGGCGGTCCGACCGAGACGGGCTTCGAGCGACACCATGAGTGAAGGCGAAGTACTCGGTCTGCTGACCTTGATCGCGGCCTTCTCGGCGGGACTTCTCGCCTGGTTCGCCATCGATGTGGGTACCGTGAGCTTGGCGCGCTACCGCGCTTATTTCACGGAACATGCCAAATTCAAGGTGGAAGAGTTCTTCCTGTTCATCGACCCGACGAGACTTTTCATCGCGAACCTAGCCGTCATGTCGCTGGGCGCTCTGTTGGCATGGATCGCGACGGGCAGCGCCTTGACTGCGGTTCCGGTCTTTCTGGCTTTGGCCCTGCTGCCGCGAATGGCGTATGCCTGGATGCGCAAGAGCCGGTTGAAGAAGTTCGAAGAGCAACTACCGGATGCGCTGATGATGCTCTCGGGTGACCTGCGCGTCGGCCTGGGCTTGAGTTTGGCACTTCAACAGGTGGTTGCCGAGGCCCAGGCGCCGCTGGCCCAGGAGTTTGCCCTGATGTTGCGCGAACAACGGCTCGGCGTGACCTTGGAGCAAAGCCTGAACAATCTCAGTCGGCGCATGCCGACTCAAACGACCACCCTGGTTACCGCCGCCATGCGCATTGCCAACGAGACCGGAGGCGGTCTGGCCGAAACCCTGGACCACACCGCTCAAACCATCCGAACCCGACTGCAGATGGAAGGCAAGATCGGCGCACTCACCGCCCAAGGCAAACTGCAGGCTTGGGTGGTCGGGCTGTTGCCGATTGTCCTGATGGCGATTCTCAACAAGATGGAGCCGGACGCCATGGGCTTGCTCTGGTCAACCCGCATCGGCTGGGCCAGCATCACGGCAATCATATTCCTGGAACTCATGGGAATTTACACGATACGCAGGATCGTCGCGATCGATGTTTGAGCAGAGACCCTCATGGCTGAATATATTCTCGACGGCTCGACGCTGATCACACTCGGCGTGATATTGGCAACAGGCCTGTCCGCTGCCTTGATCGCGGCTCTTCTCGGCCATGCGGTGGCGGCAGTTCCGGAAGAGAAGCGCGAGTACAAGGACACGCCGCCCTTCGGCTTCCGGCTCGTCTGGTGGCCGATTCAGTGGATCAGTCATTATCTCGAGCCATTGATTGCCCATAAGACCCATTGCCGCTTGCTGGCCAAGTTGCGCAAGGCCGGCCTGGACTACGCCATCAGCCCGGGACAGTTCATGGCGGCGCGTACCATCTGCGCGCTGATTTTGACCTCAATCCTCTACTGGGTTCTCGACTCCTTTGAAAGACCCGGGACGGGACTCGAAGGATTGAGCATGACCACCCGCCTGCAAGTCATCTCGATCGGCGCGCTAATGGGCTGGCTCTATCCGGCCATCTGGCTCAAGGACCGGCTCGCCCAGCGCAGGCGCGAGTTGCTCAAGACCCTGCCCTTCTATCTCGATATCATCACGCTCTGCGTCGAAGCCGGCTTGAACGTGCAAGGCGCCATGAGCCAAGCCGTTGCCAAGGGCCCGAAAGGCGTGATCGGCGAAGAATTCCAGCGCGTGCTGCGCGACATTCGCGCCGGAAAGGCCCGCGCAGAAGCCCTGCGCGGCATGGCCGAGCGTTTGAACGAGCCGGGCGCGACCCATTTTTGCACCGCCGTCATTCAAGCCGAGAGCATGGGCATGAATCTGGGGCCGGTGTTGAGAGCCCAGGCCGATCAACGCAGAACGGAACGGTTTCAGCGCGCCGAGAAATTGGCGATGGAAGCCCCGGTAAAGCTGCTCTTTCCGCTGATTGCCTTCATCTTTCCGTGCACGTTCATCGTCCTGTTCTTCCCGATTGTCATGAAATTCCTGAATGGCGGCCTCTAGGGCACCGGGCAAGAGTTAGACGCAAACAGAGGATGCAATGCTCCGGATCTGCGACCTCGAAGCGAGAGCAATACTCCATACCTGCAGCGGTGCCCATTGCCTGCTGTTGAGGCATGCCGACACTTTCCTCGGCCGCTTCGTCGGACTCATGGGGGCCCGCGCGCTGAAGAACGGCCAGGGGCTGCTGATCAGCCGCTGTGCCAGCGTGCATACCTGTTTGATGCGCTTCACGATCGACCTCGTCTATCTTGACAGGACGGGCGTGGTGGTCGATTGCGTGCCCGGGCTGAAGCCATGGCGCTTCAGTTGGGGTGCTGCAGGACGCGCCGCTCATGCACTTGAGCTTTCGGCAGGCGCGATAGGTCGATTTGCCATCCGGCGTGGCGATCTGCTCGTCCATCCGCTCTGGCAAGGAACAGGGCCGCCGGGTCCGGCACAGATCATGACCAGCCGTGAGCGCGGTTCGGCGATGATCGAATTCGCCCTAGTCGGGCCGATCATCACCCTTCTTTGCATGGCCATCCTGCAATACGGCATGCTGTTCTTTGCCAAGAGCCAGATCAATCATGCCGGCTTCATGGCCGCGCGTGCGGGCGCCATGGGCAATGCCGGTATCGCCAGCGTTCGGCAAGCCTATGTCCGGGCCTTGATCCCGCTTTACGGCGGAGGAGTCAACGCGAGCGAACTGGCGGACGCATGGAGCAGGGCCGACAGCGATATTGTCGCCAACGCCAGGATCGAACTGCTCAACCCCTCCACGGAAAGCTTCGACGACTGGAACGACGCGGATCTGCAAAACTCCATCGGCAACGGTAAGCGCGTCATTCCCAACACCGGGCTGGCCTTCAAGGACCCGAACGAAATCGGGCCGAACTCCGGCCAGAACATCCAGGATGCCAATCTCATCAAGATCCGCGTCACTCATGGCTACGAAATGAAAGTGCCGCTGATCAACACCGTCATGCAGTTCATGTTGCGCTGGAGCGACGATGGCAGCGACCCATTCGTCTCCAGCCTCTATGAAAACCGGCGCATCCCGGTGGTGACTCAGGTCACGCTGCAGATGCAGTCGGAAGCGATAGAGCCGGACAGTTCGCGGTCCTCGCCGGGCAAGGGCAACGAAGGCCAGCCGGTCGATCCGGGGCAAGCGGCTGCGGCCGCGACGCCGCCGCCCGCCTGCCTGACCATCGGCTGCACCGTCATCAGTGCCCCGGCTACCCCGGGCGGAACCGGCGCGGCTTCGGATCCCGCGCCCGGCGGATCCGGATACCTGTGTCCGCCGGGCGATCCGAGTTGTGCGCAGATGTGCATCGCAGCGGCAGCGCCGCCGTGATCCGCCGTGATCCGCCGTATCAGTTCGACATCAGGACCGGCACGGTCATGTGCCTGAGAATGTAGTGGGTGCCCGCACCGCGGCTGACGAAGGGAAAGCCGAGCTGGCCATGGGCGCCCATCACCAGGAGGTCGGCGCCCCGGTCGGAGACCTGGTTTAGCAGCATGTCCATGACGCCGACGTCTTCCACCACCAGGACTTCCGTCGCCGCCTTGATGCCGTGGCAGGCCAGATGGCGGGTGATCTCGGCACAGGCCGCCTTGGCGTCGTCGCGACGCGTATCCAGGGACACCACGGTGACTTCCTGGCAGCCTTCGATCAATTGCAGCGCATCATTGACCGCATGGGCCGCTTCGCGGGATTTGTTCCAGGCGATCAGCGGACGCCGGAAATCAGCCTCGAAGTTGCCGGCGTAGGGTACCAGCAGAACCGGACGACCCGAGTTGACCACCACCTCCTCCGCCAGCTCGGCGGGGACGTGGCTCTTCGCGCTTTCGTCATGCTGGCCGAGAATCATCAGGTCCGAATAGCGGGCGAGATCGGTGATCTGACGCAGCAGTTCGTGGTCGCTGCCGCGGTTGATATCGTGCCACTCTGCGTCTGCCAGACCTGCGGTGGCCTTCTCGAATGCGTCCTTGCTGGCCGCCGCCGCCGCCGTGTACTCCTTGCTGGGCCAGGTCACGATGATGCCCACCTGATGCGCCTGGGCCCGCTGGCCGAACACGCCCAGGAGCCGCGCCTGGTAGCGATGCGCAAGCGATACCGCGATCTCAAGCCTGGCCTGGGTCCGTTCGCCCTGGTCCAGATGTACCATCAAGTTCTTCAGTGACATTTTTCTTTACTCCTGTTCATATGGATAAGCGAACGGTTGAAAGAACAAGCGGGTATTCTAATCCCTCGGACCAATCGTGACGAGGGCCGGCTCGGCATTGTTCGGCGCAGGGTTGCGACTGGCCGACCCGGCGGGCGAATGACGAAAAAAAACGCGGAACTCATCCGCGCTTCAAGTGGGGTCCCCCGCAGTGTCTGCTAGGCCAGCATCCTGAACCTGAGGTTCAGTGTGGTCACTTCCCTGCCGCTTCAGGTGCTTTCGCTCTGCACGCGGCAGAGAAAAGCTCACAACGGCGGCGGATGGTCGGCGGCCAGATGCTTGATATTGGTTCAAGGAATATATGACCTTGACAAGCACCGCAGGGGATTTCCTGGGCGCGCAATGATGTCAATGACGGATCAGAAGAGCTTATCCTGCTCGGCCATCGCGGCATCCAAGCGCGCCTCGATGGCATCGATTCTACGCGCAAATTCCTGCCTGTCAAAGGCATCGAAGCTGCCGTCCGCCGGAAGCGCGGAAGCCTCTTCGGGCTGGCCTTTCGGCACCAGCAGTTCGTGCGCCAGATTGAGCGCCGTCATCACCGCCAGGCGCTCTCCGGTGCTCTTGGTCTTGGCGGCGATATCCGCCATCTTGACGCCGACGTAGGCCACTGCGGCAAGCAGCGACTCGCGTTCCTCCGGGGGACAGGCGACGCGGTATTCGCGCCCGAGCAGCGTGATGTCGAGAGAAGATTGGATGTTCATTGTTCGGGCAAGGTCAGCATCAAGGCTTCGAGCCGCGCGCGCGCGGTGTCGATCTTGTCGACCAGCAACTGCCGCTCGTCCTCAAGCCCGGCCACGCGGCTGCGCAAAGCCTGGTTCTCCGCGCGCAGGCTCTGGCAGAACGCAAGGAACTGCTCGATTTTTTGCTCGAGCGCGGTCAGGTCGCCTTTCATAGCCGTAAGTTTGTGGGAAAAATGGTTTCCGGTCAAGCAATAACAGCGTGTTTTGAAGGTACTTTGGAGTAAATGCCTGGAACCTGGACAAGCCCTGCCCTGCGCATATTTGCGCTAGAATCGCTGTTCGTCGCAGGGTCATTGCCTTGCGGCGCGGATGTCCGCGGTGCCCGCACGGCCAGCTTGAGGCCGTCGGGTGAAACGGGAAACAGGTGCGCGTTGTTTTTGACGCAAAGCCAGTGCTGCCCCCGCAACGGTAAGGAAGCGTGAATCCATCGGAATGCCACTGAGCGAACAGAGCTCGGGAAGGCGGTGGGTTAAATCTTCCGAGCCCGGAGACCGGCCACGGACATCAACGAGCGGAAGCGTCGCGGGGTGGCGATGGCCGGTGCGTAGGTGTTTATACACATTGCGCCCCTCACGCCTTCATCTCCCTGCACGTTTCCAAATGCAACCTACCGGCCCGCGGGGACGCAGGCCGGCACTGGAGATCCTCATGTCCAAATCCATCCGCCTCAAGGCGCTTTCCATAGCGCTCTGCACCGCCTTTTCAGCCGCAGCCTTCGCCGACGATGCCATCGTGGTCGTGACGGCCACGCGCTTCCCCGAACCAGCCTCGGACCTCGGCACCAATGTCTCCGTGATCACCCACGCCGACATCGAGCGCAGCCCGGCGCGCAGCATCCCCGATCTATTGAACACCGTCGCCGGCCTGGATGTTCGCCCCTTGTACGGATCCATGGGCATAGACGCCAGCGTCGACATCCGCGGCACCGGCGATGCCGCGGGAAGCAATACCCTGATCCTGATCGACGGCCAGCGGCTCAATCCGGTGGACATGGGCAGCATCAAGTGGGAAACGATTCCGCTGTCGGCGATCAAGCAAATCGAGATCGTTCGCGGCGGCGACTCGGTGCTCTACGGCGATCGCGCGACCGCGGGCGTGATCAATATCATCACCGACAAAAGCGACAAGTTGCGGGCGTCGCTCAGGGCGGAGGGCGGCAGCTTCGGCTATTCGGCCTTTGATGCTGCTGCCGGCGGAGGCAAGGACGGCTGGTACGGCAATCTTTTTGCTCACGATGCGTCGACCGACGGTTACCGAGTCAACAGCGATGCGAAGCAAACGTCGGCCGGCGGTCGCGTCGCCCGCCGTTTCTCCGATGGCGAAGCGTTCCTGGATTTTTCCGATTACCGGGAGCAGTACGGACTGCCCAGCGCGCTCACCCAAGCGCAGTACAACAGCGATCCGCGCCAGGCCTCGACCCCGAATTACCGGATCGAGCGCGACGGATATCGCGTCCGCCCGGGGACCAGCTTCAAGCTGGGCAAGGATCTCAGCCTGGAGATCGACGGCAGTTTCAGCGACGATCTTCTGAAGTCGAAGAACCCGGACTGGTTCTATCGTGTCGAGTCGAAAGTCAAGTCACAGTCATTCTCGCCCCGCCTGAAATGGGCGCACGGTCTTGCCTCCGCCCAGAGCAGCGAAACCATCGCCGGCATCGACTTCTACGACGGCAAGGCGAGCAACGATCAACTGGACTTCACGACCGGAAGCCTCCAGGATCTCCAGATCGGACAGCAGCAGAGCCAGGGCTTTTACGCTCAGAATGTGTCGTTGTGGAAAAACGGCATCGACACCACGGTCGGTCTTCGCCGTGAACATTTCGACCAGAAGGTGAGCGACCAGAGCGCCGGCTTGCAGGCGCAGAGCAGCGATGATCTGACGGCCTGGAATCTCGCGGCCGGCTACCGCTTCGCGCCCGCCTGGCGTGCCTACATGAAGGCGGCAAGGAACTTCCGGCTGCCCAATACCGATGAACTGTTCGCCTACGATCCGGTCACCTACCAGGTGATATTCAACGGCGCCCTCAGACCTCAGACCGGGCGGCTGATCGAGGGCGGGCTGTCCTGGAGCGCCGGCCAATTTATGCAGCAACTCGGCGTGTTCCAGCAGGAAAACAAGGACGAGATCGGCTATATCGCGGCCAACGGCCGCAACGCCAACCTGGACCCGACCCGCAGACGGGGCGCGGAATGGGAAGGCCGCTGGAGCCTGGGCAGGTCCTGGACCTTGCGCGGCAGCCTGACGGCGACCCAGGCCATATTCACCGAAGGCCCTTACAGCGGCAAGACGATTCCCCTGGTTCCCGGCCGCAAGGAAACCCTCAGCGCCCAATGGGACGGCGCCCAGGCGGGCATCCATAGCCTGTCCGTGGTCAGCGTCGGCGAGCGCTATTTCGGCGACGACTTCGCCAATGCCCTGAGCAAACTGGATGGCTTCACCACGCTCGATTACCAGGTGCAATGGAACTTGAAGCCCTACTCCGTGATCCTCAGGGCCGCCAACCTGACCGACCGGAGGTACGCCGCGACCGGCTATAGCAGCACCTACTATCCGGCCGATCCGCGAACCTTCTCCCTGTCGCTCAAGGCGGACCTGTTCTAAGCCGATGCCCAACCGCCGCCGCGCCCTGCTGATCGTATTTCTGCTGGCCATGGCGGCGGTCGCCAGTGTCGCGGTATCCCTGGCCGCCGGCAGCATGGCGCTCTCCTATTCCGATCTGTGGCATGTATTCTGCGGTGACGACGCCGGCATCGCGGGCGAGGTGGTGCGCACGCTGCGCCTGCCGCGCGCCCTTGCCGGCCTCGCCTGCGGCGGCCTGCTGGCGCTGGCCGGGGCCTTGATGCAAGTGTTGCTGAGGAACCCGCTGGCCGATCCCTATGTGCTCGGCGTCTCCGGCGGTGCCTCGGTGGGGGCCTTGGCCGCCATGCTCTTCGGCCTGCCGCTGATCGTGCTGCACCTCTCCGCCTTCGCCGGCGCCCTGATCAGCATGCTGCTGGTCTTCGGCCTGGCGCACGGCGACGGCAGCTGGACCCAGACGCGGCTACTGCTCACCGGGGTCATCGTCGCCGCGGGCGCCGGCGCCCTGGTGGCGCTGATGCTCTCCATCGCACCGGAACACCAATTGCGCGGCATGCTGTTCTGGCTGATGGGCGACCTTTCCCAGGCAGAATCGCCCTGGGCTGCGTTGGCGCTTCTGGCATGCGGCCTGGCCTCGGTTCTCCCCTATGCGCGGGACCTCGGCCTCCTCGCCCGCGGCGAACTTTCGGCCCAGGCCCTGGGCGTTCCCGTGGCGCGGCTGCGACTCCTGATCTACGTCCTGGCTTCCCTGTTCACGGCGGCGGCGGTGAACATCGCCGGCAGCATCGGTTTCATCGGCCTGATCGTGCCTCATCTGGTGCGCCTGGCGATGCGGAACAGCGCCGGCAACGATCAGCGGCTGCTGCTGCCGGCTTCCGTGCTGGCGGGCGGAACGCTCCTGGTGGCGGCGGACACCCTGGCACGGACGGTCGTCGCGCCCCAACAACTGCCGGTCGGCGTGCTCACGGCTTTGCTCGGCGTGCCGGCCTTCCTCTACCTGCTGTCGCGGCAACCGCGTCCGAGCGGCATATGACCTCCCCGCTCCTGGCGGCCCGCGCGCTCGACGTCGACATCGCCGGGAATACCCTGGTGCGCGGCCTGGATCTTTCCCTCAGTGGCGGCGAGACGCTGGCCATCCTCGGCCGCAACGGCAGCGGCAAGACCACGCTGTTGCACACCCTGGCCGGCCTGCGTCCGCCAGCCGGAGGCACTCTTGAACTGTGCGGCAAATCCTACCTGGCGCACGGACTCCGCGAGGCGGCCCGCCTGCGCGGACTCTTGGCGCAGACGCAGAGCGACGCGTTTCCCGCCAGCGTATTGGAGACCGCACTGATCGGCCGTCATCCGCATCTCGGCCGCTGGGCCTGGGAGGGCGCTGCGGACGAGCGTATCGCCCGCGACGCGTTAAGGGCGGTGGCGCTCCAGGAACTGGAGATGCGCGAGGTGCATACCCTCTCCGGCGGCGAACGGCAGCGCTTAGGGATAGCCACGCTGCTGACGCAGCAGCCCTTGCTCTACCTGCTCGACGAACCGCTCGCCCATCTCGATCTCGCCCACCAGATCGCCATGCTCGACCTGACCCGGCGCTATGCCGGCGAGTGCGGCGCCGCCTTCGTCATCGTCATGCACGACATGAATCTCGCCCTGCGCTATTGCCGGCGCGCCCTGCTGCTGTTCGGCGACGGGCGCTGGACGGAGGGGGCGAGCGAAGACGTGCTCACCGCGGAAAATCTCTCCGAACTCTACGGCCACCGGCTGCGTGAACTTTGCGACGGCGATTCCCGCTATTTCATCGCCGCATGATGGGCGCCGCGTGCCGCGCAGCCCCATGCACCGCGCAGCTTAAAGCATCGAGTCCCACAGGGACGAACTGCCGTCACGCTCTTTCGCGGCGAGAAGGTCGGGGACAGAGTGCTAGCGCTACTTTAGCGCGGTCGCCGGCTGCGCGCGGTCTCGATCTGGGCGCACAGCAGTTGCGCGCCATCGAGGACGCGCGGCGTGAAACGATTGATGATGTCGGGGGGAACGAAGAACAGATTGCCACGGGCCGTCGCCGTCAGATCACGCCAGACCTTCCACATGTCCAGCCATTCCGGCCGGGTCTCGCCCATGCCGCTGGCGACGATGGCCTCCGGATCGACTGCGAGAACCGCCTCCACCGTCACCGTCGGCGCCAGTTGGGACAAGCCGGCGAAGACGTTTTCGGCGCCGCACAGGCGCATCACGTCGCTGATCAGTTGCTCGCCGTTGACGGTCACGAGCGGCTGATTCCAGATCTGGTAGAAGGTGCGTACCGGCTGACGCCTGGAATACCGGGAGGAGAGTCCGGCGTGGCGGGCACGGAAGGCTCGCGCCGCGGCGATGGCAATGTTGCTCGTGCCAGCCAGTTCGCCGAAGCGCTCCATGTCCGTCGCGATGTCGTCAATCTTGCGAGGCTGGCTGATGAAAAGCGGCAGGCCGAGTGTCTTCAGCTTAGTCAGATTCGCGGCAGAGTTGCCGCTTCCCCAGGCGATCACCAGATCGGGCTTCAGCGCCAGGATTGCTTCCAGATCAAGGCGGTCAGAGCCGCCGACGCGTGGCAGCCGCTTGGCCGCCTCGGGGTAATCGCTGTAGTCGACGGCGCCGACGACGAAACTGCCGGCCCCTGCAACGTAGAGATCTTCCGTGATGTGCGGCGCCAAGCTGATAATGCGCCGCGCCGGCGCTGCGAGGCGCAGCATCTGCCCGGCGTCGTCCTGCGCGACGATCTCGGCGCCGGCAAATTGCGAGACCAGCAACAGTACGGTGGCGATGAAACCTCCTTTAAGCCGCATTTGAATCTCCGCCAAATTCCTGTTCAAGTGCCGGCCGGATTCCCTCACCCGACTTTCCGCCAGCGCGCTTTTCCCGAAACGACCCCCGGTCAATACCGGTCCAGTCATGGAATGAGCCTAGCACAGGCAAGCGCGCCGCCGCGCGACAACGCTCATGCCAAAGTTTGCGCACACCGGCGACTGACACCATAATCCGCCCTGGCCCAGATGCTCGCTTATGTTCAAGAAGACGATAGTACTAAATCCAAGCCCCTGGTGCGGTGCATGGGCGCGGTAAGCTGCTGCCCGCAGGTCTCTGCGGTTTGGCGCCTTGGGCTTTCCTTCATGGACTGGCCGTGCAGCTTTACCTGATCCGTCATCCGCGCCCCGACGTGACGCCCGGGCTCTGCTATGGCCGCAGCGACTTGGCACTGGCCGAAGACGCGGCTGTCGTCGCCGCGGCGCTGCATTCCCTGCTGCCCGAGAACGTGCCGGTGTTCAGCAGTCCTCTGCGGCGCTGCCGTCTGCTCGCCGAGGCGCTGCATCCGGCACCGCGGTTCGACGCGCGCCTGGTCGAACTCGATTTCGGCGAATGGGAAATGCGCCCCTGGACGGACATCGGCCGCGCCGCGGTCGACCGCTGGGCGGCCGACCCGCAAGCCTTCGTGCCGCCCGGCGGCGAGTCGGTGGGGGCGATGCGCGGCCGCGTCGCGGACTTCCTCGCCGATCTTGCCCGCCTGGGACTGGCGAGCGCCGCACTGGTCGCCCACGCCGGGGTGATGAAAGTTTGCGCCGCAGAGCTGCTGGACCTCGCGCCGGAAGAATGGTTTCCCATGAAATTCGAATTCGCCGCGGTCACCCTGATCGACGACGCGAACGGATTCAATGAGCTGGTCTGGCACAACAGGCCGGCTTCCGATCGGCCCGGCTGAAGTCTCAAATGCGCAGCGATACCCTGATGGTGCAAGGCACGACCTCCGACGCCGGCAAGACGACGCTGGTCGCCGGCCTGTGCCGCGTCCTGGCGCGGCGCGGGCTGCGCGTCGCCCCCTTCAAGCCGCAGAACATGGCCCTGAACAGCGCGGTGACCGCCGACGGCGGCGAAATCGGCCGCGCCCAAGCGCTGCAGGCGATGGCGGCGCGCCTGCCGCCGCACACCGACTTCAATCCGGTGCTGCTCAAGCCTTCTTCCGACATCGGCGCCCAGATCATCATCCACGGGCGGGCCCGCCACGACATGGACGCGCGCGCCTACCACGACTACAAGCCGCGCGCGATGGCGGCGGTGATGGAGTCGTTCGGACGGCTGACGGCACAGTACGAGGCGGTGCTGGTCGAGGGCGCGGGCAGCCCGGCCGAGATCAACCTGCGCGACCGGGACATCGCCAACATGGGCTTCGCGGAACTGGCGGACTGCCCGGTGATCCTGATCGCCGACATCGACCGCGGCGGCGTCTTCGCCCATCTGGTCGGCACCCTAGCGCTGCTCTCGGAGAGCGAGCAGGCGCGCATCGTCGGTTTCGTCATCAACCGTTTTCGCGGCGACCTGAGCCTTCTGCAACCGGGGCTGGACTGGCTGGAAGCGCGCACCGGCAAGCCGGTGCTGGGCGTGCTGCCCTATCTCATGAGCTTTCATCTCGACGCCGAGGATGCCCTGCCCAGATCGGCCAGCGGCGGCCCGGACTCCAAACTGCGCATCATCGCGCCGGCACTGCCGCGCATCGCCAATGCCACCGATTGCGACCCGCTGCGCCTGCATCCGGAACTCGCCTTCCGCTTCGTCGGTCCCGGACAAACGATTCCGCCGGCCGACCTGATCGTCCTGCCCGGCAGCAAGGCGGTGCAGATGGACCTCGCCTGGCTGCGCGCCAACGGCTGGGAGCAGGCGATCCAAAGCCATCTGCGCTACGGCGGCAAGCTGATCGGCATCTGCGGTGGCCTGCAGATGCTGGGCCGCGCGCTCCACGACCCGCTCGGACTGGAAGGCGCGCCGGGCAGCGTTGCCGGGCTCGGCCTCCTCGATCTCGAGACGACGCTCGAACCGGAGAAGCAACTGCATAACCTGACCGGCACGCTGGCGCTCGCGGGCGCGGCCCGCCTGGAAGGCTACGAGATCCACATGGGCCTGTCGCACGGGCCGGCCTTGGCGCGGCCCGCCGCCTATTTCGATGGCAGCGGCGGCAGGACCGACGGCGCCGTGTCGGAAGACGGCCGGATTCTCGCCACCTACCTGCACGGTCTGTTCGACACGCCCGCAGCCCTGGCGGCCCTGCTCGCCTGGGCCAGCCCGGCCGGCGCGGCGTCGTTCGGGCATTTCGATCTGGCGGCACGGCGCGAAGCCGAGATCGATCGCCTGGCCGACACGCTCGAGCAGCACCTCGACTGGCAGCGGCTGGCCGAGTGGCTGCCGGCTCTGGACAGGATCGCGCTGCCGCCCGGACCTTTGGCGCCATGACGGGTCGGGAACGACGGCCTCATCTGGCACAATAGGACGTTTCTCCGCCTCCGGACCGATGTCTCAGATGCCCCCTAGCCAAAGCGACAACAGCCGCGAAATCTATCTGCGCCTGCTCGGCTTCGTCCGTCCGTACCGCAAGGTGTTCGTGCTTTCCATGCTCGGCATGGCGGCGACGGCCATGACCGAGCCGCTGTTCCCGGCGATCATGAAGAAGCTGCTCGATTCGGGTTTTGTGGCCAAGGGCAACAGCGATCTCTATCTGATTCCGCTGGCCATGGTCGGGATATTCGTCGTACGCGGCATCCTCACCTACTTCACCTCCTACAGCCTGGCCTGGGTGACCAACCGCCTGGTCATGGACCTGCGCCGGCAGATGTTCGGCAGATTGCTTCGCCTGCCCTCGCGCTACTACGACGAGCAGTCTCCCGGCGCGCTGATCGCCAAGGTCGCCTACGACGTCAATAACGTCACCAGCGCCGCCACCAATGTGCTGACGGCGCTGGTGCGCGATTCGCTGACGATACTCGGCCTCCTGGGTTTCATGCTCTATTACGACTGGAAACTGACCCTGATCGCGCTGGCCGTGGGCCCGCTGATCGTCGGCGTCGTGCGCATCTTCGGCAAGCGGCTGCGCGCCGCCAGCCGCCGCGGCTTCAGCGCCATGGGCCTGATCGCGCATATCCTGGAGGAGACCATCGGTGCGCACAAGGTGGTCAAGGTCTTTGGCGGCCAGCGCTACGAGGCGCAGCGCTTCGAGGACGTCAGCAACGAGTTCCGCACGGCGGCGATGCGGGAATCCATGGCCGCCTCGGCCACCGTGCCGCTCACACAGGTCGCGGCGGCGACCGCCTTGTCGATCATCATCTACGTCGGAATGCTGCAGTCTGCCGAAAGCCACGTCACGGTCGGCGGCTTCGTTTCCTTCATCACCGCGATGCTGCTCCTGCTGGCGCCGGTGAAACGCCTGACCGAGGTCAGCGCGCCGCTGCAGCGGGGATTGGCGGCGGCGGAAAGCATCTTCGCCCTGCTCGACCAGCCGGCGGAGGAGGATCGCGGCAGCAAGGTGCTGACCGGCGTGCGCGGCGACATCCGTTTCGACCATGTCTGCTTTTCCTACGAGGAGGCGGCGCGGCCGACGCTCGCCGACGTCTGTCTGGAAGTCAAGGCCGGCCAGACCGTGGCCTTGGTCGGCCCTTCAGGCGGCGGCAAGACCACCCTGGTCACCCTGATTCCGCGCTTCTACCGGAGCGACAGCGGCAGGATCCTGATCGATGGCCAGGATGTCGAGGACCTGACCCTTGAGAGCCTGCGCCAGAACATCGCCCTGGTCAGCCAGGAGGTCGTGCTGTTCAACGACACGGTGGCGGCGAACATCGCCTATGGCGCGTCGGCCGGCGCATCCGAGGCGGAAATCATCAGTGCGGCGAAAGCCGCCCACGCCTGGGAATTCATCAGCCAGATGCCCCAGGGTCTGGCAACCACGGTCGGCGAAAACGGCGTCAAGCTCTCGGGCGGACAGCGCCAGCGACTGGCGATCGCCCGCGCCTTCCTCAAGAATGCGCCGATCCTGATTCTCGACGAAGCCACCTCGGCGCTCGATTCGGAATCCGAACGGCAGATCCAGTCGGCCCTCGATACGCTGATCCAGGGCCGGACCACCCTGGTCATCGCCCACCGCCTGTCGACCGTGGAGCGCGCCGACCACATCGTCGTGCTCGATCGCGGCCGGATCGTGGAAGAGGGGCGCCACGACGAATTGCTCGCACATGACGGCATCTACACCCACCTCTACCGCTTGCAGTTCGATGTCCCCCGAGGGGACTTCCTTAAGGGCGTAGGCGGGGCTTAAGCCCGACATCGACCGCAGCCCCTCGTCGCCGGCCCGAGGGCCGGCCTGCCTATCGAGGCGACAGCATCGTTTCCGCTGCCCGGATCACGACGCCCGCTTCCAGATTCAGCAGGCAGTCGCTGCCGCTATCGACCCTGCATTCGCAGCCTTCCCGCATGCAGGGCACGCAGCCGCGGGCATCCTCGCCCTGGATCAGGAAGACGTTGCCTTGCCGGCGACTGCCACGGCGCTGCCAGGGGCTCTCCAGACTGGTCCAGTCCCTGGGCCAGGGGCCCCACTTGACCGGATTGGAAGGCCCGAACAGGGCAATGGTCGGCGTGCCGGTCGCGGCAGCGATATGGGTCACTGCGGTGTCGGGGCCGACGTAAAGCCTGGCCTGCCCGATCAGGCCTGCGGTTTCGGCGAGCGACAGGCTCCCCGCGAGATTGAGTCCGCCGGCCTTCGCTGCGATGTCGTCGACATAGGCCAGCTCCCCGGGCTCCGGCCCGCCGGTGAACACCACCTTCAGACCCCTTGCCTTGAGCCAGCGTGCCAGCGTCAGCCAGGACGCCGGGGGCCACCTCTTGTAGGCGAACTTCGGGTAGGGGTGCAACACGGCAATGGCCTGACCCGCCGGCGCATCCAGCCTGGCGAGCACGGCCTCCAAGCGGGACTGGGAAACACCGGGCGGCACGACTTCGAAGGCGGCCGGAATGCCCAGCATCCCGGCCAGCGCCAGCCCCGTGCTCACGGTGTGCGTATCGAGGTCGTCGAACTTGCGCCAGGCGCTGAGAAGCAGCGCCTTCGGCCTCTCCTGACGTTCCGGCCGCAACAGCCCTAACCGCCGCGGCGCCGCCGCCCAGCAATAGAGGCGCGAGCGGTCGGTCGGCAGGGGCGAGACGGCCAGGTCGTAACGACGCCACAAGCCGCTCAGCTCCCGCCATCGCTCGGCCAGGCCGGCCCGCCGGGGAACCGCGATCACCCGGGCAATGTCCGGATTGCCTTCGAGCACGGCTTCGGTACCGAGAAACACGAGCATGTCCACTGCCGCGCCGGGCCAGGCGCGCTTCATCGAACGGGCCAGCGGCGTGGCGAGCAGCACGTCGCCGATGCGCTGGGTGCAGGCCAGCAGGATGCGGCGGGGCGGACGCCCGGGCTGGTACGAACTCGACTGCAAAGACTTCCTCCCGATCCGCTCCACTATAATGCCTGCCATCGTTCGCCGCCCGGCCATTATGCCCAAACTCTACATCGACGAGTTCGTCGGTATCTCCAACCGGCTTGAAGCGCTGCCGCTCGCCTTCGCGATTCGGAAGGCCTACGGCCACGACATCATCCTCGACTGGCATGAGCTGGATTCGTTTTCCGTGGCGGACACTTCCCGCGGCAAGGTGAGAATCCTGGCGCGCATCGGTGCGCTGCGTGTGCGCCACTGCGACGAGGCATTGTTCGCGACGCTCGAAGGCAGGAAGATCATCCTGCGCTCGCTCGACGGGCCGGCCGAAAGACTCGACCCGATCTACCTGGAAACGGCCGCCCGGCTCAAGCTGGCCGCGCATCTGGCGGAACCGATCCGGCAGGCTTTCGCCGGGCGAACCGGCCGCCCGGTGATCGGGGTGCATATCCGCCAGGGCGACTACCAGCTCGCCCATGACGAACGTTACGAAATCACCCGGGAGTGGCCGGCCGTGCCGGTGTGGTGGTACGAACGGATGATGGCCGATATCGTCGCGCGGCAACCCGATGCCTGCTTCTTTCTCTCCTGCACCGGAGACCCTGCCGCCTTTCGCGAGCTTCACGAGCGCTTCGAGGTGTTCTCCCTCGACCTGCCCTCGCACTATGATTACAAAGGTCCCGACCATCACTCGCGGGTGAATCCGGTCGCGGACCTGTTTGCCCTGGCCTGCTGTCCGGTGATCCTTGCAACGCCGATCTCGGGATACTCGCACTGGGCGGCGAATGCCCTCGGGCCGCCGAGCACCTGCATCGTCCCGCTGCCGGGTGCCTGCCGCGACCAGCCGCTGGCCGGCTTGATCCGTCTCTATGGCCAGCGCCTGCCGCGCTGGCGGGCGGCCGGGCGCACCGGCTCCGATACCGCGGCGCTCGGCCCCAGGCTCGAAGGCGTAGCGCTCGATCAAGAGGCCGACGCGTCCTGGCTGTAATGGCGAAACGCATCCTGTTTTCGGAAAGCTCGGACAATCTGGGCGGCCAGGAGCTGCAACTCCTGCAGCAGATGCGGGGGCTGGAACAGCGCGGCCTGTCCGTGCTGCTTCTCTGCCGCGAAGGCAGCCGCGTCGGTGCGGTCGCCAGGGGGCAGGGTCTCGAGACCGTCGCCGTGCCATTCCGCAACAGCCTCCATCCGGCCAGCATCGTGGCCGTCGTCCGCGTCCTGCGCGCCCGGCGAGCCGATGCCCTAATCAGCCACAGCGGCCACGACGCCAACGTCTGCGCGATAGCCGCCAGGCTGGTCGCCGGCCGGCCGCTGCTGATCCGGATGCGCACCTATCTGCCGGGCCCGCCGCATGCCTGGACCTACAACACGCTGGCCGATCTGACGCTGGTGCCCAGCGCAGAGATGCGCCGCAGCCTGCTCGCCCATCCGGGGATCGACCCCTCGCGCATCCGCGTGCTCTACCCTGGGCTCGATTTCGAGCGCATCGGACGGGAGGCGGAGGCGGGCCTGCCGGCGCGGATAGCAGCCTGGCTTGCCTGCCGCCCCGGCCCCCTGCTCGTGCATGCCGCGATGCTGCGTCCGGAAAAAGGCCATGCCATGATGCTGACCGTGATGGCGCAACTGGTCAGGACGCATCCGACGCTGCGCTATGTCATCGCCGGCGAGGGGGAACTGCACGGCAAGCTGGCCGAATCGGTCGCAGCGATGGGGCTTTCCGAACATGTGCTGATCGCCGGCCTGGTGCCCTCCGTCGCCCCGCTCTACCGGCGCGCCGACCTGGTGCTCATGCCGTCGACCTACGAGCCGCTGGGGATGTCCCAGAGCGAGGCACTGAGCCTCGGCGTCCCCGTGCTTGCGAGCCGCACCGGAGGCATCCCGGAAACCGTGGAGGACCATCGCACCGGTCTGCTCGTCGCGCCGGGCGATGTGTCAGAATGGTCCCGGGCCCTGGCCTGGGCCCTCGGCCATCCCGCGGAAATGCGCGCGATGGCGCGGGCCGGATGCGACTTCGTCAAGGCCCGCTTCTCGATGAGCGCCAACATCGACGGATTGCTCGCCAACTTGAACCGCTAACCGAGAACACCACCCGGGAACTCATCCATGCCGCTGCCATCGAGTGACACGACGCCGCCGAGAAATGCGCTGACAACAGCCGCCACCTGGTGCGCGATAGCGATGGGTTTCTCGCTGCCGATCAGCACGGCGGCGAGCAATATACTGCTCGTCGCCGTAGTCGTGCTGTTCGCGCTCTCCGCCGATTATAAAAGGAAGTTTCAGGCGGTCGTCAGCAATCCCGTGGCGATGGCTTGCGCGGCCTTCTGCACGCTGACGCTGCTCGGCTGCCTGTATGGCCGGGGCAACCCGGCGGACAAGCTGCATTACCTCGGCAAATACCTGACGCTGCTCGCCGTTCCCCTGCTCGTGCCCCTGTTCGCCGAGCGCGCAGCCCGCATTCGTGCCCTTTTCTCCTTTTGCGCAGCGATGCTGCTGACGCTGGGGCTGTCCTTCCTGATCCGTTTCGGATGGCTCCCGGCCTTCCTGAAGCCCCTGATGGCCACCCCCAACCCGCTCGTCCATGTCCCCGACGCGGTCGTGTTCAAGCTGTCGATCACCCATGGTTTCCTGATGGCCTTCACCGCCTTCCTGCTCGCCATCGGCGCCAGGCAGACCGAGTCCTTGCGGGCGCGCTGGACCCTGGCCGTACTCGCCGCGCTGGCAGCCTACAACGTGCTGTTCATGGTGATCGGCAGGACCGGCTACGTGGTCCTGGCCGCGCTCTGCGTCTATTTCCTGTTCCGCCGTTTCGGCAGGAGAGGCATCGTGCTCGCGGCGATTGGCGTCCTGCTCGTCGCTGCCGCCTCCTATCAATGGTCCGAGTCCTTCCGGCAACGGGCGGGCGAAGTCGTCGCCGAAGGAAGGGCCTGGAAGCAGGGGCGCGGAGACCCGACTTCGATCGGATTGAGGTTCGACTACTATTCCAACACCTTGTCCATCGTCCGCGACCGGCCGCTGTTCGGCGTCGGCATCGGCGGCTTCGAGCAGGCTTACGGCGAGCGGATCAAGGGCACCGGCATGGCCCCCTCCAACAATCCGCACAACCAGTACCTGCTGATCGCAGCGCAACTGGGTCTGCTCGGTCTGGCCTGCCTGCTCTGGCTTTACGCGCAAGTCTGGCGGGGCGCCGGGCGGCTCGATCCGCCCTTCGGAGAAATTGCCCGCGGCCTGCTGCTGGCGATCGTCATCGGCAATCTGTTCAATTCCTTCATGCTCGATTTCACCGAGCGGACATTTTTCGCCTGGCTAAGCGGCGTGTTGTTTGCGGGCTGGTCGTCCCGAAACATTCAATGCGCCTGATCCCAGTTCGCCCCCACGCCGACATCGACCAGCAAGGGCACCTTCAGCTGCGCCACGTCGCACATCAGACGCGGCAGCTGTTCGCGCACCGCGACCAGCTCCTGATCGGGGACTTCCAGCACCAGTTCGTCATGCACCTGCAGAACCAACCTCGACTGCAGCCCCTGGTCGTCCAGCCAGCGCTGCACGGCAAGCATGGCGAGCTTGATCAGGTCCGCCGCGGTGCCCTGCATCGGCGCGTTGATCGCCGCGCGCTCCGCGCCCTGGCGTCGTCCGGCGTTGCCCGACCTGATCTCCGGCAGCCACAGGCGGCGGCCGAACACCGTCTCGACGTAGCCTTGTTCGCGGGCCTTCTTCCGCGTCTCCTCCATGTAGCGGGCGACGCCGGGATAGCGGGCGAAATAGCGGTCCATATAGGCCTGCGCCGCGCCGCGCTCGAGGCCCAGTTCGCGCGCCAGGCCGAAGGCCGACATGCCGTAGATCAGGCCGAAGTTGATCACCTTGGCGGCGCGGCGCTGGTCCGGCCCGACTTCCATCGGGGTCACGCCGAAGATCTCCGCCGCGGTGGCGCGGTGCACGTCCTCGCCGCGGCCGAAGGCAGCCAGGAGGCGCGGATCGTCCGAGAGATGCGCCATGATGCGCAGTTCGACCTGGGAATAGTCGGCGGAAACGATGGCGTGAGCAGGGGGCGCGATGAAGGCGCTGCGGATGCGGCGGCCTTCAACAGTGCGCACCGGAATGTTCTGCAGATTCGGCTCCGAGCTCGCCAGGCGGCCGGTGACCGCGGTCGCCTGCGAGAAGCTGGTATGCACACGGCCGGTGGCCGAATTGACCATGCGCGGCAGCTTGTCGGTATACGTGCCCTTCAGCTTGGCAAGGCTGCGGTGCTCCAGCAGCAGTTTGGGCAGCGGGTAGTCCAGTGCCAGTTCCGAGAGCACTTCCTCGTCGGTCGAGGGCGTTCCCGAGGGGGTCTTCTTCAGCACCGGCAGTTGCTGCTTGTCGAACAGGATTTCCTGGATCTGCTTCGGTGAATTGAGGTTGAAAGGCTGGCCCGCCTGCGCATGGGCCTGCGCCTCCAGTTCCATCAGGCGCCGGCCGAGTTCGTCGCTTTGCCTGGCCAGCGCTGCCGCGTCGATGAGCATGCCGGTGCGCTCCATGCGGAAGAGCACTTCCGCCACCGGCAGTTCGATCTCGCGGTAAAGGCTGTCCTGCCGGGGCTCCGCCGCCAGCCTGGCGCGAAGCACCCGATGCACGCGCAAGGTGACATCGGCATCCTCGGCGGCGTATTCGCCGGCCCGGTCGACCGCCACCTGGGAGAAAGGGATTCGTGCTGCGCCGCGTCCGGTGATGGCATCGTAGGAAAGGGTATTGAAGCCCAAGTGCCTCGTCGCCAGCGCGCCCAGGTCGTGAGCCTTGTCGGACTCCAGGACATAGGACTCGAGCAGCGTGTCGTCCTGGATGCCGCGCAACTCGATGCCGTGATTGGCGAAGATGTGGCGGTCGTATTTGAGGTGCTGGCCGAGCTTCTGCTGTTCGGCCGATTCCAGGTAGGGCCTGAGCTTTTCCAGCACCGCCGCAAGCGGCAACTGCGCCGGTGCGCCTGCGTAGTCGTGGCCGAGCGGCAGGTAGGCCGCCTGGCCCGGCTGCACCGCGAAGGAGATGCCGACCAGCCTCGCCGCGAACGGGTCGAGGTCGGTGGTCTCTGTGTCCACCGAGGTGACTTCCGCCGCAGCGATCAATGCCTGCCAGCGCGCCAGATTCGCCCAATCGAGGATCATCTCGTAAGCGGCGCGGTGGTCTTCGCTGAGCGTCGCCGGTTCGGCCGCCGTTCCGGCGGCTTCCAGATCCCTGAGCCAGGTCTTGAACTCGAGCCGTGCATAGAGTTCCGCGAGCCTTGCCGAGTCCGGCGCGCGCGGCGCAAGATCGCTCACCTGCTCGGGCAGGGCCAGGTCGCAGACAACCGTGACCAGACGTTTGCCCAGGGGCAGGAAGTCGAGGGCATTGCGCAGGTTGTCTCCGACCGCCCCGCCGATCTCCGCGGCATGGCTGATGACGCCGTCGAGCGAGCCGTAACGGGTCAGCCACTTCACGGCCGTCTTCGGCCCGACCTTGTCGACGCCGGGGACGCCGTCCACCGCGTCCCCGGTGAGTGCGAGGTAATCGACGATCGACGCCGGAGGCACGCCGAATTTCTTCTCCACCCCGGCCTCGTCCAGGATCTCGCTGCTCATGGTATTGACCAGACGCACGTGGGGGCCGACCAGTTGCGCCAGATCCTTGTCGCCGGTGGAGATCACGCATTCTATGCCGGCGGCGGCAGCGGCCCGCGCCAGGGTGCCGATGACGTCGTCGGCCTCGACGCCGTCGACCATCAGGAGCGGCCAGCCGAGTGCGCGTATGCAGTCGTGCAGCGGTTCGATCTGGCGCACCAGATCTTCGGGCATGGGCGGCCGGTGCGCTTTGTACTCCGGGTACCAGTCGTCGCGGAAGGTCTTGCCCTTGGCATCGAAGACCACGGCGCGATAGTCGATGCCATCGGCCGCCGGGTATTCGCCGGGCAGCCGGCGCAGCATGTTCAGGACGCCATAGACCGCGCCTGTCGGCTCTCCGGCCTTGTTGCGCAGGTCGGGCATGGCATGGAAGGCGCGGTAAAGGTAGGACGAACCGTCGACGAGAATCAGGGTGGGCATGAGGGCGTGGGCACAATGAGCGCGAAGAACGGGCTGCCGAAGCTTGCCGGGCCTTGGATCTCCGCTCCTGCCGGTCAAGGCGCGGCGCGCGGGGCATGGCAGGTTTTCGGCATTATGTCAGAATTCGCCGAGGCGACCGACCGCTTGACCGGCGGCGCCCGGAACCGCAGGATCGGCTCCGGGCGATCGACGAAGCGCGCCGGGTTGTCGCAGCGATCCGCAGGCAGCGTGGGCGGCGCGGCCTCGAACGCCTGCCCGAAGAACGCGAACTGCGGCCCAACCTTTGATAGAATCAGGCCACAGCCTTCGCCAAGACCCCGCCATGCGCCGCATCCTGTTGATCCTCGCCCTGTTCGCCGTCCTCTCCCCTCAGGTGGGCTCGGGATCGGCTGCAGCCCAGTCGCCTCCGGCGCTGCCGCCCGGCCTGCAACCGATCCCGGAGCCGCCCCCGCCGCCACCCGGGGCGCAACCCGACTCCTCCCTCGAGCCCCAGGTGACCATCACCAAGCGCGGCGAGGACAAGGTCGAGGAATACCGCGTGAACAACAAGCTCTACATGATGAAGGTAACGCCGCCTAACGGCACTCCCTACTATCTCATCGACGAGAAGGGCGACGGCAACATGATCCGCCAGGGTTCGCTCGACACCGGCCTGCGGGTACCGATGTGGGTGATCCACTCGTTCTAAGGCAGTGCAAGCTCAACAACTTCCCGCGGCTCGCGGCGTCTTCTGGCTGACCGCAGGCTTCGCCCTGTACCGTCGCAGCCCGCCGCTGCTGACCATGCTGACCATGGGCTATCTCCTGATCGTGGTGGCTTCCGGTCTGATACCGCTGGTCGGCCCCTTCCTCCTGCCGCTGCTGCTGCCTTCCCTGACGGCTCTGGTGGCCAACGGCTGCCGTCTGCTCGACCAGGCCGCGGGCCAGGTCCCGCCCTTGTCGCGCGCACTGACCAGCGGCCTGGTCGAACACAAGGGCCCGCTGCTGCGGCTGGGCTTCCTGCATCTGGCGGGCACCCTGGCAGTGCTCGCTATCGACCTGCTGATCGACGGCAGCGGCTGGTCCGGCCTGGATCTCGGCATGAGCAAGGAGGCGGTGAGCCTGAGCCACATGCTGCGTCTGATGCTGATCGCCTCGCCGCTGCTCCTGGCATTCTGGTTCGCCCCGCTGCTCACGGCATGGGACGGCGTGCCGGCGGCCAAGTCGCTGTTCTTCAGCTTCGTCGCCGCCTGGCGCAACTGGCGCGCCTTTCTCGCCTACGGCCTGGCCGCGACGCTGATCGGCGTGTTCCTGCCGGGCCTCCTCCTGATCGTCGCCAGCCTGCTCTCCCAGACCCTGGGCGAAGTCTTCTCCATGGCCTTGCGCATGCTGCTGGTCCTGGTCTTGGCGCCGGTGCTGATGGCGAGCGTATACCTCAGCTACCGCGACGTCTTCCATTCCCCGCCAGCCGCCGATGCGTGAAGCCGTGCTGGGCCTGTTCGGCGGCACCTTCGACCCGGTTCATTACGGACACCTGAGGCTGGCCGAGGAGGCGCGCGTCAAGCTCGGCCTGGAACAGGTGTTGTGGCTGCCGTCGGGGCGCCCGGCGCACCGCGATGCGCCGGCATGCGCCGCCCAGCACCGACTGGAGATGGTGCGCCTGGCGATCGAGGGCAACCCCGGCTTTGCCCTGGACGCAGCCGAGGTGCAGGCGGCAGCGCCGAGTTATACCGTAACCAGCCTGGAGCGGCTGCGCAGCCTCCATGGGCCGACAAAACCGCTGGTGCTGCTGCTCGGCGCCGACGCGTTTGCCGGGCTGAGCGCTTGGCACCGCTGGCAGGAACTATTCGCCCTGGCTCATCTTGCAGTGGCGAGCCGCCCCGGCCACCCGATCGAGCCCCGGCTGCTGCCGACCGCGCTGGAACACGAGTTCCGGGCCCGCCTGGCGCAAGAGCCCGAGGCGTTGGACCAGGCGCCCGCAGGCGAAATCCTGCCGTTCACCATCACGTCCCTGGACATCTCGGCAACGTCGATCCGGAAGGCGCTGGACACAAACGCCAGCGCCCGTTATTTGCTCCCCGATCCCGTTCTCGACTATATTGCCAGGCACCGGCTTTACCACTAGAACTAGAGACCAATGGATCTACGCAAGCTGCAGAAAATCGTCGTCACAGCCCTAGAAGACATCAAGGGGCGCGACATCGAGGTCATCAACACCACCAAGCTCACCTCCCTTTTCGACCGCATGATCATCGCCAGCGCCGACTCCACGCGCCAGGTCAAGGCGCTGGCGCGCAATGTCCATGACAAGGTCAAGGAAGCGGGCGGGGAGGTTCTCAGCATCGAAGGCGAGGAGACCGGCGAATGGGTTCTGGTCGATCTCGGCACTATCGTCGCGCACGTCATGCAGCCGGGCGTGAGAAGCTACTACAACCTGGAGGAACTTTGGCAGGCGAGACCGAAGAAGAGCCTTGCCGCGGCCAACCCGGCGCAGCCGGCCGGCTCCATCGGCGCGGAGCAGGGTTCCGCGAATGCCCGGGAAGGGGATGACGGCGGCACACCGCCCGCGGCGCTGCGGCGGCGGCGCATCGTAAAGAAAAGGACGACGGCGCCCTGAAATGAGGCTGGTCATCGCCGCGGTTGGCACGCGCATGCCGGACTGGGTCGATGCGGGCTACCAGGAATTCGCCCGGCGCATGCCGCGAGAGATGCCGCTGGAACTGATCGAGGTGAAGGTCGAGCCGCGAACCTCCGGCAAGCCGGTCGCGGCGCTCCTGGCGGCGGAGGCGGCCCGTCTGCGTGCGGCGTTGCCGGCGCGGGCCCGCCTGGTGGCACTGGACGAGCGCGGCATGGACCTCACCACCCGGGCGCTGGCGGAGAGGCTGGAGAAGTGGCAGGGCGGCGGCAGCGATGTCGCATTCGTCATCGGCGGGCCGGACGGGCTGGATTCCAGCCTTGCGCAGGAGGCGGCAGAATCGCTGCGCCTGTCCAGCCTGACCCTGCCCCACGCCCTGGTCCGGGTGCTCCTGGCCGAGGCACTGTATCGAGCCGCCAGCCTGCTAAAAGGTCATCACTATCATCGCGAGTGAGGTATGGACAACATGATCAAACAGCACCTCTACCTCGCCTCGAGCAGTCCGCGCCGGCGCGAACTGCTGAACCAGATCGACGTCCGCTTCGACCTTCTGCCCTTCCGCAGCGTGCCGCGCGAAGATTCGGCGGTGAGCGAAGACCTGCTCCCCGGGGAAGCCGCGGAAGACTACGTGGTGCGCGTCGCCCGCGCCAAGGCGGCGAACGGCAGGCAACTGGTCGCCCAGCGCCGCATGCCGCCGCGAATGGTGCTCGCGGCCGATACCACGGTCGACCTGGACGGCAGCATCATCGGCAAACCTCACGACGAAGCCGATGCCATGGCCGTCCTGTCGCGCCTGTCGGGCCGCCGCCATCGCGTCCTGACAGCGGTTGCACTGGCCGACGGCGATCGCATCGAGCATGTCCTGAGCGTCAGCGAGGTGCGCTTTCGCACCCTCGATGCAGCGGAGATCCGCCAATATGTCGCCTCCGGCGAACCCCTCGACAAGGCCGGCGCCTATGGCATCCAGGGCCGCGCCGCGATGTTCGTCCAGTCCATCCAGGGCTCCCATTCCGGCATCGTCGGCCTGCCGCTGTGCGAGACGGCGCTGCTGTTGCGCGCCTTCGGATATCCTTTGTAGATGAAACGGCCCGCACATTCTCTTCGTTCGCGGCCCCCGGCGGCGGCGCAGGCTGCCCACGGCCGGCTTTGCATAGCCGGCCGGCTGCGCGGGCGCGAAGCGACGCTTCGCGAATTCCCCGCTGCGCCCTTTGGGGCGGCCCGGCAGGAGGCATGAGATGAGCGAAGAATTCCTGGTCAACTTCACGCCGCAGGAGACACGCGTCGCGCTGATGCAAAACGGCGTTGTGCAGGAGCTGCACATCGAGCGCACCGCCAGCCACGGCATAGTCGGCAATGTCTATTTGGGTCGCGTCGTCCGCGTCCTGCCCGGCATGCAGTCGGCCTTCATCGACGTCGGTTTGGAGCGCACCGCTTTTCTCCATGTCGCCGACATCTGGGAAGAACGCCGCGCCAACGGGCCGGGCAGCGACATCGCCAGGCCGATCGAAAAGGTGCTTTCGGAAGGCCAGAACCTGCTCGTGCAGGTGCTCAAGGACCCGCTCGGCACCAAGGGCGCGCGGCTGACGACGCAGATGTCCATCGCCGGGCGCCTGCTCGTCTATCTGCCGCAGGAGCACCATATCGGCATTTCCCAGCGCATCGAGGGGGAAGCCGAGCGGGAGCAATTGCGCCAGCGCATCCAGTCGCTGGTGCCGGCGGACGAGCCGGGCGGTTTCATCGTCCGCACCATGGCCGAGTGCGCCAGCGATGCCGAGCTGTGTGCCGACATCGGCTACCTGCGCCGGATCTGGGCCGAAATCAAGAACCGCGCCAAGAACGCACGCCCTCCTGCGCTGCTGCATCACGATCTGACCCTGGCTCAGCGTCTGCTGCGCGACCTGGTCACGCCCGAGACGGCACGGGTGGCGATCGACTCGCGGGAAAACTTCCAGAAGCTCCTGAACTTCGCGCGCGAATACATGCCGCAGGTAAGCGATCGCCTGGAGCACTACACCGGGGAGCGGCCCCTGTTCGACCTGTTCGGCGTCGAGGATGAGATCCAGAAGGCGCTGGCGCGCCGCGTCGGTCTCAAGTCCGGCGGCTACCTGATTTTCGACCAGACCGAGGCGATGACCACCATCGACGTCAACACCGGCGGCTTCGTCGGTCTGAAGAACTTCGATGACACCATCTTCAAGACCAATCTAGAGGCGGCGCTGACCATCGCGCGCCAGCTGCGCCTGCGCAACCTGGGCGGCATCATCATCGTCGACTTCATCGACATGGAAAGCGAGGATCACCGCGAAGCGGTTCTGGGCGAACTGAACAAGGCGCTGGCGCGCGACCGCACAAGGATTTCGGTAAACGGCTTCACCGCGCTGGGCCTCGTGGAAATGACCCGGAAACGTACCCGCGAATCGCTTGCCCATGTGCTCTGCGAGCCGTGCCCGACCTGCAGCGGCCGGGGCGAAGTCAAAACCGCGCGCACCATCTGCTACGAGATCCTGCGCGAACTGCTGCGCGAGGCGCGCCAGTTCGACGCCCGGGAATACCGCGTGCTGGCTGCGCGTTCGGTGACCGACCGCTTCCTCGACGAGGAATCCCAGGCCCTGGCCATGCTCTCCGACTTCATCGGCAAGACCATCTCGGTCCAGGCGGAATCGGGCTACACCCAGGAGCAATACGACATTGTTCTGATGTGAGGTTTCACCGGGTCTCATGGCATCCCGCTTGCCACCCGTAAACCCGTATTAAACAAGGATCTTGCGGGTTTTTACGTTTTTCCGGGATCTTGACGTCTCACCACATTCCACTAGAATTGGGTAGCTGGCTGGGTAGCTAGATGGGTAGCTGCACATCAGAACAATGGAGTGGACATGGCACGAGACAAAGGTCTTCTGTCGGACCTGCAGATCAGACACTGGATCAAGGCGGGAACCCCGCTGGCCAAGGCCGATGGCAACGGGCTGACCTTCACGCTTTCTGCCGCCGGCGTCGCCGGCTGGATCCTGCGCTATCGCCACGGTGGCCGCCGACGTGAGCTGACGATCGGGCGCTACCCGGACATCGGCCTGGCCGATGCACGCGGCCTGGCGATGATCAAGCGCGCCGAGATTATGCAAGGCCGCAACCCGGCGGCCGACAAGCAGAAAGCCAAGGCCACCGCGGCGAAGGACTGGACCGTGCGCGAACTGGTCAAGGACTACCGCGCAAAAAAGCTCGTGAGCCTGGCCGAGAGCACACAGACGAGCTACGGCCGGCATCTCAAACGCGTGGAGAAGAAGCTAGGCGCGCTGACCGTGCGCGAGATCGAGGCGTCAGACGTGGTCGCGCTGATCGAGGCCAGCGCGCTGACCTGGGGC
>CAIVDC010000077.1 GCA_903904605.1 uncultured Sterolibacterium sp.
AACTGGTCGCCGGGAAGGCGGCGCGCCGGAGCAGCCCCGGGGAGATCACCTGTTTCGTCAACAACATCGGCATCGGCCTTCAGTTCGCCGCAGCCGGCGCGCTCGTTCTGGACAAGGCCGGCGCCGCGGGACTCGGTCACGTGTTGCCTGATGACTGGTTTTCGGAGACGGTACATCCATAGCGCCATGCAAGGCACAGGCCGGAGACCATCGGCTCACCATCATCGGTTCGAACAGTTCCCTCCGTCGGGGGACCAGGCCGCGCACGGGCGGACGATCCGCCCACGGATATCGGCGCATGGCCGCTCGCGGATTAGCATCCATATCCTGGAATTATTGTTGGCTCCGCCATATTGTGCGTTGCCGAACAGCTTGCTACAGTCCCGTCAGCGATTCCGTGGAACAGGCGGAACGCGAGAATTGCCGGGACGGTCAGGGCCCAGATAAGATGTCCACAATACGGACCTTTGGCCGGTTCGCTAATGCGGCCGGCGGTCCGGCCGAGGAGGAGCAGAGGAAGTGTCTGATTGTCGGAAGCAACGCGACTGCCCGCTCGCGCCCAAGCGCAATACGGTAGCTGGCGGCGCCTTGGAAAAGTCTCCGGACGCCGCGCGCACGCCACGACTGACGCTCCCAAAGGACCGCCGGCAAGGGCCGCGGCGGCCAGACCGGCGGCGACTGGCCCGCGGCCGCCTCTCACATCCTCTTGCCGCGGCCGGCACCGCCTGTTTCACCGTCCTGCCGCTCGCGATCACGGCCGGCAATCGCCCGAATGAAAAGAATACTTAGGAATACTTAGGGATCTTCAATTCATGCAAGGTCATCAGGAGATATAAATGGGAACGAAGAGCAGATGTCCATGTTTTGTCCTCGGCGTATTTTTGCTCCTGTCTTTCGCCGCCCCCTTCAGCGCCACCGCCGCGCCATCGGACATCGATTTCTTCAAGGGGAAGACGGTCACTTACATTGTATCCACCAAGACCGGCGGCGGCTATGACACCTACGGCAGACTGATCGCGCGCTACCTGCAGAAATATCTTCCCGGTTCCAGGGTCATCGTGAAGAACGTTCCCGGCGCCGGCCATATCATCGGCGCCAATACCATCTATCAGGCCGAACCGGACGGCCTGACCATCGGCACCTTCAACACTGGCTTGATTTACTCGCAGATCATCGGCCAGGAGGGCATTCAGTTCGACCTGAACAAATTCAGCTGGATCGGCAAGGCCAATTCCGAGACCCGGGTCTTCGTGGTGGGTGCAAAGACCCCGTACAAGACGTTCAAGGAGATCATGGACAGCAAGGCGCCGATCAAGATGCCCTCTTCCGGCGTGGGCAGCGAGGACCATAACGAGACGCTGATCCTGGCCTCGGCCCTGCCGGCCAAATTCCAGCCGATTCCAGGCTACCAGGGCAAGGAAGCGGAAATGGCCATACTCCGCGGCGAGGTTCCCGCCGTCCTGGGCTCCTATACCGGCCTTTCCGGGCTGATCGCAGCCAAGGAAGGTCGCGTGCTGATGCAGTACGGCAGCGAGCACGGGATACCGGAACTCAAGAGCGTGCCCCACATAAACAGCATCGAGGTGACGCCGAAAGGGAAAAGCCTGATCAACCTGGTCAACTCCATCGACATCATCGGCCGTCTCACGGCGGCCCCTCCCGGAATGCCGGCCGGCCGGCTCCAGGTGCTTCGCGATGCCTACAGGAAGGCCCTGACCGATCCGGAATTGATCAAGGACGCCAAGAAATACCATTTGGACCTCGATCCCGCCTACGGCGACGATGTGCAGAAGCTTGTCGCGGAGGGCATCAACCAGCCAGCCGAGAATATCAGGACGCTCAAGAACATCATCAAGACGAAGGAATGACGGCGTCTTGAAGTCTTTGCCTGCCGAGCCGGCCCCGGGCGGGCTCGGCAGAGCTTCGAAGCACAACAGGGGACCATTTATGGACGTATGGGACGCAATATGGGCCGGGCTGAGCGGGGCGACGAGCTGGCCGGCCTTTGGCCTGATGCTCTTGACGATCCCGATCGGCCTGATCATCGGCATCATTCCGGGAATGGGCGGCAATATGGGCCTGGCCCTGCTCATCCCCTTCACCTTCGGGATGGAACCGCTCTCGGGATTTGCCTTCCTGCTGGGGATGCACGCCGTGGTGCACACCGGCGGCTCCATCCCTGCGATTCTGTTCGACACGCCGGGCACCGGACCGAACGCGGCGACCTGCATCGAGGGCTTCCCGATGGCCCAGAAAGGCGAGGCCGGACGCGCGCTCGGCGCCGCGCTGACGTCGTCCATGATGGGCGGGATCCTGGGCGCCATGTTCATGGCCATAGTCATTCCCGTGGTCAGGCCGATGGTCCTCGCCTTCGGGCCTCCAGAGTTCTTCATGCTGGCCATGATGGGCTTGGCCTTCATCTCGCTGATGTCCGGCAGTTCCATCCTGAAGGGCCTGATGGCCGGCGGGATGGGTCTGGTCATCTCCTTCGTCGGCATGGACCCCCAGACGGGCGTGGTCCGGTATTCCTTCGGGGTCCTCGACCTGATGGACGGCATCAATATCGTGACGATCGTGGTCGGCCTGTTCGCCGTGGCCGAGGTCATCGACATGGGCATCAAAGGGGGCGCGATCGCCCACTCCAAGTCTGCCAATATCAAGGGATCCGGCGTCCTGCAAGGGGTCAAGGACTGCTTCATGAACTTGTGGCTGGTCCTGCGCTGCAGCGTCATCGGCAACATCATCGGCATCATCCCCGGCCTGGGCGGCGACGCCGCCGCCTTCATCTGCTACGGCCACGCCCTGCAGACGACCAGGCGCAAGGACGAATACGGCAAGGGCTGCGTGGAAGGCGTCATCGCCACGGACGCCGCCCATAACTCGAAAGAGGGCGGCGCCCTGATCCCCACGCTGGCCTTCGGCGTGCCCGGCAGCTCCGGGATGGCGATCCTCCTCGGCGCCTTCATGATCCTCGGCATATCCCCCGGCAAGGAGATGTTCACGCAACATCTCGATCTCGTCTTCAGCATGGTCTGGATCCTGGTCTTCGCCAACATCATTGCCGTCGCCATCTGCCTTCCCCTGGCCGGAACGATGGCCAAGATCACCTTTCTGCGCACCTCCGTCATGATCCCCTTCATCCTGGTGTGCGGACTTCTGGGGAGCTATCTGACCACTTCCAGGATAGGCGATATCCTGATCACGGTCCTCTTCGGCGTGATCGGTTACGGCATGAAGAAATTCGACTATGCCCGCGGCCCGCTCATTCTCGGCATCGTCCTGGGCAAGATTGCCGAAAACGCCCTCCACGTATCCCTGAATCTCTACGGGCTGATGTTCGTCTTCAGGCCGATCGCCTTTGTCATCCTGCTCATCACGCTCGCCACCGTCTTCTTTCCCGTCTATCGGGCACATGCAAGGAAGAAGAAGATCGAGGAGACATCGAAATGAGACTTCAAGGCAGACACTACTTCAGCCTGTTCTGGGTCCTGTTCTTCGCGCTGTTCATCTACCTCGCTCTTGGCTACCCGTACAAGGCCCGCCTGGTTCCCCTGGTCGTCTGCATCCCCTGCCTCGTTTTCGCCCTCTATCGGGCCTACGTGGAATTTTCCGGCAAGGAAGAGAGCGCGCCCGTCGAGGAAGACGCGCTGTTGAAGGAAATCAAGGAGCAAGTGGGGGAAGTGTCGCTCGGGATCAAGGCGCGGGAGAGCGTCGATGCGGCAGAAGGGCGGCGACGGTTTCTCGATATCCTGCTGTGGATCGCGATATTCCTCGTCATGATCTTTGCCGCGGGCTTTCTCGTCGCCATCCCGGTATTCACGCTGGCTTATATGCGCTTCAAGAAGGAGAGCTGGCTGCTGTCGAGCCTGTGCTCCGTCGGGCTCACGGCGGGGGTGTACCTGGCCTTTGTCATCGGGACCGAAAGTTATCTCTATGAAGGCCTTCTCATTCCTCTGATAAGGCAGTCCTTGCAGTCCTGACTTGGAAAGATCACGGAAAGGTATAGGCAAAATGGCGAGTAACGGCGGCGAAACTTCCTCAGCGAACGACCAGGCCCAGGTCAGGGAGTCAAGGGTCCTCGTCGATCCCTACCGCGATTGGGCCGAAGGCGAAGGCATCCCCATCCATCTCGATTTCGGCCACAACCTGCTGCAGTTGGAGACCGGTCCCTGGGATCGCTATGAGGCGCGCGGTTGCTTTGCCCATACGCACGGCGCAGGCGACTTCATGGCCAATTACGTGCTCGAGATTTCTCCCGGCGGCAAGACCCGCCCGGTCAAGCACCTGTATGAAGCCTTTTGTTTCGTCCTCTCGGGTCACGGCTCGACCAAGGTCTGGCTGCCCAACGGCGAGACGCGCGTCTTCGAGTGGGGACCGAAGGCGCTGTTCGCGATCCCCCTGAATTGCCAATATCAGATATTCAACAGCACGGGTCTGAGCCCGGTCCGGATTTCATGCACGAACGACGCGCCGATCACCATCAACCTCTATCACAATCTGGATTTCGTCTTCAATAATCCCTGCACCTTTCCGGAGCGGGCAGGCCAGTCCAAGTATTTCGACGGCGACGGCGAACACACCGCCTATACCCACGGCTCGAGTCCGTCCAGGCGCAACGTATGGGAAACCAATTTCGTTCATGATCTGACCAGCTTCAAGCTTTACGAACTTGAAGAAAGAGGCAAGGGATCGAGCAACATCAGTTTCATCCTCGCCGACGGAACCATGCATGCCCATGTGTCGCAGATTCCCAAGGGCCGTTACAAGAAAGCCCATCGCCATGCCGCCGGCACCCATGTGCATGCCATCGACGGAGAGGGATACTCGCTCCTGTGGCACGAAGGCGATTCCGAATTCAAGGAATTCCCTTGGCAGCACGGATTCATGTATACGCCGCCGTTCTGGATGTTCCACCAACACTTCAACACCTGCCCGCGGCCGGCGCGCTACCTGGCGTGCAGCCTCGGCAGCCGGCGCTATCCTTTCATTTCGCTCCGGCGCAAGAGCGCCGAAGGCGCGGGTACCATATCGATTACGCAAGGCGGCCGCCAGATCGAATATGAAGACCAGGATCCGCGAATACATCGCAAATGGCTGGAGGCCTTGCGCAAGACGGGCGTGCCGTCCGAAATGGGGGAAATATTCGATGAACCCGCAATCCTCGCCTTGCCGCCAGAAGCCTTGACCGGAGTGATCCGTCAGCCGCAATCGATCGGTCCTGCCCTCTAGCACAGATAGCGTTCGGCCTGCCCCGTTGGCCGGCAGGATGCTTTACCACGCCGAAGAGCGCGCGACGACCGCGTTCGTTTCAGGAGAAGTTCCGCGTGCCGCACGACCTCGATCTCGATCACGAACATGAGCAGCTGTCCGAAGCGGACAGTGCTGCGGTCGCCCGGGCAATCTGGGAGCAGGACACGATCGAACTGACGACCGTCGGCATCGATATCGGCAGCTCCACGTCGCATCTCCTTTTCGCCCGCGTCACGCTCAAGCGGCTGGCGGAGGAATTATCCAGCCGCTTCGTTGTGACCGACAGGCAGGTCATTTGGCGCTCGCCCATCATGCTGACGCCATTCCTGGCAGACGGCACCATCGATGCCCACGCCCTGGCGCATTTCATCCACGATGCCTACCATGACGCGGGCCTGCGTCGCAGCGACATCGACAGCGGTGCCGTGATCCTCACCGGAGAAGCCATAAAGCGCAAGAATGCCCGGGCGATCGACGAGATGTTTGCGGAAGAATCGGGCAAATTCGTTTGTGCAACGGCAGGCCACAAGCTGGAATCGATTCTGTCGGCTCATGGCTCCGGCGCGACCGCCCTGTCCAGGCGTCGCGAAGAATGCGGACTCCATGTCGATGTCGGTGGCGGCACCACGAAGCTTGCGCTGATCGATCGCGGTGAAATATTGAGCGTAGCCGCATTCGCCGTGGGCGGCCGCCTCCTTGCACAGGATGAGAACGGCGCGTGGACGCGAATCGATCGGTCTGCACGTCTGGTCGCCGAGCAGTTGGGAATCGAGGTCATTCCGGGCGCATTTTGCGAAGAGCCGGTGCGAAGGGCGGTTGCCGAACGCCTGGCGATGATCGTTGCCGACCAGATTGCCGGAGAAGCGCTCGACGAACTGGGCCACGCGCTTGAGTTGACGGAGCCGCTGGCCAGAACACGGACGCCCAGCTTCATCACTTTTTCCGGAGGAGTCGCCGAGTATATTTTTGGTCGTGAAACCGCCAGCCACGGTGACATCGCCCAGCTGCTTGCCGAAGAAATCGTGAAGCAGATCAAAGCCCGCATTTCAATTCCGGTCATCGAGCCGAGGGAACGCATTCGCGCGACGGTCATCGGGGCCTCGCAATACACGGTGCAGGTGAGCGGCAAGACCATCTACGTTCCCGATTTGAGCGTGTTGCCGGTACATAACGTACCCGTGGTCCACCTCGCGCTGGCTATCTCCGATCGCATCGATATCGACGAGATCGCTGCCACATTGCGCAAGAATGCCGACATTCTCGATCTCGAGCCGAGCGCCCGCCTGGCGATCGCATTTACCTGGGACGGAGCGCCGGAGCACGGCCGGCTTTTCGCGATGGCGCAGGCCATCATGGCTTTCGCCGCGCCGTGCGGAAGGAGGGACGAAACCCTCTTCTTGATGATTGACGGAGACATAGGGGCCTCGCTTGGCCGGATGCTGCATGATGAACTCCATCTCGACGGCAAGCTGGTCTCGATCGACGGCATCAAATTGCGCGAACTGGACTTCGTCGATGTCGGGGACCTGCTCGACCCACCGGGGGTGATACCCGTCGCCATCAAGTCCCTGCTTTTTTCATGAGGCACGCCCGGCATCCTCGACCCGCGGCAGGCTGTCAGCCTCGCCGAGGCCGGCAGACATTGCAATTCGACCGCGGACGAACGGCAGATTGACACTTGCCGCCCTTCAATCGACTGCGGGGCCGCCGCTAGCCCTCGCGCCGATTCAACGAGCGCAGCAATGCCTCGAACAAGGTGTCCGGGTCGAAGGGTTTGATCAGGAAGTCGGTCATCCCTGCCTCGAAGCAACGCGCCTTGTCCTTGGCAAAGGCATTGGCGGTCATGGCGATGACCGGCGTCTGGCGGTACCCGTCAATCTCGCGCAACTGCCTGGTCGCCTCGAGCCCGTTTAGCTTGGGCATCTGCATATCCATGAAGACAGCGGAATAGGTACATTTCCGCGCCATGGCGACGGCCTCTGCCCCGTCCTCGGCGGTGTCCGCAACCAGACCGGCCGCTTCCAGTTGAAACTTGACGACTTCGCGGTTGATCGGCTCGTCGTCGGCGATCAGAATATGCTTGCCGGAATGGCGCTGCCGGATATGCGTCTCGGCATCGGTCATCGCTGCCTGCTCTGGTCGGGCGGCATCGCGTCGTTCCTCCATCTTCATCAGCGTCGCCGTAAACCAGAACGTGCTGCCCACTCCGGGTGTGCTTTCCGCCCCGGCGGCTCCGCCCATCCGTTCGGCCAGGCGCCGGGTGATCGCCAGGCCAAGACCGGTGCCGCCGTATTTCCGGGTCGTTGAGTTGTCGGCCTGCTCGAACGAACCGAAGAGCCGGGGCATCGCTTCCGGCGCGATGCCGATGCCGCTATCCTGCACTTCAAAGCGAATCCGCAGAGAGTCGGCGGCTTCCTCCTGCATGAAGGCGCGCAGGGTCACGGTTCCCCGCTCGGTGAACTTGATGGCATTGCCGGCGTAATTGAGCAAAGCCTGCTGCAGCCTCGTAGGGTCGCCCATCAGCTTGTGCGGCAGGGTCTCGGCCTCGGTCAGCAAGCGAATACCCTTGGCCTTGGCGCGTTCGGCGAGGATGGACGTGACATTGGCCAGAAGGCTGCCGACGGCTACCGGTGCCTCCTCCAGTACTATCTTCCCTGCTTCGATCTTGGAAAGATCGAGAATGTTGTTGATGACGTCGAGCAAATGCTTAGCGGAAATATCGATGGTGTCGAGGCGCCTTGCCTGCTTCGGCGTCACCCCTTCCCGGCGCAGGATATTGGCCATCCCGACAATGCCGTTCATGGGTGTGCGGATTTCGTGGCTCATGTTGGCGAGAAAGGCGCTCTTGGCAAGGTTGGCGGTTTCTGCCTGCAGCCGCGCCGCGTTAAGCTCCGCGGTTCGTTGCTCGACCAGCGATTCCAGATGGTTCCTATGTCTATCGAGTTCCGCTCCGAGGCGCTTCTTCTCGGTGATGTCTTCCTTCACCGCGACGAAATGGGTGATCGATCCGTCGGCTTGATAGATCGGCGAGACGATCGCGAATTCGACGTATTCGCTGCCATCCTTGCGCTGGTTGTATAGCTCGCCTTTCCATGCCTGGCCGAGCATCAATCTATTCCAGAGTGAGGCGAAAGCTTCCGGCGGAGTCCTTCCCGATTGCAGCATGCGAGGGTTCCTGCCGATGACTTCTTCCCGGCTGTAGCCGGTATTCTCGACGAAAGCGGAATTGACGTATTCGATCTCCGCGTCGATATTGGTGATCACGATACTTTCAGGACTTTGCTCGACAGCCAGGGAAAGCTTGCGGAGGCGTCCGACATGCTCGCGTTGCTTCTGCATGGCCTTTTCGAAGCTGCTGACCAGGAACGCGCATGAGAGCGTCAGCAACGTATCTATGACGAGAAAATTTGCGCTGATGACCATCCATCCGCCAAATCCGCTTGTGTTCGATCCGAGTCCATGGTCTGCGTAGGCAAAGTAGCCGATGAGCATGATCGTCATCGCGTTCAGAATCAAAGTCAAGATCGCAACATGCAAACTGACCAGCAAGGCGGCCAGGACAGGGACGGCCATCAGATACATTTGGCTGGCCTGGCCGATATTGACCAGGAGTACGGACCCCAATAGATAAAGCAGCACCAGAAGTTGTAGGATTCTCAGCCGATAGGGGACGTTGCGTAAGGACCATAGAACCGCCACCCAGACGAGGGCGACCGAATCTGCGATCGCAACCGGCCAAAGCGATACGCGTACCGAGAGGAAGATGGCCGGTACGGCTGCCGGAAGAACAACGAGCATCGCTACGCTCAACAAGCGGTTGAGCAGAGTTTCGCGCCAAGCGGACAGATTGTCAGAATTATCGGGCAGGGGAAAGACGCTCTGGCGCAGTTTGAGACTCATAGTCGAAATGGCAAACCGACTGAAATAGTGGCGATCATGGGGCCGTATGGGGCGGGAACCGGTCGCCCCTGGCTTTGAGTCGGATCTCTCGGAAATGCCGCATGTCGCCCGAACCCGGTCCGCTAGGTGCCGTCAGCGTCCGCTCGGTTTTCGCAAGGGAAGCCAGTACGGCAGCATCGATACCAGCACACCGTCCTTCAGAACGAGATGATGGAAGAGCGCGGCGAGCGCGTGGAATCCCGCGAGCCAGAGGATCGCATCGCCCTCCCAGGTGTGGAACCTCGCAATCGTCGCGCCCGCATCGTGCGAAAGCCCCAGGATGGACGGAATATCCGCGCCCGCAAGGAGCGTCAGGGGATGTCCTTCCAGCCAGGCTCCGGCAATGGCGGTAAGCGGGAGCGCGAAAAGGAGCAGATAGAGCGCCCCTTGAACGACCTTCGCCGCGACGCCCATCCAGCGCGCAACCGGAGCAGGGTCCGGTTGCCTGTCAGCCATCCGCCACAGTATGCGGAGCGCGACGATCGCGAACACGCACAAGCCCAAGGTCTCGTGCAGCCGCCTGTCGAAATCGCGTGCGAGAGAGTACACACGCTGCTCGGAGCCTCCCGGTCCGTAGATGAACGTGATCAGGACGAGGATCGCGGTGATCCAATGAAAGGCCTGGGCGACAGATCCGTAGCGCGGCGGCGAGCTGATCTTCATATCGTTTGTCGCAATATAGTCACTTTTTCGCCGCCCCCCATGGCGTCGGCGCTCGGCACTCGCGGTCCGGATACCGAAGGCCGCTGGATGAAGTTTAACTCGGCCCGCCCGTTTGCTGCGACTAAACTCGGTCGCTGCCCGATAAACTGCCGAAATAGTGTGTTAATGTTTAAGCTTAAGGTTTTCTTCAAAGACGCGATAGGGGGTAGCCGCATGAGAATGAACGCTTTGGTTTGGACCGTTGCCATTGCCTGCATGACGCCGATGATGGCGCAGCCAGCCTCGGCAGCCAATGTGAAAGTGACGCCGCTCGGCGGTCAGGACGGCGAATTTTGCCGGCAGGACCGGGCACTGATCTTCGAGGATCCGAACGGCACGCGCATTCTTTACGATGCCGGTCGTACCGTGGCCGGAGCGGACGACCCGCGCCTGGGCAAGATCGACATCATTCTCGTCAGCCACATGCATGGCGACCACCTGGGCGACTCGCACAACAAGGCGCCCAACTCGGGCAGTTGCGACAAGCCGGACGTTTCGGTGTCGGCGCTGCCCAATTCGAACTCGGTGGACATCGCGCTGGCCAAGAAGGCGAAGATCGTGACGGGCAGCGAAATGCCGCCGTTCTTCGCCGCCAAGCTGAAGGCGAATGGCGGTGACCCGAAGGATTCGATCCTCGCACGATTCGGCGGAAGCGTGAAGCTCGGCGGCGTGACGATCGCGACGGTGCCCGCCTTCCACAGCAACGGCCTCGACCCCGACTACATCGGCGGCGAACTGGGAAGGCAGATGAAGGAAGCGGGAATCGCCGGCTATGTCGGCGAGGCTACCGGCTATGTGCTGAAGTTCAGCAACGGCCTCGTGGTTTATCTGTCCGGCGATACCGGCATCACGGCCGAACAGGACAAGGTCGTGCATGGCTATTACAAGGCCAAGCTCGCCGTGATGAATATGGGCGACGGCTTTTCGACAGGCCCGAACGAGGCGGCTTATGTCATCAACGACCTGGTCAAGCCCAATTCGGTCATCCCGTCGCATGCGAATGAAGTCGGGACCGTCGGCGGCAAGGTCCGGCCGGGGAGCAAGACCGAGACTTTCGTCAAGGCCGTCAAGGTGCCGGTCCATATTCCACTCAGCGGCAAGACGATGGAGTTCAACGGCAACGGCAAATGCGTCGCCGGCTGCTGAGCTAAGCACGTATTGAATTACGCAAAGGGGCGACGCGGCTTTCAGCCGCCGCCTCTTTGGCCCTGGCGCTCAAGGCTTCGGGTGGGATCAGCGCCTGGGCTCGGCGCGGCGCCCTCGCGCCGCGAAACAGAAAGGATCGGTGTCCGTCAATGCCGACGGCAAATCGCCGCCGGACCAGCTCAGTCGACGATCTGCGTAGAATCGAAGCCGATGCGCACGGCACCCCAGTGACGTCCGTCGATCATGACCGGCACGGACAGATCGTTGATCACCTCGCCGGTGTCACGCAGGTAGGTTTGAAACAGGGACGGCCGCGTATTGGCGGCAAGCTTCCGCCCGACGGGGTCGTCGAAAATTCGCTTGTGGCGGCAGGCGCCCAGGTCGATAGCCGCGTTGCCGGTCGGCGGGTTCGAGAACTTCCTGTTGTGCGCGGGCGCGTAGCCTTTGTCGTCGACCGCGAGCGCATAGAGCGACCCCTGAACCCTTCCCAAGGCATCATCATAGAGCTGCTGCAGTTCATTCTCGACCGCCTGGTCGTAGCTCGTGTTGTAACGCGAGGGATCGGAGTTGGGGATCATGCGGTATCGCCTGTCCCAGATGTTGAGGCCACGCTTTTCATGTGCTGTCAGCACCTTGCCGACCATCGCCGCCAAGTCCCGTGTCACAGACAACAGACTGTCGAAGGCCGTGCCCCCGGTGCGGAAGTCCGCCAAAGCGTCCTGCACGGATTCGGTGCTGTTGCGCAGCGACAGCACGTCCGCAGACATTTCGGTCGCCGCCTGGCTGGTCTGCACCGAGCGTTCCTTGATCATGCCGATACGCCCCGCCACATCCCGGTTGATCGCATCGAGCTTGGCGACCGCGTCCGTTACCGAAGAAATGGAATTGCGCAGATCCTGGAAATCCGCGATGAAGCCGGCGAACTGCTCATTGGTGCGGATGACCGCTTCGTTTGACGCCTCGATGTTGGCGCGGATATTCTGATTTTCCGCCCGGGTCGTGCCGACCAACGAGATCATCACGGATGCCTGTTCCTCGATTTCTGCGGTGGCCTTGCCGGTGCTATCCGCGAGTTTCCTCACTTCATCGGCTACGACCGCAAAGCCGCGGCCCTGCTCCCCTGCACGCGCCGCTTCGATAGCCGCGTTGAGCGCGAGCAGGTTGGTCTGGTCGGCGATCCCGCGAATTTCCTTGCCCAGCCGGTCGACGACATGGACTCGGGCGGAGAGATCGGCGACGACCGACGTGAAGCGGGCCATCTGCCCGGTAATCGCGGCAATGCGTTTTTCCATGTCGGCGACGTCATCGCGGGCGATTTCCGCCGCGTCGAGATTGCGGGAGGCATTGGCCGCCATTTTGGCGGCATTGCCGGATACCGAAGCGGATAAGGCCGTGACCGATTCGGTGGCCGTCGCGACATGATCCACTTCCTGTTGCTGCCTCTCGGCATCGGCTGCGACAGACTGGGCGTGCCGATGCAATCGTGCGGTATCCCGGGCAATCTTGATCGAGATGCCGCGCGTGGCCACGATCAGTTTGCGGAAACGCGCCGTCAGATGGCTGATGGCGCCGGCCAATGGAGCGACTGCCTTAGGCAGGCGGTCCGGCAGCGACATATCCAACGGCTCCCGGCCGACCGAGACGGCCTCCACCCGCCTGCCCGCTTCAGCGATTTGCCGTGACCCGATTCGACCAATGACTTGCAGCATTATTTCTCACCCTTCAATTGATAATCGGATCACGCTCGGGCGCATCTTGAAGACATACGCTGTCGGCAATCAACGACAGCAGGCTGACCTGTGGCCTGCGGAACTCATCGCCCAGCACGTCGACCGGAGATTCCCCGCCCGCTGATGGAGATATTCTCAAAACGGAAGCATTCTGTTAATCCGTGAACTACGCAGTTTCTTGCGGGAACTACGTAGCCGCCGCTGCCTAAGCCATGAAAGCGCCGGCTCGGCTATGGCTGACCCGCAACGCAACGCGGACGCCAATGGCAGGCCTATGACTTTATCCTGAAAGACTGCCCGCGATGGCGGCCACTTTCGCCAGGCGGCGATAGTCCTGCGCGCACCGGCAGCGTCCGGGGAAAGTCGCTCAAACGCCATTGCCGAATGCACTCGGTGTTCTGGAAACGTAGCCTGTGAATTCCTCCGCCGGCATGGGCCGCGCGAAGTAATAGCCCTGGCCCTCATCGCATTTGAAGATACGCAGATGCTCCAGAATCTCCCGGGTTTCCACGCCCTCCGCGATGGTCCTGAGGTTGAGGCTCCGCGCCATCTGGACGATGGCGCGGACTATCGACGCATCGTCCGGATCAACGCCCAGGTCGCGGACGAAGGACTGGTCTATCTTCAGCTTGTCGACCGCGAAACGCTTGAGGTAGGACAGGCTGGAATAGCCGGTGCCGAAGTCGTCTATGGACAGCTTCACGCCCAGGCGCTTCAGCCGCTTCACGGTGTCGAGCACGCTTTCGACATTCTGGATCAGGATGGATTCCGTGATTTCCAGTTCGAGCAAGGCCGGATCGAAACCCGACGCCTCCAGCGCACTGATCACCATCTGCTCCACATTGCCGCGCTTGAACTGCACCGCCGAGAGATTCACCGAGATCCTCAGCTCGGGCAAGCCCGCCTTCGTCCAATTGCCGCCCTGACGGCAGGCCTCGTGCATTACCCATTCGCCGATCGGCACGATCAGCCCGCTCTCCTCGGCGACCGGGATGAAGCGCCCGGGCAGGATCATGCCCAGCTCCGGATGGTTCCAGCGGATAAGCGCCTCCGCGCCCACCACGGCGCCGCTGGCCAGGTCGATCTGGGGCTGGTAATGGAGTACGAACTCGCCGCGTTCCACAGCTTTTCTCAAGCCGTTCCGCATCGAAAGATGCTCGACGGCCTCGACATTCATCTGCTCGTCGAAGAAGCGGTAGGCATTGCGCCCGGCGTCCTTGGCCCGATACATCGCCATATCGGCCTTCTTCAGCAGCGTGTCGAAGTCCGCCCCGTCGTCCGGATAGACGGTGATGCCGATCGAGACCGATGTGGACAACTCGTGGCCGTCGGCATGAAAGGGGTCCTGCAGGCGCTCCATGGTCTTGACCAGGACAGGGGCGGTGGCATCGACATCGGAGAGTTCGGGCAGCACGACCAGGAACTCGTCCCCGCCCTGCCGGCTGACGGTGTCGGTATCGCGCACGCACTCGCCGAGACGGGCGGCAATCTGCTTGAGCAGCGTATCTCCCACTGCATGGCCCAAGGAATCGTTGATGGTCTTGAAGTTGTCGAGATCGAGGAACAGCAGCGCGACCTTGTGCCTGCCGCGGTCGGCGTTGGCCCTCGCCTGCTCGAAGCGGTCCTGAACCAGCAGGCGGTTGGGCAGGCCGGTCAGGGCGTCGTGGTAGGCGAGGAATTCGATCTGCCGCTCGGCAGCCTTGCGCCCGGTGATATCGGCGGCGATGCTCAGGTAGCCGCAAGTCTGCCCGGACTGATCAAGCAAGGGAGCGACCGTCATGTTGACGTCGATAAGCGAGCCGTCGCGCGTCCGGCGTTTCACCTCTGCCTGGACGATGCTCTCTCCGCCTAGCAGTCTCTTGCCTAAGTAATCTGCTTCCCCGTTCTTATTCAAGGGTACGGTAGGCAAGGCAAGCCCGATGACCTCCTCCGCGCGCCAGCCGAACATCCGTTCCGCCGCAGGATTCCATGTCGTCACAAGATCGTCGAGGCCGCGCGTGTAGATCGCCAGGGGCGAACCCTTGATGACCGCATCCAGTTGTTGATTCGTGTCTTTCAGTTCGGCGTAGGCGCTTGACAACTCGCCATGCATAGAATTGATTGCGTGGGTCACATGGTCGAGCGCATCCGGGCGCCACCGCCCCGCTTCGGGCCGATTGAGCTGCAGATAGTCCGCTTGGTAAATATTCTTGCCGACCCGTCGCAAGTAACCGGCAATGTGTTCGAGATGCTGCCCCACCATGGCCTGGAAGATCAGCAGCACGAATCCCGTCACCAGCAAGGTCTTGATCGCGTTGCTCGCCAGCATGACCAGGAGCTTGGACCAGAGACGATCCACGACATTGTCCACACTGGCGACGACGTGGAGTTCGCCGATGGGCACGCTCTTGCCGCGGTGCATGCGCACCAGCGGCATGGTTCTTTCGATCTGCCGGACGGACTTCCTGGCGCCGGCAGACCATTTCGTTTCGCCGTCCGACACGATGCCGATGAACTCGATATCGCCCAGATGCAGCAGGCCATCGAGCTGGGTCTGGATCTGCGTGCCTTCCGCAACCCAGACGCTCTCGGTCAGGCTGGGCAGATAGACATTCCGGATCGATTCGATGCGTGCATCGATGCCGCGGATATCGACCCGATAGTCGAAGTACAGCTCGACTCCCGTGATGACCGTGGTGATAAATGAACTGAACAGGATCAGCGCCAACATCAGACGGCGCGCGATGCCGTTGTTGCGGAACAGGGCCCTGTCCAGAAACCTCAGACGAGCAGGCGGAAGAAGCCTCATCGGATGGCCAGGGGCTTCAGATAAAGGTCATACAGCTGCTGATAGCTGCCGTCGGCCTTCATGTCCGCCAGTGCCTTGGCCACCTTGGGTACCAGCGCCGCATGCTTCTTGTTGAGATACATGAACATCTCGTAACGCACCAGTGGCGGCTCCAGCAGGTGGAACCGGTAGCCGCTCTGCCGGATGACCCACTGTCCCTGCCAGCGGTCCATCAGGATCACGTCGACACGCCCTTTTTCCAGCAAGGCCGGCAATTCGTTGATCGAGGTGGTCTTGGTGAGTTCCTTCACCCCTTTCACATTCAGCTCGTAGGGCCTCCAGCCGGCAGCAAAGGCAACCGAAAACGGTTGCAGATCCGCCCAGGTACGGATCCTGATATCCGAGCGCTTGGTGTAGGCGACGAAATCGGTGTCGAGTGTCTTTTCCGGGATGCGGATCAAATTGGGAAACGCCGCCTCAGCTCCCGCGACCCGAAAGATATCCCCATCGTCGATGCCATCATTCACGTTGATTAGGGAACGCCCTGTCGGCACCGTGATGACTCCGACCTCGACGCCTATGCGCCCGAAGGCGGCGCGCGCGAGCTCATTGATGAAGCCGGGATGCCCAGGAGACGAGGTGATGGGCGGCAACGCGCCCGTCGAGAGCCAAAGCTTCTCAGCCCGCGCCGGGATAGGGGTGCCGGCCACGCATAGGGCCAAGAAGGCGCAGGCAAGGAGAAAAGGGTTCGAATTGCGCTTGCCTGACATGACACACATCCCTTGCGCTGGCCGACCACGAAAGTTTTTAGAACCATACCATAAGACGAAAGACAGGCGATAGGGTTTGGCGCCGGGCATTCGTTGACCGCCGGCGGCAAACTGCAAGACAGCGCCATTTCCGAAGGTGCCGCGGACCTCCCTGGGCATCTGGAAGAGGGCGCTTGCGGGAAGTCCGGAATGGCCTTTACCGGTCCGCTGTGGCTTGATGCAGCCTGATCAATATGTGCCCAGGGGTTTCAGAATGCGATCAAAAATATTCTGATAGCTGCCGTCGGCCTTCATGTCGGCCAGCGCCTTGGCCAGCTTGGGTACCAGCGCCGCATGCTTCTTGTTGAGATACATGAACATTTCGACGCGCCCCAGTGGCGGCTCCACCAGATGGTCCCGGTAGTGGTTCTGATGAACGATCCATTGTCCCTGCCAGCGGTCCAGGAGTATTACGTCGGCGCGCCCATTTTCCAGCAAAGGGAATAATTCCTGTATGGAGGCGGTCTTCGTGAGTTCCTTCACCTGCTTCACATTCAGATCGAAGGTGCGCCAGCCGGTCGCGTAGGCGACCACATAGGGCTGCAGATCCGCCCAGCTACGGATCCTGATATCCGTCCGCTTGGTGTATGCAACGAAATCGAAATCCAGCACTTTTTCGGGAACGCGGATCAAGTTGGGAAAGTCCCGTTCGATGCCCGCGACCCGGAAAATATCCCCATCGTCTATCCCCGAATTGGCGTTGATCATGGATCGCTCTACAGGTACGACCGTCACCTCGACCTCGACCCCTATGCGCCCGAAGGCGGCGCGGGCGAGTTCGTCGATGAACCCGGGGTGACCTGGAGAGGCAGAAATGGGCGGCAACGCACCTGTCAGCAGCGAAAGCTTCCCGGCCTGCGCCAGACAAGGTCCGCTCGCCATCCCTAAGGCCGACAGGGCGCAGGCGAAGATGAACGAATATCGATACGAATAACGGTTGCGTCCCATGGCCAGAACCGAAGTTGGACTACCGCGAGCCCGTGACTGCGACGATACCATAAGACCGATGGCCGGGACCGAAGAAGAAAAGCGGAAGCCAGGTTGCGCTTGAGCGCGAACAGCAAGAGGCTCATTCCGCGCTGCGCCTCCCGTCTGCCTCGAAGAAACGGCAGCACGGCGCGATGGTAATGCTGCATAATCCCCGACTGGTCGCTGCCCGATCTCGCCGGCTTTGGCAAAGCGCGCCCCGGGTCTTTCCCGGCTGGACAGTTCGCGGGTTCGCCGGGACCGCCAAGCACTGCTTCCATCAATCTTGATACCTCACCATGAAAATCAATCTGCCCGTCACCCAAGTCGAAGTACCCTTTCCCAAGGGCCGTTATATCGTCTCCCGTACCGACCTCAAGGGGATGACGACCTATGCCAACGATACCTTCCTGCAGATCAGCGGATTTTCCCGCGAAGAGTTGATCGGCAAGAACCACAACGTGGTGCGTCACCCGGATATGCTTCCCGGCGCATTCGCCTGGCTCTGGGATACGGTCAAGGAAGGTCGCCCCTGGCGCGGCATCGTCAAGAACCGCTGCAAGAATGGCGATTTCTATTGGGTTGATGCGCTGGTCGTGCCGGTACTCAAGAACAACGAGGCGATCGGCTATATGTCGGTGCGTACCGAGCCGACGCGACAGCAGATTGCCGAAGCCGAAGCCTTGTACGGGCTGCTGAAGGCCGGCAAAGCAAGGATTCCCAAGCCGACGGCCTGGATGCGCACCTCGCTCAAGACGAAACTGAGCGGTTTCGTGTTGTGGCTGATCGCTTCCCAACTGATCGGCACGGCGGTTCATCTCCTGGGCCCATCGTCGGGGCTTTCCGCTGGCGCAATTGAAGTTACACGCCAGCTGCTCGGGGTATCCGGTGTGATCGCAGGTGTCTGGTTGCTGCTCATCCAGAACCAGATGATGGCGGTCATCGATCGCATCATCCGCCGTCTCGACCATATCGCCCAGGGCGACCTCACGGATTCGATTCCTTTGCATCGCGTCGATGAACTGGGTCGGCTCAACGACTCATTGGTCACCATGCAGACTCACCTCAAGGCCATGATGGCTGAAATTGCCGAGGCGGCGGAGCAGGTCGGCGAGAGCGCCGACGTCTTGAGCGCCGAGATGGACCAGACCCGCAAGGTGACGGAAGTTCAATCGGGCGCCGTCGGCAGCATCGCTGCAGCGGTCGAGCAATTGGTGGCGTCGGTCAATGAAATCGCCGACAGTGCGGCACAGGCATCGAAGGCGGTCGATGCCTCCCACGGCCTGCTGGACGAGGCGTCTTTACGCATGAGCGAAAGTCAGCAGGCTTCGCAAAACGTGGTAACGACGGTAAACGATGCGGGGCAGACCATGGCCGAACTATTCCGGTCGATCTCTGCCATTGAACGGGTGAGCCAGGTCATCCGGGGTATTGCCGACCAGACCAATTTGCTCGCCTTGAATGCGGCCATCGAGGCCGCTCGTGCCGGCGAGTCGGGCCGGGGTTTCGCCGTGGTGGCCGATGAGGTCAGAAAACTGGCCGAGAACTCGAGCAAGCAGACCACGGAAATTACCACCAGCGTTCAGGAAATCCAGCGCATCACGCAAATTGCCGTGACCACCATGGAAGCGGCCGGCGGCCATGTGGCCGGCGCCGACACTGCCGTGACCGCGGCCCGCGCCGGACTCGATGCTGTCGCTCATCACGGCGAGGAAGTGGCGTCGATTTCCCAGCACATTGCCGATGGCACGCGTCAGCAATCGGCGGCCGGCAATGAAATCGCCAGCCAGGTGGAAGGCATCGTCGGCGGCATTGACCGGACCTCGTCCTCTATTGCCGAAGTGACCCGAAAAACCGCGCAGATGAAGGAAACCTCGTCACGGTTGCGGCAGCTGATATCCTATTTCCGGTTCATACGGTGAGACTTCGCGGATTCGCGGAAGGCGGAGAATCCGCATCGGCGCTCATACTGCTGCCAAGCGGGCGTCTCGAATGGTTCGAGCGTTCGCCTTGGCGGCGACCACCCGATGCGGCTCGGACTACGTAGTTTCCGCAAAAAACTGCGCGATTCACGGATTAACAGGCTGGTGCCCATTTGAGACTATCCCTCTCACCAAGGGGGACGGAAATGAATGCAAACACGAATACTGCCGCAGTAGCCGGGCCGGCGCGCCTGCCGGAAAAGACCCGGGGGTCGGGATCCAACAGGACGGGCCACAAGATGGACTTCCTGAACGGGCTGTGGCTTGCCGCCTCGGTGGCCATGGCTGCCTTGTGGCTGGCCGAGACGCCCTGGATGCCGCAGCTGTCGCCGCTGCTGCTGGCGCTGCTGATCGGCGCCACCTACGGCAACACGCTGAAGGGGCGAATGCCTGGCGAGTGGGCGGAAGGAGTGCATTACGCAACACGCCAGGTTTTGCGCAGCGCAATAATCCTGTATGGATTCAGGCTGACAACTTCGGACGTCGCCACGCTCGGATGGGGCGGCGTTGCCTTGGACACCTTCGTGGTGTTCTCGACCATAGGACTGGGCATGGTGGTCGGGACGAAACTGCTCAAGATGGACCCTGAGACAACCGCCATGTGCTCGGCCGGCGCGGGCATCTGCGGAGCCGCCGCCGTGCTGGCGACCACGCCTATCGTCCGTGGCGGACACGCCAAGACCGCAGTCGCGGTCGCGAGCGTGGTGGTGTTCGGGACCGTGGCCATGCTGCTGTATCCCTTGCTCTGGTCGTCCGGATGGCTCGGCTTAGGCGAACGCGAGTTCGGCACATATCTCGGGGCAACCATGCACGAGGTCGCCCAAGTCGTCGGTGCATCTGCGGCCATAGGCCGGCACGCGAGCGATGCCGCCGTGACGGCCAAGATGGGTCGCGTGCTGTTCCTCGCACCCGTCCTGCTTCTCGGTGCCGCGCTGTGGTCGCGCGTCTACAAGCAGGAGGATCCGAACCACGACGCCAGCCGGGCGAGCGTGCCAATCCCCTGGTTCGCGGTCATGTTCATCGGCGTCATGCTGTTCAACAGCGCCGCGCTGCTGCCAGCGAAAATTGTTTCGTCGCTCAATGCGCTCGACAACTTCCTGCTATGCGTCGCCATGGCGGCGCTCGGTATCGAGACAACCTGGGAGAGGATCAGAAGCGTCGGGGCGAAGCCGTTCATGCTCGGCGGCATCCTGGCCGTCTGGCTGGTCCTCGGCGGCGGCCTTGCGGCGAAGCTGCTGCTCGCTTAGGCGGCCGGATGCGATGCGGCTCGAACAAAGTCGAAGCAACGAGCTGATACGGGTACCCGACTCGTGCCTGACATTATCGAATCGCACTGAATCGCACTGAAGTTCTCCTGCATTTTCTTATGGCAATAGGAGCCCATGGAAAGGCTGATACGCAAACCCTTCAGCCAGTTTTACATGTAACGGTCCCACAAGGAATTGGCGCAAAAGTGCGTTGGATTCAACTGCTAATCGAGGAACTCGGATTCAATCTAGATGACCCTTTCACGAGGAAGTTCCACGGCGAAAATTGGGTTTGGTCGGCGGAGCAAAGAATCGGAAAGACAATTTCGACGCTGAAAGCTATACGAAAGCAGAAATGAAAACCAACGTCTGGTCCCGAACTGCTGACCTGACCCGACGAGACATGGACGATGTCGGCACCGGCTTCCTTGAACAGCCGGGCCACATCTACCGCATCGTCCGGCGTGAGGCCGCCGGGTACCCGGTCGTGGGCCGAGATGCGCACCGACATGAGCCTCTCCGCCGGCCATAGCGCTCGAATGGCGAGGAAAACTTCCGGCGGATAGCGGCAGCGATTTTCCAGACTGCCCCCATATTCGTCGCAGCGCAGATTGCTCAGCGACGAAATGAAGGACGACATCAGGTAGCCGTGGGCGGCATGAAATTCGATCATGTCAAAGTTGGCGCGAACTGCACGCAGCGTGGCGGCGACGAAGTCCGCCTTGACGCGATCCATGTCGGCGCACGTCATCTCGCGCGGCACTTGCGAAGTGCCGGCAACGTAGGGCAGCGGCGAGGGCGCAATCAGCGGCCAGTTCCGGTATCAAGCGGCATGTCGATGCCATTCCACGCCAGCTTGGTCGATCCCTTGCGCCCGGCGTGGCCGCTCTGCAGCGCCATCTTGGCTTGGCTGTTGCCATGAACAAAGTCGACGATGCGCAGCCACGCACCCACCTGTTCTTCGCTCCAGATGCCGGCACAGCCTGGGGTGATGCGGGCATCGGCAGAAACACAGGTCATTTCCGTCATGGCCAACCTGGGATTTGAGTGACCTGCAACCCTTGAGTGACATTTCCCACTATTGTGCGGAGGGAGTCATGAAATGAGCTGTCCACGGCGTTGAGATCACGAGCGCGCTTAATCCCCCTAATACCCCAACCGCTGCAACGATGACCATTGCCAAAATGACTTTATGCAGTCTGTTCCCAACTGACCTCGGCGAAACGCCTCCAGGCTCATCGTCAGCACACAAAGTGCAATTGGATTCAGCAAATATGGTCCTCTATGCGGAACAACGTTTCATTTGTTGAAGGAAACGGCAATTCACCATAGAATAACCATTCTGCCAAAGTTGGAACGAAATGTAATTCGCCATGCCGCGTAACGGCACAAGGGATTGAGCGGCCACCTGAGACAAGTCCGCTCTCCCCAACCATGAGGCAAAGTTTCTGGCCGTGTTCATCCTGAACTTGCAACGCTTGAAGCTCAAGCTACTTCTAGCCAGCGCGATCTGTTGCATGGGCGACGCGGCTATCGCCCAAGGCTTCGCCGGCGTCGAGGCCGCCGCTACCTACCAGGGAACCGACCGCCAGCAACGTCTGGTCGAAGGCGCAAAACGCGAAGGGGTTTTCAACCTATACACGTCGTTGAATACGCCCATCGCAGCAAACGTCAAAGCCGATTTCGAACGCCGTTACCCTGAGATCAAGGTGAATCTGTGGCGGGCAAGTTCCGAATCAGTGCTGCAGCGCTCGGTAAGCGAAGCGCGCGCAAACCGCTTTGCCGTCGATTTCATCGAGACCAATGGCCCGGAAATGGAAGCGGTACAGCGTGAAAAGCGGTTGCAACGGGTGACCTCCCCCCATTTTCAAAACATTATTGCGCAAGCGATCTTCCCGCATCACGAATGGGTTGCCATTCGGCTGAACCTTTTCGTCCAATGTTTCAATAGCAACAAAGTCAGCAGGGATGAGTTGCCCAAGTCATTTCAAGACTTGCTGCAACCGCGTTGGAAGGGGCGCCTTACTGTCGAGGCTGGTGATTTCGACTGGTTCATGAGCGTGACAGAAAGGCTGGGCGAAAAAGAAGGCATCAAGCTTTTCCGCGATATCGTCGCTACCAATGGCATCTCGATGCGCAAGGGACATGCACTGATGGCCGAGATGGTCAATGCTGGGGAAATTCCGCATGCGGCATTTTTGCTCTATGACTACCTGCTTTCGGACGCGCAGCCATTGCTAGCTCAAAACGAGCTGGCACCGGTCAGCACCCTCGCCGCCTCGCCACTGCAGGGCCGTCAGGTGCAGTTCGTCGAACCCAAGCGCGTACTTGCCGATCAGCAGAAATGGGAAACGCTGTTCAACGATATTGTTTTGGCAAAGGGCAAGTGAGAACCGGCCCGGTTTCGACAAGGGCCGGAGACAACCATAGGCGCCAAAGCTGCCGCTAGGCAGACACGTTCAGCAGGAGACGAAGCAAATGCGAGTTCTCAGTAACGAGGATGTGGAACAACTCCTGACGATGCCCGAATGCATCGACGTGATGGAACAGATGTATGCTGATTACGCCAACGGCCAGGCGCTGCTGGTGCCACGTATCGACAACCTGTCGCCATCGACCGAAACGGATGCCTACTACGCCTTCAAGCAGATGGGTGGAGCGTGGCCGCGACGGCGCGTCCAGGCACTGCGGATCAACTCCGACGTCATTACCCACCCGCTTGTCGGCGGCAAGATGCGTCGGGTGAAACAGCCAAAGGCAAATGGACGCTGGGTTGGCCTGGTGTTTATTTTCAGCAGTGAAACCGGGGCTTTGATGGGCATCTTCCCCGATGGTGTGATGCAACGCATACGCGTCGGCGCGGCAAACGGGATTGCCCTCAAACATCTGGCGCGCGGCGATGCGCGCACGTTGGCGATCATCGGCAGCGGCTGGCAGGCGGGCGGGCAATTGATGGCGGCACTCGTCGCTCGGCCATTCGAGCGGGTGCACATCTTCAGCCCGAGTGCGGAAAACCGGAATGCCTTCGCAGCCGAAGCTCAGGCGCGTCATTCGGGCATAGATATCCGAGCCGCCGACAGCGCCGAGAAATGCGTTACCGGAGCGGACGTGGTCATGGCCGCGACCTCATCGTTGGTGCGCGTACTGGACCCGGCGTGGCTCAAGCCGGGGATGCATCTGAGCTGCATCAAGTCGCAGGAAGTGGATCAGGCGCTGCTGGACGGCTGCGACCAGGTCGTCGTCCACGTGACGGCGCAACCGAAGCAATACGACAATATCATGCCAAACACGCCGAACGTGACTTCTGAGCATAAGGTCGGATGGTGGAATGCGCCCGGCAATCGCTTCGCCGAGTATCCGGATCTGGCGCAGTTGGTTGCCGGGAAGACACCGGGACGCGGCAAACAAGAGGACATCACCTGTTTCGTCAACAATGTCGGCGTAGGCCTCCAGTTCGCCGCGGTCGGCGCGCTGGTTCTTGACAAGGCAGCGGCCGCAGGTTTTGGCCACGAATTGCCCGATGACTGGTTTTCGGAAACGGTGCATCCATAGTGCACTTTTGCCAGCCCTAACACCGTCCGCCGTGACATCGACCAGACCCAGTCAAATTCACCATGAGGCCACAGACCATGCCGCATATGCAATTCACCCACCCGGATATCATGCGTACCTGCACCGAAAGCGATATCTACGAGTCGTTGCTAGTGCTCGATGACGCAAGCATCCTCGAACTCGGTTGTGGCAAGGCCGAGCACACGCGCCGTATCGCGAAGGGGCACCAGACGGCCAGAATCGTCGCCGCCGAGGTTGACCGTCTCCAGCTTGGGGAGAATCTTGCAGCGGCGGTGCCAGAGAACATCATTTTTGCCGATTTTGGCGCGGAGTCGATCCCGCTCCCTGATTCGAGCCAGGACGTCGTATTGATGTTCAGGTCTTTGCATCACGTGCCCCTGCCCCGACTCGATGATGCGATGCGCGAAATTTTGCGCGTGCTCAAGCCTGGCGGGTGCGCATACATTTCCGAACCGGTCTTTGCCGGCCCGTTGAATGAGATGATCCGCATCTTCAACGATGAGGAGGTCGTTAGAAGAGCGGCATTCGACACGATGTGCCAGGCCGTCGAAAAGGGCATGTTCGAGCTTGACCACGAGACCTTCTTCCTTTTGCCGGTCGCATACAGGGACTTCACTGACTTTGCTAGGAAGCATTTTCTGGTCACTCACAGCGAACGCAATGTCAGTGACGCTCAACGCCTGGCCGTGGAGCGGTTGTTCAATGCGCATTTGGGCCAGGACGGCGTGAAGCTCTCGCAGCAGATTAGGGTCGACTTGCTGCGAAAGCCATTGTGAAAGGCCACGGACGGGAGCTTTGCTCGTCTTGCGGATCCTGGCACAAAGTCGCAGTCAGTAACGCCAGAACGAAGAAAATCCAATCACGCGTCGTTTCTCGGACGCCATACTAACTGCCCGAAGGAGGAGTAAATTATGAATGGATCGGTAAAGAGGATCACTGTAGCAGTGGCAATCATGGCCGCAGCGCTGCTTGGCGGATGCGAGAGCAGGCGGGAGGCCGCGCAATCAAGCAAAGCCGGCAGCGCCGAGACCAGTCAGGCATCGACCGCCGAATTCTTTAAGGGCCAGGTTCTCACTATCATCGTTCCCTATGGACCTGGCGGCGGGTACGACCAGTGGGCCCGCCTCGTCAGTCCATACATGCAAAAATACCTCGGTGTCAGAAAAGTACTGGTTGTCAATCAGCCTGGCGGCGGCGGCCTGGTGGGAACCGACAAGATCTACTCGGCTCAGCCTGATGGCTTAACGATCGGTGATACAAACGCTGCGGGCGACGTGTTTTCGCAACTCGCCAAGGAAACGGGTGCGAGCTTCGATGTTCAGAAGTTCAACTGGATCGGTCGCCCGGACGATGATCCTCACATCATCGCCGTCCATGTGGAGGGACCCTATAAGTCCTTTGGTGATCTGCTGCAAGCAGCAGAGCATGGAACTACCTTGAAGGCGCTGGCGACAGGGGCCGGGAGTTCCGACTACAATGCCGGCGTCATCACGCTCAATGCGTTCAAGACGCGTTACCAGATGGTGGCGGCTTTCACCGGCAGTTCGGATGAGAAGGCGTCGTTTTTGGGGGGCAACGGAGATACCATGTCCGTGTCCGCGTCCGATATTGCCCAAATTGTCAAACACGCCAAGCCCGTTCTTTTGATCACGGAAGAGCCTTTCAGCAAGCTGCCCGACGTGCCGACCGTTATCGATGCTGCCAGGAAGCAAAACGTGCCGGAAGGCAGCATCAAGGCTTTGCAGGCGATGGTCGGGATCATGTCGATGGGACATGCCTTCTTTGCCCCGCCCGGCGTTCCTGCAGACCGCTTGGCAGCCCTCAGGGCCGCGTTCCAAAAGGCCATGGCGGACAAGGAATTTATCGCTTCGGCTCAAAAGGCCGATCTATACCTCGGCTATGCTTCCGCGGAGGAGCTTAAGCAAAAGACCGATGCAGCGGTGGCCAATGGGGCCTTATTCCAACCGCTGCTGAGTGCGAAACAATAGGCAGAGAAGTTTCGTCGCCATCAGCGCGTTGGACGCCCCCCCTAGGAGATTGGCCTGTGCTAGATATGTTGGGTTCAAGTTTTCTTTCCCTGTTGAATCTGCAGACGATACTGCTGTTCCTGGGCGGAAATTTGCTGGGAACATTTGCCGGTGCGATCCCGGGTCTGGGCGGGGCTGTTCTATTGACCGTGCTCCTGCCGTTTATCTATGGCATGGAACCGCTAAGAGCCTTGGTTCTGCTCTTGGCGGCACACACGGGAATTTATTTCAGCGCCTCTATCACGGCCATTCTGCTGAATACGCCGGGAGCTGCGGAGTCCGCCGCGACGACCCTTGACGGCTACGCGATGAGCCAGCAGGGCAAGGGGACGAGGGCATTAGGAATCTCGGCGGCGGCGACCACCATCGGTGGATGGGTTGGCGTCGTTGTGTTGGTCTTGATGATTCCACTGATGCAGAAGATGAGTACGTTTTTTCAACCTTCCGAATATCTATTGCTCGCAATTCTCGCAATCGTCCTGATAGGCCAATTGCGCTCGGGTTCCCTTACGAAGGGGCTGCTCTCGGGATTAGCTGGACTGCTTATTTCCTTTGTAGGCTACGATCCTATCACCGGAGCCCTCAGGTTCAGCTTTGATTGGATATATTTGTACAACGGATTCAATGTGACTGCAGTGGCCCTGGGAATTTTCGGCCTGGGCGAAATGTTCATTCTTTACGGAAGGAATCAGGCGGTCGTCCAAAATCAGGATTTCAAGTTTTCCAGCCAGCCTGGTTTCAGAGTGATGGATGGCGTCAGAGATGTTTTCGATCACCTCGGCTTGACCTTTCGTTCTGCGTTAATCGGCACGTTCCTGGGCTTGATTCCCGGAATTGGCGGTCTGGCTGCCAATTTCATTTCCTATGGCCATGCCGTGAAGACTTCCAAACATCCCGAGAAGTTCGGCACCGGCATTCCGGAAGGCGTAATTGCGCCTGAAGGCTCATCGATTTCCAAAGAGGCGGGAAGCTTGGTCCCGACCTGTGCCTTGGGTATCCCCAGTGGCGTGGGCATGGCGATCCTGATGAGCGCCTTCACGATCCTGGGTATTGTTCCGGGCCCCCCGATGTTGACGTCGCACGTCGATCTCATCTATGGAATGGCCTGGGTCATTGGGATCGGGAGTCTATTGGCCAGCTTGACAGGGCTTGCGATCGCTCCCCTCCTGGCACGCGTTGCCCAGGTGCGCGGACCGATACTCGTGCCATTTATTTTTACTTTTTCCTACCTGGGCGTTTATGCGGCATCGCTCAATCCCGGCGAGATCCTCTTCATGGCGGTTTTTGGAGTCCTGGGCCTGGTCGGACGGCGATACGACTATTCCCTGCCGGCAGCCTTGATCGGCTTCATCTTGGGCAAGATAGTGGAAAAGAATCTCTATCTGGCCGTCAGTTTTCAAGACATGCACTTCTTGTACAGGCCCTTGTCGGACCTGTTGCTCCTGCTGATCCTTGCTCTTCTTGTTGGCCCTTATCTCACCAGGCGCTTCGGCAAACGGCGCAATGGGAAGATGGCCGCGATGAAGGGCGGCCAGGCACCCGTAAAAGCGCTGCGCCCGGAGTTGCTGGTCGATGTGCTTTGGGTCGTGCTGTCGATATCGTACCTTGCGATAGCGCGAAGCTATCCTCCGGACGGCCGGCTGATTCCCGATGTGGTCGGAGTTGCGACGCTCATCATTGGTCTGGTGCAACTAGCCGGCAACTTCATACCGGCTTTGAGGCCTTTCACGCACGCGCGGGAAATCCCCGAACTGGACCGGAAGGAGATGGAGAACGAGAACCCCGCGATCATTCCCAACGGGAAATCAAGCCCGGTCAAGGGCGGCGATACCGCTGAACATCGCCAGATGCGGGCGATCGGTTGGGCTTTTGGCTATGTAGCGGGAATCTATGTTCTCGGATACCTAATCGCAGTACCTGTATTTTTCCTCACTTACTTCTTGGCGACAGCTCACCGGAACTGGAAGCTGGCCGTTATTTCGGCGGCAGCCATGGGCCTGATCACTTGGGGCGTGTTCGAACAACTGCTGATGATCCATTTGCCGGGAAGCATTTTCCTCTCTTAACGGAAGCGGCGCAGAAGATCGAAGAAGCGCTATCGCGGCACGATGCAGCCGTTTTCTCGGATCATTTTCACGCATGCATAGGCAACCAGGGGGATCGTAAGGCCGTCCAAGGCCATCGATCATTTCGGCGAAAGTGGCGTCGAGCCCGTAGTGTCCAACAACTCGAGAGAGGACAGAAGTGGCTCCGATTGTTTGAACAACTTTCCCCGACTTATAAGTGGACACCGGGCGGATTGCAGAAGGTGCAGAGTTGTCCACGGCGTCGGTTCGTCGCAAGCGCCGACCGACGCGGTGGACAACTCGGGGCGCACCCAGAACTCCATGTTACGCGGCCTTATTCAACGGCGGCAACGCTGCCAAGTATTTTTCAACCGGCGTGAGCCGGTTGTAAATGGCGGAATAAAAAGGAGCCAGATAGCGGCGTAAAAGCGTATCACCAGTCCTAAGCCGTTTACGCCAAATGAGTGCTGACCATTTGGATGGTAGCTCATTCAGTGACTTACAAAGCGATTGGCGGAGAGGGTGGGATTCGAACCCACGGTAGGATTTAACCTACGCCTGATTTCGAGTCAGGTACATTCGACCACTCTGCCACCTCTCCGGCGGCGCGGATTTTAACACCAAAGGGGACCTTGACGCCACCCGGACGGCGTCACCCTCGGCAACGTGGCACAATGCCGTGCACCCAACTTGAGAGGGCCCGCCGCAATGCGCTGGTTCTACAGCCTGCTCGCTATCGCCGCTGTCGCCCTCTCCGGCTGCAGCTCGCGGCTCGGTCCGCCCGGGCAGCGGGGCGAACTGGTCGTCGCCATCCGCAACACGCCGGCCTACCACCAGGAAGAAGATGGCGGTTCCAACGGATTCGAGCATGATCTGGTGGAACTCTTTGGCGGTGAACTGGGGGTCAGGACGCGCTTCGTCGTGGCCCGCGACGATGCCGAGCTGATAGAACTGGTGAAGCAGGGCAAGGTGCATTTCGCCGCCGCCGCTCCGCTCATGGAGCAGCAGGGCGTGCGCTACTCTGCGCCGCTGCGCGAAGCGAATCAGGTCCTAGTCCAGCGTGCCGACGCGCCCCTTCTGGACCAGTTCTCCGACCTGGCCGGGAAGAGGATCGAAGTGCTGAGAGGCTCGCCGCAGGCGGTCTTGCTGTCGGCGAAAACCGAGCTCCAGCCACCCTTGACGCTTGTGGTGCAAGACGGCATGACGGGAATCGATCTGCTCGACCGTGTCAGCCAGCGCAAGAGCGAGCTGGCGGCCACGGATGATTTCAATTTCGGCATCGCGATGAATTACTTCCCCGATCTGGAGGTGGCTCAGGAACTCGGCGGCAAACTGCGTTTCGGCTGGGCCTTCGGCGTTGACGACGATGCCGCACTGTTCGAAAAGGCGCAGGCGTTCATTGACCGCGTACGCCAGGACGGTACGCTGGCGCGGATGAATGACCGCTACTTCGGCCACATTCGCCGGATCAACAATGTCGGCATAAGAGACTTCCTCGAACGAATCGGCAGCCTGCTGCCGCACTATCGGAACGAGTTCATTGCGGCCCAGGGCATCACCGGAATCGACTGGCGCCTTCTGGCGGCGCTGTCCTATCAGGAGTCGGCGTGGAATCCTCTCGCGACCTCGCCGACCAACGTGCGCGGCATCATGATGCTGACCGAGGACACGGCCGACCGGATGCACGTGGGCAACCGCCTCGACCCGAAGCAGAGCATCCTCGCCGGCGCCAAATATCTCGCCGACCTGATCGATCAGTTGCCCGCCGCCATCAAGGAGCCGGACCGCACCTGGCTCGGGCTTGCCGCCTACAATCTGGGCCAGGGGCACCTCAATGGCGCCCGTGCCATCGCCACGGGCTTGAAACGCGATTCCGCTTCATGGTACGAAATGAAACAGGTATTGCCGCTGATGGCGCGCCCTGAATACTACAAGCGGCTAAAAAGCGGCCGGGCGCGCGGCGGCGAGGCCGTCATCATGGTGGAGAACGTGCGCACCTTCTACGACATCCTCACCCGCTTCGAGCCGGCCTTCAAGGCAACTCGCTACGCGGCGCCGATGCTGACCATCCCGCCCATGTAGGGACGCAATGCCTCCGGCACGGTAACGCTCGCGTCGGCATTCTGATAGTTTTCCAGAACGGCGACCAGCGTTCTTCCCACCGCGAGGCCCGAGCCGTTCAGGGTGTGCACCAGTTCCGGCTTGCCGCCCGGCTTCTCGCCGCGCAGCCGCGCCTGCATGCGCCGCGCCTGGAAGGCTTCGAAGTTGGAGCAGGAAGATATCTCGCGGTAGGTATTCTGGCCCGGCAGCCAGACTTCCAGATCGTAGGTCTTGGCCGCGGAAAAGCCCATGTCGCCGGCGCACAGCGCCATCTTGCGGTAAGGCAGTTGCAGCCGCTGCAGGATGGCTTCGGCGTGGCCGGTGAGTTGTTCAAGCGCCTCCCAGGAGTTTTCCGGTTCGACGATCTGGACCAGTTCCACCTTGTCGAACTGGTGCTGGCGGATCATGCCGCGCGTGTCCCGTCCGTAGGAGCCCGCCTCGGAGCGAAAGCATGGCGTGTGGCAGACGAACTTCAGCGGCAGCGTTTTCCTGGCCAATATCTCGCCGCGGACCATGTTGGTCACCGGCACTTCCGCCGTCGGAATCAGATAGAGCTTGCTGCCGTCTGCGCGCGGAACCTGGAACAGGTCTTCCTCGAATTTCGGCAGCTGGCCGGTGCCGAACATCGAGTCGGCGTTGACGAGATAAGGCACATAGACCTCGGTATAGCCGTGTTCACCGGTATGCACATCGAGCATGAACTGGCTGAGCGCGCGGTGCAGGCGGGCGACGGCGCCCTTCATCAGGGAAAAGCGGCTGCCGGTGATCCTGGTCGCCGTCTCGAAATCGAGGCCGCCCAGCGCCGAACCGATGTCGACATGGTCCCTCGCCGCGAAGCCGAAGACACGCGGCACGCCCCAGCGCAGCACCTCGACGTTGTCGGCTTCCGAGCCGCCTGCCGGCACGCTCTCGTGCGGCAGGTTGGGAATCTGCGCGACGAAGGCATTGAAGCGTTCGAGCAGCAAGGCAAGCATTGCCTCGCTGTCCTTCAAAGCCTCGCCCAGACCGGCCACCTCTTCCATCACGGCTGCGGCGCTCTCCCCTTTCGCCTTCAACTGGCCGATCAACTTCGAGGCGCTGTTGCGCTTGGCCTGCAGTTCCTGAGTGCGTATCTGCAAGGCCTTGCGCTCGTCCTCGAGCGCCCGGAAAGCCTCGGTATCCAGCGTAACACCGCGGCTGGCGAGCAGGCGGGCGACTTCGGGGAGATTGTTTCTCAGCAGTTGGATGTCCAGCATGGGGAACCTCTTTTGGCTACTTGACTTTGGCCTTGCGATCGAGTTCGCGCAGGTGGGCGAGCTTCTCGGCAATCCTGGCCTCCAGGCCGCGCGGAGTCGGCTGGTACCATTCGACCACGGGCATCCCGTCGGGGAAATAGTTCTCGCCCGCGGCATAGGCCTCGGGCTCCTGGTGGGCATAGCGATATTCGCGACCGAAGCCGAGTTCCTTCATCAGCTTGGTCGGGGCGTTGCGCAAGTGCTCGGGAACCGGCCGCGACGAGTCGCGGGCGACGAAGGCGCGGGCGGCGTTGTATGCGCTATAGACCGCGTTCGATTTGGCAGCGCAGGCCAGGTAGATGATCGCCTCGGCCAAGGCCAGCTCGCCTTCCGGACTGCCCAGGCGCTCGAAGGTAGCGCAGGCGTTCAGCGCCAGGTCGAGCGCGCGCGGATCGGCCAGGCCGATGTCCTCGGTGGCCATGCGCACCATGCGCCTGCCGAGATACAGAGGATCGGCCCCGCCATCGAGCATGCGCACGAACCAGTAGAGCGAGGCATCCGGATCGGAGCCGCGCACCGACTTGTGCAGCGCCGAAATCTGGTCGTAGAAGGCATCTCCGCCCTTGTCGAAGCGGCGCAGATCCGCGGCCAGGGCGCTCTCGATCAGGGCCGTGTCGACCCGGGTCACCGCCGCCGTCGCGGCGGCGGTCTTGATCTGCTCGAGCACATTGAGCAGGCGCCGCGCATCGCCGTCGGCATAGCCGATCAGCCGGTCGCGGGCATCTTCGTCGAAGGACAGTTGCGCCAAGGCACGATCCCTCACCCTGTGAAAGAGCAGTCCCAACTCCTCTGCCGACAGGCTTTTCAGGACATACACCGAGGCGCGGGAAAGCAGGGCGGAGTTCACCTCGAAGGAGGGGTTTTCCGTGGTGGCGCCGACGAAGGTGAGCAAGCCCTGCTCGACGTAAGGCAGGAAGGCATCCTGCTGTGCCTTGTTGAAGCGATGCACCTCGTCGACGAAGAGCAGCGTCCGCCGGCCCGACCGGGCCAAGGTCAGCTGCGCCTGGGCAACCGCTTCCCGGATGTCCTTGACGCCCGAGAAGACGGCGGACAAGGCGATGAACTCGGCATCGAAGGCGTCGGCCATCAGCCGCGCCAGGGTGGTCTTGCCCACGCCCGGCGGTCCCCAGAGGATCATCGAATGCGGCTGGTGCGACTCGAAGGCCAGGCGCAGCGGCTTGCCGGGACCGAGCAGATGGGCCTGTCCGATCACCTCGCCCAGCGTCCTGGGCCGCAACAGCTCTGCCAAGGGCGCATGGGGCGAGGCTTGCAGCGGCGTCAGCAGATCACTCACCGATGATATCCGCCCCCTTGGGCGGCACGAAGCGAAACAAGTCCGGAGCAAGGCGCGGATTGCGTTCGAAGCGGGAAAAGCGGAGCGTGGTGGTCTGGCCGAAGTTGTCGCGCACCTCCATGACCCGCGGCAGATCGTCGCGGAAGCCCAGGCGCACGCCCAGGAAGCTGCTCTCCTGCGCCTTCGGCTTTGCCTCGACCCATTCCAGGCCGTCATCGCTGCCGGCATCGGTGAGCACGAAATTCTTTTCCATGGCATTGTCGCCGGCGAGCAAAGCGGCGGGACTGGAGCCCAGCGCCTGGCCGAGTTTCCTGACCGTGACCTGGTTGAGATCCGGGTCGTAGATCCAGAGCTTTTCGCCGTCGCCGACGATGAGTTGGGCGTACGGCGTTTCGTAACTCCAGCGGAACCTGCCCGGCCGGGAGAAGACGAAAGCACCCTGCGACAGTTGCGGCTTGCGGCCGGACTTGCTCGCCACCGCCTGAGAAAAATTGGCGCGGGCGCTGCGGGTGTTTTCGACAAAGGCCTTGAGTTGGTCGGTGCCGGAAGCCAGGGCGGCAAGGGAAAGAAGAGCGCTGCAGAGCGGGCCGAGGGCGCGAAGAATAGTCCGACGAAGACGCATGTGATCCCGTTTCAAGCTGATGGTAGATCGGGCTTCAGCCCGAGATGGCCCGACAGGGACTTACCGCCGTCGCAGGCCGGACGACAGTTCATTCGCCGCGCTCCGGCACCAGCACTTCGCGGCTGCCGGCGCCGTTCATCGGCGATACCAGGCCGGCGCGCTCCATCTGTTCGATCAGGCGCGCGGCGCGGTTGTAGCCGATGCGCAGATGGCGCTGGACCAGCGAGATCGACGGCCGGCGCGTCTTCAACACGAGTTCCACGGCCTGGTCGTACATCTGGTCGTCCTCGGCGCCGCCGGCCGCGGCGTCGACCTCCGTTCCGTCGCCGCCATCGGCCGAGGGCGGATCGAGAATGCCGTCGACATATTCCGGTTTGGCCACTTTCTTCAGATGCTCGACCACGCGATGCACTTCGTTGTCGGAAACGAAGGCGCCGTGAACCCGAACCGGCAATCCCGTTCCCGGCGCTAGAAAAAGCATGTCGCCCTGGCCCAGCAGCGCCTCGGCTCCCATCTGGTCGAGGATGGTGCGTGAATCGATCTTGGAGGACACCTGGAAGGAAATGCGCGTCGGAATGTTGGCCTTGATCAGGCCGGTAATGACATCCACCGACGGCCGCTGCGTCGCGAGAATCAGATGGATGCCCGAGGCGCGCGCCTTCTGCGCCAGACGGGCGATCAATTCCTCGACCTTCTTGCCGACCACCATCATCAGGTCGGCCAGTTCGTCGATGACCACCACTACATAGGGCAACGCAGCCAGCGGCTCCGGCGCCTCGGGGGTGAGCGAGAAGGGATTGGCGACATGGGCGCCGGCCTTTTCCGCATCATGGATCTTGCTGTTGTAGCCGGAAAGGTTGCGCACGCCCAGCGCGGAGAGCAGCTTGTAGCGGCGCTCCATCTCGCCCACGCACCAGTGCAAGGCATTGGCGGCGCGACTCATGTCGGTCACTACCGGCGCCAGCAGGTGCGGTATGCCTTCGTACACCGACAGTTCGAGCATCTTCGGGTCGACCATGATCAGGCGCACGTCCCTGGGTTCGGACTTGTATATCAGGGAGAGGATCATGGCGTTGATGCCGACCGATTTGCCCGAACCGGTGGTGCCGGCCACCAGGAGATGCGGCATCCTGGCCAGATCGACCACCACCGGCTGGCCGGAAATATCCTTGCCCAGCGCGATGGCCAGCGGCGCGTGAAGATCGTGATAGGCTTTCGAGCCGATGATTTCGGACAGGCGCACGGTCTGCCGCCGGGCATTGGGCAGTTCGAGCGCCATGCAGGCCTTGCCCGGCACCGTCTCGACGACGCGGATGCTCACCAGGGCCAGGGCGCGCGCCAGGTCCTTGGCGAGATTGACGATCTGGCTGCCCTTGACGCCCACCGCCGGATCGATTTCGTAACGCGTCACCACCGGTCCCGGATAGGCCGACAACACCTTCACCTCGACGCCGAAGTCGGCGAGTTTGCGCTCGATCAGACGCGAGGTATATTCGAGGACCTCGGCGCCGGGCAGATCGTCGGTGTCATGGGCGGGTTCGTCGAGCAGATGCAGCGGCGGCAGCGCACCGCCCGGGCTGTCGAAGAACAGCGGTGCCTGACGTTCCTTCTCGATGCGCGCCTCGGCCTTCGCCGCCCGGGGAATCTCCAGCGCCACCGGCTCGATCTTGAGCGGCGACGCCGGGCTCTCCTCGATCTTCTTGCGCACCACCGCGACCACCGCCTCGCGCTGTTCCGCCACGACGCGGCCGATGCGCCGGTCCTGCCAGGTCTGCCACAGACGGATCGTGCCGAAATACGCCGTCTCGAGGAGAGCGCCGATAATTTCCGCCAGGCGCAGCCAGGACATCCCGGTAAACAGGCTGAAACCGACCGCCAACAGGACCAGCAGGATCAGTGTGCTGCCGATGTAGCCGAGGTAACTGGCGGCCAGCCGGGCGATCTCATGGCCGAGCATGCCGCCCGGGAACAGGGGCAAGGCCGCCTTGAGGCTGTAAAAGCGCAGCGCCTCGAGCCCGCTGCTGAAAAGGAGCAGGAGCAGGAATCCCACCAGGGCGATCAACAGGGGCCGGCGATCGCCGGGCAGCAGGCCGCCGATGCGGCGATGGCCCCAGACGACGGCGGCGAGCAGAAACAGGACCAACCACCAGGCCGACAGACCGAACAGGTAGAGCAGCAGGTCGGCCAGCCAGGCGCCGAAGCGGCCACCTGGATTGGCGAGATGGGCTACCCCTACGGAGTGCGACCAGCCCGGATCGGCCTTGTCGAAACCGGCGAGAATCAGGCCGAGATAGACCGCCAGCGCCGCCAGCGCCAACCAGCGGGCCTCCTGCAGCAGGACGACGATTCTTTCGGGCAGGGGCTGGCCTTTGGGGGTTTCCGCCACGTGCTTAAGCCCTTTTATGGCTGGGAGGGAACATGGCAGGGATTATACCGGCGGACACCGGCGGATAAGGGCGAAAAGAATCGGAGGGGCGTCGCCCGCGCGGGCGGCTGGCGCCTGCAAGGCTCGCGATCGCCAGCCGGGCCGTGACAGCCCCGCGTATAATCGGCGCTTTTCCTCCGTCAGGAATATCGCCATGAGTTCGCGCCACGTCCGCCTCTTGATCCTCGGTTCCGGCCCGGCCGGCTATACCGCTGCCGTCTATGCCGCACGCGCCAATCTGAACCCGGTCCTGATCACCGGCATGGCCCAGGGCGGCCAACTGACGACGACCACCGACGTCGATAACTGGCCGGCCGATGCCGACGGCGTCCAGGGTCCGGAACTGATGGCGCGCTTCCAGAAGCACGCCGAGCGCTTCAACACCGAGATCATTTTCGACCACATCCACACGGCGAAACTGACCGAGAAACCCTTCACCCTGATAGGCGATGCCGGCACCTATACCTGCGACGCCCTGATCATCGCCACCGGCGCCTCGGCTCAGTATCTCGGATTGCCTTCTGAAGAGGCCTTCTCCGGCAAAGGGGTATCGGCCTGCGCCACCTGCGACGGTTTCTTCTACAAGAAGCAGAATGTCGCAGTCATCGGCGGCGGCAATACCGCCGTCGAGGAGGCGCTCTACCTGGCCAATATCGCCAGCCACGTCACGCTGGTCCATCGCCGCGACAAGCTCCGCGCCGAGAAGATCATGCAGGACAAGCTGTTCGAGAAGGAAAAGGCCGGGCTGGTGACGATCAAGTGGAATTCCTCGCTGGATGAGGTGCTCGGCGACAAGACCGGGGTCACCGGCATGCGCGTGAAGGACGTCAGGACCGGAGTCACCGAGGTGATTGCCCTGCAGGGCGTGTTCATCGCCATCGGCCACAAGCCGAATACCGACATCTTCGTCGGGCAGATCGAAATGGAAGGCGGCTACATTGCCACCCAGGGCGGCAGGAACGGCAACGCCACGGCCACCAACATCCCGGGCGTCTTTGCCGCCGGCGACGTGCAGGACCATATCTACCGCCAGGCGGTCACCAGTGCCGCCACCGGCTGTCAGGCGGCGCTCGACGCGGAGCGCTACCTCGACGATCAGAGCTAGGAACAAGGCCATGGGCAAGTCGCGCTCATTACCCGCTGCGGGTAAGAGGCCGCTGCCCGAAGACATCGCGCTGTTCCGCAAGGCGGTTGCCGATGCCGTGCCGCTCGTTTCCGACAAGGTTCACCACGAGCCGCCGCCGCCGCTGCCGATTCCGCGTCAACTGCAGCAGGACGAGGCCGCCGCGCTCGCCGACAGCCTGGCGCCGGCGCCGCTCGAGACGCTGCTGGAAGGCGGCGACGAACTGTCTTACCTGAAACCGGGATTGCCGCGCACCGTGCTGCGCGATCTGCGCCGCGGCCGCTGGGTGACCCAGGAGCAGCTCGACCTGCACGGCTTGAACCGCGACGAAGCGCGCGCAATGCTCGGGCAGTTCCTGGCGGAAAGCCTGGCGAACGGCCACCGCTGCTTGCGCATCATCCACGGCAAGGGTCTGCGCTCTCCGGGCCGTGAGCCGGTGCTGAAGGAATTGGCGCGAAACTGGCTGGCCAACCGGCCGGAAGTCCTGGCCTATTGCCAGGCGCTGGGCGCCGATGGCGGAGGAGGCGCCGTGATCGTCCTGTTGAAAGCGGCGCGCTAGGTCGGCATCCATGCCGACCTGTCCGGCGGGGACCTTCAGATTGCCGCTTCGCCGACTTCGCCGGTGCGGATGCGGATGACTTGCTCGACGGCCGAGACGAAGATCTTGCCGTCGCCGATCTTGCCGGTCCGCGCCGCCTTGAGGATGGCCTCGATCGCCGGCTCGACCGTCTGCTCGGCGACGACCACCTCGATCTTGATCTTGGGCAGAAAGTCGACGACGTATTCGGCGCCGCGATAAAGCTCGGTGTGACCCTTCTGGCGGCCGAAGCCCTTGACTTCGGTCACGGTCAGGCCGCTCACGCCGACTTCCGAGAGCGCCTCGCGCACTTCGTCAAGCTTGAAAGGCTTGATGATCGCTTCGATTTTCTTCATACCATCTCCCTGTGAATTCACTGCCACTCGTCGACATAGCGCGATGTTATCGGATATCGCCAGTCCTTGCCGAAGCCACGGCGGGTAATGCGGATCCCGACCGGAGACTGGCGCCGCTTGTATTCGCTGCGCTTCAGCATGCCGACCACACGCCGCACGTCGCCGGCGAGAAAGCCCCGGGCGATGATCTCTCTCGGGCTTTCGTCGCGTTCCATGTAGGCCTCGATGATGGCATCGAGCACGGCGTAGGGCGGCAGCGTGTCCTGGTCCAACTGGCCGGGCTTCAGCTCGGCCGAGGGAGCGCGCGTCAGGATGTTCTCCGGAATCACCTTTCCCAGCGCATTGCGGTACTCGCAAAGACGATAGACGAAAGTCTTGTAGATGTCCTTGATTACGGCGAAGCCGCCGGCCATGTCGCCGTAGAGCGTGGCGTAGCCGACCGCCATCTCGCTCTTGTTGCCGGTCGTCAGCACGATGGCGCCACTCTTGTTGGACAGGGCCATCAGGATCATGCCGCGGATGCGCGCCTGCAGGTTCTCCTCGGTGGTGTCCGCGGCCAGCCCGGCGAATTGCGGCGCCAGCAGTTCGGCGAAGGTGCGCATCGCCGGCTCGATCGATATTTCGTCGTAGCGTACGCCCAGACTCTTCACCATCGCCCGCGAGTCGTCGATGCTCATCGGCGCGGTGAACGGCGACGGCATCATCACCGCACGCACCCGCTCGGGCCCCAGTGCATCGACTGCGATGGCCAGCGTCAGCGCCGAATCGACGCCGCCCGACAGGCCGATGATGGCCCCGGGAAAGCCGTTCTTGCCGAGATAGTCGGCGACCCCCAGCTTGAGAGCGGCATAGGCCTCCGCCTCGAGCGTCAGGGCCGCCTCGACCCGGCCCGGCAGCAGTTTGCCGTTGGCATACTCGACGACCTCCAGCGCCTCCTCGAAAGCCGGAAGCTGATGGCAGAGGCGACCGTCGCCGTCGAGGGCGAAGGAGGCGCCGTCGAACACCAGCTCGTCCTGCCCGCCGACCATATTGGAATAGATTATGGGGATGCCGATGACGGCGATGCGGCTCTTCAACACCGCGTAGCGCAGCTTCAGCTTGTCCAGATGGTAGGGCGAGGCATTGAGCGCCAGCAGCAGTTGGGCGCCTGCGTCGCGCGAGGCCTCGGCCGGTCCCGGTCGCCAGACATCCTCGCAGATGACCAGTCCGACGCGCACGCCGCAGACCTCGATGACGCAAGGACTGTCGCCGGCACTGAAATAGCGCTCCTCGTCGAGGACGTCTGAATTGGGCAGCAGTGTCTTGCGATAGCGCGCTTCGATGCGTCCGCCGCGCAGCACGGAGGCGGCGTTGTAGGTGCAGCCGTCTTGCGCCTCGGGGTGGCCTACCACCAGGGTCAGATCGGGATAGGCCGCCGCCATCTGCTGCAACTCGCGTGCGCAGGCGCGGTAGAAATCCGGGCGCAGCAGCAGATCTTCCGGCGGGTAACCGGACAAGGCCAGTTCCGGCGTCAGCAGCAGGTCTGCGCCCAACGCACGGGCACGTCCGGCCGCGGCGAGAATCAAGCGCGCATTGCCGGCGAGGTCGCCGACCGTGCAGTTGATCTGGGCGACGGCGATCTTGAGGTGGGCCCTCGGCTGGATCGGCATGGGATTCATAAGGGCGATACTATACAACACGCAACAGACTGTCCGTCGCCATGGAAACCCGTATTCTCGACGCTCTCTCCGAAGTGCCGCCCGGGCAATGGGACGCGCTCGCCGGCAGCCAGCCTTTCCTGCGCCATGCCTTCCTCTCGGCCATGAGCGAGAGCGGCTCCGCCTGTCCGAAAACCGGCTGGCATCCGCGTCACCTGACGCTTTGGCAAGGCGATAGCCTGGTCGGCGCCATGCCGCTGTATGCCAAGGACCATTCCTACGGCGAATTCGTCTTCGACTGGTCCTGGGCCGAGGCCTATCAGCGCCATGGCCTCGCCTACTATCCGAAACTGCTCGCCAACGTGCCGTTCACGCCGGTCCCCGGCCACCGCCTGCTTGCCCGCGACGAGGCGGACCGCAGACTGCTGCTGCAGGCTGCCCTCGCCTACGCCCGGGACAGCGGCATGTCCTCGCTGCACATCCTGTTCCCCACGCCGGAAGACGCGCTGTTGATGAGGGAAGCCGGGATGATGATCAGGAAAGGCGTGCAGTTTCACTGGAGCAACTGCGGTTTCGGCGATTTCGAGGATTATCTCGCCGCCCTGACCCGCGACAAACGCAAGAAGATCCGCCAGGAGAGACGCCGCGTCGCGCTCGCCGGAGTGCGCCTGAGACGTCTGACCGGCAGCGAGATCGACGACGAGCACTGGGCCTTCTTTCACCGCTGCTATCGGCTCACCTATGAAATACGCGGCCGGCAGCCCTATCTCAAGCCGGATTTCTTCCGCCGGATCGGCAAGGCAATGCCGGACAACATCCTGCTGGTCATCGCCGAAAGACAGGGCGCGCCGATTGCCGCCGCCTTGAATCTGTGCGACGGTGAGCGCCTCTACGGCCGCTACTGGGGCTCGGTCGAGGAGGTGCCTTGTCTCCATTTCGAGGCCTGCTACTACCAGGCGATCGAATTTTGCATAGAGCGGAAGATCGCGGTATTCGAAGGCGGCGCCCAGGGCGAACACAAGATGGCCCGGGGCCTGATGCCGGTTGAAACGCTCTCCGCCCACTGGCTCGCCCACCCGGAATTCGCCTCGGCCGTGGAACGTTTCCTCGCCCAGGAAGCCCAGGGCATAAGCCAGTATGTCGACGAACTGGGCGAGCGCAACCCTTTCAAGCTCCAGCCTCCGGAGCAAGGCACAGGCGCTTGATCGCGATGCGCGGATTGCCGGAAGAACGAGGCCCGGAGCAGCGCGCAGGCCCACGGCACGGCACTGTAAATCTGCTTACAATTTCGCGATCGGCCGTCACATTTCCGCACGGGGTTGCGCCTACACTGGCCTGGAAAATTTTGAGGAGCCACAAAATGGATACTAGGCGGCCCGCCTTGCGGGAAGTTCTCTACCCTCGAAGCTTCAAGGCGCATCCGAAGCGCAGCGAGGTGACCAGAACCATCGTGCAGTTCGATGGCGACGAGTTTCAACGAGCCGAAGACGGATTGGTCGGCGGGCGCACGGCTGACGGTGCTGCCGCGCAGTCCGCTGCTTCCCGCCCAGGCCTTGCCGGCGGTGCGCCCTGATCCTGGCCGCAATGGCTGCCTTTCGGCGCGCCCGGCCCTGCGGAAATTGAAGCGGAACCGCTGAAGATCAGCCGGCTTGCGCCGGGAGGAATGCGAACATGTCCATCGCCAGCACGCGGTATTGATAGCTCGCGTGCCAACGCTGGGCGCGCGCTCCATCGCCTGCCGCGCCCAGCGCCACGAACAGCGGCGAGAGGTGCTCTTCGCTGGGATGGTTGCGTGCGGCGAACGGCGCCTGCGCGCGGTATTCGAGCAGCGATTCTCGCTGCCCTGTCCGAAGCCTGAGGTCCATCCACTCGGCAAAGCTGCTCACCCATGACGGGACCGCCGCATCGATGGGACCGCCGCTGAACTCCTGCAGGTTGTGCGTGAGCGAACCGGAGCCAATGATCAGAACACCCTCCTCGCGCAGTATTCCCAGCGCACGACCCATCCGCTCGTGCTCGGCCGGCGAAGCGCCGTGCGGCAGCGAAACCTGCGTGGTGGGAATGTCGGCTTCGGGGTAGATGAGGCTGAGCGGCACCCAGGCGCCGTGATCCAGACCGCGGCTGGCGCTGCGCTTCACGGCAAAACCTGCCGCCTCGAGCAGACCCGCCGCCCGGGAGGCGACTTCGGGGGCGCCCGGCGCGGGATACTGCAGTGCGTACAGCGCCGCGGGAAAGCCGCCAAAGTCGTGGATGGTTTCGGGATGCGCCGCCAGGCTGACGACCACGCCTGCCAGCGATTCCCAATGGGCGGAAACCACGATGATCGCCCGCGGTCGGGGCAGCCTCTTGCCCAGTTCAAGCAGAAAGCGGTGCGCCGGGCTGTCCTCGATCGCCAGCATCGGCGACCCGTGGGAAATGAACAGGCTTGGCAGGCTGGCCGTAACATTCATGTGTTGCCTCCCGGGAGCGGCTCAAAGCGGATGCCGTATTTGACCACAACCCGGTGGCGACACCGATCGCCACGAAGGTCTATCGCGGCTGGTCGCTGTAGGCGGGGGGCGTCGCCGGTACCGCTTGCCATCCGCTCGGGCACGAGGTCACATAAGGGTAGTAGGCATTGGCGGCGGCACAGAAATACCAGGACTGCGGCGCCGGGGACGCCATCACCGGGGCGGCATAGACCGGAACATAGTTGGGCGCATAGACCGGTGCCGGTTGCACGTAGTAGGGCCGGGTCAGGTCGTAAGCGATGGCGCCGCCGATCAGTGCCGGAACTATCCAGGCGCCTCCCCAACCCCACCCACCGCGATGCTCGCCGCCCCACCCGCCGCCACCCCGGCCACTATCTGCGTAAGCCGGTGAGGCGGATAAGATCGCGAGAAACAAAATCAACAAAGTCTTTTTCATGGCAGGACTCCCGGTGGTTTCTGGTATTTGCCTCAATTGAAACAGACGCCGGTATCGGCCATATGTCAGAACGAGTTTTTGTCGTAACAAGGTGTTTCCACCTCGCGCGGGCACGCCATCATCGATCCTCCCCTTCCCCGCCCGGCCTTCCATTGGAAGCCTGCCGGGCCGCCAGGAAGCAGCCGAGAGCGGCTCCGATGCTCAGCAAGGCCAGCAGGCAGGCGAAACGTTTTCCCTGCCACAGGCTGTCGAACCAGCGATCGATTTCGTCCGCCAGGAGTGCGGACTTGCCGCCGATACGGGCCAGATCGTTCTGATAGCGCCGCGAATCCTCCGCCCTGACCGGATACTCCTGCCCATCCACGAACACGTAGCTGATGACATCGCTGGTGTCCTCCGTTGCCGTCAGATAGAGATAGACGGCGCAGGACAAGCCCGCGAGCAGGATGATGCTGCCGATCAGATAGAGCCGGATTTGGCTTGTCGTGTAATTCCTGTTCATGTCTGCGCTTTTGACCGAATGCTGCGGAAAGATCGCGTGGCCCGCCAGGCGTTAAATCAGTCCGGCAGCCTGGCAGCATCGGTATTGTAGCGACTACCGGATCAAGCCGGTCCGGTCGCAATGGATCTTGGCCTGGTTCAGGAGGCAGGTCGTCATCAGGGAGCCGTCGCGCCGGTAGGCCTTGAAGGTCCAGCCTTCCTGCTGGCGATCGAGCAGCAGAAAGCCGAAGGTATTGCTGTCCGTGATCCGGTCGATCGTCACGCCTTCGGCCGGAGCGGCCTCCGCAGGCAGCGGATCGGGCAGAGGCCTGTCCGCGTGGTCGCCGCCGTTGCCGGAGAGGAAGGCGGCCGGATGATCCGAGGCGAAATTGATCGCCTCGAACAGGTGCGTGTGTCCGTGCAACGCGACCTGGACGCCGGGCGGGTAATAAGCCGCGCCATTGGCCGCCTTCATCACCGACAGCAGGGCCCGGTTGCCGCCGAACACCGAGTCGGCGCCCTTGGGCGACAGGCCGAGAAGCGGATGATGATCGACAAACATGCTCAGGATTCCCGGCCTGCCCGCGAGTCGGCGGACTTCCTGGAACTGCGCCCGGTACTTGGCGAAGACCGCGGCGTCCCTGGCCTTCCCGGGATCCAGCGGCGCCTTGCCGGCTTTCGCGGAGTCGAAGACGATGATCTGGCTGTCGGGACCGAGCGGCACGGCGTAGGGTTCGGAATAGTCGGCATTGCCGTCGTTGGCCGGATCGTTGCACGTGCGGGCGGCATCGTAGGGACGCGGATCGAGGAAGCGGAACCAGCCCTGGCCGCCCCGGGCGCATTCTTCGTGGTTGCCGCGCGCCACGACCCAGGGCGCCGCAGCCAGCAGCGGCGCTGCAGGCCTGAAGAAGTCGGCCTCCCAGGCGTCCCAGCCATAGCCCCAGGGACTGCCCTGGCAGCCAGGCTTGCCGGCCGGGCATGGACTCTCCCGGTATTGATAGTCGCCGACATCCACGACCAGATCCGGGTTGAAACCGGCGGCGACGCGGGCAATTTGGGCGAACGGCCAGGCCTCGGGATCGGCGCAGTCCTGCCAGATGCCGTCGGACTCCTTCAGCCGGCAGCCGCTGTCGCCGATGACCACGATGCGCTGCGGGCTCTCCCTGGGCACTGGCAGGCTGACCCCGCCGACGGCGGCCCGCCTGGTGTCGCCGGGCAGCGGATACTCGCAGGTGTTGAGGGGAAAGGACGCCGGCTTCGAGTCGGCGGGAGCGCTCGCCGTCGGCCGCTGGGGAATCGTTCCGGCCGCGACGCGCAGGCTCATCGGCGTCGGCTTGCCGTCGAGCAGGATGTCCGGACAAGCGGCAGCCGGGGTCAGCACTCTGGCGACCGCCTGCCCGCTCACGCCGAGCACCACCCAGGCCGCGCTCACTTCCGTCTCCGCGGAAGCGGCGCGAAGGGGGAGCATCAGCAGCAATGCCGCCAGGCAAGCCCTCGCGGCGGCTACGGGGCGCCGGGGCAACACCTTGGCTCCCTGCTCGGCTCGAGCGTGGCTTGCTCTGCCCGGGAAATGCCAGTGCCTCGGTCAGGAGGTAGGCGGCTTGCGCGCAAGATGCACGGATGTGGGCAACGCGAGATGGATCAAGCGCCTCCCGCCGTTGGTCTTGTGGCTTTACCGCCAGCCATGAGGGATTGACGGTAGTTCATGTCGCTGGTCATCACATGCCCGAGGGAAAAGCCCAGAATAAACTGCATTACCGACCAGTTAGGGGACAACACTGAACCCCCGGGGGAATCATCATCGTCGCTGAGGGTTTCGAAGTGTTCGCGCATGCCCTGCAATTCTTTGAGCATGCTCCGATGTTCTGCCACATGTTGCTTCAGATCGGCGTAGCCGACCCCGGCGAGGAGCCGTTCCTCGTAGAGAAAATGCGCACGAAGAAGCTCCCACAGCCTGTCGGCGGCGATTCGCAGTTCTCCAACCCTGACACCATCGCGCCAACTTTCGTAAATCTCCGCCCCAAATTCATATATTTCCTTGTGCTGGGCATCGATTCCGGGATGGCCAACCGAGAGGTGATCTCCCCACTGAATTAGCTGCTTGATGGGTTGGTCTTGCGGCGGGGTTCGACCGAGACTTTCTTGGTTGGTACTCGACATGATGGGCTCTCCGAGTTTGAATTTGCGATTCCCAATGTTGTGACCACTGGGGCGTAACCTATGTTCCGTGAGGCCGCGGCTCTCTAATCCTATACCCGGCGCGCTTGGCACCGGGTTGTCTATTCAGAAGATCGGCACGGCCTAGCCCGATATCGGCGCGGGCATGATCGGTATCACCCTGGGCTTGAGTTCGGGCGGCTTGACGGCGATCTTCCGCTGCCCGGGGAAGGCCAGGGCCTCGGTGAGCAGATAGGCGGCCTGGGCATAGGAAGTGGGGCAGAGC